>CAWDPL010000051.1:0-12047 GCA_963804105.1 uncultured Alphaproteobacteria bacterium
GCACTTCGAGATCACCGGCGAAGAGCTTGTGTCCGAACGTCCCAAATGGGACGCCCTGCAACGGTCCACCGTCGAGTAAGGAAACAGCCGAGTGACGCCTTACGTGTTGGTGGTCGAGGATGAGGACGCCCTGGCCACCCTGCTGCAGTACAACCTGGACAAGGAGGGCTACGAGGTCGCCCTGGCTCAGGACGGCGAGGAAGCCCTGATGCTGGTCGACGAGCGCCTGCCCGATCTGGTGGTGCTCGACTGGATGCTGCCCAAGGTGTCGGGCATCGAGGTCTGTCGGCGACTGCGCTCAAGGTCGGAGACGCGCAACATTCCCATCATTCTGCTCACCGCCCGCGGCGAGGAGACTGACCGCATTCGCGGCCTGGACACCGGGGCGGACGATTATGTGGTCAAGCCCTTCTCCATGAGTGAGTTGACGGCCCGCATCCGCGCGGTGCTGCGCCGCATCCGGCCGGGCCTGGCGGAGGACCGCATCCGCCAGGGCGACATCACCATCGACCGCGTCGCCCACCGGGTGCGCCGGGGCGCGCGCGAGGTGCATCTTGGCCCCACCGAGTTCCGTCTGCTCGACTATCTGATGCAGCACCCCGGCCGAGTGTTCAGCCGCGAACAACTGCTGGACGCCGTGTGGGGCTCGGACGTCTATGTGGAGGCCCGCACCGTGGACGTGCACATCGGCCGCCTGCGCAAGGCCCTGAACCAGGAAATCGAGAACGACCCCATCCGCACGGTGCGCTCGGCGGGGTATTCGCTGGACCTTGAGGGGTGAGCTGCGGCGTCGCGCCCTCGGCGCGGCGCATGCGATCGACAAGGATTTGTCGATCGCCGCAACGAACGCCCGGAGCGCCAGCGGAGGGCTGAGCTTGGAGACCGGCCCTAAGCCCGGTTCACCGCATTGGCCTTGATCGCCGCCGCGCCGCGCGCGTCCAGGTCCACCCGCGTGTCGCTCAGGCGCAGGGGAACGCCGAGGGCCTCGTTCACCGCGTGGATGCCGCCGCGCGTTCCGGCCTTCGGACCGATCAGGTAGCGCAGGGATATCCGCTCGTGGTCGGCGGCGTCGGGCTGGGTGCCGTGCAGGGTGCAGGCGTGCCACAGGGCGCAGTAAACCCGCGTCGCCGGTCAGCACGAGTCTGCGGCGCGCGCATCTCGCCCATCGCGCCGTTGCGATAGAGCCAGCCGTCCGCCTGCTTGGTCAGGTCGTGCGGGAACACCGCCGCGCCCAAGGCATGCGTGTTTTCCAGCACGTGCAGCGGCGCGTCGGCCCGGGTCACCGGATGCAGATAGACGTAGAGGGTGATGAAATCGGCGTCGCGGTCCTTGAAGTCGATCAGGTCCTGGTGGAAGTCGATGCCATAGAAATAGGTCACGTCGCGATATTGCGGCTTCACATAGGCGCCGAGGTTGTTGACCGGATTGCCGATGATGCGCGCCTTCAGCCAGGCCGGAATCGACTTGGCCGGCACGCCGCACACGATCTTGCGGTCGATCAACTCATAGTCGGGGCCGAACAGCGCGGTGAGCGCCGAGACGATCTGCCGGCGCCTGCTCCACGAACCCCAGCCTGCCCGCGTATTTTTCCAGCAGGTTGCGTCCCGGGCGCGGATTGACCCCGCGGAATTGCGGATCGGCGTCGAACTCGGCCTCGCTCGAGGAACAGGCTCTCGTCGTAGCGGCGCTCGGCGCGCAGATCGGCAAGCAGATCGGCCGCCGCCGCCGCGTCCACCGGCCGATCGAACAGGTGCGTTCCACGCCGCAGGACATTGTCCAGCACCGGCTCGTCCATCGGCGGGCGATTGAGCGTCCAGGCCGGCGCGCGTTCCCCGAGATCCATGTCCTGCTCCTGTCTCGCCCTGTCAGCCCGCCCGCACGGCGCGGCTCACCGCCTCGGCGACGCGACTGATGGTGCGGCCGTGCATGTCCATGGCGTAGGGCAGGCCAAGGGTCGATTGCGCCAGCGCCTCGGTGACCGGCAGCGACGTGCGCGGCAGGCCGGCGAAGGCCGGTTGTCCGTGGCAGCCGCCCGCCCACCAGTGGCGGGTCGCCACGCCTTCCCGTTCCAGCCGCCGCTGCACGCGGTCCGCCGAGCCCTCAGGCAGTTGCACCACGCAGACGCTGGACACCCAGTGCGAGCCCCAGCCCGGCTGGAACCGGACCTCCGGGGTCGCGCTGAGCGCGATCCTCAGGCCTTGGGCCACCAGGCCGTAACGCATGCGGGTGGTGGCCCAGCCGTCCAGACTCGCCATGCCGACGGCGGCGGCGTATTCGCTGAGCTTGGCGTTGGTGGCCGCGTACTGGGATTGGCGCGTGCCCTTGAAACCGTAGGAGGTCAGGCCCCTCACGCGCTCGACGAACGCCTCGTCGCGGCAAGCGACAAAGCCCCCTTCGCCCACGCCCAGCACCTTGGTGGCGTGCAGGCTGACCACTGTGGGCAAGGGCGTTTCATGCACGGTGTCGAAAGCCGCGGCGGCGTCGACCACCACCGGCAGGCCACGGTCCTGGCTGAAGGCGGTCCAGGCGGTCATGTCCAGCGGCCTGCCGAAGGGCGACACCACAATAGCCGCCGATACCGGAGCGGGCGCGCGCGCCAGGGCCTCGCGCACAATGTCCGGGGTCAGGCTCCAGCTTTGCGGGTCCACGTCCAGGAACCAGGGCTGAAGCCCAGCCTGCAGAACGGCGTGGGCTGTGGCCACGAAGGTCCAGGACGGCAAGGCGACCAGGCTGCCCGCCGGGAGCCCCAAGGCCCGCAGGGTCAAGACCAGACCCAGAGTGGCGTTGGCCACCGTGGTCAGATGGTCCTGAGGCGCCAGACGGGCCTTCAGCCGATCCTCGAACTCCATCAGCAGCGGCCCGCAGTTGGAGTACCAGCGTCGCTCGTCCATTCCCCGCAAATAGGGCAACACCATTTCGGCGGTCGGCAGCAGGGGACGGGCCACCGGTATGGCGATGGCGACGTCGGGGGCCGGGTGGGCGGGCTTTAGGGCCCTGAGGCTGGACATGGGGCGGCGCGGTCCGCTGGAAGCAGTCGGGCCACAGCATCACGATTGTGGTTAACGGGACCCTACGGCCGACGCCTAACGCAAAGTGCGCTGAACCACTTGGCGTAGGCCTTCGATCACAGCCTGGGTCTGCGCGGCGGAGCCGGCCGCGGAAGGGTCGGCCAGCAGTTTCAGGCCGTCCAGGTGAACCTGGACCGCCGTGGGGTTCCAGGCTCCGCGCGCCTTCAGTCCGTCGAGCAACTCACACAGGCTCAGCGCAGCCGGGCCGAAATTGGGGGCCTCGGCGACTTCGGCGATGGACAAGACCTCGTCAGCTCGACTGTAGAGGGCGTCGATCTGTCCTTCGTTGGGTGAGGCGCCCAGGGCTTGCCCCAGCGTGTGAATATCTCGCAACAGCCTCTGAAGCTCCGTCCGGCCGGCCTCCGCGATGTCCTTCAGGCGTCGATCAGCTTCGGCCAGGGCCTGTTCCACCGTGGGACCGCCGGGGGCGCGGATCAACTTGGCCAGTCGGTTGGCCGGGCGGCGGACGATCATTGCGCTCATGATTGGGCCCTAGCGGCAGGAGTTTCATCAGACAAATCCGTGGCGGACGCGTCTACGACGTCTGGGATACGGGGACTCTCCTGGTCGTCCCGCCGACGGCTGGGTTTCGCCGCCGTATCGTCGGACTTATGAAATCGTCGATCCGGACCGATGTAGGACGCCAACTCCACGAAAGGTCGGCTTTCCTGTCCCATCCACATGATGCGTTCCAGAAGCACGCGCGGGCTGATCGGCTTGGCGATGACGAAATTAGCGCCGCAGTCGCGCGCCTGGCCCACCATGGAAACCGGCGTATGTCCGGCGACCAGGACCACCGGGCAATAGCGGTTGGGCTCCAGATCGGAGCGTCTGAGATTGGACACGAACTCATAGGCCCCGCCGAACGGCAGGCTGCCGTCGCATACGATCAGATCAAGGGGCAAGGTCTTGGCGAACTTCAGGGCGTCATCGGGCGTCTTGCAGCGATGAGGCTTTCGCACGCCGAGCGCGGCGAGGATCTGGGCGGTGATGTCCAGGCCGTGCGACGGCGACTCCAGAAGAAGCACCGAAGCCTTTTGCAGGTTGAAACGAGCCTTGCTGTTCAGTCCGGACATGTCGGCCTCTCATCGCGCGTTCCGCGCATCAAGGCCCGACATAGGCTCTTCGGGTTGACCATGCCTTAAGGCGCCCCGTCCAGCTGCCGATCGCGCCAAAACCCAGCCGACGACGGCGCCGCAACATTTCATCCGCGGGTCGAACCGACGTGTGCGTCGCGCGTCGCGACAGGGTCGATTTAGAAAGCGGCGGCGATAATCGCGACCGCGGCGGCCGGAAAGGCGGCCAGAAGGAACAGCAGGGCCGAATGGTCGGCAGCGACTTCTATCTGTTCGAATAAGCGGTTCATGACATACTCCTCACACGGATACTCGGCCTCGCCCCGGCCAGAAAACAAAATGGCGGCGCCGCGACGCCGCCAGTTCACTGGGAGGAAACTGCCCGGGTCGGGCAAGTCGATATCTATGTTGCAATGCAGCATAAGTCAAGCTTTGCGTTGCACTGCAGCACGAACTTTTTGGCTCGAGGCGCAGCTTGGGCGTGATTGACAGCGCCTTCGCCAAGCGCGAAAACTGCCCGCCTTCCCGTCCCCGGCTTCGTCCGGGGATATTTCCTTTATGGGAGGCGCCCTTGTCCGGCCCCGCATCCCCGCAAAAACCGACCGTGAGCCACGTCATGGGCGTGTACAGCCGAGGCGATCTCGCCTTCGAGCGCGGCGAGGGCGTGCGCCTGTATGCGACCAACGGCGATGTCTATCTGGACTGCGTCGCCGGCATCGCCGTCAACGGTTTGGGCCACTGCCACCCGCGCGCTGGTGCAGGCCGTGAACGATCAGGCCAAGAAGCTGTGGCATGTGTCCAACATCTACCGGATTCCGGAGCAGGAGGCCCTGGCCGACCGGCTGTGCGAGGCCACCTTCGCCGACCAGGTGTTCTTCACCAATTCCGGGACCGAGGCGGTGGAGCTGGCGCTCAAGATCGCGCGCAAATACCAGGCCGCCCGCGGCGCGCCCGAGCGCATCGACGTGATCACCTTCGAAGGCGCCTTCCACGGCCGCAGCTACGCCGCGGTCAACGCCGGCGGCAATCCGGCCTATCTGGACGGGTTCGGCCCGCGACTGCCCGGTTACGTCAACCTGCCGTTCGGCGACATGGAGGCGCTGAAGGCGGCGGTGGGACCGACCACGGCGGCCATCATGCTGGAGCCGGTGCAGGGGGAAGGCGGCGCGCGCGTCTTTTCCGATGAGCGACTACGGGCCATGCGCCGGCTGTGCGACGAGCAGGGCGCGCTGTTGATCTACGACGAGATCCAGTGCGGCATGGGGCGCACCGGCAAGCTGTTCGCCTATGAATGGTCCGGGAGCGGCGCCCGACGTCATGACCGTGGCCAAGGCGCTAGGCGGCGGCTTTCCGGTGGGCGCCTGCCTGGCCAGCAACAAGGCCGCGAGTTGCATGACCTTCGGCACGCACGGATCGACCTACGGCGGCAATCCCCTGGCCATGGCGGTGGGGCTGGCGGCCTTCGATGAGATCGCCCGGCCGGAACTCTTGGAGCACGTGCGCCAGTTGACCGGCTATTTCGGCCAGCAGCTGGCCGGGCTGAAGGACCGCTATCCCGACGTGATCGAAGAGATCCGCGGCCGGGGCCTGCTGATTGGCGTCAAGCTGATCCCCAACAACCGCGCCTTCATGGCCCTAGCGCGCGAGCAGAAGCTGCTGATTGCCGGCGGCGGTGAAAACTGCATCCGCCTGCTGCCGGCGCTGATCATGACCCTGCAGGAAGCCAGCGAGGCCCTGAACAAGT
This sequence comes from uncultured Alphaproteobacteria bacterium, assembly GCA_963804105.1. GTDB lineage: Bacteria > Pseudomonadota > Alphaproteobacteria > Caulobacterales > Caulobacteraceae > BOG-938. Next base: position 5,889 of record CAWDPL010000051.1, read on the forward strand.
TCGAGGCCGCGTGCGAGGCCGCGCGGGCGCAGGCCCATGCCGAAAAAGCGATCGAGCGCGCCTGATGTCGTCTTCGGCTTCGCCCAGGCATTTCCTGGACCTCTGGCGGCTAGACGCCGCCGACCTGCGCGCCATCGTCGACGAGGCGCGCCGGCGAAAGGATGCGCGCGCGGGCTGGACCAAGGGCCGGATCGACGCCGACGCCCCCGCTGCCGGCCGCACCCTGGCGATGATCTTCCAGAAGAACTCGACCCGCACCCGCTTCTCGTTCGACGCGGCCATGCGTCAGCTGGGCGGCGCTTCGACCATCGCCACCGCCTCGGACATGCAACTCGGACGCGGCGAGACCATCGAGGATACCGCAAAGGTCCTGGCGCGCATGGTTGATCTGGTGATGATCCGGGCCAATCGGCATGAGGACGTGGAAGCCTTCGCGGCGGCCAGCCATGCGCCGGTGATCAACGGCCTGACCGACAAGAGCCATCCCTGCCAGATCATGGCCGACATCCTGACCTATGAGGAGCACCGCGGCTCCATCGCCGGTCGGACGCTCGCCTGGATCGGCGACGGCAACAACGTCTGCTCCAGCTTCATCCACGCCGCCGCGCCCTTTGGCTTCGCCCTGACCATCGCCTGCCCGACGGCCTATCAGCCGAACGCGGCGGACCTGGCGCGCGCCAGGCAAGCCGGCGCTTCGGTCCATGTGACTCACGACCCGCGCGAGGCCGCGCGCGGCGCGGACGCGGTGATCACCGACACCTGGGTGTCCATGGGCGACACGGACGCGGAGGCGCGGCTGAAGGCGCTGGGACCCTATCAGGTGGACGGGGCGCTGATGGCCCTGGCCAAGCCGGACGCCCTGTTCCTGCACGACCTTCCGGCGCACCGGGGCGAGGAGGTGACCGGCGAGGTGATCGACGGGCCGCAATCGGTGGTGTGGGACGAGGCGGAAAACCGCATCCATGCGCAGAAGGCGGTGATCGCCTGGTGTCTGGGCGCTTTTAGCCGGCGACTGGCGCCGCAAGCCGTCAGGTCCTATCTAGGCGCGTGAGCCCAATCCAACCCGCCCAAATCCCTCTGGCCGCCGACGGCGAAGACCTGATCGCGGTCTTCCAGATCGAAGGCTGGCCCGTGCGCGGCCGCATCGCGCGGCTGTCCGCTGTGGTCGACGACATCCTGCGCCGCCACGATTACCCCGAGCCGGTAGCGAATCTGCTGGGCGAGGCCTGCGTGCTGGCCGCCCTGATGGGCTCCAGCTTGAAATTCGAAGGACGCTTGATCGTCCAGGCCCAGGGCGACGGGCCCGTGGCCTATGTGGTGGCCGACTACGACACCGAAGGGCTGCTGCGCGGATACTGCCGGTTCGACGCCGAACGCGTGGCGGCCATGCCGGGCGGCTTTGCGCGCGCCGGGGCCGGCGCCCTGCTGGGCGAAGGCTTGTTCATCATGACCATTGATCAGGGCCCGGACACCGAACGCTATCAGGGCGTTACGCCCATCGAGGGCGAAACCCTGGCGCCTTTGCGCGGAACAGTATTTCGCCCAGTCCGAGCAGACGCCCACGCGCCTGCGCCTGGCGGTGGCGCAGCTGCAGACCGAGACGGGTTTTTCCTGGCGGGCGGGCGGCATGATGCTGCAGAACGTGGCCGAGGACGAGGCGCGCGGCCCAACCGCCGACGCCTGGGAGCGGGCCCAGGCCCTGTTCGAGACCCTGGGCGAGGACGAACTGGTCGATCCCACCGTCCCGCCTCAGACCCTGCTGTGGCGCCTGTTCCATGAGGACGGCGTGCGACTGTTCGAACCCAAACCGCTGCGGGCCTTCTGCCGCTGCTCGTCCGAACGGATCGTCAGTGTGCTGAAATCTTTCCCGGCCGAGGAGCGCGCGGGCATGGTCGAGGGCGACGGCGTGATCCGCGTCACCTGCGAATACTGCTCGCGCACCTATGAGGTGACGCCGGAGGCGGTTGGTTAAGGGACGAGATCGGGGGCCGGTGGACCCTGATCAGCGGGCGGGAACGAGCCGGACCAAGTTCCCGAGATCGCCCAGCACATAGATATAGCCGTCCGGGCCGACATGGACCGCGCGGATTCGGTCAAAGGCATGTAAGATGACCTCCTGCAACACCGGACGGTCCCCATCAAGCACGATGCGGTACAGATCGGTCTGCTTGAGCGAGCCCATGATCAGATTTCCGCGCCAGCGCGGAAAGGCCTTGCCATAATAGAAAGCGATGGCTGAGACCGAGGGCGATGGAGACCAATTGATGATCGGCTGCTCCATGCCCTTCGCCTCCGGGTTGGCCGAGTTCGGAACATCGTCGTAGCGCAGTCCCCAGGTGCTCACCGGCCAGCCATAGTTGCGGCCCGGGCGGATGTGATTGAGTTCATCGCCGCCCCGGGGGCCATTTTCAGTTTCCCAAAGTTCGCCCGTGCGGTCGAACGCCAGTCCAAGCGGCGCGCGATTGCCGTAGCTGTAGACGTAAGGAAACGCTCCATGCCGGCCGACAAAGGGGTTGTCCGGCGGAACCGTGCCGTCCGGGTTCAAACGCAGAACCTTGCCCATGGGGCTGGACAGCATTTGCGGTGGCGTATGGGGCGCCTGTTCGGGTGAGATAAATTCAAAATTGGGCCAGGACGTACCGATGTAGAGGCGGCGCTGGGCGTCGAACGCCATGCGCAGCGCGGTGGACGATTGGATCTGAAATTCGATCAGAACCTGACTGTCCACCCAATGTCCGTCGCAAATCTTTCCGCGCGTGATTCTGGCTAGGGACCCGCCGCCCGGGTCGCCGTTGTGGGCCCGGTGGACGCTCGAAAGATAGATCCAGCCGTTGTGTGCATAGTCCGGGTCCACGATCACATCGAGCAGATTGTGGCCCGCCTGGCCGTGCTGACCCTCGATACCGCCCGTCGGCGCATCGGCGATCGCATCGGGTGACAGCCGACCCTTTTCAACCACCCGCAATGAGCCGGACTGCTCGGTGACCAGGATTCGGCCATCAGGCAGAAAGCGAACCCATAGGGCAAGCCGGTCTTCGCCGCGGTCTGGACCCGAAAGCGTTCAACATCGGTTTTCACGACGCCCTTGGGCAGAGTCGGCGGGAAGGCCTGGGGCGATGCCTCCCGAGGATTGGTCGGATCGGCGCGCCGCGCCTTCAGGAAAGCGACCAGGTCGTTCAGATCCGCGTCCGTCAACTGGCTCCGGAAGGCCGGCATGCCGTCCGGCTGGCCGTCCCGGATGCTGTGAATGACGTTGTCGTCGCCACTGCCGTGCGCATAGATCGACTGAGTCAGATCCGCACCCTGGCCGCCGCGCGCCTTTGCGCCATGGCAGGCCGCGCAGAGCTGGTCGTATTTGACGGCGCCGGCAACAGCGTCTCCGCTAATCGCCGGCTGGGCGCGGGACAGGCCCGGCGCCGATACAAGCAAGGCGGCCGCCGCCATAGCTAACGTGCGCATACGCGTCCTCCCTGGCTTTCCATCGACGTCGTGGTTCGAACCGAACGACGATCATCGGCTAACCGTTTGAGCCGCCACAGTTTGTGTCCACACCCTCCGGTTCCAACGCGTCGCCTGTCAAGGCTTGTTCTCGGTTCGGTTGTAGCCGACTGTTGACATCCGCGACATTCGGCCGCAGCTTCTGTAGGCATTCCCACTGTCAACCGACCAATCAACATGAGTGTTCCGTCGGTCGTGAAGCCCGGAAATGCCAATATTTATAAGCAGATAACCAATAAAATCATAGGGAGGCAACCAAGATGAAAACCAAACTTCCATTGATGTCAGGCGCGGCCATGGCCGTCCTGACGCTTGCCGCGGCGGGGCCGCTCGCGCACAGGATGCATCTGGCGGCAAGGCCATTGGCGATGTGGTGATTACGGCCAGCCACACCGGCGCCACCAATCTTCAGAAGACGCCCATCTCGGTGGACGTGGTGTCTGGCAACGACCTGACCAAGGACCAGTTGACCACCTTCTCGGAGTTGACCCAGGAGGCGCCAAGCATTCAGATCAGACGAGACTACGGGAACCCCACTGTCTATATCCGGGGCGTGGGCGGCAATAACGGCAATGCCGACGACTCCGACGTGGCTCTCTATCTGGACGGTGTCTACTTATCGCGTCCTGATATTCTTATGTTCAGTAACTTTAACGATCTTGACCGCGTCGAAATCGTTGAGGGCCCTCAGGGCACACTATTCGGACGCAACTCTGCGGGCGGCGCCGTCAACTTCATTTCCAGACAGGCGCCCGACCACTTCCAGTTCCAGAATACGCTCAGCGTGGGCAATTACGCCTTGATCGACGAGGCGGCCACGGTCGGCGGACCGCTCGCCGACAACATTCAGGCGAGCCTGTCGTTCAGCCATGTGCAGCACAGCGGCTATATTCACAACGTCAATCCCGGTGTGGGCGACCCGGACGCCGCTAACCGCACGGCGGTGCGGGGCCAAATCCGATGGGAAGTCAACCCAGACATCACCAATATCTTACGCGCCGACTACATTTATACGGACGAGCACTACCAACAGAACGACGAACTGCAGTCTCCACCTTCTTATTCCGATCCGCTCGAGGTTTCGATTATCGGAAAACTGAATGAAGTCGATCTCAATGCGTTGCCACGCCTAACCGAAATGGGTTACGGCGTTAGCAATGAGCTGAACTGGAAGTTTAATGACAATCTGAGTTTGAAGTCGCTCAGCGCCTTGCGCACGGAAAGCACCATAAACAGCTTTGGCGGCGCTAACACCGACCAAGTCAACGGAGCCACAAACACGTCTGTCAACGGCGGCAGTAATACCCCTACGGGCGAGTACGCCGTCACTCAGGAGTTTAACCTAGTAAACCATTATGGCCCATTTTCTGGGGTGGTAGGGTATTTCTATTTTGACGAACACTATAAATTCAATGCCTGGGGCACGTTCAATCTAGCGACACTGCCCACCTACTTCCCTGGCCAATACTACCAGATCACCAAGATGCCTACAATTTCCCAGGCCGTTTTCTTCAATGAAACCTACCAGCTTACGCCGACATCGGAATCACCGTGGGCGGTCGATACACCGTCGAGCACAAAGCACTCATCAACGAGATCAACGAGTTCCAAGTCGGCGCTAACGGGCTGGCTCGAGCACTCGCCAACAGTCCAACACTCGCCGCGTGCGTCGCCGCCAACAAATCGTGCGGCGGCAATTATGTGGGCGACCTTGATAAAAGCTACTTAGGTTCACGCCGAAGTTCGCGATTAACTGGCAGGCTACGCCCGACAACTTGGTCTATGTATCGGCGACCAAGGCTTACAAGAGCGGCAAATTCAATATCAGCTACGTCCCCGGTCCTGGCCAGGTTCCTGATTTTGGTCCGGAGACGATCCGGGCGTATGAAATCGCCGCCAAGAACGACCTGTTCGACCACACGCTGCGCGTGAATGCGGCGTTGTTCTACTACAATTGGAACGGTCTTCAGTTCAACTCCTTGATCGCGCCCGCAGTCAGCGTCGTTTCCGACGCGGGCAACCCACGGAAACCGGTTTGGATCTAATGTGCTGTCCAAGCCCGCCAAGGGGTGGACATTCACCGGGCGGTCTGACGGTGCTGAGCAGCCGATATGTTACCTTTCCGAAGTTCAGCCCTAACAACGCCCTCATACCTTATTTGATCGGCAATCCGAAGTTGAACATGTCGACGATACCGTCAATGCGGCCGGCAATGAGTTAGCCGGCGCCCCGCCGATCAATCTGATCATCACGGGCCAGAAGGACTTCGATCTGGCCGACGGCGCAGATTTTTATGGGCGCGCCGTCTACCAATATCAGGCGAAGACCTACTTTGAGCCGGCGAACACGCCGATCGCCAGCCGGCCCGCGGTCAGTTTGGTTGATGCGTCCATCGGCTATAGCCCGGCGCACAGCCATTGGACGGTGGCGTTGTGGGGCAAGAACTTGACCAACCAAATTTACACGATTGGCTTGGGCGGGGGCAATCCCCTTGGACTCTTCGTCTCCCGATCCGCGCACCTATCGGGTGAAGGCTCAACTACACTTACTGATACCCGCCGGAACCTGAAATCGAGCGCCCGCATCGATCTGGGTGATCGGTGCGGGCAATTCGGGGCCCGATAGCGGGCCCGCAGGCTCATTTATCACCAGCCGCCCCGA
>CAWDPL010000052.1:0-60275 GCA_963804105.1 uncultured Alphaproteobacteria bacterium
AGCAAATGGGAGATGTCGGTACCCTAAAGCACGGTCTTCCTTGTCGTGCATACTTTGCTGGATTTGCGCAAAGGGAGAATCTTTACGGTTGTTTGCTCAGCCATTGCGGGCGATACCTTCGAAATCAGGAATGCAGCCGGGCGCGCCGTGGTGAAAGGCAGCGGGGTTGGGCGATACATCATCACGGCCGATGGAACTCACGTCTCGGCCATCGGCTCCATCATCCCTCCTAAAGTAATAGGTGAAAACGGAATTACCGTCATTGCGGCCGGGCAGGAATTTCCCAAACGAGACGGCAAAATGCTCCCTCTTGTCCCATCCGCCTACGTAAACGCTCTCATCCAACTGGACGAACTCCAGGCAGCCAACGAAGGGATTTCCCATGAGAAACTCAGTCAAGAAAATGAACCTGAACCACCCAGCCCCCCAGCCTCACGAGTCGAGCAAGAAAAACCCAGTTGACCTTCGGTGATTTTGTTGCCGGGGGTTATAGAGCATGGGGCAAACGCAAGGCTGAAGGATTGATCCGACTCGCCGCCAAGACGCAGATGATCGTTTTTCGCGGCCAACAACCCATTGTAGTCTCTTGAAAACGACGACGCCAGAGACCGATCGATTCCGCATCCCCATCCAGTGGAGCGAGGGGAAGACCGCAACAATTAAAATTCAACCTCGTCGTGGTAGAGGTCGCAGCGCCGTTTATATTTGACGCCGACGTCCAACGGATTTTTGTCTCCGGGGCGAACCGACGGGTGCCCTGATAATGCAACGCATGACGATTCCGAATGGAGCCGCAACGGAAGTGAAATGAAAATAAACCGTTCATCTGCCGTCATAATTAGTAAGAGGCGACTGGAACAGGCCGAGGCGCGGACCGAACTGGCGGAAACGCGCGCCGACGAAGCCAAAAGCCGGACCGAGGTGGCCGAGACCCGGACTGAGCACGCCGAAGCCCGGACGGAATTGGCGAAAACTCGAACCGAACAAGCAGAAATCCGAACCGGACAGGCCGAGACACGAACCGAACAAGCCGAAGCAGCCTTGCGGGGAGCAATGCAAAAGGAAATAGATTTGGGCCGGAAAATTCCCCAGGGAATTCTCGCGAAGATTCCTTTAAATGCGGGTGCAATAGAGACAAATCCATTGGAGCGGTTAACGATTCGGCAGCGTGAGATTCTCCAACTGATTGCGGAAGGCCAACACCAAGCAAATCGCCGCCATTCTTAAAGTCAGTCCCAAAACGATTGAATACCATCGTATGAAATTTATGAACTGCCTGAACATTCATGACGTCCCAGGCTTGGTGCGATTCGCGCTGCGAGAGGGATTGATTCCGCCGTCGCCCGGTTCGCCCCGGCGTCCTGGCCGCGATGCGCCAGGTCCATCAGCAGGAAGGCCAGGTCGTACAGCACATCGATCCGGCTGAGGCGGTCGTTGAACTCGATGCAGTCGAACAAGACCGCACGCCCGTTTTCGCCAGGATGTTGCCCAGGTGCAGGTCACCGTGGCAGTCGCGCACCTGCCCGCTCGCGCCTCGCGCGTCGAGCAATGGCGTCAGGCGGGCGAACTCGGCCTGGCCGTGCGATCAGTCGTCCACCGGCCCGGGGCCGAGATCGGCCGCGAGCGCCCGCATGTGCTCGGCGTTGGAGGCGATGACGTAGCCCAGACTGCCCGCCCCGCCCCGCTGGACCAGCGCGGCGGCGTGAAAGCGGGCGACCTGGCGGCCGAGGTCCTCGGCGAAGTCGCCCTGCACCGTCTGCGGCCGGTTGGACAGCACCGCGTCCGGATCGAACCGGCGCATCTTCAGCACCGCTTCCAGGCGCTCGCCAGGCCCGTCCAGAGCCAGACGCCCGTCCTGGCGCGTGACCCACTGGACGGCCTGATAGATGTCCGGCGCGGTGCGCCGGTTCAGCTGCCAGCTCCCGGCCGATGGCCCAGGCCCGCTGCTCGCGCGTGGAGAAATCGAGGTAGCCGAAATTCACCGCCTTCTTCAGCTTGAAGGCTTGCTCGCCGATCAGGAACACCTGGCCGATGTGGGTCTCGATCACGCGGTCGGCCTGGGCCGCCAGCCAAGCGGAGACGGCCGCGAGGTCGGCCTCCTCGGCGGGGGAATTCAAGGGAACAACCGGCTCACGGTCCAGCGCGAGCCCTCGCGGCGATAGGCCAGGCGTTCGTGCAGACGGAACGGCCGGTCTCGCCAGAACTCGATGGCGCTGGGGATCAGCCGGTAGCCGGTCCAGTGCGGGGGGCGCGGCACGGGTCCCAGGCCGAACTTCAGGCCCATGGCGGCGACGGCTTTTTCGAGGGCGTGGCGCTCGGGCATGGGCTTGGACTGGTCCGAGGCCCAGGCGCCGATCTGGCTGGAGCGGGCGCGGCTGGCGAAATAGGCGTCGGCTTCCTCGGCGCGACCTGCTCGATCGCCCCGCGCACCCGCACCTGACGGCGCAGGGACTTCCAGTGGAACAGCAGCGCCGCCTTGGGATGGGCGGCCAGCTGGCGGCCCTTGGCGCTATGGCCATTGGTGTAGAACACAAAACCCCCGCGCATCTACGTCCTTAAGCAGGACCATGCGCACATCCGGCAGGCCGTCATCGTCGACCGTGGCCAGCGCCAGCGCGTTGGGATCGTTGATCTCGCGCTTGTGCGCCTCCGCCAGCCAGGCCTCGAACAGGGCGATGGGATCGGCGTCCTCGGGCAAGACGTCTTGTCCGGCCGCGGCCTCCATCCGCCGCTCCAGATGCTCCGCCTCGCTGGGGCTTTTCGGAATCAGGTCGTCGCGCGTGCTCATGGCGGTCTTATAGCCGACCGGCGCGGTGTGCGGGAACCGAGGCTTAACCAGACCTTGACCTTCGCCGTGGCTGATGGACGGCCGATGAGCAAGCCGAACACCGATCGGGCGGAGATCAGGACGGCCGAACAGGCCCGCGCCCTGCTGGCGCTGGCGCAAGACGCCGCGCCCGACGCCGTGCGCGCGGCGTTCCGGCGCGCCGCCAAGGCCGCCCATCCCGATCGCGGCGGCGATCCGGCGGAGTTTCGCCGGGTGCTGGAAGCCTATCGCCTGCTGAGCGCCGCGCCCAGCGCCCGGCCCGTTCGGCAACCGCCGCCTCCGGCCGCCGCCGAACCGCCGGCCGAGCCGCGCGTCCGGCGCAAGGTCCCGCTCAGGATCACCGTCGCCGAGGCCTTTCTCGGCGCGGCCAAGACCGTGCGCCTGGCCGACGGCCGTCAGGGCAAGGTCAAGCTGCCGCCGGGCCTGCGTTCGGGCGATATCGCGCGCTTCGGGCCCAAGGCGGACCAGCGCATCGCCGTGTCGATCACGCCCGAGCCCGGCGCGGAGGTGCGCGGCGACGATCTGTGGCTGACCGTGCCGGTGAGCGAGGCCTTTCTCAAGTCCGGCGGGCGGTTGGAAGTGACCACCCCTCTGGGGCGGCGCAGCCTGTGGATTTCGCGCAGCTCCGCCTCCCGGGGCCTGTTCCGCGCGCCGGGCGAAGGCCTGCCCGCCACGGAGGTCCGGCCGCGCGGGCATCTGTATCTTCGCCTGAACGCCGACGCGGCTCTGGCCGACAGCCCCGCCAAGTCGCTGCTGCGCCGTTTCACGGCCTCCTGGGCGGCCTGAATCGCGCGGGATTTGTGACGCGGCCGGCTTTGCTCTAAACCCCGGCCCATGTCGTACAACAGCTTCGGTCATGTGCTGCGGGTGACGACCTGGGGCGAAAGCCACGGGCCGGCGCTCGGCTGCGTGGTCGACGGCTGCCCGCCGGGCCTTCCGCTCCATGCCGAGGACATTCAGGTCTGGCTGGACAAGCGCCGGCCAGGGACCTCCAAGTTCGTCACCCAGCGCCAGGAGCCCGATCAGGTGCGCATCCTGTCCGGCGTGTTCGAGGACGGCGAACAGACGGCCAGGTGACCACTGGAACGCCGATCTCGCTGTTGATCGAGAACGTGGATCAGCGCTCCAGGGACTATTCCGACATCGCCCAATCCTTCCGCCCGGGCCATGCCGACTTCACCTATTTCGCCAAGTACGGCGTGCGCGATTATCGCGGCGGCGGACGGTCCTCCGCGCGTGAGACCGCCGCGCGCGTGGCGGCGGGCGCGGTGGCGCGCAAGATTCTGGGCTCGGGCGTGAGCGTTCGCGCGGCCCTGGTGCAGGTGGGCGAGATCAAGATCGACCGCGGCCGGTGGGACTGGGCGCAGACCACGGAAAATCCCTTCTGGTGCCCGGACGTCCAGACCGTCCCGCTTTGGGAAGATTACCTGGCCGACGTGCGCAAGAACGGCTCCTCGGTCGGCGCGGTGGTCGAAGTTGAAGCGTCAGGCGTTCCGGCCGGCTGGGGCGCGCCGATCTACGCCAAGCTGGATTCCGAACTCGCCTCCGCGCTCATGTCGATCAACGCCGCCAAGGGAGTGGAGATCGGCGCGGGCTTCGGCTCGGCGGCTCTTTCGGGCGAGGAAAACGCCGATCAGATGCGCATCGGAGATGATGGGCAGCTGGAATTCCTGTCCAACCATGCCGGCGGCGTCCTGGGCGGCATTTCCACCGGCCAGCCGGTGATCGCGCGGGTGGCGTTCAAGCCGACCTCCTCGATCCTGACGCCGCGCCAGTCGATCAACGAGGCGGGCAAGTCCATCGAGGTGCGCACCACCGGCCGGCACGACCCCTGCGTGGCCCTGCGCGCCGCGCCGGTGGTGGAAGCCATGACCGCCGTGGTCCTGGCCGACGCCCTGCTGATGCACCGCGCCCAGACCGGCGGCGGGGCGTTCGCGCCCGGCGGCAAGGGACGGCGTTAAAGGTTCAGGCTGCAGCTTTCGCCGATGGTGGGGCGTGAAACGACCACGCGCGACAGGCCCGGATAGAGCGGCTTCAATCGCTGCGCGAAATACAGGCACAGGTTTTCCAGCGTCGGGCTCTTCAGGCCGGGCTTTTCATTGAGCATGCCGTGATCTAGTTCCGCCGCCAGCGCGCGCAACGCCTGGTCCAGGGCGCCCAGATCGGCCACCCAGCCGACCTCGCCCTGCGCCGGGCCGCGCACGGAGGCTTCCACCCGGAAGGAGTGGCCGTGCAGCCGCCGGTAGCGGCTGTCGGGCGGGCCTTCGGCCAGGGAATGGGCGGCGTCGAACTGCGCCGCCTTGGTGATCTCGAAAACCGGTTCGTCCATTGCTATCCGCCCAGGCTCCGAAGCCCACGAGGGCTCAGGGAATGCCGAGGTATTTGTGCGTTTGCACGCTTAAACGCCAGCGGGGGTGGGCAAGGCAATAGGCGATCACCGCCTGGGTGTTCGCCTCGCGTTGCGGGCCGTCCATGGGCTGCAGATAAAATCGCTCGAAATTCAGAGCCGAAAAGCGCGCGGGATCGACGCCGGGCTGGGGGAACACCAGCTTCAGCTCCTGACCCGATGTCTGCACCAAGGTCGCATCGGCCTTGGGGCTGACGCACAGCCAGTCGATCCCCTCGGGCGCGGCAAGGGTCCCGTTGGTCTCCACCGCGATGAAGAAGCCCTGGTCGTGGAGAGCCTCAAGCAGAGGCGCATCCAGCTGAAGCAGCGGCTCGCCTCCGGTCAGAACCACCATCCGGTCCCGCTCGCCGGGGCCCCAAACGTCGGCGATGGCGCGGGCCAGATCGTGAGCGGTCCCGAACCGGCCCCCACCCGCCCCGTCTGTTCCAACAAAGTCGGTGTCGCAGAAGGTGCAGACGGCTTCCGCCCGATCCTGTTCGCGGCCCGACCACAGATTGCAGCCGGCGAAGCGGCAGAACACCGCCGGGCGGCCCGCCTGGCCGCCTTCCCCCTGCAGGGTGAGGAAGATCTCCTTGACGGCGTAAGTCACGGGACCATGTCCAGCGCCGGGCGGCCCTGGCCGTTCCAATCCTGATAGCCGCCCTGACGCAGCTCGCACGCCGGGCAGGTCCCGCAGCCGTAGCCCCAGTGCGTGGCGCACGCCGCGCTCGCCGAGATAACAGGTGTGGGTGCGCTCCAGGATCAGTTCGATCAGCGGCTCGCCGCCCAAGCGCTTGGCCAGGGCCCAGGTGTCGGCCTTGGTCAGCCACATCAGCGGGGTTTCGATGATGAACGCCCGCTCCATGCCCAGGTTCAGCGCCTGCTGCATGGCGTCCAGCGTCTCGCGCCGGCAGTCCGGATAGCCGGAATAGTCGGTCTCGCACATGCCGCCCACCAGCGCCGGCAGGCCGCGGCGGTCGGCCAGGGCCGCGGCGTAGACGAAGAACACCAGATTGCGGCCCGGCACGAAGGTGGAGGGCAGGCCTCGCTCGGTCATTTCGATGGCCCGATGCGCGGTGAGGGCTGATTCCGCCACGGCCCCGAACCCGCGCAGGTCCAGCCGGTGGTCGGGGCCCAGCCGCGCGGCCCATTGCGGGAAGTGCTCGATCAGGGCCTCGCGCACGCGCTCGCGGGCGATCATCTCCACCCCATGGCGCTGGCCATAGTCGAAGCCCACGGTCTCCACCCAGGCGTAGCGCTCCAGCGCCCAGGCCAGGCAGACCGTGGAGTCCTGACCGCCGGAAAACAGAACCAGCGCGGCCTGCGCTGGCGAAGCTACGCCTGACATGCGATTTTTCGCCCCGCGCGCCGGACCGAGCCAATGCCGGCCGGGCGGCGGGCCGGGAGCCGATCATGGATGAGATGCTGCTTGTCTACACCACCTGGCCTGACGCCGAAACCGCGCAGGCAGCGGGTGAGGCGGCGATCGAGGCGAGGCTGGCGGCCTGCGCCAATGTCCTGGCGCCTATGCGCTCCATCTACGCGTGGAAGGGGCGTATCGAGCGGGAAACGGAAATTCCCATGCTGCTGAAGACCCGTGCGGCTTGTTTACAAGCTTTGCGCGAGTTCATTTTGCATCGCCACCCCTACGAGACCGCCTGCGTCATCGCCCTGCCCCTCATCACAGGGGGGTCGAATCCGGAATTCTTGAACTGGATCAAACAACAAACCACGCCGGATCAATAGGAAAAAGCCCTTCCGACCGTTTGGCGCGATTATAACTGCTTTATGACGCCATTGATCTGTCGACACCTGAAAACGCCTCGCATTTTTAACTAGTTTGAAAAGGTAATTGGGTAGTTTGGCGATACGAGCCGCAAAGCCCCCAGTGTCATGACGTTCATCACCAGTATCGCCGATCACGTTCCCTCAGTCCAAGCGGACGCCGAGGTTTCCAAGGTTGATCAGGCTTTCCAGACAGCCCCTCATGCCCTGGCCTTCGCTGTTTGCGTGGACCGGCGCGTGGTGGGGGTGATCGAGCGTGAGGCGATCGCCAAGGCCATGCTGGCGGGCTTCGCCGATAGCGCCGTCGGCGCCTTGATGCTGTCCGACCCCCTGATCGTCGACGCATCCACCCCCGCCCAAGACGTGTGCCGCGAGTTATTGACGGACCGCGAGTTGCGCCGCGACGCCTATGTGGTGACCCAGGACGGCGCCTATCTGGCGGTGGGCCTGCTTTCCGAACTGGTGGAGCGCCTGCTGAACGACCACGCCGAACGTGTGCGCGGGATCGACCAGGCGGTGTCGGCGGTGAACGAGGCCGAGCTGATCGCCGACGCCATGTCCGAGCACAAGCGCAAGTGCGTGGAATTGCTCGGCCAGGAGTTCCGCACCCCCTTGAGCGGCGTGGCGGCCATGGCCGAGATGCTGCAGCGCCAGCCCATGGGCGCGGACGCCCTGGCTCAGGTCGGCTCCATCCGCGCCTCCGCCGAGGCGCTGCTGCGACTGCTCAACGATTCCATGGACCTGACCAAGGCGGAGGAGGGTCTGCTGGATCTGTACCCCGAACCGGTTCTGCTGCGCGGCGTGGCCGACCGGCTGCAAGAACTTCTGGGCGCACCAGGCCCAGCAGGCGGGCGTGAGCCTGCTGGTGTCCTACGACGGCGATCCGGACGTGCAGGCCATGATCGACCCCGCGCGCCTGTTACAGATATTCGACAATCTGATCGGCAGCGCGCTGAGCTACACCCGCTCGGGCGCCGTGGAAGCCAGTCTGAAGGCTCGCCGCGAAGGTGACGACCTGATGCTGGAAGGCCGCGTGCGCGACACCGGCCCCGGCCTGTCCGCAGCCAAGCTGGCCCGCATCTTCGAACGCGCAGACGCGCCGGGCGGTGAGGGCCGGCGCGGCTCCTCCGGCCTGACCATGGCGCTGACCCGGGAACTGGTGGACTGCATGCGCGGGGCCATCCGCGCGGAGAGCAACGTGGGCCAGGGCGTGACCATCGTGTTCGACCTGATCGCTCCCATCGCCCACGCCGCCGGCACCCCCGCCATCGGCGCCGCCCCCGTGGCCGCCCATATCCTGGTGGTCGATGACAACGCCACCAACCGCATGGTGGCCGAGGCCCTTTGCGAGATGTTCGACTGCACCTCCGAGTCCGTGGAGGACGGAGCCGAGGCCGTCGAGGCAGTGCGCACCGGCCGTTTCGACCTGATCCTGATGGACATCAAGATGCCCCGGATGGACGGCCTGACCGCCACCAAGTCCATCCGCGCCCTGGAGGGCGCCATAGGCCAAACACCCGTCGTAGCCCTGACCGCCAACGTCGACCCGGAGGATGCCCGCGCCTATCTGGCGGCGGGCATGTGCTGCGTGGTGGAAAAGCCCATCAAGCCCGAGCGCCTGCTGCAGGCCATCAACACCGCCCTGGACTCGCGCCAGGCCGCAACATCCAAGACAAGCCGGCGCAGCAGCGCGGCCTGACCGCGCCTGCGGCGGGGTCAAAAACAGTTGATTTTACAACAGATTTCCCGGTCGGCTCTAGGCCAGACGCAAGCTGGTGAGCAGTACGAACGCCATGGCGAAACCCACCATCAACGCGATATCCAGCGGCTTGAACAAAGGCCCTCTGACCACACGCATGTCACGCTCCCGTTTCAAGTCCTGACGTTATTCACTCGCCCGCAAGTGCAAATTTCAGTCTCCAAGGCGCGCTTAACGTCTCGCTAACCTACTGTTCAGCCTGTTGTATGATCCCGCCAGCCGATTCCCCTGTGAGGGGCAATCTTATGCTTAAGCGACAACCGGCATGCCGGATTTATATTGCAGTGCAGCAAGTTTAGCCGCCGGTTGCGTAGGTTTTATGGCGGGACGTGCGGAAAGGCCGTCTCGCATCGATCGACCTGTTGCGCCCTCCACAAGCGAAGAGCCAAGCAGGTTGGTGCCCCAGGCCGGACTCGAACCAGCACGTCTTGCGACAATAGATTTTGAGTTTACCGCGTCTACCATTTCGCCACTGGGGCCCGCGCAAGCGGTTGGGCGTGAGGGCGCGCACTCTAGCCGGGGCGCGCGGTTCGTCAACGCGGGCGTCGCGCATGAAGACAGATGTTTAGCCACCAAGCTCACCAAGAACACCAAGGAGCGGGTAAAGCCCGATCAATCATGTCTCGCTGCGCGAGCCGGCGATGCGCGTGAAGCGCCGCCCCCTTGGTGTTCTTGGTGCGCTTGGTGGTCCCTGTTTTTACTTTCCTCGCCGCCGTGACGGGCGCGGCAAAGCCTGCTAGGCGCAGGGGGTCAATCGCCGGAGGCTCAATGCTGCGTCCCCTCTACAACTGGGCCATGGGCCTTGCCGCCGGGCGTTTCGCCCTGCCGGCCATGGCGGCCGTGGCCGTGGTGGAGGCGACCTTTCCGTTTGTGCCGCCGGACGTGATGCTGGCGCCCATGGTGCTGGCCCGGCGCGAACGGGCGTGGCTGTACGCGGCGGTGTGCACCGTGTGCTCGGTGAGCGGCGGGTGCATCGGCTACGGCCTGGGCTATCTGTCCGCGCCCCTGGCCATGAAACTTCTGGCGCTGAGCGGGCGAACGGGGGGTCTGCTGGCGTTTCAGCAGCTGTTCGCCAAGGTCGGCCTGGCGGTGATCCTGATCAAGGGTCTGACGCCGGTGCCCTATATGATCGTGACCCTGGCCTCGGGCCTGGCGCACTTTTCGCTCCCGGTGTTCATCGGCGCCTCCCTGCTCACGCGCGGGGGGCGGTTTTTCCTGGAGGCGGCGCTGCTGCAGCATCCGCAGGCCAAGGCCATAGTCGACCGCCATCTGACGGCCTTGGCCATTACGGGGATCGTTGTGATCGTGCTTCTGCTGCTGGGCGTGCATCTGCTGGAAGCCCACAGCCGCTGATTTCCCTTGGCGGGCTTAAGGGCTTGGGCGTTTGGCGCTGTGGCGCTATCACAGCGCAATGTCCTCCGTGGTCCAACCGGTTCTGAGACTTTGGCCCCTGGCCGCCGCCTGCGCCTCGGCCGCGATGCTGGCGACCGCCCATGCGTTTGAGCGGTTCGGCGGCCTGGCGCCATGTACGCTGTGCTACTATCAGCGCGACGTCTATTGGGCGGCGCTGGGCGCCGGGATGATCGGCTTCGCCTTGATGTATCTGCGTCAGCCGTGGCTGGGCCGCGCCGCCGACGTCGTGCTGGCCCTGGTGTTTCTGACCGGCGCGGGCATCGCCGCCTATCATGCGGGGGCGGAGTGGAAGTGGTGGCCGGGGCCCACCACCTGCAGCGGCGGCGGATCGGTGAGCGCGGCCGGCCTCAGCGCCTTTCTCAACGGCGCCAAGTTCGCCCCGCCCCGCTGCGACGAGGCGGCCTGGCGCATGCTGGGCCTGTCCATGGCCGGGTGGAACGTTCTGGCGTCCCTGGGCCTGACCGGCCTGAGCCTCGCCGCCGCCGCGCGCACGGACCGTCACGATGACTGAGCTTCGCCCCCTTCCCCCTCGGCCCGGCGCGGGCGCGCCCAAGGCGCGGCTGGACGAGATCCTGCGCGTGGATCACGCAGGCGAGGTGGCGGCGGTGCAGATCTATCGCGCCCAGGCCGCCGTGTTCGCCGCCTCCGCCTCCACCGTCGAACTGGCGGGACGCATGAAGGCCATGGGCGAGCAGGAGGCCGCGCACCTGGCGGCCTTCGACGCCCTGCTGACCGAGCGGCGGACACGGCCGAGCCTGCTGTCCCCCGTGTGGCGCGCGGCGGCCTTCGCCTTGGGCGCCGGGACGGCCCTGCTCGGAGAGAAGGCCGCGCACGCCTGCACCGAGGCGGTGGAGAGCGTCATCGAGCGGCATTACGCGGGGCAAGTGGACGAACTGGTCGACAGCGAGCCGGAATTGGCCAAGACCCTCTCGCGCTTTCGCGGCGAGGAGCTGGCGCATCGGGACGAGGCGGTCGAGCAGGGCGCGCAGGCGGCGCCCGCCTATCCGCTGCTGTCGGCGCTGATCCAGGCCGGATGCCGGGCGGCGATCAAGACCGCCGAGAAGATCTGAACCGCCGATGAGGGCCGCCCTGCATCGGACGGCCTTAATCGCGGCAGCCTGCTGGCTGTTCGCCTTGCCCGCGGCCGCTCAGGATTACGGCGTGGACACCGTGCCCTTTCCCGCCAAATCCACTTCCGAGCCCATCGTCCAAGCCTGGATAAACCGCTATCTGCCCACCCGCGGCTACGCCATCGGCGCCTGGTCGGCCAATGTGGTGATGCTGGTGTCCGTGGACAGCCTGAAGACCGACGCCTGGCCGCAGGTGAGCACCGAAGTGCTGACAGAGACGCTCACGACCAAGGCGGCCAATGCGGCCGGCTGGCGGGCGGCTCTGCAAACCATGGCCTTCGACTGCGCGCGAGATCAGTATCGCACCCTGTCCAGCCTGTATTTCGCGCGCGGCGACCGCAAGGGGCGCTTCGATCAGGAACTCGGGCGAGGACGTCTGGCATACCCCGGAGGCAGGCGCGACCATGGACACGGTGGAGCGCGCGGCATGCTTCTATGGGAAGAGCAAGCGCGACGCCGCCTCCGCCGAGCCCCCGGCGCCCGTCCCCGCCACGCCCGCGCCCACCCCGCATCGCAAGCCCGTTCGCGCCAAGGCGAGCCCGGTGTACGCCAAGCCTGCCGCCAAGACCGCGCCGGCTAAGCACACATCGACCAAACCGCCCGCGCGCCATGCCGCAAAGGCCAAGGCCGCTTCTCCCCCGGCTAAGCCCGCCCGGCGCGCGCCTGCGCCCGAAGTCACGCCCCAACTGCGCGGGTTCGAACTTCAATAAGGCGCAACATTTCGCCAAAAGGCGCGTTCCCTTTCACATAAGTCGGCATCGTTGGACGCCGCTGAACAGGAAGGAACGCGAAGATGCCTAAGATCATCGTTGCCGTCATCAGCGCCGGCGCATTGGCCGGGTTTGCCGCGCCGGCCTTGGCCGGTCCCGCCTCGGGCGCCGCGATCGGCGCGGCCTCCGGCGCGGTCGTGGCCGGACCGCCCGGCGCCGTAGGCGGCGCCATCATTGGAGCCGTGGTCGGCGGACCGAACCTGCACTGGTATCACCACCACCGCGTCTACTATGACCATGGCCGCCGCTATTACTGGAGAGAGCATCACCGCGCCTACTTCTAGGAAGCCTGGGCAGGGCTTGAGGCAACGGGCCAGGACCGCGCCTGGGTCGTTTACTGTTTCGGGCCTCACAGCTAAGCTCCTTGGCTAACGGAGGGCTGCGCAAAAATCACGCAACAGTTCTCATCGCCACGCGTTTGTTCCCTAGTGGGCATTCACAAGGAGACCCCCAATGCAACTTTCGCGACGTTCCCTAGCGGCTGCGGCCCTTATCCTGGCGAGCCCGATGGGGGCCCTGATGGTCTCCCCGGCGCATGCCGACTCTCGCGAACAAGCCACCTCCCAAGCCTTGGCCGCCCTGCACCAGCTGGAAGCCACCGAGCCGCGTTCGCGCTTCTTCGCCCGGCATGCCAAGGCGGTGCTGGTATTCCCCTCGATCCTCAAGGCCGGCTTCGTGTTCGGCGGCGAGACCGGCAACGGCGTACTGCTGGTGCACGGCAAGGCCGATGGGTTCTATAACATCACCGGCGGCTCCTGGGGCCTGCAGATCGGCGGCCAGGACTTCGCCTACGCCTTGTTCTTCATGACCGACGGCTCGCTGGCCTATCTGCGCAAGAGCGATGGCTTTTCCGCGGGCACCGGCCCCAGCATCACGGTGATCAACGCCGGCGCGGCGGCCGAGGCCGACACCACCACCGTGTCGCACGACGTCTACGCCTTCCCCTTCAACGGCAAGGGTTTGATGGCGGACTTGACGCTTCAGGGCACCAAGATCACCCGCATCCATCCGCACGACTGATCCTCGTTACGGACGGTTGAGACAGATCAAGGTCCGCACGCCCCGATTGACCGAGCCTAAGTTCGAAGACGAGGCGGCTCATGCGGTTACATCGAATTTTCGGGCTAATTCTGATCGTGCTCGGCGCGGCCTGCCTGCTCGGGGCGGTGATCGCGCTGTTCACCCCGTGGGGCGATTCCTACCTGGCGATCCGCCTGGGCATCCCCGGGGCGATGCTGGCGCCGTTGGCCGGTCTGGCATGCTTGATTTTCGGGGTGTCCTACTGGATCACGCCCGACGTGCACAAGCATGTCGGGCGCGCTGTCTTGGCCGTAGGCAGACACGTTCGCGCGCGGATGAATCCGTCCAGCCGGGCCTGAGAACGTAAAAAGGCCCTTCCGAGGGAAGGGCCTTTTCGCTGGTCAGACCCCCCACCGGCCTGACGGCCGATGGGACGCCGGTTTGGGTTCAGTAGGTGTAGTTCAGCTGCACACCGACGGTGCGCGGATCGCCCACGACGCCGATCGGCAGGCTGCCAATCGAAATGGTGTTGAAGTATTGCTTGTCGCCTAGGTTGCGGCCCCACAGTTCCACTTGATAGTGGCCGCCGGCGGAGGACCAGCCGATCGAAGCGTTGAACAGGGCAAACGGGTTACGCCGGGAGATCGGGTCGTCGGAAATGTCAAAGTAGGTGTTTCCGGTGTAATTGGCCTCGCCCCGGATAAAGGCGGTGTTGCCGTTGCCCAGGTCGAAGTCCTTTTGCGCGGTGAGTTCGGCCGATACGTCCGGGGCGTTGTTGAGGCCGGTTTCCGCCGGCGTTGTAGACGTTGAAACCGGCGTTCTCGCGTGGATCGCCCGCGCTGGATCAGCAAGTACTTGATGAAATTCGGAGATCTGTCCGCCGGTGTAATTCAGGTAGACCGCATCGGGCAGCCAGGTGACGCTGCCGGTGAAGGTCCATTCGTTCCAGGGCTTCCAGGTGACGTCGGCGTCAAGACCGGTCGACCGGGCCGACGCCGCGTTGGACGACTGCTGGACCGGGGTTGAGGAATTCGGCAGGACGATCGTCTGGCTGACCTGCAGATTGGTCCAGTCGTTGCGGAACACGGCGACGTTCACGCGCAGACGCTTATCCAACCAATCGGTCTTGGCGCCCACTTCGTAGGTCGTGATCCATTCAGGCTGATAGGAATCGCCGAAGATATTGCGCGCGGTGAAGTTGAAGCCGCCGCTCTTGAAGCCCCGCGTGGCGGAGGCGTAGAGGAAAGCGTCCGGAGTAGCCTGCCACTGAACCCCAAGCTTCGGCGTGAAGGCGGTTGTGTTTTGGGCTCCCTCCGGAATACCCGTACCATAGCCCAGGATAAAGGGATACATGACCGAGGCCAGCTGGTTTATACTTCCATCGGAATTGCGCACAGGCGCGGGATTCGCCGACTGGGTCCCCCTCATGCCTGGGTTGGCGGGGTTATAGCCGAACCACCCGGCCGGCAATCCTCCGGTCCAGTTATAGGAGGTGTTGTAGGTATCGAGGACCTTGTGCTCCGCTGTGAAACGGCCGCCGAAGATGATCCCGATGTCAGGCGTGATCTGATAGGTCTCGTTCAAGAACGCCGCGTACGACTGAGTCGGAAAGCGGGTGTCCTGATACGATTCCCCCGAAGGCGTGGTCCTCGCCGGAGGATTGTTGACGGCGATCGAATCCCCGACCTGACGCTCATATTCCGTCCAAAGGAAAATACCCGCCACGCCCTTCAGCGGGCCATAGGTATGCACGAGGTTCATCTCATCACTGAACTGATGCTGGAAGTACAGGGTCGAGGTGGCGCCGGTGTTATATTCGGTGCCGTTATTGCCATAGAAGGCCCGATTCTGGTCGGTTCTGTAGGCGAGCAGGTTTTTGAAGCTGAGGTTATCGTTGATCTTCCAGTTTAACTCGTCGTTGATGCCGTAATCGAGTTCGCTGGTGATCGACGGCATCGCGGCCGCGTAATAATGCAGGTTGCCGATCTCCGAGTCGGCGATGGGCGCGTTATAACCGACGTAGCGTTCCGGAGCTGTTCAGATACCTCGGATCTGTCGTTGGCAGCACGAGGGTCGAATTAATCCCATAGTCTTCATGAGTGTAAAGGTAATCCATCCGCACCAGATTGGTGATGTCGGCGGTGGGTTCATACTTCACCTGACCGCGGAAATTGACGCGGTTCGCCGCCCCTTCCGCAGGCACGCCAGGAACCAGATTCTCGATATATCCGTCATGCTTCAAATAGCCGACGGCGGCCGAGGCCTGAATCTTGTCCGTCACCGGCCCGCTCAGGTTGGCTTCCTCTTCGATGAGATTG
The DNA here is from genome assembly GCA_963804105.1 of uncultured Alphaproteobacteria bacterium. Taxonomy (GTDB): domain Bacteria; phylum Pseudomonadota; class Alphaproteobacteria; order Caulobacterales; family Caulobacteraceae; genus BOG-938. The sequence continues at coordinate 15,409 of CAWDPL010000052.1, forward strand.
TAATTGCCGAAATTGATGGTGTTCTGAGCCGTGAAGGTGCTGGTCGGCTGCTTGGTGATGAAGTTCACCGCGCCGCCGACGGAGTTACGGCCGAAGACGGTGCCCTGCGGCCCCTTGGCCACTTCCACCCGTTCCAGATCGTTGAAATTGCTGTCGAATACGGCCGTTGTCCGGCCCATGTAGACGCCGTCCAGATAAATGCCGACGTCCTGTTCGTTGTTGGAGGCGTAACCGCCGACGCCCCGGATGTAGATGACCGTGTTGGCGTTGTTGCTGATGATCTTCAGGGCCGTCACTTCCGAGGGCAGGTCCCTCAAGGCGACGACGTGATTTGTTTCCAACGCATTGGCGCCAACCACCGACACGGAGATGGGCGTCTTTTGCAGATTGGTCACGCCGGTCTTGGTGGCCGTGACGACCACGTCACCGATTGCGTTTTCGTCGGCCGCGCGGGCCGCGAGCGGCGCGGCGAGCGCCAGGATAACCAAGCTGACGCCGGACAACATATTAAGTTTACTCATGTTCCCTTCCCCTTCGAAGCCAACCCAGCTAGATCGGTTTGAGCGATTGGTCCGGAATCGGACAGTGGGCGGTCCATCTGCGGGTGTAAGCACTCCCTTCTAGGTTGGCAAGATTTGCAACGAGGGATTGCGGCGAGGATTTATTCAACTGTGTCCAGTTTGCAACGCGTCCTCAGCCCATTGCGACAGATCAAAGCGCGGCGGGGGTTTACAATCCAAAATTGAAACTCAACCTTCGTCCATGGTCCGCGAGGCGCAATTGTGGAACGGCCGATCCGCTTCAAACTCAACGGCCGGCCTGTCAGTGTTCAGACCGATGACACGCGCGCCCTGCTATGGGTTCTTCGCGGCGACCTGAGCCTGACCGGGACCAAATACGGCTGCGGCGAAGGGATTTGCGGCGCCTGCGCCGTGGTCGTCGACGGCCATGCCCAGCGCGCCTGCCGTATTTCGCTCGCCGAGGTCGAGGGAAAGACGGTCTTGACCGTCGAGGGCCTGGCCGAAGGCGACGTTCTGCACCCCCTGCAGCAGGCCTTCATTGATCACGGCGCTTTCCAGTGCGGCTTTTGCACCCCGGGCATGCTTATGGACGCCTACGCCCTCTTGGCCGCCGATCCGAGGCCCACGCGCCAGACGATCATCGCGGGGATGGACCACAACCTGTGCCGCTGCGGGGCTCATCAGCGGATCGTCGCCGCAATTCAGCAGGCGGCCGAGAATATGGCTCCGCTCCCATGAGCGCGATCAAGTCGAGGAACCCCTTCGGTCTGCGCCCGGCCGCGCCCTGGCAGGGAGGACGGCCCGGCTATCCCGACGATCCGCGCGCCTATCTGGCCATAGAGAGTTCCGGTCGCGTAAGCGTGTTTTCCAGCAAGGTGGAAATGGGCCAGGGCGCTGAGACGTCCCTGGCCCAGATGGTCGCCGAGGAACTCGGCGTGGATTTGACCTCGATCGACATGATCTCGGGCGACACCGACAAGGCGCCGTGGGACATGGGCACGTTCGGCTCGATGACCACGCGCATTTACGGGCAGGCCCTGCGCGCCGCGGTCGCCAAGGCCCGCGAAAGTCTGCGCGCGCCTTGCCGCCGAGCGACTGGGCGCGCCGGTCGATCGGCTGGGCATCGCACACGGCGCGGTCTTCGTCGTTGACCAGCCGCACCGAAGCGTGGGCGTCGGCGAGCTGGCCGAGGCTTTCGGCAAGGCCTCGCCTGCACACTGCGAAGCGAACTTGCGCTCGGCGGCAGAGTTCACCGCCATGGGCCGCTCGCCGCAAAGGCTGGACGCGGTCGCCAAGGTCACCGGCGCGGCGCTTTACGCGGCGGACATCCGCGCGCCCGGCATGCTCCACGCCCGCCTGTTGCGCCCGCCCGTGCATGGCGCAAGCCTGATCACGGCTGATACGACACGCGCCGAACGGCGGGCCGGCGTGCGCGTGGTTCGGCAAGACGGCATGGTCGCCGTCCTGCATGAACGGCGCGAAGAGGCGGACGCGGCGCTGGCGCTCGTCAGGGCCGACTGGCGAGTCCCGCCGACCGCCGCGCTCGATGCGGACAGCATCTTCGACCACATCCGGGCCTGCGCAGGCGAGCCCACAACGCTTCTGGAACAGGGCGACATCGCCCAGGCGTCCGGCGGACAGACCTTCCGGACGCGCTTTGAAAAGGGCTATGTCGCCCATGGGTCATTGGAGACTCACGCCGCCCTGGCCGAGGTCAGCGATGGCCGCGTGACCGTTTGGGCGTCCACTCAGACGCCCTTCCCGACGCGCGACGCCATCGCCCAGGCGCTGGACCTGGACCCTTCCGCCGTCCGCGTCATCGCGCCCCTGCTCGGCGGCGGGTTCGGCGGCAAGAGCGCCTCCGCCCAGGCGATCGAGGCGGCCAGACTGGCGATGAATTGCGGTGCGGCCGGTACAGGTCGAACGCACCCGCGCCGAAGAGTTCTTCTACGACACTTTCGATCCGGCTTCTGTGGTCGAGATCAGCTCTGGCCTGGATGCAAACGGGCGCATCGCGCATTGGGACTACACCGTCTACGCCGCCGGCGAGCGCGGCGCTGCGCCGGTTTACGACATTCCCGACCTTCGGGTGCGGTCGGCGGGAGCGGCGTCCTACGGCGGCGCGGCGCCGCCGGGGCTGCACCCCTTCGCGGTGGGTCCCTGGCGCGGCCCGGGCGCGAACATGAACGTGTTCGCCATCGAATCGCAGATCGACATCATGGCCGCGGCGTGCGGGGCGGACCCCGTGGCCTTCCGTCTGCAGCACCTTAGCAACCCGCGCATGCGCGCGGTTTTGCTGGCCGCCGCCGATGCGTTCGGCTGGCGGGCCGGCGTGGGGCCGAGCGGACGTGGCTTTGGCGTGGCCTGCAACAGCGATGCCGGAAGCTGCGTCGCGACCATGGCCGAGTTGCAGGTCGACACGTCCAACGGCCGGGTCGAGGTTCTGCGCATCGTGTGCGCCCAGGACATGGGGATCGTGGTCAATCCGCTCGGCGCCCGGATGCAGATCGAAGGCGGCCTGACCATGGGCCTGGGCTATGCCCTGAGCGAGGAGCTGCGCTTCCGCGGCGGAGACATCCTGGACCGGAATTTCGCCGACTACCGCCTCCCGCGTTTCTCGGACGCGCCGCCGATCGAAGCCGTGCTGGTCAAGAACGAGGACCTGGCGCCCCAAGGGTGCGGCGAGCCGGCCTGCACCACCACCGGCGCAGTCATCGCCAACGCCATATTCGACGCGACCGGCGCCCGGATGCTGCGCCTGCCCATGACTCCCGCCCGAGTTCTGGCGGCGATCAACCGGACATCTGCGTCGATATAAGGCTTTCGAGCGTTATTGACGCGGCGCAAAGCACGCCACGACAGAACAGTCTACTCACCAAGTTGATCATTCGCTCAGGAGAGTCCCATGAAGCGGTTGGAAGGCAAAGTCGCCATCGTCACGGGGGGCTCCTTGGGCCTTGGGCGCGCCACCTGCGTCCGCATGGCGCAGGAAGGCGCGTCGGTCGCCATTCTTGACGTGCTCGAAGAAGACGGTCGCGCCTTGGAAAAAGACCTCCAGCAGCGCGGGCTGACGGCGCACTTCCGGCGCTGCGACGTGAGCAAGGAAGCCGACGTCGCCGAGGCGATCGCCGAGGTCGCCGCGCGGTTCGGCAAGATCGACGTGCTGGTCAACAACGCCGGGGTCGCGGGCGCCAACAAGCCGACCCACGAACTGACCGAGGCGGAGTGGGACCACGTCCAGGCGATCAACGTGAAAGGCGTGTTCTTCTGCACCAAGCACGCGATCGCCCACCTTCGCCGCAACGGCGGGGGCAGCATCATCAACCTGTCATCCATCTACGGCCTTGTGGGCGCGGGCGACGTTCCGCCGTATCACGCTTCCAAAGGCGCGGTGCGGCTGATGAGCAAGAATGACGCCCTGATCTACGCCGCGGACAGGATTCGGGTGAACTCCATCCATCCGGGCTTCATCTGGACGCCCATGGTGGAGGGCTTCGCCGGCGAGCAAGCCGATCCGAAGGCGGCGCGCAAGGCGATCGACGCCTCCCATCCTCTAGGCCACATGGGCGAGCCGGACGACATCGCCTGGGGCGCGGTCTATCTCGCCTCCGACGAGGCGAAATTCGTCACCGGTTCGGAACTGGTCATCGACGGCGGCTACACTGCGCGCTGACGGCGGGTAGACCTCATTCTTTTGCGAACGGTTTTCATCCGCTTGAGCGGGATCAAGGCCATATTGGTCCGATAGCGCCAAGCTGATGTCGTTGTCAGCCGAGGCCGATCCCACAATGCCCGCTTACGCCATCACGGCAGATCATTTGTGCAGAACCTTCGGCGAAGGCGAAGCGCGGACGATTGCGGTAAACGACGTCAGCCTGAACGTCGAAATGGGCGAGATACTCTACATCGTCGGCCCCTCGGGCAGCGGCAAGACCACCCTGCTCAGCATGGTCTCCGGCATCCTGCGGCCCACCAGCGGCCGCGTGCTGGTCAAGGGCGTCGACATTTGGGGCCTAAGCGCCAGCGAAGACGCCCGTTTCCGCCTGGCCAACATCGGCTTCGTGTTTCAGGACTACCATCTGTTCCCGCACCTGACGACCGCCGAGAACGTCGCCATTCCCCTGGTGCTGCGCGGGGTCGACTGGGACGAGGCCCTGCAGACGGCGAGGGGCTATCTGGACATCGTCGGCCTGGGCAATCGCCATGATTTGGCGCCGGTCAAGCTGAGCGGGGGCGAACAGCAGCGCGTGGCCATCGCCCGCGCGATCGTCACCCAGCCGGACATCCTTATCCTGGACGAGCCCACGGCCTCGCTGGACGGCGACACCGGCCGCAACGTGGTCTCCTTCGTCAAGAGCCACCTGCTCAGCCCCAGCCGCGCCATCGTCATCGTGACCCACGACGCGCGCATCTACGAATTCGCCAGCGCGATCCTGCACATGGAGGACGGCAAGCTCTCAAGCCGGGAAGACAACTCCGATGGCTGATGCATCTCCCTCCCCGACGAACGGCTCGGCCAAGGCGCCCAAGTCCCGCCTGCCCGGTCGCAACACTTTGATCCTGGCAGGCGGCGGCGTGCTGGTGGCGATTATCGTCGCCATCCTGTTGAACCGTCCGGTCAAACCGCAGCCGCCGGCTTTCCAGCCGGTGTCCAATCCCTACGCCCAGGCGATCTTCGCCAACGGCATCATCGAGAGCGATCAGGCCAGCGGCGAGAACGTCAATGTGTTCCCGGAGGTGCCGGGAAGGGTGACGGAAACCTTCGTGCATGAGGGGCAAGCCGTGCGCGCGGGTCAGCCGCTGTTCGCCATCGACGATTCCGTCCAGCGGGCCGCCACCGAGCAGCAGCGCCTGCTGGCGCAAGGCGCCCTGGCGATATTGAACGAACTCAAGGCCGAACCCCGGCGCGAGACCCTGGCCGTCGCCGCGGCCAATGTCGAGGAGGCCGCAGCCAATCTGAAGACCCTGGCCGATCAGCGCGACAAGCTGCTCAAGTCCTTCGCCCTCGATCCGCTTTCGGTCAGCCGCAACACCCTGGATTTCAGCGGTCGATGCGGCCAAGGCGGCCGAAACCGCCCTGGAGGTGGCCCAACGCCAACTGGATCTGACCAAGGCCGGCGCCTGGACCTACGACATCCAGAACCAGGCCGCGCAGTACGCCGCCGCATCTCATGCCTACGACTCCGCCCAGGCGCTGCTGGTCAAATACGTGGTCAAGGCGCCGACCGATGGCGTGGTGATGGCGCTGAACGCCTCCCCCGGAGGGTATGTCTCATCCCTGGGGGCCTTCGACGCCTACACCCAGGCGAACCTGCCGGCTGTCGTCCTGGGTTCGGCGTCGGGCTCGCTCCACGTGCGTGTTTACGTGGACGAAATTCTGCTTAGCCGCCTGCCCAAGGGCGGCGTGATCAAGGCTCAGATGGGCGTTCGCGGGGCCAATGTGCAAATCCCCCTGCAGTTCGTGCGCATCCAGCCCTATGTGACGCCCAAGATCGAACTGTCCAACGAGCGCCAAGAACAGGTCGACCTGCGCGTCCTGCCGATGATCTTCAGCTTCCACACCGACCCCAAGATCAAGCTGTACCCAGGTGAGGAAGTCGATGTGTACGTCAGCCAGTAGGGCGCGGGCGCTCCCATGACCGTGTCCGACCCGTCGGCTGATGGAGCCGCCCATCCGCGGTTCAACCGGGGCCTGTTCGTGATCGCCCTGAAGCTGCTGGTGAACGACCAGACCAAGTTCTACTCCGTGGTGATCGGCATCACCTTCGCGGTGTTCCTGATGCTGCAGATGACCTCTATGTTCGCCGGCGTGCTGCAGCGATCCTCGGCGACCGTGGCCAATGTCGGCGCCAGCATCTGGGTGATGGACCCCGGCGTGCAGACCGCCTCCAGCGCCATCCCCATGCCTGGTTTTGTCCAGGACGCCGTGCGCAGCATGGACGGGGTGCGCTACGCGGTGCCGTTGTACCTGGGCGGCGGCTTGGTCAAAATGTCCAACGGGGTCTATCAGTCGGTGTCCGTCATCGGACTGGACGACACCAGCCTGTACGGCAGGCCTGCGTTGGAGCAGGGCAAGATCGAGGACATCTACGGCGAGGACGGCTTCATCGTCGTCAAGGACGCCGAATACAAGAAGCTGAACTCGCCTCCCATGGGGTCAGTCTTCTCGATCAACGATCACCGGGCGGTGATCGTGGGCATCGCCAAGGTCAGCTCCAACGGCCTGTTCGGCGTGCCCACGCTCTACACCACCTACGGCCGGGCCCTGCAGGTGCTGCCGCAAACCCGCTTTACCGTGTCCTACATCCTGGTCGAGCCCAAGACCAAGGCCGATATCCCGCGCATCGAAAAGGCGGTGGCCAAGCTCGGCTATCTAGCCCTGACCAAGGATGAGTTCGACCAGCGGATTTCGAAGTTCTACACCTTCCAGACCGGCATCGGCCTGAACATCATGCTGATGAGCGTGATCAGCTTCATCGTCGGCCTGTCGATCTCCGGCCAGACCTTTTACACCTTCGTGCTGGAAAACATCGACAAGTTCGGCGCGCTCAAGGCCATCGGCGCCCAGGGACGCGAACTGGTCTATATGATCCTGTTCCAGGCGCTGTACACCGGTCTGGTCGGCTATGGGTTGGGGGTGGGTCTGTGCGCGCTGATGATCGAGGGCGCGCGATCCATCAGTTCCAATTACGCCGCCGTGATCACCTTCGGGAACCTCATCTTGGCCTTCGCCATGATGCTGGTCATCGCCGCCGTATCCAGCTTCATCGCGGCGCGAAAAGTTCTGAGCATCGATCCGTTTGAGATATTCCGCGGTTAAGCGACGTGCTTTGATCGTCGTCGAAGGCCTGTACGGGCGGCGCACGCATAGGGCCAGGCGACGGAGACATCATGACGCCCCTCGACGACGACCTGCCGCCTGAACCCCGCCCGCCGGAAATACCCGTCTTGGCCTGGATCGTGGCCGGCGCCGCCCTGGCCTTGGCGTTCTGTTTCGCCGTGTTCCTGCTGCAGCCGGGCCGCTAGAGCCCTTTTTTGTCCGATCGCCTACCTCAAGGAAGGCCGCCGCGAATTGACCGCGATCAACGCCGACAAACCCAGGTCGAATATCCTGAAATCGTGTTGTCGGGCTGAAGGGGCGTCGTCGCCGGAATCATTCCCCGTCGCGATGGGAACATTTCGGCGTGCCTCGGCGCTTGGCAGGTTTCGGTCTGACATGTTCGGGAGACGGCTATGCCTTTTGACGAGCCGATCGCGCCTAAGGTCGAAACACCCGTTCAGGCGCGCGCCTTTGCATGGCCGGAAATCCCGCTCGATCTGAGCGACTGGGACCGCCGGCTACGCGGACGCATGGCGACGCTGACCGGAGGACAGTCGCCCTGGGCCGCCAATCAAGCGTGGCAGGACTGGGCGTTCCACCTGGCTATTTCGCCGGGCCGGCAGCTGGAGCTTTGGCGATCGGCCCTTGAGTTGGCCGCCTTGATCGCTCGATCGGCGGTGGAAGGCGGCGATTGGGCGGTCAAGCCTCAAGCGATGGACCGGCGCTTTCGCGCCCAAGCCTGGAAGCAGCCGCCGTTCGCCCTTTTGGCGCAAATCCAATTGGCCGCCGAGGCGCAATGGCGGGCGGCGACGCACGACCTGCCAGGCGTTGAAGAGCATCACCTGCGCCGGGTGGAATTCCTCGGCCAGTTCCTTCTGGTCCTGGCCCCGGTCAATTTCCCTTGGAGCAATCCGGAGGTGGTCGACGCCGCCCTCGCCAGCAAGGGCGGGAACTTCGTGGAAGGCGCGGCGCTTTTCCAGCGGGACCTCGAACGTCTGGCCAAAGGCGGCAGGCTGACGGGCCTGGACCAATTCAAGGTCGGCGAGACCATGGCCGTCACGCCCGGTCAGGTCGTCTTCCGCAACGCGCTGATGGAATTGATCCAATACGCCCCCATGACGTCTAGCGTCTATCGCGAGCCGATCCTGATCGTGCCGGCCTGGATCATGAAGTTCTACATTCTGGACCTGTCGCCCGAGAGCTCGCTGGTTCGCTACCTCGTGTCCCAAGGCTACACGGTGTTCATCGTCTCATGGCGCAATCCGGGGGCGGCGGAGAAGGGCGTCAGCCTGGAGGATTATCGACGCGAGGGCGTGGAGGCGGCGATGTCGGTCGTCAACCGCATCGTCCCGAACGAAAAGATCCACGCGGTCGGCTACTGTCTCGGCGGGACGATCACGGCCATCGAAGCCGCCGTCATGGACCGAGATCACGACGATCGGTTGGCGAGCCTCAGTCTCCTGGCCGCGCAAACGGACTTCGCCCACGCCGGCGATCTGATGCTGTTCATCGACGAGAGCCAGCTGGCCCTGCTGGAAGACATGATGCTGGTCCAGGGCTATCTGGACGCCAAGCAGATGTCGGGCGCCTTCTACGCCCTGCGCGCCAACGACATGCTGTGGTCACAGCTGGTTCAGCGCTATCTCATCGCCAAACCGCGTCCCTTGACGGAACTGGACGCCTGGTTGGCGGATTTAACGCGCATGCCCGCCCTGATGCACAGCCAATATCTGCGCGAACTGTTCCTGGAGAACAGCTTTTCGCATGGTCGTTACGAGGTGGCGGGAAGGGCGGCGGCGGTCAAGGACATCCGCACCCCGCTGTTCGCGCTGGGCGCGGAGCGGGACAACATCGCCCCCTGGCGGTCGGTCTACAAGATTGAACTTTACAGCTCCTCGGACACCACCTTCATCCTGACCGGCGGGGGGCACAACTCCAGCGTCGTCAGCCCGCCGGGCAAGCCGGGGGCCTATTACTGGGTGCGCGAAAGCAAGGGCGACGCGCCCTATCTGGAGCCCGACATCTGGGTGGCGGCCGCGGCCCGGGAGAACGGCTCCTGGTGGCCCGCTTGGCTCGATTGGCTGCGCACGCTCAGTTCGTCCGACCGAGGACCGCCGCCGGCCATGGGCGCCCCCGAACAGGGCCTAGGGCCCATCGCGCCGGCGCCGGGAACCTATGTGATGGGCGTTTAACCGGAGCGGCGACGATCGGCGGAGCAAGGCGATGACCAGGACAGCGGTTGTAACGGGTGGAACGCGGGGGATCGGATTGGCGATCTCCAAGGCGCTGAAAGCGGCCGGAATGCGGGTAGCGGCCCTTTATGTGTCCAACGATGAAGAGGCCGCGCGCTGCCGCGACGCCCTGGGCCTGGCCGTCATCAAATGCGACGTGGGCGATTACGCCCAATGCCAGGCCGCCATCGGCCAGGCCGAGCAAATCCATGGGCCGGTCGACATCCTGGTCAACAACGCCGGCGTGACCCGCGACTTCTCCCTGCGCAAAATGACTCCAGACCAGTGGAACCAGGTGATCCGAGTGGACCTGACCGGCGTGTTCAACATGACGCGCCAGGTCTTCGAAGGCATGTGCGGCCGGGGATTCGGCCGGATCATCAATATTTCCTCGATCAACGGCCAGAAGGGCCAGTTCGGACAGGCCAACTATTGCGCGGCCAAGGCCGGGGTCATCGGGTTCACCAAGGCCTTGGCCTTTGAAGGCGCGCGGCGCGGCGTGACCGTCAACGCCGTCGCCCCGGGCTATACCGAAACGACCATGATCGCCGCAGTGCCGGAAGCGACCCTCAAAGCGATCGAAGCGGAGATTCCGCTCGGCCGGCTATGTCAACCTGACGAGGTCGCCCGCTGCGTGGCCTTCCTGGCGGGCGACGAGGCCGCCTATATCACCGGCGCCACCGTCGCCATCAACGGCGGCCAATACATGATGGGCTGACGCGACGGCCTACGGCCGCGGACCTGGCGCGGCGAGCGGCACAAGAAGCGGGGCCTTGTCGGCCGACGCCTCCTTATAGGCCTGCAGCGACTTCAGATAGGCGATCAGACTTTCGCGTTCCCGGCGCGTCGTCCGGAACCGCGGCATGCCCGCGTGATGCGCCATCAGCTTTTCCAGCGCGGCCTGATCCAGCTCCTGCACCACGAACCGGCGGTCCAGCTTGCGGAACTGAGGGGCGGCGGGGTTGGGGCTTTCGCCTTTCAGCCCGACCGCGTGGCATTGCGAGCAGTTGCGTTGGGCGATCGCGGCGCCGAGCGCTTCGGGCGCGCCTTGCGCCAGGGCCGATCCGGCGAAGGCGCACGCCAGGACCACAGCCAGGCTCAGCAAAGACCGATCGATGCGTGCAGGAGCAGACATGGCGACCCTCGCTTTCGATGTGTTGCGCATTACAGACATAGACGACAGAGACGCAGCGTTCGGTCAAATCAAGGCGCGCGGATCAGCGGCTGAGCAGCACGAACTTGCCCGAGCCCGCGATCAGGTCCTGCGTCACCCCGCCCAGCGCCCATTCACGCACCCGATTGTGGCTGTAGGCGCCGGCCACGATCAAATCCGCGCCGCGTCGGTCGGCGGCGGCCTCCAGATCGCCGGTGATGTTGGCGGTCGGGGTCAGGAGTTCCGTTTCCACGGCCGCGCCGTGCCGGGTCAGACGGCGCTTGACCTCATCCAGCGCCGTCTGAGCCTGATCCTGCTGATCGCCGGGGCAGACGCTGACCAGATGAACGGTCCTCGCCCGGACGAGGAAAGGCAAGGCGTCGCTCACCGCGCGGATCGCCTCGCGCTGGTCGCGCCAAGCCACCAGGATGTGCTCGCCCTTCAATTCGGCGGTCCCATCGGCCGCCAGCAGCACGGGCAGGCCGGTCTCCATCACCAGGGCGGCGGGGTTGCAGTCGGAGGCGGCCCTGCCGCGGCCGGGCGGCCGGGCGGCGACGATCAGATCGGCCCCGCGCGCATGGCGGGTCATGACGTCCAGGGGAAATTCCGGACTGGACACGCAGCTGGCGCCGAAGGACCAGTCCTTGGTCAGGTCGTGGAAGGTTTTTCGCGCGGACGCCACGTCGGTGTCGACCAAATGGCGCTCGGCCGCGATCAACTCGCCGGCGGCGTCGCCGTAGACGCTGTCGTCGAACGCCTCGGCGGCGACCCCGATAATGGCGGATTCGAACATTCGGGCGACGGTCTTGGCGACCGTGACGGCGCGCGTTCCGGCCTCGTCGGCCCTGGCTTGAACGAGTATGGTCTTGTACGACATCGGCCTGCTCCGGATCGGCGGGACTGCAGTCTAGGGCGCCTGCGTCATGCACTCATGATGGAGGTCAAATCCGAAGACAATCGTTTGTGCTTTGCTGGGATCGTCAAGGCAGCGGAAAACGAGGGCGCGTGGGACAGGCGAGAACCATGAACCGGGGTGTGATCGGACTCGCCGGTTTGTTGTGCGCGCTGGCGGCCGGCGCCCAGGCCCTCCCGCGGCAGGACCCGGACGTCGCCGCCGGCCGCCGTATCGCGCAGCACTATTGCGGCGGCTGCCACGCCGTGGGGACCGGCGCGAGCCCCCTGGCGGACGCTCCCCCATTCCGCCTGCTCTACCGGCGCTATGGCTCAAGGACGCTCGGCGATCTGCTGCAGGAAGGCATGCTCGCGGGGCCGCGGGACGAGGTCGCGCAGCCGATGCACCCGAGGATGCCCGCCGTGCAACTCGACCCCGACCAGACGGCCGACTTGACCGCCTATCTGAAGAGCCTGGAGCCGCGCCGGCGGGGCGCTAGTCGGCTTTTCGCCGCGCAGGCCGCGGTGCCGATCTGAAGCCCATCGAAACGATCCACGGCGCTTGGCTTTGCAGCGGCAATGTTGGATAGGGGAAAGATGGCAATCGCCGCCAGACGCCCGGCCGACCTGAGCAGGCAATGGCTCGCCGCCGTTCCGCTCGACGGCGCCGCCTTGCGCCGATATCTGACGCCTTTCGGGTTGGTTCTTGCGACGTTTGTCGTGCGGCGGGCGTTCAATCCGCTTCTGCACGAAGAGTCGATATTCCTGATCTACGTGCCGGCGGTCTTCGCCAGCGTATTGATCGCCGGTCGCGGACCGGGCTTCCTGGCCACCGCCCTGGCCGCGCTCGCCGCCCCGATCTCGGCGAACAGCGCTCATCCCAACCTGGCCGTGTTCGTCGGAGGGGCGCTGTTCGTCAGCATCGGCGTGGGGCTGTCCCTCAGCGGCGGCTGGTTGCACGCGATGCGGCGCCGCGCCGCTGCAGACGGCCAGTCACCTGAGATCCATTCTCGACACGGTTCCCGACGCCATGGTGGTGATCGACGCCGACGGCCTGATCCGCTCGTTCAGCGTGGCGGCGGAGCGTCTGTTCGGCTGGAGCGCGGCCGAAGTCCTGGGCCGGAACGTCAGCCTGCTCATGCCCGAGCCCTATCGGCAGGCCCACGACGGCTATCTGGAGCGCTACACGCGCACCGGAGAACGCCGCATCATCGGCATCGGCCGGATCGTGGTCGGCGCGCGCAAGGACGGCTCGACCTTTCCCATGGAGCTGTCGGTGGGCGAGACAGCCGGGGCGCGTCCCTTCTTCACCGGCTTCGTACGCGACCTGAGCGAGCGCGCAACAGGCCGAGGCGCGCCTGCAGGACATGCAGGCGGAGCTGGTCCACGTCTCGCGCCTCCTGGCCATGGGCGAGATGGCCTCCACCCTGGCCCACGAGATCAACCAGCCCCTGTCGGCCATCGCCCACCTTCTACCGGTCGCGCCGGCTGATCCAGAAGGGCCGCGAAGAGGACAAGCCCAAGATCGACGACGCCCTGGAAAAGGCCGCCGCCCAGGCCCTGCGCGCGGGCGACGTCATCCAACGCATGCGCGCCTTCGTCGCCCGCGGCGACAGCGAGCGAGCCATCGAAAGCCTGCCCAAGCTGATCGAGGAAGCCAGCACCCTGGCGCTCATCGGCGCCAAGGAGCAGCGCGTGGACGTGCGCTTCAAGCTGGACCCTCGCGCCGGGTTGGTCTTTGTCGATCGGGTGCAGATTCAGCAGGTCCTGCTGAACCTGATCCGCAACGCCATTGAGGCCATGCAGCAGAGTCCGCGGCGACATCTTTGATTTCCAGCGCCATCGACGCGTCCGGCGTTGCGCTCGTCAGCGTTGCCGACACCGGCGCGGGCCTCAGCGAAGAGATCGCCGGCCAGCTGTTCCAGCCCTTCATGACCACCAAGGCCCAGGGGATGGGCGTGGGCTTGTCGATCTCCAAGTCCATCATCGAAAATCACGGCGGCCAAATCTGGGTTGAGGTCCAACCCCGAAGGCGGGGCGGTGTTCAAATTCACCGTCCCCCTGGCCGTCGCGGAGGATCCTGCCGATGAGTGAGCCGGTGGTTCATGTGATTGATGACGACGACAGCGCGCGGGAGGCCTTGGCCTTCCTGCTGGAAGCGGCGGACTATCGCGTGCAGACCTACGACTCGGCCGTGGCCTTCCTGAACGCCTTGCCGTCCGCTCAACCGGGCTATGTCGTCTCGGACATCCGCATGCCCGACATGACGGGGCTCGAGTTGGCGCAGCAGCTGTCGGAGCGCAAGAGCGGCTTTCCCGTGATCATCGTCACCGGCCACGGCGACATTCCAATGGCGGTGGAAGCCATGCGCACCGGCGTGGTGGATTTCCTCGAAAAGCCGTTTTCCGAAGAGCGGATTCTCGCCGCCTTGGACCGCGCGGGACGCCTTCTGGCCGCCGAGGACGGACCGCCCAGCGAAGCCCAGGCGGAAATCCAAGCGCGCCTTGACAGCCTTTCCGAGCGCGAACGCCAAGTGCTGGACCGGGTGATCGCAGGCCAGCCCAACAAGATCATCGCGCGGGACCTGGGCATCAGTCCGCGCACCGTGGAGATCTATCGCGCCAAGCTGATGACCAAGATGCAGGCGGACAATCTGGCCAGTCTCGTCCGCATGGCTCTGGCGGTGGAGAACGTCGAAAAGGCCGGACTAGGCGTCCGACAACGACCAAACCGGCCGATCATGCGGCTGAGATCGTCCGACAAGAGCGGCTTTTCGATGATATTGACGCCCAACTCCCGAGCGCCGCGACGACACTCCTCGTCGGGATTGCTGGTCACCAGGATGGCCGGCGCCTTCAAGCCCAGCCCCTCCAGCAGGGCGTAAAGTTCAAGACCGTCCAGCGGCGCCAGGCGATAGTCGACCACCAGGCAGGAGGCGTTCAGGAAAGCCTCGCGCTGGGCCAGAAGTTCGTTCTGCGAAGAGAAGCCGCAAATCTCGTAGCCTTCCGCCTCCAAGGAAAACTGCAATGCGCTGAGCAGCGCCTGCATCGTCTTCGACGATCACGACCCGCGGCCGCCTGCGAGGCGCGATGCTGCTTGCCCGACACTGAAGAGTCCGAAATCATCACTTCAGACTGGGGCGCTCTCGCTCCGCTGTCTTTGATTCATCGCAACGGCCAGCCCGCAAAGGCTTTGTCCGTGACTACGTAGTTTCCCTTAGGCGTCCGTCCGGAATGTTCCCGAAGGCTGGGGTTGAGTACCCAAAGCTCCTGCATGCGCTTGTCTTTTTGGGAGGCCCAAAATGCCGTTCGACGCTGAAATTTCCGAATTCGAAGCCCCTGCCCTGTTCGAAGGCTTCGATGCCGGCGCCGGACGGCATCAAGATCAGGTACGCCCGCGAGGAGGAAATCTTCGGCGAGGGCGAGCCCGCTGAATACGTCTATCGGGTGTTGTCCGGCGCGGTGCGCACCTATCGCATCCTGCGCGACGGCCGCCGCCAGATCGATGAGTTCCATTTCGCCGGCGGCTACTTCGGCATCGAAGCCGGTCCCGATCACCGCACCACGGCCGAGGCCATCGCCGACTCCACCGTCCTGGTGGCCCGCCGGGTCACGGCCGGCGATCTGGCCGACCAGCGCGGCGACGTCACCCGCCAACTGCTGCAATTGACGATGGAAGGGCTGCAACGCCGCCAGGACCATGTGGTTCTGTCTGGGCCGCAAGAGCGCCTGCGAGCGTGTGGCCAGCCTGCTGCTGGATCTGGCGGACCGCGCCGGCTGCCAGCGCACCCTGGACGTGCCCATGTCGCGTCAAGACATGGCCGACTACCTGGGCCTGACCATCGAAACCGTCTCGCGCACCCTGACCCAGCTTCAGGCCGACGGCGTGATTGAGATTCCGACCACCCGCCGGATCATCCTGCGCGACCGGGACGCCCTGGCCGACATGGTCGAGTAGGCCTTCGCGCCTCGCCGCGCTCCTCAAGGGACGCGGCGGCCGTCGATCAAAGATTGCCTTTCAACGGAGCGTCAAACATGACCCCCTTCATGATACTCATCCTTGCGGGCTTCGCCGTCTTCGTGGTGACTTTGGCCGGCGTATCGATCTGGTCGAACTCCAAGTAGACACATCGCTTCGCTGAAGGGCTCTCCGGCGCGTCGGGTCCATTTCGCAGGAACGCGCCGCCGCACGGATCGTCTTGGCCGGCAGGGGAATTGAAATGTCCGAGGCGGCGAGCAAAACCGGCGCGGGGATTGTGCGACGCCCTGCTCGCGCGCTGCGCGGGCCTGCCGGCGGACGCCCACCGCCATCGCCCATCCCTGCGACGAGATTTCGATTCTCGCGGCGGTGGAGGCCTGCGCCGCCGGGCTGATCGCCCCCATCCTGGTTGGCCCCGAAGTCAAGATCCGAGCCGCCGCCGCCGCGGCCGAGGCCGACATCTCGCCCTTTCGCCTGGAGCCCACGCCCCACAGCCACGCCTCCGCCGCCAAGGCGGTGGCCCTGGTCCGCTCGGGCGAGGCGGGCCTGCTGATGAAAGGCTCGCTGCACACCGACGAGCTGATGCACGAGGTGCTGGCGTCGGACACCGGCCTGCGCACGGGGCGTCTGGTCAGCCACGTCTATCTGATGGACGTGCCCAACTATCCGCGCCCCTTGCTGATCACCGACGGCGGCCATCAACATCGCGCCGGACCTGGAGGAAAAGAAGCGACATCGTGCAGAACGCCATCGACTTGGCGCATGTCCTGCTGATCGAACAGCCGAAGGTGGCGATCCTGTCGGCGGTGGAGACGGTCAATCCGCGAATCCCGTCCACCATCGACGCGGCGGCCCTGTGCAAGATGGCCGACCGGGGCCAGATCACGGGCGGCCTGCTGGACGGGCCCCTGGCCTTCGACAACGCCATCAGCCTGGAGGCGGCGGCGGAAAAGGGCATTGTTTCGCCGGTGGCCGGGCGGGCGGACATCCTGGTGGCGCCCGATCTGGTGGCCGGCAACATCCTGGCCAAGCAGCTGACTTTCCTGGCGGGCGCCGTCGGCCGCGGGCGTGGTGCTGGGGGCCCGCACCCCGATCATCCTGACCAGCCGAGCCGACAGCGAACGCACCCGCATCGCCTCGTGCGCCATGGCCGTGCTGGTGGCGGCGGACCAGATGGCCAGGCTGCCGGCCATACTGACGAAGGCCTGAGCGTGGCCGACGCCGTTCTCACCCTGAACGCCGGTTCCTCGAGCATCAAATTCGCCCTGTTCGAGATCGATGCGCCGGAACCGACCTTGGTCTTTCGAGGCGAGGCGGAGGGCCTGGGCGGCGCAAGTCCCCGCCTGCGCGCCGCCGATGCGGCCGGCGCCGCCATCCTCGACCGGTCCTGGCCGAACGGCGCGGACCTGACCCATGAAGACGTCTTGGGCGCGGTTCTGGATTGCGCCGAGGGCCATCTGGGCGGGGACCGGATCGTCGCCTTCGCGCATCGCGTGACCCACGGCGGACCCAATTTCGCCGATCCGGTGGAGATCACCCCGACGTCCTGGCGGCCCTGGACGCCCTCACGCCCCTGGCGCCCCTGCATCAACCGCACAATCTGACCGGAGTCCGCGCCTGCCAGGCGTTGCGACCCCAGGCCGACCAGATCGCCTGTTTCGACACCGCCTTTCACCGCACCATGCCGGCCAAGGCCCAGCGCCTGGCCCTGCCGCCGCCGTGGGAGGCCAAGGGGTCCGACGCTACGGCTTTCACGGCCTGTCCTACGAATACATCATCGGCCGCCTGGCCGAACTGGACCGCCGTCGCCGCGCGCGGACGCACGGTGATGGCGCACCTGGGCAGCGGCGCCAGCCTGTGCGCCGCCCTTAACGGGCGCAGCGTGGACACCACCATGGGCTTCAGCGCCCTGGACGGCCTGGTGATGGGCACACGGTGCGGGCGATATGGACCCGGGCGTGCTGCTCTATCTGATACAGGAAGCCAAGCTCGACGGCCACGCGCTGGAGGACCTGCTCTATCGCCGCAGCGGCCTGCTCGGCGTCTCGGGCCTGTAGCGGCGACATGCGCCCGCTGATGGACAGCCCGGAGCCTCAGGCCAAGGCGGCTATCGAACTGTTCGTGTTCCGGCTGGTGCGCGAGCTGGGCGCCATGACCGCCTCCCTGCAGGGCCTGGACGCCCTGGTGTTCACCGCCGGCATCGGCGAGCACGCGCCGCTGATCCGCCAACGGGCTTGCGAGGGCCTCGGCTGGCTGGGCGTCGGCCTGGATGCGGACGCCAACGGCCGCAACGACCTGAAGATCAGCACGCCGCAAAGCCGAGTCTCGGCGTGGGTCATTCCCACCGACGAGGAGCGCATGCTGGCCCGCCACGCCCGCGTCCTGCTAGATGCCCGCAATGCACGCGGAAATTAACTGCAGCGCAAGGCGCTGGCGCCCATCGGCGCAGAATGCCGCGTCAAGGTGGAGGACAGCGCATGACCAAGCCGAAGGAAATGCCCGCGGCCGCCGCGACGCCGGATACGTCGCATTTCCCGTTCTGGCCGTTCGCCTACATGAGCTACGCCGAGCACATCGGCCGCGATTATCAACGCCACCTGGCCGAACTGTCCCGGGCCGCCAGCGGCGTGGAGATGGTCAAGTCGGAAAACGCCTACGACGCTCACCTGATGGCGGACATGACCAAGGCCTTCTACAACCTGGCCGTCTCGCCCTGGCGGATCATGCTGGCGCCGCTCGGCGGCCAAGTCCGACGCCCCCTCCATCGACACCGACGACGGCAAATCGCCGTTCCTGTGAGAGGCTAAGCCTCCAGCTCGATGTCCCAGTACAGGTAGTCGAGCCAGCTTTCGTGCAGGTGGCCCGGCGGGAAGCGGCGGCCGTTTTCCTGCAGGTCGTAGCTGGTGGGGCGCATGGGATGGCGGAAGGGCTGCATGTGCGCCTCGCGCGGCGTGCGGCCGCCCTTGACCAGGTTGCACGGCGCGCAGGCGGTGACGATGTTTTCCCAGGTGGTGCGTCCGCCGCGCGAGCGGGGGATCAGGTGGTCGAAGGTCAGATCCTCATCCGAGCCGCAGTACTGGCAGCTGAAGGCGTCGCGCAGGAACAGATTGAAGCGGGTGAAGGCCGGCGGCCGGTCCTGGGCCACATAGTGCTTGAGCGAGACCACGCTCGGCAGCTTCATCTCGAAGGAGGGGGAGTGCACCACATGGTCATAGGTGGAGATCACGTCCACTCGATCCAGGAACACGGCCTTGACCACCTCCTGCCAGGGCCATAGCGACAGGGGGTAGTAGGACAGCGGCCGATAGTCCGCGTTCAGCACAAGAGCGGGCCAGCCCGACGGCGGGCGCTTAAGCACCTGCATCGTCAGGACCTCCGACGGGGCCGATCAGGCCACGGAACTTGCGAACGACAGGACTGAAGACACGCCTCCTTCCATACGCCGATGCGAGGAAGACACCGGACGGTCCGAGGCCAGAATCAATGACTTGCCCGCACGGACTCGACCATAGGCGAAAAATCGCAGACATCTCCATGACGCGGTGCGAAAAACGGCGGAGCGCGGCTAAGGTGATCGGCATGACCGGCGGTTTCGTCGACGCGTTTTGCGCCCTCGCCCACCGGACGGCTGCACCGGGGCCACGCCTTTTCGGCCTTGATCGCCCACGCGGCGGCCAAGGCGGCGGGCGGACGTTTCCTGCTGCGCATCGAGGACATCGACCAGACCCGCAGCCGGCCCGAATATGAGGCGGCGATCCTGGAGGACCTGGCCTGGCTGGGCCTGGACTGGGAGGAGCCCGTGCGCCGCCAGTCCGAGCACATGGACGACTATCGCCGGGCCCTGGACCGGCTGATCGCGCGCGGCCTGGTCTATCGCTGCTTTCGCACCCGGCGCGAGATCCTCGACGACATCGGCCAGGCGCCGCACGGCCCGGGCGAAGCCTTTCCGCGGGCGCGCCCTTGCCCCCGGCCGAGGAGAAAAGGCGGTTGGAGGCGGGACAGCCCTTCGCCTGGCGGTTGTCGCTGGACGCGGCGCGGGCGGCTTTGGGTGAGGACGCCTGGGCGCAGCTGTCGTTCCTGGAGGAAGGCCGCGGGCCCGAACGGCGAGCACGGCCTGATCAAGGCCCGGCCGGAACTGGCCGGCGATGTGGTTCTCGCGCGCAAGGACGTGGGGGTGGCCTATCATCTGGCCGTGGTCGTGGACGACGCCTTGCAAGGCGTCACCCATGTGATCCGGGGCGAGGACCTGCACGAGGCGGCGCATATCCAGCGCCTGCTGCAGGCCCTGCTGGACCTGCCCGCGCCGATTTACCGACATCACCGCCTGCTGCTCGGGCCTGACGGCAAGCGCCTGGCCAAGCGCGACCGGGCGCAGACCCTCGCCGAGATTCGCGAAAGCGGGATCACCGCGGCGGCGTTGAGGGCGGAGCTGGGTTTTTAGACCAACGGCGTCCTGTCGCCATATTTGCGAATAGTTCTCATTTGCGCTTGACAGGCCACGGCGCGCTGGTCTTTGCGTAGATTGATAACAATTCGCATTTGCAGGACGTTTCGTGGCGCAGAGTCCATCACGCTCTTCCCCGCTTCACCGCCCTGGGCTGGGGACGACCACGGTTGGTCTGGCCTCGGCCCTGAGCCTGTCGCCCGGCCCTGGCGGGAGAGTCCGGAGCGGCGCCTCCGACGGCCGACGACAGCGTGGTGGTGATGGCGCGCAAGCCCACGCTCACTGTCCTGTCCGAGCAGATTCAAAACACCGCCCAGACGATCGACGTCCTGCCGCAGGCCCTGCTGCACGAGCAGGGCGTCAGCAACCTTCAGCAGGCCCTGAAGAACGTGCCGGGCGTAACCTTGAACGCGGGCGAGGGCGGCGCGCACGGCGACACGGTGAACCTGCGCGGCTTCCCCGCCGGCGACGATTTCTTCCTCGACGGCCTGCGCGACACCGGCTTCTACACGCGTGACAGTTTCGACGACGAGGCCATCGAAATCTACAAGGGCCCGGCCTCGACCCTTTTCGGCCGCGGGTCCACCGGCGGGGTGATCAACCAGGTGTCAAAAACGCCCGCCGCGCGCACCGGCCTCACCGCGACCGCGGTGGGCGGGACCGGCGAGGAGGGTCGCGCCACCCTCGACGTCAACGACGCCTTCGCGCCCAACGCGGCCGCGCGGCTGAACGCCATGGACCAGAATTCGGGCGTGGCCGACCGTCCTTATGTGCATAACGACCGCTGGGGCTTGGCGCCGTCCCTCGCCCTGGGCATGGGCCAGACCACCACCTTCACCGGGACCTGGCTGCACCAGGAGGAGACCAATGTCCCGGACCCCGGCATGCCCTTCGTCGGCTCGGCCCCCGCCGAGGTTCCTGGAGCGCCTATTACGGCCTGCCCTCGGACGACCGGACCACGGCGCGGGTGGACATTGCCACGGCCAAACTGACCCACGCCTTCAGCGACGCC
The DNA here is from genome assembly GCA_963804105.1 of uncultured Alphaproteobacteria bacterium. Lineage (GTDB taxonomy): Bacteria > Pseudomonadota > Alphaproteobacteria > Caulobacterales > Caulobacteraceae > BOG-938. The sequence goes on from CAWDPL010000052.1 coordinate 36,459, forward strand.
CTGCAGGTGAGCGAGACCGTCCGTTACGGCGACTATGTGTTCGGGTCCTTCATCACCGAGCCGCATTCGCCGTCGCGCCCGCCGCGGGAACGCCGCCGGCCTGCAATCCTCGTCCAACGCGACCGCCCCTCCGCGAGCGGCGTGCTGCGCACGGTGATGAGCGACGTGCAGATCACCTACCAGGCGCAGACCGGTCCCCTGTCCCACACCCTGATGGCGGGTCTGGAAATCGACCGGGAGGACCTGCACCAGCAAAGATACGCCAATCAGATCAGCCTGATCGCCCCGATGCCCTTGCTCGCGCCCAATCCGGACGAACCCTTCCCCGGCCGCCAGACCACCGATCACCTCGGCGCCGACACCTCGACCCAGACCGCCAGCGGCCTAATCGGCGACACCATCGACATTGGAAAACAATGGAGCCTGACGGCCGCCGTGCGGCTGGACCGCTTCCAGGCCCGCTATGACGAAGCCGATTGGCGACACCCATCTGCGCACATGGACCTATCGCCACGCCCCGTCTGTCGCTGGTCTACAAGCCGACCAAGGACGTGAGCCTCTACGCCGCCTACGGGACCTCCTACGATCCTTCGGCCGAGAACCTGACCCTCTCGACCAAGACCGCCGACCTCGCGCCGGAGATGGACCACACCTACGAGTTGGGCGTGAAGGCCATCGACCCCGAACGCCGGCTCGCCCTGACCGCGCGGTGTTCGACACCGAGATGCAGAACGCCCGCGTCACCGATCCGGTGAGCCTGACCACCTCCCTGCAGGGAAACCTCCAGGTCAAGGGCGTGGAGCTGGGCGTCACGGGCCACGTCACCGATCGCTTGGAGATCGTCGCCGGCTACACCTATCTGGACGCCCGCACGGTAGCGTCCCTGACCCCCGGCGCAGATCGGTCAGCTCGATCCCCAACACCGCCCATAACCAATTCAATTTGTGAGGGCATGTACGAATTCGCCGAGCAGTTTTCGGTCGGCGGAGGGCTGAACGCCATCGGGCCGCGCGATCCGCCGATCAGGCGGGCGCGGCCTATATCCCCGGCTATGTCACCGTCGACGGGACGATGAGCTACAGATCAACCGCGCATTGGGCCTGCGACTCAACGCCTACAACCTGGCGAGACCGCATTACTACGCCAACGCCTACTATTCCTCCGCGGTGGAGAACCATGTCGGTGCCCGGCCCGGGCCGCACGGTCACCCTCGCCGCGACTCCGGTATTGAGGCCGATGACTCCGCCGGCCTTCGCCGACCTCCTGACCGGCGTCCTGCTGACCTTGCCGCCGGACCGGCTGAACGGGTGCTGAGCGATGCGCCGGAGCGGCGCCGCGCCCTTTGTGCGCGCGGCGGCCGAGCACGGCCTGACGCCGGCGCAGGCGCGCTACGGCCGGTTGCTGCTCGAAGGCCGAGGCGTGGCGCGCGACGAGGCGGCGGCATTGGTCTGGTTCACGCGGGCGGGCGAGGCGGGCGATGCGGACGGCCTGAACATGGTCGGGCGGTGCTATGAGAACGGTTGGGGGACGGCCCGGACATGGCCCGAGGCGGCCCGCTGGTACGGCAGGCCGCCGGCGGCCGGCGCGACTGGGCGCAATACAACCTCGGCCACCTGCATCTGAACGGCCTCGGCGTGGCGCGCGATCCGGCCGCCGCGCTGTATTGGTATCGCCGAGCCGCCGATCAAGGTCATGCGCGGGCCATGAACCTGGTGGCGCGCTGCCTGGAGGAAGGCTGGGGCGCGCCCGCCGATCCGGCCGCCGCCAGCGACTGGCGCCGCCGCTCGGCGGAAGGCGGCTATTTCCGCGGCCAGTACAACCATGCCGTGGACCTGGCCGAGGACGGCCGAATCGAGGAGGCGGCCGCTCTGTTCAAGCGCGCTCTGGACGGCGCGCCGCCCGACACCCGCCGGACGGATGGCCAAGGCCCTTCGCGCCCACGCCGAGCCGGCGCTGAAGGCCCTCGGCCAAGAGGCCGCCGCATGATGCTGCAGATTCCCGGCGTGCTTGACGCGCAGATGCTGGACCATTGCCGACAGGTGCTGGCGACCGCTCCCTGGGTGGACGGCGCCGTCACGGCAGGCGGGCAGTCGGCCCTGGCCAAGGCCAATCTGCAGGTTCCGGAGGATGCGCCCCAGGTCCGGGCGCTGCAGGACCTGATCCTCAGCCAGTTGGGTCAAAACCCGACTTTCATCTCGGCCGCCCTGCCCTTGCGGGTCTTTCCGCCCCTGTTCAACCGCTACGAGGCGGGCATGGGCTTTGGCTCCCATATCGACAACGCCGTCCGCGTCAGCGTCGAACGCGGCGCGCGCTATCGCACCGATCTGTCCTGCACCCTGTTCCTGAGCGATCCGCGGGACTACGACGGCGGCGAACTGGTGATCGAGAGCCCGACGCCGCAGCCGCCCGTCAAACTCGCGGCCGGGGACATGGTGTTGTATCCCGCCTCCAGCGTGCACCGCGTCACGCCGGTGACGAGAGGCGCGCGGTGGGCCTCGTTCTTCTGGGTGCAGTCCATGATCCGCTCGAACGAGCAGCGGGAAATTCTCTATGATCTGGACCGTTCGGTCTCGCAGGTCCGGTGCGTGCTCGGAGACGAACACACCGCCGCCGTTAGCCTAACGGGGACCTATCATAACCTCCTGCGGCAGTGGGCGAGGTCTGACGGCGGTATGAAAAAGGCGCCGGCCGACGTGGGCCGACGCCTAATAAAGTTCAACACCGCCGCTCCGGCCCTAAAGCGCCTTGAGGTTCACCGCCGCGGTCTTGCCGCGCTCGCTTTGTAGTTCGAAACTCACCCGCTGGCCTTCGTTCAGGCCGCGCAGTCCGCCTTTTCGACGGCGCTGACATGGACGAAGACGTCCGCGCCGCCTTCCTCGGGCTGGATAAAACCGTAACCCTTGGTGGTGTTGAACCACTTCACGGTTCCGTTGGACATGTCGCTGTCTCCTTGACGAGCCGTTCCAGTTCTCGGGCTTCGCGCAAACGGCTGAGCCCGCGGACAATCTCAATTCTGGGGTAGCGACTAGTCCGTTTGCAGGGTTTGGACGCCTGCTTTGAAGGATAGCGAAGCCAAGAACGCCGATTGCTTGAAGAAGATGACCTCGGACCCCAGTTTTGGTCAACCCAAAAGGGCGTTAATCGCGAATTGACAGCACGCGGTTGAGCACAGCCTTGGCCTCAACCGAATTCCAATCGGCCCCGCCCTCCAAACGCGCCCGTTCGTGACCCTGCCGGTCTATGATCACTGTAATCGGCACGCCTCTGGGCGCGGGTCCAGTGAGAACGGCAACGCATATTCGGGATCCTGGTAGAAAACCAAGGGCCCATGCTTGAGAATGAAGCGCTGCGCGAACTCCTTGTCTTCAGGACGGTCCAGGCTGATGGCCAGAACCTTGACCGGCTGACCGGCGAAGGCGGCCTGCAACTTGGCCAGGGTCGGCATCTCCTGCACGCAGGGAGCGCACCATGTGGCCCAGAAGTTCACCACCAGGACCTGGCCCTTGAAGTCCGCCAGATGAAGATCTCGCCGTTCGGGCCGAAGAAAGCGGCGTCCGGTTCGCCGCGCGGGGCGTCGGGAACCTGCAGCTTGGCCATGGCGCCGGTCGCCAAACTCTTCAGGCTGGCGTCGCCGAGTTTGAAACCATGGGCGACGATGGCGTATAGAACCGCGGCGACAGCGATCACGGCCAAGCCAATCAGCCAGGGCGTCCGTCGCGCCTTTCCTTTTGCTTTCACCGGCTGTGCTGGACCTGGCTCATATGACCGACGACGCCTCCGACAAGATGCCCACCGCAGCGCCGACCTCCGATCAGGCGCGGGGGCAGACCATATGGGGCGGACGCTTCTCGGAAAAGCCCGCAGAACTGATGCAGGCGATCAATGTGTCCATCGGCGTGGATCGGCGGCTGGCGCCGCAGGATCTGCAGGTTCACGCGCCCACGCGGCCATGCTGATCGAGACCGGGCGTGATCTCCGCCGCCGACGGCGCGGCGATCCTGAGGGGCCTGGACATCATCGAGCATGAAATGGCGCCAGGGCGTCTTCCCCTTCCGCGAGGCGTTCGAGGACATCCACATGAACGTGGAGGCCCGGCTCAAGGAGCTGATCGGCGAGCCGGCCGGCCGGCTGCACACCGCCCGCTCGCGCAACGATCAGGTGGCCCTGGATTTCCGCCTGTGGGTGCGCGAGGCGTGCGATCGCTCGGTCCTGCAGCTGCACGCCCTGCAGCGGCCCTGCTGGCCAAGGCCGAGGCCCACGTCGACACGCTGATGCCGGGCTTCACCCATCTGCAGCCCGCCCAGCCGGTGACCTTCGGCCATCATCTGATGGCCTATGTGGAGATGTTCGGCCGCGACGCCGGCCGCTTTGGCGATGCGCGCGCGCGCATGAACGAATGCCCGCTCGGCGCCGCCGCCCTGGCCGGCTCGCCCTTTCCCATCGACCGGGACGATGACCGCCAAGGCGCTCGGCTTCGACGGGCCCACGGCCAATTCGCTGGACAGCGTCTCGGCGCGGGATTTCGCCCTGGAGGCCCTGTCGGCCGCCGCGATCTGCGCAACCCATCTGTCTCGTCTGGCGGAAGAGATCGTCCTGTGGGTGACGCCGCAGTTCGGCTTCATCAGCGCTGTCGGACGCCTTCACCACCGGCTCCTCGATCATGCCGCAGAAACGCAATCCGGACGCCGCCGAGCTCGTGCGCGCCAAGGTCGGCCGCATCCTGGGCGCCCTGGTCAGCCTGACGACGGTGATGAAGGGCCTGCCGCTGGCCTATTCCAAGGACATGCAGGAAGACAAGCCGCCGGTGTTCGAGGCCTTTGACGCCCTCAGCCTGTCCCTGTCGGCCATGACCGGCATGGTGCAGGACATGGCGCCCGACCGCGAGCGCATGGCCGCGGCGGCCGGCGCCGGCTATTCCACCGCCACTGACCTGGCCGACTGGCTGGTGCGGACCCTGGACCTGCCGTTCCGCCGGGCGCACCATATCACCGGCGCGACCGTGAAACGGGCCGAGGCGCTGGGCGTTGACCTTGCGGACTTGCCACTGGCCGAGTTTCAGGCCATCGAGCCTGGGATCAACCAGACGGTTTACGCCGTCCTGTCTCCCGCCGCGTCGGCGGCCAGCCGCAACAGTTACGGCGGCGCCGCGCCCGCCCAAGTCCGCGCGCAGATCGAACGCTGGAAGGAACGTCTGTCATGAGCATCGACCCGACCCGGCTTCCCCTTTTTCGGCTGGCGACCGGAGCGGCCCTGATCGGCGCCCTGGCGCTGGCCGCATGCGGCAAGGAGGGCTCGCTGGAGCGTCCCGCGCCCCTGTTCGGCTCCAAGGCCAAGGAGCGACTTCGCCGCCGAGAAGAAACGCGAACAGCGACAGGCCCTGGCCAATCGCAGGGGCGACAACGGCGGCGATCCCGCCCCGCCGCCGCCCGACTACGGACAGGGCGATCCGGCGCTCGATCCCCTGCGCGCCTCGCCGACGCCGGGGGCCGCACCTAATCCGTTCGACAATCCCAATTCCGGCGGCCTGCTGCCGGACCCCGTGGGCAACCCCAACGCCCTGCCGAGATGAACTTCTTCGAGGTTCGCGACGGCGAACTTTACTGCGAGGACGTCCCCCTTTCCCGCATCGCCCAGGCGGTGGGAACGCCGGTCTATGTCTATTCGACCGCCACCTTGGAGCGGCATTACAACGTCTTCCAGAGGGCCTTCGCCGCCCGACGCGCCCTGATCGCGTTCGCCGTGAAGGCCAATTCCAACCTTTCGGTGCTCAAGACCCTCGCTCGTCTCGGCGCGGGCGCGGACACGGTGTCGGAAGGTGAGATCAGGCGCGCCCTGGCCGCCGGCGTGCCGCCGCAGCGCATCGTCTTCTCGGGTGTCGGCAAGACGGCTCATGAACTGACCTTCGCCATTCAGACGGGCCTGTCCGAGATTAACGTGGAGTCCGAGCCCGAGCTGGATCTTCTGGCTGGCCTGGCCGAGCGGCTCGGCGCGCGGCCCAATATCACCATCCGGGTCAATCCCGATATCGCCGCGGGCGGACACGACAAGATCGCCACCGGCAAGAGCGACGACAAGTTCGGGGTGTCCTTCTCCGAGGCCGAACGCCTCTACGCCAAGGCCTCAGCCTCGGCCTCGCTCAATCCCATCGGGGTCGCCTGCCACATCGGCAGCCAGATCACCGACCTGTCGCCCATGCTGCAGGCCTTCGCCAAGATGCGCGCCCTCGTCCTGACCCTGCGCGGCCGGGGCCTGCATGTGGAGCGGCTGGACCTGGGCGGCGGCTTGGGCGCACCCTATTTCGACCAGCCCGATCCCCCCTCGCCCGCCCAGTTCGCCGCCGTGGTGGACCAGGCCCTGGCGGGCCTCGATGTCGACCTGGTGTTCGAGCCCGGCCGAGTGATCGCCGCCAATGCGGGCGTTCTGCTGGCCGGCGTGATCCACATTCACGAGCGGCCCGAAGGAAAGCGCTTCCTGGTGGTCGACGCCGCCATGAACGACCTGGTGCGCCCCGCCATGTACGACGCCTATCACGACCTGCGTCCCGTCCGGACGCCCCGGCCGGGCGCCGATCTGTCGGCCATGGATGTTGTCGGTCCCGTCTGCGAGACCGGCGACACCTTCGCCCGCGACCGGCTGCTGCCGCCGCTTCAGCCCGGCGACTTGGTGGCCTTCATGACCGCCGGCGCCTATGGCGCCACCATGTCCAGCGAATACAACAGCCGCCCTCTGGTTCCGGAGGTGCTGGTCAAGGGCGGCGAATTCGCTGTGGTGCGGCCTAGGCCGAGCTATGAGGAGATGCTGGCCCGGGAGCCGTTGGCGCCCTGGCTGGGCTGAGCCTTCCCCGTACGCGCCTCAATGGGCCACGGTCGGCGGCTCGGGTGGAGACGGCTTCCTCGCTCGGGCGGTTTTGCGCACGGATGGGGTTCGGCGCGCGGCGGGCGCCGCGGTCTTGACCTTCACGGGCGCGCGGGCAGGATCCGCTTCAGCGCCTTCCTTGACCGCCAGATTGGCGCCCGCCTTGCGGCGGCGAAGCGTCAGGCCTATGGCCAGGCCCAGCGCGACGGCGACCCCGGCCATGGCGAGCGGGCGTCTGCGAGCTATTTTGTCCCATTCGACATAGGATTTCTCCGCCCGATCCCTCGCCTGATCCAGGGCGTGTCTGACGCCGTCGGCCGCCAGTTCGCGCGAATGATGCAGCACCTCCGAGGCCTCGGCCATCTTAGCGCGAATGACATCCTGGCTTTCTTCCAGCAGATGGGCGAACGCGCCCTGAATGATGTCGGCCGCCTCGTTCAGCTTGGCGTTCACCACGCTTTGGCCGTCGTCGACCAGACGCGACGTCGAACCGCGCAGGCGGCGGGCGTTGCGTCTGACTGTGCCTTCAAGATCAACCGCGTTCATGGCGGACTCCCTACCGGGCGTGGAAACGCCACGCTGGAAAGGAAACCCCGCTGGGTCCACAGCGTTCCGAACTTCAGTCCAACGCGCCGATATAGGGCAAGCCGCGCCAGTCGCCGGCCGCGTCCATGCCATAGCCCACCAGAAACCGGGCCGGGGCGTCCCAGGCCACGAAATCCGGCTGTACGGCTCGGGCCTTGGGCCAGGGCTTGCGGGCGAACACGGCCAGCAGGGTTTCGCTGGCGCCCGCGCCCTGCAGAATCCGCGCGCCCTCGCCGAGCGACAGGCCGGAGTCCAGCACGTCGTCGATCAGCAGCACCTTTCGCCCGGCCACCGGCCGCTGCAGCCCCGCGCGCACTTCGCATTGCCCGCTTGAGGTCCGACCCTCGCCGTAGGAGCTGAGCCACAGGGCGTCGAACGGCAGGTGCAGTCCGAGCTCCGCCAGGGCGCGGGTCAGGTCGGCGGCGAACCACAACCCTCCGGTCAGGAGGGCCACCGCGACGGTGCCCTCGTCGATGCGGGGCGCGATCTGCCTTGGCCAGCCGATCGACGCGCTTGGCGATCTCTTCGGCCGACAACAGGACGATCGGCGTCATGGCCTAGTGTCCCGAACCAGAAATCGTCAGTCCCGGTGTGGCTTGAGATTCGGAAATTCGCACAGCGACCTCGATTAAACTCAGGCGAATTTCTGAATTGCCGCACTAGCCGGCGACCGGCTTGGCCGGCGCCTGGGGCTGGCCGTCGTGAGGCGTCGCCGGCGCCGAGCACGGGCTGAACGCCGGCCGGGCCTCTCAGCTTGGGGATCGGCGCGGCTGGCGTCGCCGCGACCGGCGGTGTGTCCAGGACGAAGGTCACTTCCACGTCGCTGGCGGTCTTGGGCGGGTCGACCACGCCGACCGTGAAATGACGCGTCTCGCCGGGCCGGATCTGCGGACCGGCCGGGTCGGCCAGTTTGCGGGCCACGGCGTGACCGTCCTTGCCCAGCAGGCTGACGCGCAGAAGCGGCGCCTTGACCGTCCGGTCGGCGATGTTGCGCATGACGCCGGAAACCATCACCGCCGGATGTCCGCCGTCCGAGCCCTGCGCCGCCTTGACCTGTTCGATGATCAGGCCGGTGGTGTTCACCGGCAGGCCGACCGCGGCGTAGGCGCTGGCGGTCTTGGGCCATAGCCGCACCACATCCATGCGGAACACCGCCGCCAGGGCGATCACCAGCACAAGACCGGAAGCGAGGCCGGCCCAGATGGCGCCGGTGGCGGCCGCCTCGCGCACCTTGCGCTGCTCCTGGGCCCGGGCGCGGAAAGCTTGCGGCAACCGGTCGGCGGGAAGGGCGCTGAGCGTATCGGACGCGGGCTTGGCGGCGACGGGCTCGGGCTCGGCGGGCTCCGCCGTCGGCGCAATCAGGGGCAGAGGATCGTCCTCGTGGGCCTCCGCGCGCCAGGTCGAGCCGCAGCTGGTGCATTTAACCGTGCGACCGGCGCTCCCCACGAGCACGTCGTGCAGGAAATAGCGGGTGGCGCAGTTGGGACAGGTCAGTATCATGGCCAGCGAATTGGTCGCTCCATACTACCCTATTGGAGGTCGCCGATTTCCGCCCCCATGTCCAGAAACGCGCGTCAAATCCTTGATTTCGCCCCAGGCGCGAACGCCGAGCGGTCGCAGGACGCGGACGCGCCGGTTCTTCGGTTCGCCGATGTGGGCCTGCGCTACGGCCGCGCCCCAGAAACCCTAAGCGACATCAGCTTCGCCCTGGGGCCCGGCTCCTTCCATTTCCTCACGGGGCCATCGGGCGCGGGCAAGAGCTCCCTGCTCAAACTGATCTACATGGACGAGCGCCCGTCGCGCGGACTGATCACCCTGTTCGGCCACGACCTGGCGACCGCCCCGCCCCGCATCCTGCCGCAGCTGCGCCGTCGGATCGGGGTGGTGTTCCAGGAATTTCGCCTGCTCGACCACCTGAGCGCCTTCGACAACGTGGCCCTGCCCCTGCGCATCGCCGGGCGAAGGCCGGACGACTACCGGCAGGACGTGGCGGAGTTGATGGCCTGGGTGGGGCTGGGCAAGAAACTGCACGCCATGCCCGAGACGCTGTCGGGCGGGGAAAAACAGCGCCTGGCCATCGCCCGCGCGGTGGTGGGCCGACCTGACCTGTTGCTGGCGGATGAGCCGACCGGCAATGTCGATCACGAGCTCGGCCTGCGCATCCTGAAGCTGTTCGTGGAGTTGAATCGCCTGGGCGCCACGGTTCTGATCGCCAGCCACGACCAGGATCTGGTGGCGCGCTCAGGCATGCCGGTCCTGCGCTTGCACGGCGGCCGGCTTTCTGCGGAGCCTTGGCCATGAGCGAGGACCCCTCGGCCGCCTTCCTGCGACGCTGGCGGCCCGCGCCGCTGCTGCCCGCCCGCGACGCCCGCGACGGGGCCCTGGCCTTCGTCATCGCGGTGCTGTGCTTCTTCGCCTGCCTAACGGCCCTGGCCGCCCTGGCCGGAGACCGGGCCGCGCGCGGCTGGACCGCCCAGCTGCGGGATTCCGCCACGGTGCTGGTGCGCCCCTCGGGCGGGGAAAGCGCCGACGCCGCGGCGGCGCGGGCCGCCGAGACCCTGGCCGGCGTCAAGGGCGTGGGCGAGGTGCAGGCGCTGGGCCGCGACAAGGCCATCTCGCTGCTGCAGCCTTGGATCGGCAAGGACGCCCTGCCCGACGACCTGCCGATCCCGCGCCTGGTGGCCGTGGAGTTGGACAAGTCCGCGCCCGCCGGCGCCCAGGACCTGGATCGGGCGCTCAAGGCGCAGAACATCGACGCCACGGTGGATGATCACAGCGTGTGGATCGCCGACATCGTCCGCGCCGGGAGTTGGGCTCGGCTGGCGGCCATGGGTCTGTTCCTGCTCACCGCCGCCGCGGCGGCCGCGATGATCGCTTTCGCGGCCCGCGCCGCCCTGGCCGCGCGGCACGAGATCGTGGAGGTGCTGCACATCGCCGGCGCCGAGGACCGCTTCATCGCCGGACTGGTCCAGCGCCAATTCGCCCTGTTGTCGGCCGGTGCGGGCTTGTTTGCGGCCCTCGCCGCGGCGATGATCGGAGCCGCCGCCCGAGTCTTGGGCGGCGGCAGCGGTCTGACGCCGGTCTTGCCGATCGCCTGGACCGATCTGGCGGTGTTGCCGATCTGCCCCGTGGCCGCCGCCCTGGTGGCGGCGACATCGGCGCGGCTGGCGGCAATGAGGCTGTTGAAGGATATGGCGTAGCGGCGTGAAGAGCTTGTCGATCATCCTGCTGGTGCTGCTCGTGTGGGGCCTGGGCCTGTTGGCCTTCGCCTCGCGCGTGGCCCATTCCACCCCCGCGGCCGAACCGCCTAAGGCCGAAGGTCTGGTGGTGCTAACCGGCATGTCCAGTCAGAGGATCGAGGCGGGCATGCAGCTGCTGCGCCAGGGCAAGGCCGAGCGCATGCTGGTGTCCGGCGTCAACCGCGGGGCGACGCGGGCGGATATCCGCCGCGTGGCGCGCGCCGTCGCCGCGCCGATCTACGACTGCTGCGTGGACCTGGGCTTCGAGGCCGAGGACACCATCGGCAACGCCCACGAGACCGCTGACTGGGTCCGGGCCAGGGGCTATGACAACCTGATCGTCGTCACCGCCGATTACCACATGCCGCGCGCCCTTTTGGAGTTGCGCGGCGCCCTGCCCGACACCGGTCCTGATTCCCTATCCGGTGGCCACCCCCGAGCTGAACGCGCGGGCCTGGTGGCGCAACCAGCACGACGCCCGGCGGATGATGCTGGAATACGCCGAGTACCTCATCATCCAGGCGCGCGAGGCGGTGCTTCACTTCGCGCCCAAACCCCGGCCGGACGCCGAATCGGGCGTCGAGCCAAGCCGCGTCATGACGATCCGCGCCGCGCTGCACGGCGCCTGGATCTACAGCGTGACCTTCCTGGCGATGGCGCTCTACCTGCCGCTCCTGTTTGGTTCCGCGCGCGGGCATACGGGGCGGGTCTGAAGGCGTGGGCGCGCGTGATCATCTGGGGCATGAGGGTGATCGGCGGCGTGCGCCTGGAGGTGCGCGGCGCCGGGAAGCTGCCGCAAGGCGCCTATCTCATCGCCGCCAAGCACCAGAGCATGTTCGATATCGCGCCACCCTTCATCTTCGCAGCGGACGCCCATGTTCGTCATGAAGAAGGAGCTGTCCGAAAATTCCGGCTTTCGGCCCGCTCAGCCGCAAGGCCAGGATGATCGAGGTGGATCGCGAGGCCCACGCCAAGGCGATGCGCGCCATGATCGCCGACGCCAAGCAGCTGATGGCTGAGCCGCGCCAGCTGGTGATCTTCCCCGAAGGCACCCGCCATCCGCCCGGCGCGCCGGCCGATTACAAGCCCGGCGTGGCCGCCCTGTACCGCGAACTGGACCTGCCCTGCGCGCCGGTGGCCACCAATTCAGGCGTTTACCTGGACGCGCGGGGCTTGGCCGGAAAAGGCCCGGGAACGGTGGTGGTTCAATGCTCGATCCGATCGAACCGGGCCTCACGCGCGCGGAGTTCATGCGCGCTGCTGCAGGACCGCATCGAGACCGCTTCGGCGAAACTGCTCAAAGACTGAAGGACGAGGCCTGGCGAACGCGGTGACTCTCATTCGCCATTAGAACAAAAAGAGAACATGGTTTCCGTCCTCGTCCTTCCAAAAGCGCCCAAACCCTTTGCCGCCAAGGCACTGCCCACGCCCGAGCCCTTGGAAGAGATCGCGCCGAGCGAGCCTCAGGACCTGCCCAGCGCGGCGGCCTTCGCCCTGGACCGGGCGTTGCGGGCGGCGGCGGCGAACGGCGACTCCAGGCCCCTGGCCTTCGTCGCCGAGCGGGCTTGGCTGAACGAGCACGGCCATCCCTTCGGCTGGGGCTGCAAAGGACTGGGCCTCGACCATGAGCGTCTGATCCTGGTGGTCGCCGCGCGGCAGGCGCAGACCCTGTGGGCCCTGGAGGAGACGCTAAAATCCGGCGCCGTGTGCGCCGCCCTGGGCGCCGTGGCGGCGCCGTCCTTCGTCGCCACCCGCCGACTGGATTTCGCCGCCCGCGCCGGGCGGGGCCAGGGGCTGGTGCTGCGGCCCCGTCCGCCCGCCGACCTCAGCGCCGCGCGCCTGCGCTGGCGCGTCGGCGCGGCGCCCTCCGCCGCCCATCCCCTTGACCCGCGCGCACCCGGCGCCGCGCGCATCCGCGCCGAGTTGGCGCGCAGCCGCACAGGCCATGGCGGCGTCTTCCTGCTGGAGCACGACCCTGAGACGCATGGTTTCCATCTGGCTGCCGGACTGGCCGATCACGGCCTGGCGCCGGTCCGGGCCCCCGAACGCCGCGACGCCGCCTGAAACCTCTTCTCCTTCCCTGTGCAGCGAAGCGGAACGGGGAAGGGGGACCACGCGCAGCGTGGTGGAAGGGGCTTCTCGCAGCGCCGGCCCCTTCCACCGCCTTTCAGGCGGTCCCCCTCCCCCGCTTCGCAGGGGAGGAGATGAAGGCGCGTTCGCCCTCACCGCCCATACCGGCGGCCGGCTGGTGCTGCACGCAGTGAATGCGGCGGGCAAGCGGCTGGGCCTGCGCGCGGGCCAGTCGCACGCCGACGCCCGCGCCATCGCGCCTAGCCTGACCGTCGCCCCCGCCGAACCGGAAATGGAGGCCCGCGCCCTTCACGCCCTCGCCCTATGGTTCGAGCGCTTCTCCCCCGCCGTGGCGATCGACGCCGCACCGCCGGGCGCCGAGGGCCTGATGCTGGACATGACCGGCGCCGCGCACCTGTTCGGCGGCGAGGCCGCGTTGCTGGGCGAGATCGGCCGCAGGCTTGATGACGCCGACATTCCCGCGTCCTTGGCTCTGGCCGACACCCCCGGCGCGGCCTGGGCCCTAGCGCGCCATGGCGCAGCGCGACGCGTCATCGCGCCACCCGGCGGAGCACGCAAGGCCCTGGCGGACCTGCCGGTGGAGGCCCTGCGCATCGACGCGGACGCCGTTCGCCTTTTGGCCCGCTTCGGTCTGCGCCGGATCGGGGACCTTTACGCCCTGCCGCGCGCGGGGCTGGCCCGGCGCTTTCGCGGCGAGGCGGGCCTTAACCTGGTGCGGCGACTGGATCAGGCCCTGGGCGTGGAGGCCGAGCCGCTCAAGAGCGAACGTCCGCCGGCGGACTATCGCGTGTGGCAGGCCTTCGCCGAGCCCCTGATCACCATGGAGGGCGTTGAGTTCGCCCTGCCCGCCCTGGCCCAGGCCCTGGCCGCCCAGCTCGAACGCGACGGCATGGGCGCGCGGACGCTGGCGTTGGACGCCTTCCGGACCGACGGGCGGCGGGTGCGCCTCACCGCCGGGCTGAGCGCGCCCTCCCGCTCCCCCGCGCATCTGCTGCGCCTGCTCAAGGAAAAGGGGCTGGAGCGGCTGGACCTGGGCTTCGGGGCCGACGCCCTGATGCTGAGCGCCCTGGCCGCCGAACCGCTGGCCGCGCGCCAGGACGTCATGGCGGGCGATGTCGAAGGTCCGCAGGTCCAGACCGAGGCCCTGGCCGGCCTGATCGACCGGCTCAAGGCCAAGCTGGGCGAGGACGCGGTGCGCCGACCCGCTCCGTTCGAAAGCCATCTGCCCGAACGCAGCGAGCGCTGGTTGCGCGCGGGACCGCAGGCGCCCGGCGCCTCCACGCCGGGTCCCGGCCGTCCGCGCCCGCTGCTGCTGCTGGAGCCGCCCGAGCCGGTGGAGGCCATCGCCGAATGGCCCGACGCGGCGCCCTCGCGCTTCGTCTGGCGCAGAGCCCCTCACCGCGTGGTCAAGGCGCAAGGCCCCGAACGCCTCAGCCCCGAATGGTGGCGCTCAGGTCCGGCCCGCACGCGCGACTACTACGCCGTGGAAGACGAAGCCGGCCGCCGCTTCTGGCTCTACCGCGAAGGCCTTTACGGCCGCGAAGACGCCGACGCCGCGCCGGTGTGGCGGATGCATGGAGTGTGGGGGTGATGGAGCTTTTCGATCGGACGCGTCACGCCTCCGGCTCCGTGAAACGCGGTCGGCGGCTTCGGCGCGAGATGACCGTGTCGGAAAAGAAGCTTTGGGTGGTGCTTAGAGCGTTGCAGCTGCCCATCCGGCGTCAGGCGCCCATCGGCCGCTATCTCGTGGATTTCGCGATCCATTCGGCGGGCCTGATCATCGAAGTCGACGGCGGCCGCCACGACCTGCCCGAAGCGCAATTACACGACGCCACGCGAGACGAATGGCTGCGGTCTCAGGGCTATCGTGTGCTGCGTTTCCGCAACGAACAGGCGCTGAACGATCCTGATGGCGTGGTTGAGGCCATTCTCGAGACCCTTCCCCCTCGATGGGGGAAGGGCAGGGATGGGGGTGGGGTCACTGAGGATGCAGGAGAAACAATAGAGGCGGCGCAGCCTCTTGCGCCAAACTATCAAACCGCCTGCCTCCACCCCCTCCCCTGCCCCTCCCCCATCGAGGGGGAGGGAACGCTTAATTCTAAATCGACCTCGAGGGGGAGAGGGGAATGACCCGCTTCGCCGAACTCGACTGCCTTACCCACTACAGCTTCCTGGAAGGGGCGTCCTATCCGCAGGAGCTGGCGTTCGAGGCCCGGCGGCTGGGGTTGGCGGCCGTCGGCGTAGCTGACCGCAACAGCTTGGCGGGGATCGTGCGGGCCTGGCAGGCGGGCAAGACGGAAAAGATCGAGATGCTTACCGGCGCCCGGCTGCAATTCACCGACGGAGCTGAGTTGGTCGTCTATCCGCGCGACCGAGCCGCCTACGGTCGCCTTTGCCGCATCCTGTCCATCGGTAAGGCTGAGATCGACGCGGACACAGCCAACCTGCCGAGCGAAGACGGTCAGAGCGACTGGAAGCCCATCCCCAAAAACCAATGCCGCCTCGCCTTCGATCAGGCCTGCACGTTGGGCGAGGGGCTGATCGGGCTGGTTCCTGCCCCAGCGGTCGTCGATGCGGCGTTCGAGCAGCGCCTGAAGGCCTGGCGCTCAGCCTGGCCGGATCGGCTGTATCTGCTCGCCGCCCCGCTCTATCGGGGGGATGACCGGGCGCGGCTCAATGGCTTGGCGGCGTTGGCGAAGCGGGTCGATACGCACATGCTGGCGAGCAACGGCGTGCTCTACCACAGCCATGAACGGCGCCGGCTGCAGGACGTGCTGACCTGCATCCGCCACGGCGTGACCATCGATCAGGCCGGGCTCAAGCTGCAGGCCAACGCCGAGCGTCACATCAAGGACCCGGCAGAGATGCTGCGCCTGTTCCGCGGCCATGAGGACGCCGTGACGCGCACGATGGAGGTCGCGCAGGCCTGCGCTTTCCGGCTGGACGATCTGAAATATCAGTATCCGGACGAACCGGTCCCGCCCGGCAAGACGGCGACGCAGCATCTGCGCCGCCTGTCCTTCGCCGGCTTGCGCACGGCCTATCCGGATGGCGCGCCGAGCGATATCCGCGAGACCCTGTGCAAGGAGCTGAGGGTCATCCGCAAGCTCAAGTACGAGCCCTATTTCCTGACGGTGCACGACATTGTCCTGTGGGCGCGCGGTCAGGGCATCCTGTGCCAGGGGCGCGGCTCGGCGGCCAACTCGGTGGTCTGCTACGCCCTGGGGATCACCTCGGTGGACCCGGCCAAGCAGGACGTTCTGTTCGAGCGCTTCATCTCCGAAGAACGCAGCGAGCCGCCGGACATCGACGTGGACTTCGAGCACGCGCGGCGCGAGGAGGTGATCCAGTACGTCTACCGCCGCTACGGCCGTCATCGCGCCGCCATCTGCGCCACCCAGATCTGCTACCGCCCGCGCTCGGCCATCCGCGACGTGGGCAAGGCGCTGGGCCTGACCGAGGACGTCACCGCCGCCCTGGCCGGCACGGTGTGGGGGTCCTGGGGCGAAGGCCTGAAGGACGACCACGTCCAGCGCACGGGCCTGGATGCGGAGGCGCCGCGCCTCAAACTGGCGCTGGAACTGACGCAAGAGTTGATCGGCTTTCCCCGCCACCTGTCCCAGCACGTAGGCGGCTTTGTCCTGACCCAGGCGCCCCTGGTGGAAACCGTGCCGGTGGGCAATGCGGCCATGCCCGACCGCACCTTCATCGAATGGGACAAGGACGACATCGACGCCTTGGGCATCATGAAGGTGGACGTGCTGGCCTTGGGCATGCTGACGGCCATCAGCAAGAGCCTTGCGCTGATCCATCAGCACCATCCGGATCATTGGGGCGGCGAGCCCCTGACCCTGGCGTCCCTGCCCAAGGAGGACCCACGCGTCTACGACATGCTGTGCGCGGCGGACTCGGTGGGGGTGTTCCAGGTGGAGAGCCGGGCGCAGATGGCCATGCTGCCGCGCCTTCAGCCGCGCGAGTTCTACGACCTGGTGGTGGAGGTGGCAATCGTGCGGCCCGGCCCCATTCAGGGCGGCATGGTCCATCCCTATCTGAAGGCCCGCAAGGAGAAGCGCGAGATCGAAGCGAGGGGCGGCGTGTTCGAGGTCGATTTCCCCGCGCCCGGCCCGAAATACCCGCCCGACGAGCTGAAGAAGGTGCTGCGCAAGACCCTGGGCACGCCCCTGTTCCAGGAGCAGGCCATGCGCATCGCCATGGTGGCGGCGGAATTCACCGGGGACGAGGCCAATGGCCTGCGCCGCGCCATGGCCACCTTTCGCCACATGGGCACCATCCACACCTATGAGGACATGATGGTCGGCCGCATGATCGCGCGCGGCTATGATCCGCAATTCGCCAAAGGCTGCTTCGAGCAGATCCGCGGGTTCGGCGAATACGGTTTTCCGGAAAGCCACGCGGCGGCCTTCGCCCAGCTGGTCTATGTCTCCGCCTGGATCAAATGCTTCTACCCGGAGGTGTTCTGCGCCGCCCTGCTCAACAGCCAGCCCATGGGCTTCTACGCACCCGCCCAGCTGGTGCGCGACGCGCGCGAGCATGGTGTGGAGGCGCGGCCTCCCGATGTCGGCGCGAGTGATTGGGATTGCACGCTGGAAGCGTCTGGTCTGGAAGCAAAAAATAACGCTCTCCCTTCCCCCTCGATGGGGGAAGGGCGGGGATGGGGGTGGACACGCAGAGGGCTCAGGACAAGCCCTGGAGGCGGCGAGGCCTCACGCGCTGAATTCTGCGCCGGTCTGCCCACACCCCCATCCCTGCCCTTCCCCCATCGAGGGGGAAGGGTTCTTAAACTCGGCCTCCGTCTGGTCGACGGCTTCCGCGAGGAATGGGCCCTGCAGCTGATGCAGGCCCGCGCCGAGGCCCCCTTCGCCTCCATCGACGACCTGCGCACCCGCGCCGCCCTGCCCGCCGCCGCCCTGGACGCCCTGGCCGCCGCCGATGCCCTGGGCGCGCTGAAGCTCGCGCGTCGCGAGGGGCTGTGGGCGGCCAAGGGCTTGCCGCGCGCCTCCCCCGCCCCTTTGTTCGCCGCCGCGGGCCTGGACGAGGCGGACGGGCGCCCGCCGCAGACCCTGCCGCGGCCCGCGCTGTCGCAGGAGGTGGTGAACGACTACGAGACCCTCCGCCTGTCGCTCAAAGGACACCCAGTGGGCTTTTTGCGCGAACGGCTGGCCGCGCGCGGCGCGGTCACGGCCAAGGCCTACGGCGCGATGGCGGACGGGCGGCGCGCGAGCGTGGCGGGGGTGGTGCTGGTGCGCCAGCGGCCGGGCAAGGGCAATGTCACCTTCATCACCCTTGAGGATGAAACAGGCGTGGCCAATATCGTGCTGTGGCCCAAGCTGTTCCAGCAATACCGGCCGGTGGTCATGGCCGCGCGCCTGATGCTGGTGCGCGGCAAGGTGCAGCAGGCGGACGGCGTGACCCACCTGATCGGCGAGCAACTGGAGGACATCAGCGCCGAACTGGCCCTGCTGTCGCAGCCGCCGCTCAAGACCGGGCCGTTCCTATTGCCCGCCGACAGCACAAAGTCATCGCCCGATCCGCGCGAACGGCCGCCCGCCGTGCGCCATCGCCACCCGCGCGATGTGCGCGTGCTGCCCAAGTCGCGCGATTTTCACTAAGCGGGCGGCGCGCGCGCATGCGGGACCGGAGCGCGGTCAGTTGGCCGCCAGACGCATCGACGCGGAGCGCGCCCGCAGCGCCGCGGCCATCGACGCGGGCATGGTCTTGTACGCGGCTTCCAGGGTCGGCCGGTCGCAGTTTTCCATGCGGTCGCGCGTATTGACGTACATGTCCCGCGGCAGGCGGGCGCACACGTCCGCGGCCGCCTGGGTCACACGCTGGTAAAGCACCTGAACATCGGCGGGCGAATTGAGATGAAGCCCGCGGACGTCGACCGCCATGGACGGCGCCGGCGCCGCCTGCGCCAGCCCGCCAAAGCTCAAGGCCGCCAGAGTCGCGACGATCAAGGTTCTACGCATGCCAAACCTCCTTCTGCGAGACCGCGCGAAAAACGCGCCGACCGCACTAAAAACACCACACCTCGGCGCGGCTGATTTGAGCGAGCGTATGCTCATAAATGCCTGACTCAAAATGAAAATCAAGAAATGCGACAAATTTGTAATGTGAAGCCACTTAATCAGTTTACTGATGATATTGCGGGAACGCCCGCGCGTGATCAGATGAGGGTGAGAAGCGCCCTCAATATCGATCCGGATTTCCCCATCGCACTCAGGCCGAACTGGAACCCGAACAGCACCAAGGCCATTTAAGCGGCGAAATGCGATTGAACCTTCCGATGCTGATTTTGTTTCTCGCGGTCTCACCCGCCGCGCGAAGCCAGACCTATGTCCCTGGACAGACTGCCGCCGCGAAGTCCCTGCAGCAGGAACAACTGCAGACCCAGCAGCAGCAGGCGGTCCAACTCCAGCAACAGCAGCGGGCAACCGCCGCCCTGCCCGGCAATCCTGGCCGGCGGGCGCAGATCCAGGCCGAACAGTCGCGGATGCGCCAACTCCAACAGGACAATCTGGCCGCCCAGATGCAGCAGCAGCAACAGCAGCGCCAACAGCTGCAACAGGCGATCACGCCGTCGCCATCGATTACGCCAACCCCATAATCGCGCGCCGGACAAGCTTGCATCCCCGCCGCCTTGCTTTAGGGTTGAGGCGTTGTTCTCCGGGGTGTCCCGCCACAGGGACTGAGAGGCCGCGCTGTCGGAGCGGCGACCCGCTGAACCTGATCCGGGTCATGCCGGCGAAGGGATGGGAACCGGCGCGTGCAGCGCCCTTTTTTCGCCCGTCGCCATGCTTGGTCCGTCCAGCGCAGGGAAGCTCCGCCGTGAATATCCAGACGCCGATGTCCAAGGTCGCCACCGGCGAGCGGCCCGGTTCGCGCAAGGTCTATCAGAACGGCGTCCTGTGGCCCGACATCCGCGTGCCCTTCCGCGAGGTCGCGGTGCATCCCTCGGCCAACGAGCCGCCGGTCACCATCTACGACCCCTCAGGCCCCTATACCGATCCGGCCGTGTCGACCGACATCCACAAGGGCCTGGACCGGGTGCGCGAGCCGTGGGTGGTATCGCGCGGCGACGTGGAGATCGTGCAAAATCCGCGCGACGTGAAGCCGGAGGACAACGGCTTCGCCAAGGGCGAGCATCTGGCGCCGCAATTCTCCGCCCCGCGCCGCGTCTACCGCGCCAGGGCCGGCGCGGGCGTCACCCAGATGGACTACGCCCGGCGTGGGATCGTCACGCCCGAGATGGAATACGTCGCCATCCGCGAGAACCTGCGCCGCCAGGAGAACGATGGCGCTATCCGCGACGGCGAGAGCTTCGGCGCGGAGATTCCCGACTTCGTGACGCCGGAATTCGTGCGCAGCGAAGTGGCGCGCGGGCGGGCGATCATCCCGGCTAACATCAACCATACCGAACTGGAGCCCATGGCCATCGGCCGCAACTTCCTGGTCAAGATCAACGCCAACATCGGCAACTCCGCCGTGCTGTCGTCGGTGGCCGACGAGGTCGACAAGATGGTGTGGGCCACCCGCTGGGGCGCAGACACGGTGATGGACCTGTCCACCGGCCGCAACATCCACAACATCCGCGACTGGATCGTGCGCAACAGCCCGGTCCCCATCGGCACGGTGCCGATCTATCAGGCCCTGGAGAAGGTGGGCGGCGTCGCCGAGGACCTGACCTGGGAAGTGTTCCGCGACACCCTGATCGAGCAGGCCGAACAGGGCGTGGACTACTTCACCATCCACGCGGGCGTGCGTCTTCCGTTCATCCCGCTGACGGCAAAACGCGTCACGGGCATTGTCTCGCGCGGCGGGTCGATCATGGCCAAGTGGTGCCTGGCGCACCACCGCGAGAACTTCCTGTATGAGCGCTTCGAGGACATCTGCGAGATCATGCGGGCCTACGATGTCTCGTTCTCGCTGGGCGACGGCCTTCGCCCAGGCTCGATCGCCGACGCCAACGATGAAGCCCAGTTCGCCGAGCTGCGCACCCTGGGCGAGCTGACGACCATCGCCTGGAAGCACAATGTCCAGACCATGATCGAGGGCCCCGGCCACGTGCCCATGCACAAGATCAAGGCCAATATGGACGAGCAGCTCAAGCACTGCCATGAGGCGCCGTTCTATACGCTGGGGCCGCTGACCACCGACGTGGCGCCGGGCTATGACCACATCACCAGCGCCATCGGCGCGGCCATGATCGGCTGGTTCGGCACAGCCATGCTCTGCTACGTCACGCCCAAGGAGCACCTGGGCCTGCCCGACCGCGAGGACGTCAAGCAGGGCGTCATCGCCTACAAGATCGCGGCCCACGCCGCGGACCTGGCCAAGGGCCATCCAACCGCGCGCGCCTGGGACGACGCCCTGTCGCGCGCCCGTTTCGAGTTCCGCTGGGAGGACCAGTTCAACCTGGGCTTCGACCCGGAAACCGCGCGCGAGTATCACGACGAGAGCCTGCCCAAGGAAGCGCACAAGACGGCGCACTTCTGCTCCATGTGCGGGCCCAAGTTCTGCTCCATGAAGATCAGCCAGGACATCCGCGCCAGCGCGGCGGCGCAGAACGACGTGGACGCCGGCCTGGGCGAGATGGCGCAGAAGTTCCGCCAGGGCGGCGGGGAGATCTACGTTCCTGCGGAATAGGCGCGTGCCCGACAACCTGCTGGCCGATCTGCCTGGCGCCTTGGACGATGAGCAGTTTCTCGACCTGCTCCGAGCGGCCCGGCGTGCGGCTGGAGCGCATCGTCTCCACTGGCCATGCCACGCCGCCAGGCGAATGGCTAAGCCAGGCGCACGAGGAGTGGGTCCTGCTGCTGAAAGGCGCAGCGAGTCCTGACGCTGGAAGGACAAGCGCCGCTGACGTTGGAACCGGGCGATCACGTCCTGATCCCCGCCGGACGCCGCCACCGTGTGGATTGGACCGACCCGCGGACGCCGACCGTCTGGCTCGCCCTGCACATCGGCTAGGGGCGCGTCTAGCTCAGGTAGCGGTTGAACCAGGCTATGGTGCGGGTCCAGGACAGCTTCGCCGCTGCTTCGTCGTAGAGCGGGGTGGTGTCGTTGTGGAAGCCGTGATTGGCGCCCGCATAGACATAGCCCTGATGCGGGACGTGGGCGCGGGTCAGGGCGGCGTCGAAGGCCGGCCAGCCGGCGACCAGGGCGGTGTCGAACTGCCCGTGCTGGATCAGCATGGCCGCCTTGATCTTGGCCACGTCCTCGTCCTTGGGCGCATCGCCGTAATAAGCGACGGCGGCGTCCAACTCTCCGCCCATAAGCACCGCCAGCTTGTTGACCACGCTGCCGCCGAAACAGAAGCCGACGGCGCCGAGCTTGCCGGTGCTGTTTTCGCTGGCCTTCAGCCAGCGTGCGGCGGCGAGGAAGTCGAGCACCATCTTCTGGCGGTCAGCCGTGTAGAACATCTTGCCGGCGTCCTCGTAATTGCCAGGATAGCCGCCCAGATAGGTCAGCCCGTCCCCGGCCAGGGCGATGATACCCCTCCACCGCCACGCGGCGCGCGACGTCCTGGATGTAGGGAGACAGGCCCCGGTAGTCGTGGATTACCAGCACCACTGGGTATCGGCCGGGCTTGGCGGGGGAGACCAACAGACCCTTGATGGCGCCATTGCCCTCGGGCGAGGCGATGGTGACGGTTTGGCTTCGAACGCGCGGATCTGAGGCGGAGATTTGCTCGGCCCATGCGGCGTCAGGTGTGAGCATTTCCAGCAAGGCCGCGCCGGTCAGGCCGCCCAGCGCATAGGTCTGCGCGCGCTCCAGGAACAGGCGGCGGTCGATGCGGCCGTGGGCGTGGTCGATCAACAGGTCGAGCACGCCCTGGGGAAGATCGGGTTTTTTGGGCGGCATATCGGCCGGTCCCTCCTTACGGCGTCAGGCCCAGCACCAAAGCCGGATTGGTCTTGGTCATGGTGTTGATGTCGGCGACCGAGATTCCCTCCTTGTGGATGGCGGCCATGAAATTGAGCATGCCCTGCGGGTGCAGGGGAAAGGGCGGGTTGTGGATGGTGCCGTAGTCGGTGGCCATGATGCAGTGCTCGGGACCGACCTCGCGCATCGCCTCTGCGTAGTCGGCCATGGTCTTACGTGGCTGGGGCCCGACGAAAGGACCGTCGGCGACGAACTCCAGATAGGCGCCGTCGGCCGCCGCCTGTTTCATCTGGGGAATGGTCATGTTCTCGGTGGAATACATGGCGTGGGTGACCACCACGTGCTTGACCCCGCGCAGTTTGGCCTCATGGGTCACCAGCAGCACCTCGGAGGCGGAGATATGGCCGGTCTCCAGGATCATTTCCGGATGTTGGGCCATCAGGTCGATCAGGGCCAACACCGAGGGGACCAACTGGCCGTCCTTGGCGATCACGATGAAGGGCGCGCCCTTGGCCCGGTGGCTGGAGTCGTTCTCCGCGTCCTGGGTCGGCAGCCAGACCACCTTGCCGAGCCCCCCCTTCATCAGGGCCATGTGCTTGACGGCTTCCAGATTGATGCCGCCGTTGGTCAGATCCATGGTGATGCCGCCGAACACCTCCAGCCCCGGGACCTCCTTGCGCACTAGATAGGCCTGGGCGGCGGTGGTCTCGAAGTGGTTCTTCAGCACCAGCCCGCGCATGCCCATCTGCTTGGCCAGGCGCGCCAGATCGTCGGAGTCGATGGAGCGCGGCATGCTGTCGGGGCTTGTGTGCACATGGATGTCGATCACCCCGTGCAGGTTCAGCTCCGGCTCGCCGGGGACCGAGGCGGCGCCGGTGACCGGATCGGTGTCGGCCAGGGCCGGCGCGGCGAAGAGGGCCAAGGCGAGCGAAAAGCCGAGAAGGCCGGATCTGGTCATGTTCCACCCTATGAGGACTGGCGCGGACTTTGGCCCGTCGCCGGTTGAGGGATCAGCTTAACCTGGGGACGGCTTACAGCCTAGATCGGCGCGCAGGCCTTCTCCAGCCAGGCGCGCACATCCGCCTCCACTAGCGGCCCCACCGTAGCCAACACACGCGCGTGGTAGGCGTTCAGCTGGTCG
>CAWDPL010000053.1:0-27784 GCA_963804105.1 uncultured Alphaproteobacteria bacterium
TGCGACGGGCACCTCACCAAGCCATTAGAGCGGCATGAATTGATAGAGGCTATCGCGAAGTTTGCGGAGCGGCCTGCTGCGCATGCGGAGACACTACCTGAGATGATTTTGGCGCGGCGGCCAGTGTTTTTGGCGAATCGGTGCCAGGATGCACTAAAGATGCGAGAAGCGCTGGTTCAGCAAGACTTTGTTGTAATTCAGCGAATCGGGCACAACTGCAAAGGGATCGGCAAAGGGTATGGCTTTCCGAAAATAGGCGAGATCGGCGCGCGGATTGAAAGCGCAGCGCGTGCCGCCGATGGCGCCAAAGTGTTGCATGAGATTGAGCAGTTTGAGGGCGCCCTCAGAACTGCGACGAGTGAAGCGGCCTAGCCGTGCAAGATCGCGCGGGAACGTTAAGAAAATCACAAATCAGACTCAAGTCTTTGACGGTTGGTACCGATAAGTAAGGTGTTCCCTACAACGGGGGTACATTTATGGCTACGGTAGGGCTTCAGTTTTGCGATGTCGTTGACTGTTTGCCGCGTGAGAAAGACTCACTGGGTAACCGTCAAGAGTGTGTCCTGCTGATTGAGGACAACGAAGATGCGATGTTGTTGGTGCGTTATGCGCTCCAAGAGTATGGCAACGGGACGTACCGTTTGGAATGGGCTGATGGTCTGAAGGCGGGCTTGCAGCGGCTTTCCAAAGGCGGGATTGACCTGGTGATTCTTGATTTGGGACTGCCGGATAGCAGCGGACCGGATAGCTACGCGGCTGTTCGTAAAGCGGTGCCGGAGTTGCCGGTGCTGGTTTTGACGGGCGATACACGAGAGTGCGTTGAGTTTAATGTCGCCGCACAGGGCGTGGAAGACTTTCTGGTAAAAGATGAAGTCTCCGGGGAACTGTTGGTGCAGGCAATACGTTCGGCGATGTACTCGAACCGGCGTTGGTGCGAACAGAAAAACTCAGCACACAAATTGAATCCGCGCTTTGTTTGGGCAAATGAAAAATGCCAGGCTTTGAGCGCTTTAGGCACGCGCATGCTGGGAATGAACCGGATTGAATCCGCCATCGGATGCATGAAAGCGTTGATTGCCATTGTGACCAATTACAGCGAGTCGGAAGGCGCCACTATGGCGGGCCGGGCCGAACTTCTTGTTGGAATGGAGCGAATGGCCCGAGTGGCGGCGGCACGCGGCTTGAAAGAAACGGAGAGGCGATTCCGAGCGCTGATTGTGGCTCCTGCTAAAGCGGAAGCGAGTGTCCGTGCAGAATTTGAAGCAGCCATGCGACAGCGGACTGAGCGAATAGACCTGGGACCAGAAGAAAGCGAACCGGAAGCGGCGACGGATGGAGCGGGAGATTTGGCCCAGGTGCTGCGCCAGATTCTTGAATCGGTGCCGAAAATGAGTGACAACGGATGATCTCTACGAAGCCGCGATTAGCGCACCCGGTGCCCGACAACGAATTGCAGAGATTGGCTACGCTGCACACTCTCAATATTTTGGATACCGAGCCCGAGCCTGCGCTGGACCGCATTGCTGGAATGGCGGCGCGACTATTCAACGCACCGAGTGCGTTTCTTTCGATTGTGGATGCCAACAGGCAATGGTTCAAGGCGAGATACGGCTGGAGCTTGGAAGAAACACCACGTTCGCAATCTTTTTGCAATTATTCGATGGTTGGCATGGAGCCAATAGTAGTTTGCGATGCCAGCCGCGATCCGCGGTTTAAAGAGAATCCGCTGGTGACCGGAGAAACGGGCATTCGCTTCTACGTGGGCGCGCCCATATGCACGAGCGAAGGCCTGGTGCTGGGCAGCCTGTGTGTTGTGGACACGGTGGAACGTCCGATGCCCACGCCAGAATTATTGAAAACTTTGACTGATCTGGCTTTCCTGGTGGTGGAGAATTTAGAGTTCCGCGCGGCCACTGAATTGAAGAGGAACATCAAGGAACAGGAACTGAGACGTTCGCTTCAGGAGAAAGAGACATTGTTGCAAGAAGTTCACCACCGGGTGAAAAACAATTTGCAAATTGTGTCGAGTCTGCTGAAACTGCAAGCCGATTCATTGGTGGACAAGAACGCGGCGGCCCTCCTAAAGGAAAGCCAGCAACGTGTTCTATCAATGGCGCTGATTCACGAACGGCTTTATGCCGGGAAACTGATGGCGGCCGTGGAATTCGACAGTTACGCTCGCACATTGGTAAATGAGCTCGTTTATTCCTATGCGGGCCGTGCGGGCAATGTGACCGGGCGAACGATGCCGCCAGCGATTTTCTTGAATATCGGCCAGGCTATTCCTTGCGCTCTCATCTTGAATGAACTAGTGACGAACGCGCTGAAGTATGCCTACCCTGGCGGCGCCGATGGCGAGGTAACGGTAGAACTCAGTGAATCGGCGGAGTGCGTTATTCGGCTGGCGGTTTCCGATCAAGGCCGGGGTCTGCCAGTTGGCTTCGATTTTCAGAAGTCGGAATCACTTGGTTTACGAATTGTCCATGTGTTGGCCAGGCAACTGGGCGGCACGCTCACAGTGGAAAGCGGACCGCGGACAACCTTCGTGCTCGAGTTTCCGAAGACGGAATGCGAAGCAGCTTAGTTGGCAGGGCTTTCGCTGATTCGTTTTCGATAAACTTCGCGGGCGTGGTCGTACGCTTCGCGGCCCTTTACCTGGTCAGCCGCAGACATGTGCGAACTTTTTTGGGTCCAACATTGATTTACGGCGTTCAGACACCATTCAGCGCTACGACGCGAGGCGCGAATCGGCTGCGCGTTTACTAACACGAACACCGGGTTTGTGTGCGCCGCAGGAAGGATGCGCGCAGCAATCCAACTGCTGGCTTCTATAGGTACATGGAATTCCAAGGGATGTACCGCGCCATCCGCCACGATTGTCTTGCGCGCGACCGCGTGACCATTCACGATAATTTCCACCGGCACCTCGCGCGTATCGCCTAAGCGAGCGCGTTCGACGTCCCAGTAGGGCTTCTCATCGTAGGGCAATTTGCGGATGGCGTCATTGGGCGTGGGATCCAAATAGGCGGCGGCGTTCATCGTGACTTTCACGGTTCCTGCGTTGTTCAATTGGACTTCGCTCGCGCCCACGCCGACGGCTGTATCTTCTACTTTGAAATCCAACAGATGCGTTTTCCCATCGGAAACATAACTGCGCCCGGCTTTCAGCGCATCCAGCCATGCTGCATATGTGAGGTTGCCGTCGAGCTTCGCATACGTTCTGCCGATGCCGACGCGCCCATCGTAAATACATGGAAAATCTGTCTCGCCCGCAATTCGAGTGCGAAAACCAACGTTCAGGGTGTGGTACCAAATGTTGAGTTCCCACGGATAAGGAGTGTCTACGGCCGAAATGAAATCGACCGTGTCCGGGTAGGTCACGTCCACAATGTACTCATTCGCACCGATGCCGTCGAAGCCCGGCATTTCATAGCTGGGCAGATCGTTGCTCATCACCTGAAGGCCCCAGCCTGAATGGGCGAAACCGACGATGGCGCCTTGCGCTTTGGCCCAACGAAAGATCGGCAAATCCCAGGTGGGCCAGTCTTCAATTGTTTTCGTGCCTGGATAATCCTGCTCTTTTAGCTTGAGAAGAACAATGTGTCCTGCATGGCTTGAGGGAAAACCGGAAACTTCGAGATCGTAATGCATGATCCGGCCGGGTTGTGACAGCGCGTCATCTTTGGCGCAGAAGAATTGCTTTTGATAGTAGTAATCGGGCCCCCATGTAAGCACGGAACCGATGTTGAGCCTTTCGCCCTGCAACTGGCGGATCATGTCTTTGGGCTCGACGCCTTCTGCCGGATTCATATAGTGCGAACAACCGGCGGCATGCACATGATGATCGCCTGAATACCAGCCGGAGCGCGCGGGATTGATCCAGCGATCTAACTGAAGGTTCAGTTGCTGCGGCTGAGTGTTGGCAATGGCGAGTTCTTTGGTGTGTGAGCGATATTCGGGCCCGGCGCCATACTCAATGGTGTAGTAGCCTTTGGGCAAACGGATTTGCTCACCATCGGCGCGATAGATCTGTGGTTGAAAAAAGAAATCGGGGGCAAGCCGTTTCGAACGCGCTGGATAAATGCGATTCAAGCGATCGCGAATGAGCAGGCTTGCGAACGCGGGCTGGCCATTTTCATCTTTGACATTAAGAGTGATGGTGGCGGCCGGTTCGGCAGTGAAGAGAATGTCGGCTTCGTTACGAAAGCCAATGTCCTGGCTGCCTTGGCCGACATTGAAGCTGATCTTGGCGGAGCGCTGGCCGGGATCGCGGCTGTAGATTTCGAGAATTTGGTATTCGAGCGCCAGAGCCTGAGAGCCTTTTGCGCATGGGCGGTTGATGATAAAGCGAAATGTCGGCCCACTTGTCGGCAGCGTCGCGCGGCGTCAATTCGATGGTTGGTTTCGAATCGTTGTTTGATTGGCGAAAGACATCACCTGAGTTGGGGCTTTCCACCTTTAGCTCTGCCGTCACGCCTGCACGATTATTGACTCGAACTAAGAACAGACGTGTGCCGTCTTCGGCCAGCGAGGGCTTAGCTGCACCTTGCTCAACCTTAACGCGGCTTTCGGCATTGATATCGACAACGGCCAAGACGTGCGGTTCAAGAATTGCTTCGATTGCCAATACCGCGGCAGTCTCGTCTGGGTTTGCGATGGCTTTGTCGATGCCGATAAGTTCAGTAGCGGACAAAGGTTCGCCCAAGTAATCAAGCGCTTCAGAAAGCTGGCGCACCTGGCGGGCGAGCGGCTGTAACGGCAGTTGCTCCGCAGAAAGAGTGAGGGCACAGAGAAGAAAAAGCAGAGGCTTCACGTCGGTCTCCGCGTTCAATGATATCGCTTATAAGAGCTCTTCGCGTTTGGCTGCGTCCAGCCGCTTGACGATTTTGCTTACGTCTTGGGCAGCGCTACGGCTGGCCACGAGCAGGGCGTCGGCGGTATCGACAACGACAAGATTGTCTACACCGACCAGGGCGACTGGCTTCTGCGCATCAACATAATTGCCGTGGCTATTTTCAGCTATGAGTTCGCCGCTACGCGACGAATTCCCATCGGCATCTTTCACGGCCAGATCGTACACAGCTTCCCAACTGCCAACATCGTTCCAGCCGATATCATCCAAGGCCAAGCCACAGACCTGTTGGGTTTTCTCGATAATGGCGTAATCGACGGAGATGTTCTCGCAGAGTGGGTAGACTTCGGCCAGCTTCTTCGTAAAATTCTTTGATTCTATTGAGGGCAGGCCGGCGAGTAAAGTGGCGGTCTTCGGTTGATGCTGGCGCATGAGGTCCAAAACCGTGGAGGCCTTCCAAAAGAACATTCCGGCATTCCAGAAGAAATGACCGCGCTCAATAAATTGTTTGGCGGCGCGGGGGTCGGGTTTCTCGCGAAAGCTTTTCACGGGGAGGGCAGTGTTCCCGCCGGGCAGCACATTTTTTGGAAATTCGATATAGCCATAGCCTGTTTCTGCCCAGCGCGGCTGAATGCCCAACACAACAACGTCATTGGTCTCGGCCGCGTTAAAAGCGGAATGAACAAAATTGCGGAAGCGCGCCTCTTTCAGAATTAGGTGATCGGCCGGGAAGACTCCCAAGACTGCGTCAGGATCCAATTCGGCCAAGAATATGCGCCGCCAGCCCAATGCACGGGGCCGTGTTTCGCTGGGCGGGCTCGGCGATAATTTGCCGCTTGGGAATTTCGGGCAATTGCTTGCGAATTTCCTGCTGTAGAAAATCGTTGGTAACTACCCAGATATTTTCCGGTGGAATGAGGGCGCTCAGCCGGTCGACGGTCTGCTGGATAAGCGAGCGTTCTCCAAAAAAGCGTAAGACCTGCTTGGCGTTGCGCTTGCGGCTGCGCGGCCAGAAACGAGTGCCGCGGCCGCCGGCCATAATCAGGCCGTATCGGTGATTTGCCATTGAAAGTTTGTTCGTTTAGGTGGAGAGCGATTTATGGATTTGGATTCCCGTGGTTCAGCGGAATTCGTGTTTCGGCAATTCAGAGTCGGGAAAGCCGTGAATCAAATTCAGCGTCCGGCTCCAGCGTGTGCGCGAAAAAAGTGTTGGCCAAATCTACCCGTGCGATACCAGCGATCTCATGCTGGAACCCGCCAAGTCTCGGTGGAAGCCTTGTAAGACCAGTAGATAAAATCGGCTTGCCAATGATGTTCTCGCGCGGCACAAAACCCCAATAGCGGCTGTCGAGTGAGTTGTCGCGGTTATCGCCCATCGCAAAGTATGTCCTGGCACCACGATCTCGCCATTCACCACATTATCTGAAAGCATCCGGCGCTGCAGTTCCGCGGCCATCGGCGGTGACGGCATGAAAGGCGAGGATCGCCGGGAAGTTGTCCCGGTATTCATCGTAATTGTCTGCTTTATGATAGACATACGGCTCATTGAGCTTCACGCCATTGCGATAGAAATCGCGTTGGACCATTCGCAAATGGTCGCCGGGCAACGCCAATCACCCGTTTCACGAATGTATTCGTGATATCGCCCGGAAAACGAAATACAATAATGTCGCCGTGTTTCGGCTCTTCGTAAGGCAGAATAAATTTGCTGATGGTGCCCGCCGGCGCGTACGCCAGTTTGTCCACCAGTAGATGGTCGCCAATCAACAGCGTGTCTTCCATTGATCCGGTGGGAATCACGAACGCCTGCACCAGCGTGGTGGTTCCGAACAAGTAGCAGCAGAATGGTAACCGCCCACTCGGCAATGCTGTTGCGCGGTGGTTCTTTCGAGCTCTCGTTTCCGCTTGCCGCTTTCGCTTCCGCGGGATTTGTAGTTTTGATTTGCTCTGCCATTTTTGATTTTTGGTCGTAACTATTATTGTAGCTTTCGCAGCTATTCGTAACCCTGGCCAGTGTTTTAAAGCTGTGGTTGGAAGAGCCGAATGCCGGCGACGCCGGCTGCTCCGGCGGAAATGCAGGAAGGCGCATTTTCCCAAGTAATGCCGCCAAGCGCGAAGACTGTTTTGTTTTTGGCGGCGAGACAGGCTTCGGCTAGTGCGGCGATGCCCAGGGCTGGACCTTTGTTCGGTGTTAAGAAGACTGGGCCGAAGGTGATTAGATCCGCTGGGAAGGAGCGAATTTCCTCGATTGTGTGGCACGAGCGCCCGATGATAAGGCCGGGTAATGTTTCGCGGGGTGCGGTGGAAGGCAGGTGAACACCATCGGCACCGGCGGCTTTGGCGATATCGGCGCGCGTGTTGATTAGGATTTTGGTTTGAACGCCGGTTTGCAGAAATTGCGTGCGCGCCTGCAAGACCGCAATTGCAAATCGGTAAACCTCACGAGCAAGCAGATCTTTTTCGCGAATCTGGATGTACTCGACGCCTAATTGCATCTGGGTTTTGATGACATCCAGTAGCGGGTGAGCCCTCCCAGCGCTTTGCGGTCGGTAATGAAATACCTTTTCACTTGGCTATGAAGTATACAGCGGAAGCGGGGATCTCGAGCTTGAGTATCTCCTCGCCACGGAGATGAGCGTACTCGGATTCGCTCACCGTTGCTGCGGCGTCGTGTTCGAGGAGTACTTTAATGCCTTGAGCAGACGGATTGGTACCGATAGCACGTAAGAGCACTTCGTTTGGCTCGCGACGCCCGATGTTTGGCAATAAGCGCGTTTCGGTTTGGCGAACGCAGAGATGGCCCTGGTCTCCGATGAGACGCCCCTTGAGATAACGTCCTTGCACTGGCGAACCAGCGACATCAAGTGTGCATGTGTCGCGGCTTGGATCGAGTGCGGAGACTTTAGCGGGCAGCAAATTATAGATGCCCAACGCACGCGCGACATCTATGTTGGCCGGGCGGGTGAAGACTTGTTCGCGGGGGCCGGTTTGCACAAAGCGGCCGTTTTCCATGAGACAGACATATTCAGCAAGCTGCATGCACTCTTCGAGATCGTGCGTGACAAGGACGATAGGAGCTTGTGAACGTTCACGAGTAGTCTGCAAAACTTCGTAGAAACCTTGCCGTAGACGGGCGTCCAGTCCGCGGGTGGGTTCGTCCAGAAGCAGAAGATGCGGGTCGCCAATCAACATCCGAGCAAGAGCGGCCCGCTGCTTTTCACCGCCGGAGAGTTGGGCCGGTTTCCGATTTGCGAGCTCGCCTAACTCGAAAGCTTCGAGAAGATCGTTCATGCGTCGGTGCTTATCCAGCCGCGAATTATAACGGGCGGCGGCGACGGCGAATTTGAGATTGTCGCGAATGGTCATGTGCGGAAAAAGAGCATGATCCTGAAACATGTATCCGCAACGGCGGTCGCGCGGACGAAGATTTACGCCGGTGGCGCCATCGAAGTAGAGTTCATCGTTGATGAGAATGCGCCCTTCATTGGGTGTGGAGAAACCGCCAAGACAATTTAGGGCGAGTGTTTTACCTGCGCCACTGGCACCCCATAGAACCGTTGTGCTTATATGGTGGGTATTCCCTACCACCATTATGGTGACGGGCAACAGTCCATCGGGTTATCCAACTTTAAGAAATCGAACCGCTTCTTATGACCCCTATACGGGTGAGCTGGTTTCTATCCAGAGCAATACTTGCAAGATGGGACTTACGCCGAAAATGACCTAGAGCTAACAGATACTTACGGCAATCTTATTACTGAAGTGGGCCCTTCGAACCTGCGCCATAGCCAAGAATTACACTTTGAATTACCAATATGACAGCGTGGTCAATACTTACCCGGTTTATATACGGGATTCTTTTGGCTATATCTCGACCCAAAGTTACGACCTGCGCTATGGGCAAGCCTTCTGTACAGGTGGAGTTGGAAAATGGCCAACATTTGCAAAATATTTATGACGACTTTGGCCGTATGGTCACCATCATGGACCTTTTAACCAGGGCAGCTATTCGATAGCTTTTGATTACACATCCGGACGCGGTCGTCCCCTATGCCCCATACGGCCCATAACGACCTTAACCGCGGCGCTGGTAAGACCATCGATACTTATTATCTTTATATCGACGGGGAAAAGCCTGTGCTTCAAACCAAAAAGACCGATACCATTTATCAGGGTCTTACGAAACCGGCTGTGGATGAAATGACGGTGTTGGCCAGCCACCAACAGGCACGGCGCGGAAACCCGCCGCCTCGAACTCGGCCTGGCCCCAGCCGGTGAACTTGGTCGCCACCTTGTCGAACCACGGACCGGTTCCGCCGCTGTCGGCGCCCATGACGGCATTGGGATTGAGGCGAAAGGACAGCAGCACCGCCTTCTTCAGCCACTGGTTGACCGTCCAGTCATTCCCGACCTTCTCAGCCACGCGCGCCCGGCCGGAATCCAGCAGGGCCAGCGCGGCGTCCACCGCCTCGCGCACGGCGCCTTGCGTCGAGGCGTTCACGCCGTCGCGGGCGTCCCAGGCGGCTTCGATGACGGACTGAAGGTCGCTCACGGGCGGGTCTCCTGGGTGCGCGCGGCCTTGAGGAAGGCGGCGAGATTGTCGGTGCGGTGATGCACGAAGGGGGCGTCGTCCTCAAGGGCGTGCGGCCCCACCAGCACGGTGGTCATGCCCAGATCGAAGGCCGGCTTCAGATTGCGGGCGCTGTCCTCGAAGAAGGCCGCATGCGTCGGGTCCAGGTCGTGCGCCTGGATCATTCGCGCGAAAGTCCGCGGATGCGGCTTGGGGATATAGTCGGCCAGGGCGATGTGGAAGATGGCCTCGAACAGGTCGTCCAGTTTCAGCGCCGCCAGCACCCGGTCGGCGTGGGCCTTGTCGCCGTTGGTGAACACCAGCCGGCGGCCGGGCAAGGCGGCGATGGCGGCGCGCAGCTGCGGGTCCGGCGTCAGGCCGGCCATGGACACGTCGTGCACTTCGTTGAGGAAGGCCTCGGGGTTGACCCCGTGATGCGCCATCAGCCCGGCCAGGGTGGTGCCGTGCTCGTGCAGGTACTTCTTCTGCAGGGCGAAGGCCTCATCGCGCGGCAGGCCGGTCTCGCGCGCCACGAAGCGGGTCATCCTGTCGGCGATCAGCCCCATCAGCTCCGCCTCGGGCGGATACAGCGTATTGTCCAGATCGAACAGCCAGGTGTCGATGTGGGTCAGGTCCGCGCTCACCTCTCCTCCCCTGCGAAGCGGGGGAGGGGGACCGCCTGAAAGGCGGTGGTGGGGGCCGACGCCGCGGCAAGAAGCCCCTTCCACCACGCTTCGCGTGGTCCCCCTTCCCCGTTTCGCTTCGCTGCACAGGGAAGGAGATAGAGCGCGCACCCGCTCATGCGCAGATCAAGGTGCCCGAGCCGCTTTCGCTGAACAGTTCCGCCAGCATGGCGTGAGGCTGGCGGCCGTCGAGGATGACCACGGCCTCGACCCCGGCGCGCACGGCGGCGATGGCGGTCTCCAGCTTGGGGATCATGCCGCCGGTCGCCACGGCCGTGGCGATGGCCTCCACGGCTTGGGCTACGGTCATGCTGCGGATCAGCTCGCCGTTCTTGTCCAGCACCCCGCGCACGTCGGTGAGCAGCAGCATGCGCTTGGCGCCCAGGGCCCCGGCCAGGGCGCCGGCGACGGTGTCGGCGTTGATGTTGTAGGTCTCGCCCTCGTCCGACACCCCGATGGGCGCGATGACCGGCACATAGTCTTCGCGAGCCTCGATCAGGGCCTTGATGATCTGGGGGTCGATATGGCGCGGCTCGCCCACGAAGCCCAGGTCGATGATCTCCTCAAGACCCGTGTCCGGGTCGGTCTTGACCTTGGTCGCCTTGTCCACCGTGATCAGCCGCGCGTCCTTGCCCGAGAGACCCACGCCGCGCACGTCGGCTTCCGCGCCCGCCTGGTTGATGAAGTTGACGATCTCCTTGTTGATCGCGCCGGACAGCACCATCTCGGCCACTTCCATGGTCGGGGCGTCGGTCACGCGCAGGCCGTCGATGAAGGTCGACTCCACGCCGGCCTTCTTGAGCATGCGGCTGATCTGCGGGCCGCCGCCGTGCACGATCACCGGGTGCAGGCCCAGGAGCTTGAGCAGCACCGCGTCGGCGGCGAACTGGCGCGCCACCTGGTCCTCGCCCATGGCGTGGCCGCCGTATTTGATGACCACCGTCTCGCGGTCGTACAGCTGGATGAAAGGCAGGGCCTCGGCCAGGGTCTTGGCCGTCGCCCATCCGCCCTCGTTGGCGTTATCGGTCATTGGGGCAGGTCCGTGGCTGGCCGCTGGCGAATGCGCCCCGGCATTAGCCGGACGCGGGCGATTTGTCACCCTCGCGCCTCTGTGTCTATTCTGCCGGTCAGTGAAGTCCGAGCGGCCCTGATCGCCATCACGGAACGAAATGGGCCGCGCCAAGCTTATCTGTGCGAGGGCGGACTGACCGCCGCTCGCGGAAGCGGATCAACAACCTCAGGGTGGAAACAATGGACTCCCACAGCATCATTGCTTGGATCGTGATCGGGGCCGTGGCCGGGTGGCTGGCCGGCGTTCTGGTCAAGGGCGGCGGCTTCGGCCTGCTCGGCGATATCGTGGTCGGCATCATCGGCGCCTTCATCGGCGGCTGGCTGGCCGGCGTGCTGCACATCCACGTGGGCGGCGGCTGGATTTCCACTATCATCACCGCGGCGGTCGGCGCGGCGATCCTGCTGTTGATCCTGCGGCTGGTGCGACGAGGGTAGCGGGATCTCGAAAGGTTGTCCTGCGCCTCTAGGGCAAGCGAGGCCGCCGCATCGGGTTGGAGCAGGCGCCTCTGCTTAATCTCCTTCCCTGCGAAGCGGAAGGGGCGTTCATGGCGGTGGTGGAAGGGGCTCTTGCGCCGGCCCACCAGGCGGTCCCCCTCCCCGTTTCGCTGGCAACGGGAGGGAGGCGAGCCGTTCTGCCGAATGGTTGAATGTCACAGCGCCAAGGATGCAGGGCGACGTGTCGATTGAGGACAGCCCTAGTGAAACGCCGCCTGGACGATCTCCGCGCGTAGTTCCGGCAAGCCGGTCCCCTTCTCGGCCGAAGTGGCCGCGACGCGGGGGAAGGCTGCGGGGCGGCGGGAGATCGCCTTGAGCGTGGCGGCGACGGTTTTCTCGAGTTCGGCCGGCTTGATCTTGTCTGCCTTGGTCAGCACCAGCTGGTCGGACACCGCCGCCAAGTCCAAGGCGTCGAGCGCTTCGGCGTCCGGCGCCTTCAGGCCATGGCGCGCGTCGATCAGCAGATAGACCCGCTTCAGGTTCGGCCTTCCGCGCAGATAGGCGCGGCCCAGGTTCTGGAACTTGTCGTCGTCTTCTTGGAGGCGCGGGCGAAGCCGTAGCCCGGCAGGTCGACCAGCCGCACCTTGTCGTCCAGCAGGAAGAAATTGACCTCGCGCGTGCGTCCCGGCTCGTTGGAGGCGCGCGCCAGGCCGTGCGGCCGACCAGGGCGTTGATCAGCGATGACTTGCCCACGTTGGAGCGGCCGGCGAAGGCGATCTCGGGCAGATTGGGCGGCGGCAGCTGCTCGATGGCGGCGCAGCCCATCATGAACGAGACCGGATGGGCGAACAGCACCCGCGCGGCTTCGACGGCTTCCTCGTCGAACACCGCCTCGGGCGCACTCATCCCGCCGGCGCCTTGCGCGCGAAGCGGGCGATGATCTCGTCGATGGGGTTGTCCACCTTGAACCGGCGCATGATCACATACTGCTGGGCGATGGTCAGCAGTTGGACCAGGACCAGTAGATCACCAGGCCGACGGCCACCTGCGAGAGGAGAACATGAAGATCAGCGGCATCAGTTGCATGATGCTTCTGCTGGGTGGGATCGATGCCGGTCTGGCGGGCCATGGACATGCTCAGCGACATGGTCACCACATAGATCAGCGGCCACACGCCGATGTGCAGCGGTCCGTCGAGGAAGCCGCCGATGGCCGATCACCGCGGCGGGATGGAAGGGCAGGGCGCCGAACAGATTGACGATGCTGGTCGGATCGCGCGCGGACAGGTCGTGCACCCAACCGAAGAAGGGCGCATGGCGCATTTCGATGGTGACCGACAGCACCTTGTACAGGGAATAGAACACCGGAATCTGCGCCAGCATGGGCAGGCAACCCAGGAAGGGATTGATCTTCTCCTTCTGGTACAGGGCCATCATCTCCTGTTTGCTGCTTGGCCGGATCCTTGGCGTTGCGCTTCTTTGATGGCGTTCAGCTGGGGCTAAATCTTCTTCATCTTGGACATGGATTCGAAGGACTTGTTGGCCAGGGGGAAAAACACCGCCCGGATGGTGACCGTCAGCAGCAGGATCGCCAGGCCGAAATTGCCCACGTGCTGGTAGAAGAATTCCACCACGGAAAACAGCGGCCGGGTAAGGAACCAGAACATGCCCCAGTCGACCGCCTGATCCAGTTGCGGAACGCCCAGCGCCTTCTGGTAGGCCTGCAGCAGGGGCACGGTCTTGGCGCCGGCGTAAAGGCGGGTGGTTTCCGAAATCGTCCCGCCCGGCTGCACGACCTGCACCGGACCGACGAAATCGGCCTCGAACACATTGGCCGCGGCGTTGGGCGTGACGCGGAAGGTTCCCTGGACGGTCTGGCGCTGATCGGGGATCAGCGAGGCCATCCAGTACTTGTCGGTGACGCCGAGCCAGCCGCCGGTGGAGGGGATGGTCGTCGCGTCCGCCTTGATCCAGTCGCGGTATTTCTTCAGACGCAGCTGATCGCCCAGCCAGCCGATGTAGCCCTCGTGCACCACGCCGCTGCGCAGGGCGCCGTCGGCCAGGCAAGGGTCCTTGTGCTGGGCGTCGGCGATGCACTGGCGCTGGACCGAGCCGTAGGGGGCCAGGGCCGCGGCGCCCGCGCCATGGTTTGAGACCTGATCGTCCAGGGTGAACATATAGTCCGCGTCCACCGACAGGGTCCGGGTGAAGGTCAGGCCCTGGCCGTTGTCATAGGTCAGCACCACCGGATGACCCGGGCTGAGCACCGCGCCTGCGGGCGCGCTCCACACCGTGTCCGGCCCGGGAAGGCCGGCGGTGTTGGCCCCGGTCCAGCCGGCCGTGGCGAAATAGGCGCCCTGGGCGCCCTGGGGACGGAACAGCTCCACCAGCGGCGAGTGCGGATCGACGGTGACGCGGTAATTCTTCAGGTACAGGTCGTCGATCTGCGCGCCCTTCAGCGCCACCGAGCCGGTGAGGGACGGGGTGTCGATCCTGATGCGCGGGGACAGAGCCTCGGCGGCGGCGCGCGGCAGGAACACCGGCGCGGGCTGGCCGCCCGGCGTCAGGCCCGGGTGTTGAGCCGCCAGCTGCGCGGCGGTGGCCCGGTCCCTGGCTTCCTTTGCCTTTTGCGCCGGCTCCAGGACGAAGAACTCATAGGCGAACACCAGCGCGACCGCGCAGATCATGAAGATGGTCGAGTTGCGGCTGAACTCAGGGGGCGGCGGCATGGGCGCTCTTGGGAACGGACGGGCGAAAGGGCTGAAATCTAGTCGGATGCGGAGGGCGGCGCTCCGGCCCCGGCTGGTGGGACAAGGGCGGCGCCGGTTTCGGAGGCGAGCCTTATCAGCGCGCTTTTCATATCGTCAAGCAAACGGGGCCAGGGACGCGAGGGCGCGCCGCTGCGGGCGACGAACACATAGTCGAAACCCGCCCGCCCGTGCACCGGCAAAAGCAGACGCGCGGCCTCGCGCAGCCGGCGTTTGGCCCGGTTGCGTTCGACCGCCCCGCCCACCTTGCGGCTGGCGGTGAAGCCCGCGCCCATGCTGGGCCTGGCGGACGCGGCGCGTTCGGGCCGCGGCAGGGCCTGCACCAGCACCGCCCCGCGCGCGCAGGCGCTTCCGCGCGCGGCGGCGAGAAACTCCGGGCGACGCTTCAGGCGTTCGATGATCGGGTGGGAGGCGGGCGGGAGGTCCGTCAGGGCCGGACCTTTCGATTGCGGTTAGGCGGACAGGTGCTTGCGGCCCTGGGCGCGGCGGCGGGCCAGAACCTTGCGGCCGTTCTTGGTGGCCATGCGCAGACGGAAGCCGTGGCGGCGCTTACGCACAAGGCGGCTCGGCTGATAGGTGCGCTTCACGACAAGGCTCCGCGAGAGGGCGAACGACAAGGCCCGCACATCCGCGAGGCGCGGACGACGGTGAGCGCGGGTGGATAAGGGAAGGGCGCGTTCGTGTCAACCGAAACGGGGGCGACCAGCGGTCTAGAAATTGCTGGAATGGGCCGGGCAGGCGGTCAGGCATTGGGTCCAGGAGGCCGGGCATTGCCCGCTGTCGTCGACGGCCAGGCACTGGTAGTAGGTTTTGTCGCAGCCGGTGCGGCAGTCCGCCCCGCCCACGGCGTTCTGATCGGCGTAACCGCCGATGCGCTTGGCGGTGTCGGTGTCCGGAAGGTCTAGCTCCGGATCGGGCGCACGCGGCGGCAAGGCGACGGGCGCGGGGGTTTGCTGCGGCGCGGGCTTGGCGGGCGCCGCGGGGGTCTGGGCCGAGGCGCCGCCGATCAGCATTAGGCTGACCGCGCCGATCACCGTCAGGACTTTCCGCACGCCTTGCATGGGATCAGCCTAGGCTGCTTCGCGCACCCGGTCGATCAGGGCCATGGCGGCGGCGGGCGCGCGCACCTTGCCCTCGTGGATCACGTAGGCGAACACATCGCGCGGCGTCTTGGCCGGAGCATGCGCATCGTCGACCGGAGGCAGATCGTCCGGCCAGCCGCCGCTCGCCCAGGTCTTGAAACGGCCGGCCCAGGCGTCCAGCGCCGCCTCAGGATAGGCCGCCTCTATGTCGTCCGAGCCCTTCTGCAGGCGGGCGTAAACGAAATCGGCGGTCACGTCGGCGATTTGCGGATAGGTCGCATGCTCGGCGTAAACCACGCCGATATTGCGTTCGCGCAGGAGGTCGATGAACTGGGGCGTGCAAAAGCTGTCGTGCCGCGCCTCAACCACGTGGCGCAATGTCCGGCCGCCGGCCTCCGGCGGCAGCAGGTCCAGGAAGGCGGCCAGATCGTCGCGGTCGAACTTCTTGGTGGGCGCCAATTGCCACAGCAGCGGGCCGAGCCGGTCCTCCAACTCCAGAATGCCCTGATCGACGAAACGCCGGATGGACTCCCCCGCCTCGGCCAGCACCTTGCGGTTGGTGACGAAACGCGAGCCCTTGACCGAGAAGACGAAGCCCTCGGGCGTGGCGTCGCGCCATTTCCGGAAGGTCTGCGGCGACTGGCTGCCGTAGTAGGTGCCGTTGATCTCGATGGAGGTCAGATGTCGGCTGGCGTAGTCCAGCTCCCGGGCCTGGGCCAGGCCGGGCGGATAGAAGACACCGCGCCAGGGCTCGAAGGTCCAGCCCCCCACGCCGATGCGGATATGGCCGCTCACGCCTTCGCTCCATCCCATTCCGCGCCGAGATAGCCCGCCATCGCCTGCGCCGTTCGATCAATCACCGCTTCCCAGTCTGCTTCCGCACGCTCCCCCGCCGCGCGCATCAGGACCCTGGCGATGGCGCCGATGTCCTGGGCCATGACGGCCAGATCGCCGGCGCGAATGCTGTCCCGATAACGTTCGAGCAGGCGAACGGTGGCCCGCCCTACGGCCAGATGGCTTGAACCCCGGTCGACGTGAGCTTCAAGTCGCTGGAATTCGCCTTCCAGAAGTCGCATCAGATTCGGCCGCCGCATATGGCTCATCAGGCCCGTCCGCAGCATGAATTTCAGATCGTCGGCCAGGCCAAACCCCGGCGCCCGGTCGATGGCCGCGGAAAGATCCTCGTAGAACAGCGTGAGGCCTTGCTCCATCAGCGCCACAAGGATGGCGTCCTTGCTGGGGAAGTACTGGTAGAGGGAGCCCACGCTCACGCCGGCGCGCTCAGCGATGGCGTTGGTGTTAAAGCCCGACAGGCCTTGGTCCTCGAGAATGCGAGCCGCCGCCGCCAGCACCGCGTCCACGGTGGCGCGAGATCGGCCCTGGACCGGTCTTTTCCTAGGCGTCACAGCAACTTGCGCTGGCGGAGGCGGCATGAGGGGCAAATGCGAGTGGAAATGCGAGTAATTGCTCATATTCTGCCGACCCTGCGGTCTTGGCAAGCGGCGGCTTGAAAGGACCGAACTTTCCAAGGCGAGTATCGGCTTTACCCATGGCCTCTTTGGCGAGCATCCATCGCCCGCTTCTTCTTCTCGCCGCCGCGCTGGCTCTGGCCGGCTGCGCGACCGGGCGGCTGCGTCCCGCCGACACGCGCCTGCCGACGGCGTTTGAAGCTCCAGTTCCCGTGAAGGCGTCGGCTGTGGATATCGACCGCTGGTGGCTCTTGTATGAAGACCCGCAACTGACCGAACTTGTCGAGCAGGCGCTGGCCCACAGCCCCGACGCCAGGGACGCCGCCGCCAAGTTGGAGCAGGCGCGGGCGGTTCGCGCGGCGGCGTTATCGTCCTACGATCCGCAAGGCGCTCTTTCGGCCTCGACTACCCACGAACAGCTGGGCCTGCTGGAATCTCCGTCGGCCTTCGGCAAGGCCCTCGGCGGCACGGAGATTATCGGCGGCGGCCTGGGATCGACCGGCGCAGGCGCCGGCGGGATCACCACCCTGGGCGCCAGCCAGACCGCCCAGGGCGCCTTCAGCGTTAGCTGGGAGTTGGATCTGTTCGGACGGCGCGACTCGGCGCGCAAAGCCGCCAACGCCGATCTGCGCACGGCCCTGTTCACCGCGGCGGCCACCCGCTGGAGCCTGTCGGCCGATGTGGCCGACTCCCTGTTCCAGGCGCGCGGCCTGGCGCTGCAGTTGGTGGAGGCTGAGGACACCCTGCGCGATGAACAACAGTTGCTGGACATCGCCAAGGCCAAGGTCGAACACGGCCTGTCGCCGGCCAGCGACGAAGCCCAGACCGAATCCAACGTCTTTACAGCCAAGGCTCAGGCCGAGGACCTGAACGCCCAACTCACCGCGGCGCGCCGATCGCTGCTGCTGCTGGTGGGACGGGGCGTCGATCCGCTGGCCTCGCTGCCCGTCCCCGCCAAGGTCGGCTCTCCGCCGCCCATGCCGGCGGCCGTGCCGGGCGAACTCCTCGCTCGCCGCCCCGACGTCCTGGCGGCGCACGAGCAGGTGCTGTCGGCGTCAGGCAAGCTGAGCCTGGACCAGAAGACCTTCCTGCCCACCTTCGGAATTGCGCCGGGCGTGGGCCTTCTGCAGGAAACCGCTTCGTCCGCCAGCCGCCTCAGCTTCTGGTCGATCGGCCTGAACGCCAGTCAGCCCGTGCTGGACATGCCCCGCCTGCTCGCTCAGTTGCACGAGCAAAGCGCGGTGGGCGAACAGGCGGTGATCGCCTATGAAAAGGCGGTGCAGACCGCCTACGGCGACGCCGAGAACGCCTTCGTCTATTTCGCCTCCGACAGCCGGCGCCTCGATCTGCTCAAGGCCGCCGAACAGGACGCCGACCGCGCCTATCAGGCCAAGCTGATCGGCTATCAGCGCGGGCTGAACGACCTGCAGTCGACGCTGACCGCCGAGGCATCCTGGCGCGAGGCGCGCATCGCCCGCGCCTCGGCCGAGACCACCTTGATGCAGCGCTCGGTACAGGTGTTCAAGGCGCTCGGCGGCGGCTGGCCGGCGCCCGGACAGACCCTGGCCAATACCGGCGGTGCAGCCGGATGACCCTGCAAAGAGAGACCATGACCCTTCGTGCGAGAATGTCAGCCCTGGCCCTGTCGGTCCTGGCGCTGAGCGCCTGCCACAAGGTCCAGGCCCCGTCCGAGCCGCCGCCGCGCGCGGTGCGCGTGGCGCGCGTCGTGGTTCAGCCCTTGGCGAGCGCCCTGGATGTGTCGGGTCTGCTGACCTCCCGCGAGGAGGCGGCCGTGACGTCCGAACTTAGCGGATACCGCGTGGCCAAGGTGCTGGTCGACCAAGACGACTGGGTCAAGGTCGGCCAGCCGATGGCGCTGCTCGACGATACCTTGCTCCGTGCACAGATCGATCAGCTCAAGGCCGTGCTCGTCGAACAGCAGCTTGCCGCCGAGCGCGCCGAGAGCCAAGCCAAGAACGTGGAGGGCCTGGACAACAAGGGGGTGCTGTCGCAGGAGGATATCGACACCCGCCGCTTCGGCGCCAAGACCGCCCGCGCCGCCGCCGCCGCCGCCGCCGCGCAACTGGCCGATCTGCAGACTCGCGACGATCGCATGACCATCCGCGCCCCGGTGTCGGGCCGGGTGCTGGCGCGCACCGTGCGGCCGGGCGATCTTTCGGGCGGATCGAGCGCCGGCCAGCCTCTGTTCCGCATCGCCCGCGACGGCCTGATCGAGCTGGAAGCCGACACGCCCGAGGCCGACCTCGGCCGCATTCATCCGGGCCAAGCCGCCCAGGTGACCCTGCCGGACGGCTCGCAGGTCGACGGCAAGGTGCGGCTGGTCGAGCCGGAAGTGGATCAGCAGACCAAGCTCGGCCACATTCGCATCGCCCTGCCGGTGCGCGAGGACCTGCGGCCCGGCGGCTACGCCCGCGCCCTGCTGCCCGACCTCACCGCCTCCAGCCTGGTCGCGCCGGACCGGGCGGTGATCTACGGGGCGGACGGCGCCTCGGTCATGGTGGTTGACGCCGGCGATCACGTACGCCGCGTCGCGGTCAAGACCGGCGCGCGGGCCAAGGGCATGGTGCAGCTGATCGAGGGCCCGCCCGCCGGCTCGCGCGTGCTGGTGACCGGCGCCAGCTTCGTGCTGGACGGCGACAAGGTTGCGCCCGTTGAAGACCCCGCGCCATGAGGTTCCAGGTCTCCACCTGGGGCATCAAGAATCCGGTGCCGGTGGTGCTGTTGTTCCTGGCCCTGACCGTGGCCGGGATCGCCGGCTACATGATCATGCCGATTAAGCAGTTCCCGGAGGTGTCCTTTCCGGTGGTGACTGTCACCGTCACCCAAAGCGGCGCGGCGCCCTCGGAAATGGAGACCCAGATCACCCGGCCGGTGGAGGACGCCGCCGTGGGGGTGTCCGGCGTCAAGCACATATCATCGACTGTCACCCTGGGCGCCTCGGTCACCACGGTGCAGTTCCAGATCGGGACCGATCCCCAGCGCGCCCTGGATGAGGTTCGCTCGGCCGTCGACCGCATCCGCGTGAACCTGCCCAACGGCATTGATCCGCCCAACGTCACCCGCTTCGACATCGACGATCAGCCGATCATGTTCTACGCGGTGTCCTCGCCGACCCTGTCCTCTACCGATCTGTCCTGGTTCATCGACAACACCGTGGCGCGCGCCGTGCAGGGGGTGAAGGGCGTGGGCCAGGTCACCCGCAACGGCGGGCTGACGCGCGAGATCAATGTCATCATCGACCCGGACCGCATGGCGGCGCTGGGCGTGACCGCGCCCCAGATCAACCAGGCCCTGACCCAGTTCACCAACGACACCGGCGGCGGCCGCGCCGTGATCGGCGACCGGGAGCTGACCATCCGCGTCCTGGGCGCGCCGCGCAGCATCGACGCCCTGCGCGACCTGCCGATCCCGCTGCCGGGCGGGCGCTATGTCCGTCTGCGCGACGTGGCCAATGTCGGCGACGGCTCGGCCGAGCAGCGCGGCTTTTCCCTGCTCAACGGCCAGCCAGTGGCCTCCTTCCAGGTGTCCAAGACCAAGGGCTTCAGCGACGTGGCGGTAGAGGCGGCGGTGCTCAAGGCCATCGCCAAACTCAAGACCGAGCACCCGGAGGTGAGCTTCAAGGAAATCCTCTCGACGGTGACCCAGACGCGCCTGAGCTATGAATCCACCGTCCACGTGCTCCTCGAAGGCATGATCCTCGCCGCGCTGGTGGTGCTGCTGTTCCTGCGCGAATGGCGCGCGACCATGATCTCGGCCATCGCCATGCCGCTGTCGTTGATCCCGACCTTCGCCTTGATGGCGCTGTTCAACTTCAGCCTGAACGTTGTGACCCTTCTGGCCCTGACCCTGGTGGTGGGCATACTGGTCGACGACGCCATCGTCGAGATCGAGAATATCCAGAAGCGGATCGAGCGCGGGGCGCGGCCCTATTTCGCGGCGATCGAAGGGGCGGCGGCCATCGGACTTGCCGTGGCGGCCACGACCTTGACCATCGTGGTGGTGTTCCTGCCGGTATCGGCCCTGCGCAGCGAAGTGGGCCAGTTCTTCCGCGAATTCGGCATCACCGTGGCCGTGGCCGTGCTGTTTTCCCTGGCCGTGGCTCGCCTGCTCACGCCCTTGATGGCGGCTTACTTCCTCGTGCCAGCGCGCCACGCCACACCGGCGCCCGAGCTGCCGCGGTTCTATCGCAGGAGCCTGGACTGGGCCCTGACGC
Organism: uncultured Alphaproteobacteria bacterium; assembly: GCA_963804105.1. Classification (GTDB taxonomy): domain Bacteria; phylum Pseudomonadota; class Alphaproteobacteria; order Caulobacterales; family Caulobacteraceae; genus BOG-938. Next base: position 21,164 of record CAWDPL010000053.1, read on the forward strand.
ACCGTTGGCGCGCCTGCGCCCTGGGCGGCGGATTCCTCGTCCTGTCCTTCGTGGTCGCCGCCTTCTTGCCCACCGGATTCCAGCCCACCGGCGATCCCGGCTACATCTATATGTCCGTCGACGGAGCGCCGGGCGCGACGCGGCAGGACATGCAGCAGGCGGTGCTGGACGCCACCCGCTTGATCCGGGCCCAGCCGGACGTGGCCGACGTCTTCGCCCAGATCGGCGCGGTGGACGCCAGCGGCGATCTGACCAGCGGACGACTGATCGCCCTGCTCAAGGACAAGCGCTCGCACACCACCGAACAGGTCAAGCAGATCCTGCGCGACCGGCTGCTGCAGGTTCCGGACGCCCGCATCACCTATCTCAACCAAGGCGCCGCCGCCGACGTGGAGGTCATCCTCGCCAGCCAGGACGGCGACGCCCTGGCCCTGGCGCAGCAGACGCTTCTGCGCCAGATGCGCGGCATCAACCTGATCTCCGAGCCCCGGCCCGCGCCGCCGCCCGCTTCCGCCGAACTGATCATCCGGCCCAAGCCGGCCGAGGCCGCGCGTCTCGGCGTGACGGCCGACGCCCTGGCCCAGATCGCCCGGGTGGCCACCATCGGCGACATCGACGCCAATGTGCCCAAGTTCCCAGACGGCGAGCGCCGCATCCCCATCCGCGTCAAACTGCCGGAAAACGCGCGCAGCGACCTGACCGCCATCGGCCGCCTGCAGGTTCCCACCATCAGCGGCAAGACCACCGACCTGCGCTCGGTGGCCGACATTTCCTTCGAGGCCGGACCGGGCCGGATCGTGCGCTATGACCGCGAACGGCGGGCCTCGGTCCAGGCCGATTTGGTGAACGGCGCTACGATCGGGCAGGCGCTCGCCAAGGTGCATCAGTTGCCGATCATGAAACACCTGCCGCCGGGCGTGCGCGAGGCCACCGCGGGCGATGTGGAGAACATGGCCGATCTGTTCGGCGGCATCATCGGCGCCATGCTGGCCGGGGTGGCCCTGATCTATGCGGTGATGGTTCTGCTGTTCCGCAGCTTCTTCAAGCCGCTCACCATCCTGTCGGCCTTGCCTCTGTCCCTTGGCGGCTGCTTCGTGGCCCTGCTGATCACCGGCAAGGCGCTCGATCTGCCGTCAATGATCGGCATGCTCATGCTGCTGGGCCTGGCGGCCAAGAACTCCATCCTGCTGGTGGAGTTCGCCATCGAGGCGCAGCGCGAGGGCAAGAGCCGGACGGAGGCGCTGCACACCGCCTGCCGCGAGCGCGCGCGGCCCATCGTCATGACCACGGTGGCCATGACCATGGGCATGCTGCCCACCGCGCTGGGCCTGGGCGTGGGCTCCGAATGGCGCCAGCCCATGGCCATCGGCGTGATCGGCGGACTGATCAGCTCCACCATCCTGTCCCTGGTGCTGGTGCCGGTGGTCTATGAGGTGATCGACGACATAGAACAGTGGCTCAAACCCCACGGCGCCAAGCTTTTGACCGCGCGCCATGAGGCCGAAGCCGAACCCGCGCCGGCGGAATAGAGCCGAACCCCGCGGAGCGATCTAAATATTCAACCACCAAGCACACCAAGATCACCAAGGGCTTGGTGTTTCCTTGGTGTCCTTGGTGAGCTTGGTGGTTCAAAGACTTTGTCCGGCTTGCGCCGGGCCGAGATGATCAGGCGCGCACAATCTTAACGGAATCACTTGAGAGGAAATCGCATCAGTGGATGGATTGTCGCCGCCTTGTCATCATGGTCATGGACTGAGGCGCTAGGTCTGGCGAGGACAGGCGGGAGGGAGTCGGCATGATCCGCAATCGGCGAACGCGCATCGTCGCCACCTTGGGCCCGGCGAGCGCATCGCCCGAGATGATCCAGTCCTTGGCGCGCGCCGGGGTGGACGTGTTCCGCCTGAACTTCAGCCACGGCGCTCACGAGACCCACGCCCAAATCTTCGCCCATGTGCGCGCGGCCGAAAAGATCGTCGACCGTCCCCTGGGCGTTCTGGCCGACCTGCAGGGGCCCAAGTTGCGGCTGGGCGTCTTCGCCGAGGGCGCGGTCGCGGTCGAACCGGGCCAGCCCTTCCGCCTGGACATGGACCCGAAGCCCGGCGACGCCGCGCGGGTCAGCATGCCGCACCCGGAAATCTTCGCCGCCATGACGCCCGGCGCGGACCTGCTGATCGACGACGGCAAGGTGCGGCTCAAGATCCTCACCTGCGAGTCCGATCACTGCGACGCCCTGGTGCTGTCCGGAACGCGTCTGTCGGACCGCAAGGGCGTGACGCTCAAGGGCGCGGTGCTGGCCATGCCGGCCATGACCGACAAGGACCGCCAGGACCTGGCCTTCGCTCTGCGCCTGGGGGTGGATTGGGTCGCCCTGTCCTTCGTCCAGCGGCCCGAGGACGTGGCCGAGCTGCGCCGCCTGGTGGAAGGCCGCGCGGCGATCATGGCCAAGATCGAGAAGCGTTCGGCCCTGGAGCAGCTGGAACCGATTCTCGACCTATGCGACGGCCTGATGGTGGCGCGCGGGGACCTGGGCGTGGAGATGGAGCCCGAGGACGTGCCGGTGGCGCAGAAGATCATCCTGCGCGCGGCCCGCCGGCGCGGCGCTCCGGTGATCGTCGCGACCCAGATGCTGGAATCCATGACCGGCTCGCCCACGCCCACGCGTGCCGAGGCTAGCGATGTGGCCAACGCGGTCTATGAGGGCGCGGACGCCCTGATGCTGTCGGCGGAATCCGCTTCGGGGGACTATCCTCTGGAAACCGTGACGATGATGAACCGCATCATCGAACGGGTGGAGCGCGACCCCTTCTGGCCGGAACTGATCCAGGCCGACCACGGCGCCTTGCAGGACGTGGACGCCGACATCCTGGTGGCCGCCGCCCGGCGAGCGGCCGACACCAAGACCGTCAACTGCTTGGTGGCCTTCACCACCACCGGCGGCACGGCCAACCGCATGGCGCGCGAGCGGCCGCTGCAGCCGGTGCTGGCGCTCACCCCCGATCCGGCGGTGGCCCATCGCCTGACCCTGACCTGGGGACTGGAAGCGCGCGTGGCGATCGAGCCCAACAGCCTGGAGGGCGTGACCAAGGAGGCGGTCGACATGGCCGTCCGCCTAGGCCTGGCCGCCCCCGGCGGCCGCATCCTCATCGTCGGCGGCACGCCCTTCGGCACGAGGGGGGCGGCGAATTTGCTGCGCATGGCCCATGCGCCGTTGCGGGTGCGCCGGCCGGCGGGGCGGGGGTAGGGGCGCGCGGTCGCAGAGGTCGCGTCGGTCCCATTGGGTGAGTCCGCTTAGTGGGATCGGTTCAACGGGGAAAATCGACCCTGAGCGGAAGTCGGGAAGGTCTGTTCAGACACACGTGCTCCCCCGCGCGCGGGGGAGCTGGCGCGAAGCGACTGAGGGGGCATAGTTCAAGGGCAGCGACTGCCGCATGCCCCCTCCACCCTTCGGGTCCCCCTCCCCCGCTACGCGGTGGAGGACGTAGAAATCGCAACGTCCGCAAGCCCCCCATCTGCGACGTTCGGAACGTCCGGTTCCCGGCGCCATCCTCCGGGGCAGCGACCCTAAAGCCGATCCAGCTTCACCACCTCCGCCGCCTCACCCACCTCCACCGCTGGAGCGTTAGCCGGACGACGCAGCAGGGCGTCGGCGCGGGCGAAAATGCCGACGAGGCCGGAGTCCTGATCGTCGAACGGGCGTACGATCAAAGCTCCGTCACCGGAGGATTGCAGGTTCGCACGCATCAGATGTTCGCGCGCGCCGTTGGCGGGGAGGGCCTCCGCCAAACGGGCGTAAAGGGGCGCCGGGGTTGGGTCGGCGCCTTGCAGCGCGAGCACCAGGGGCCGCAGGAACAGCTCCGCGCAGACCAGGGCCGAGGACGGATTGCCGGGCAGGCCCAGCACCTTGCGCCCGTCGCCCAGAACGCCGAACCAGGTCGGCTTGCCCGGGCGGACATTGACCGGAGGCGACCTTCAGATCGAGGCCCAGCTTTGCCAGGGCCGGCTTGACGATGTCGTAGTCGCCCACCGAGGCGCCGCCGACGGTGACGATCAGATCGGCCTCGATCTGCGACAGCGCTGCGATGACCGACGCCTCGTCGTCGCGCGCGGGCGCCAGCCGTTGGGCGATCCCGCCCCAGGCTTCGATCAGAGCGCACAGAGCCGGGCTGGCGAACTCGTAGATCTGGAACGGACCGGGGACCGTCGGCGCGCGCACCAACTCCTCGCCGGTGCACAACACCGCCACGCGCGGTCGGCGCGCCACGGACAGGGCGTCGAAGCCCGCCGCCGCGGCCAGGACGACGCCAGGCGTCCAGCCTTTGGCCGGGCTCCAGCAGCCTGTCGCCGGCGCGAAAGTCCGCGCCGGACGGGCGGATGTGGTCGGGCGTCCCGGCCAGCGGGCCCAGGCGCACCTGCTCGCCGATCCGCTCGGCGTTTTCCTGGATCACCACCGTGTCCGCCCCACGGGGAAGGGCCGCGCCGGTGAATATGCGCACGGCCTGGCCGGGCCCCACCACGCCGTCGAACCCGCGTCCGGCGGCGCTTTCGCCGATGATCCGCAGGTCGGCGGAGGCGGTCTGGGCGTCGGCGCGGCGCACGGCCCATCCGTCCATGACCGAGGAGGCGAACGGCGGCTGGTCGCGCGAGGCGATGACCGCCTGCGCCAAGACCCGGCCGGCGCATGGGTCGAGCGGCGCGGTCTCGGCGGGCAGGGCGGCCACGCCCTCGAGCATGCGCGCACGCGCCTCGTCGACGGGCAGGAGCTTCATTCGCCGGAACGGCGGAAATCGCCAGAGGCGCCGCCGGTCTTTTCGATGAGGCGCACCGCCTCGATGGTCATGGCCTTATCCGCCGCCTTGAGCATGTCGTAGAGGGTCAGCAGGGCGACCGAGACGGCGGTGAGCGCCTCCATCTCCACGCCGGTCGGGCCGACGGTCTTGACCCGGGCGGAAACCTCCAGGCCCGAACCGTCCGGCGCCGGATCGATCCTGGACCTTGACCGAGGAAGGGCCAGCGGATGGCACATGGGAATCAGATCGGAGGTGCGCTTGGCCGCCATCACCCCGGCGATTTCGGCCGTGGCATGCACCTCGCCCTTCTTGCCCTGGCCGGAAATCGGCCAGCGCCAGGGTCTGGGGCGACATGCGGATCGGCCCTCGGCCGGGCCAGGCGCGCGGTGGCGGCCTTGTCCGACACGTCCACCATCCGCGCCCGGCCGGTCGTCGAGGTGGTGAGCTTGGCCGCCAATTCAGCGCTCCAACAGCCGCGGCATCAGCTCGACCATGTTGCAGGGCTTGTGCCGGCTATCGAGCTGCCAGCGGATGACCTTGTCCCAGCCGTCGCGCACGGCGCCGGGCGAGCCCGGCAGGCAGAATCGAACACGCCCTTGATGATCCCGGCCAGGGCCCGGCACTGCAGGGTGGTCAGGCCGACGGTCTGGTAGCTGACCATGATGGAACATCACCGAAAAGCCGTCGATGATCTTGTCGAACAGGGGCTGGACCGCCTCGGGCGTCACATCGCGCCCGGTCAGGCCCGTGCCGCCGGTGGTGACGATCTCGTGGATCTTCTCCCGAGGCGACCCAGTGAGTGGCCAATGGCGGAGACGTCGTCGCGCACGATGGCTGAGCAGGGCGGCCAGATGGTGGCCGCGGGGTGCAGCTTGACCCGCCCGACGAGGGTCTCGCCGGAGGTGTCGCTTTCCTCATCGGGCGTGCTCGGAGATGGTCAGGACGGCGATGCGGACGGGAACCAGCGGGCAGGCTCTCATCCAAACTTGCACGCCGGGGGCGGGGAGAATGGCGTTCATCGGGGGCTCCAGCGTGCGGCGTCCTCATAGTCCGGCGCGCGCGGCTCGATCCAGCGTTCGCCTCCGGACCGGTCTCTTTTTTCCAGAAGGGAGCCTGGGTCTTCAGCTTGTCCATCAGGAAGTCGGAGGCCTGGAAGGCGGCGCGCCGATGCTCGGCGGCAGCCGCCACGAACACGATGGCTTCACCCGGCGCGATCGGGTCCGTAGCGGTGCACGATCATCAGATCCTTGACCTCGAAACGCTCGCGCGCCTCGGCGGCCATCGCCTCGATCACCGCCTCGGTGAAGCCGGGATAGGCGTCCAGCTCCAGGCGCTCACCGACTCGCCATCGGTGGCCGCTCGCGCCAGGCCGGTGAAGCTGACCACGGCGCCGCGATCGGTTCGGCCATCGCTGAACTGGCTGAGGAGCGCCGCCGAATCGAACGCCTCGGTCTGGATGCGGACCACCTCAGCCCCCGCTCATGGGCGGCAGGAAGGCGACCTCGTCGCCTGAGGCGAGGATGGGGTCCTCGCGGGTCAGGGCCCGGTTCACGGCCGCCTGCACGCCCGGCCCAGCAAAGCCTCGCCAAGGGTCTGGTCTTCGCGCGCGAGCAGTTCGCGCAGGTCCGAAAGCTTGGCAGAAATCGGCTCGCAGATCGCGTTCGCGCCATCCGGCCACATCGCGCAGACGTCCCATCAGCAGCACCTCGAGCGCCATGTCAGCCGCCGTCATGGACATGGACCGGCTCACCGCCGGGGCCTCGCCTCGCCGCTCGATCCGGAAGTCATGGCCCTTGGGCTTGCGGGCCATGGCTTCGCGGATGGCGGCAATGAC
>CAWDPL010000054.1:0-16171 GCA_963804105.1 uncultured Alphaproteobacteria bacterium
AGGGCGCGATGAAGGTTCAGGGCGAGTGTCATTGCGGCCAAATTCGTTACGAAGCGGTGGTGGACCCCCGCAAGGTCGGGATCTGCCACTGCACCGACTGCCAACAGTTCAGCGGCGCGCCTTATGGCACAGGCGTTCCTACGGCCGCGGCCGACTTCGTCCTGCATGGACAGCCGACGCATTACATCAAGGTTGCGGAAAACGGCGCGCGGCGAATTCAGGGTTTTTGTCCCGATTGCGGGACCGCGCTTTACGCTGCCGCAGCGGATGACCCGCAAGTCTATATGCTGAGGATTTTCAGCATCAAACAGCACGCGGAGCTGGTCCCTTCGCGTCAGATATGGCGCCGTTGGCCTTGCCGTGGGCGTGCGATCTGAGCGTGATCGAGGCGTTCGAGGATCAGGGTCCTCGCCGCTCGGACTCCGTTGTCTTGCGCAACGCCGGCCCGCGCGCTATCTCCCGCGCCCCGGAATGGAGTGTTGTCCATGAGAGCGGATGTCGAGGCCTCCGCGGCCGACATCGAGCAGTCGATCGACTTGCTCAGGAGGCGTCTTTGACTGGGAGCCGGCGCTAAGGCGGCTCGACGAGTTGAACGCCCGGGTCGAGGACCCGACGTTGTGGGACAAGGCCGAACAGGCTCAGGCCCTGATGCGCGAGCGCACCCGGCTGGCGGGGCAGGTGGACACCATCCGCGCCCTCGAGCGCGAATTGGCCGACGCGGTGGAATTCGCCGAAATGGCCGATGCGGAGGGCGACGAGGCCTCCATCGAGGATGTGCGCGTTCAGCTCAAGAGCCTGAAGGAGCGCTCGGCCAGGGCGGAGCTGGAGGCCCTGCTGTCGGGCGAGGCCGACGGCAACGACTGCTACGTCGAAATCAATTCCGGCGCGGGGGGCACCGAATCCAATGACTGGGCCTTGATGCTGCTGCGGATGTACAGCCGCTGGGCTCAGGCCCACGGCATGAGCGTGGAGATCATCGAAGAGACCGGCGGCGAGCAGGCGGGCATCAAATCGGCCACCTTGCAGGTCAAGGGCCCCAACGCCTACGGCTGGCTCAAGACCGAGGCCGGGGTGCACCGGCTGGTGCGCATCTCGCCGTTCAATTCCAACGCCCGACGCCACACCAGCTTCGCCTCGGTGTGGGTCTATCCGGTGGTGGACGACACCATCAGATCGAGATCAATCCGGCCGACGTGCGCACCGACACCTATCGCTCCTCGGGCGCGGGCGGGCAGCACGTCAACAAGACCAATTCCGCGGTGCGCCTGACTCACATTCCCACGGGCGTGGTGGTGGCCTGCCAGGCCGGCCGCTCACAGCACCAGAACCGAGACGAGGCCTGGAAGATGCTGCGCGCGCGGCTATACGAGCTTGAACTGCAGAAGCGCGAGGCGGCGGCCCAGGCCGTGGCCGACGCCAAGACCGACATCGGCTGGGGTCACCAGATTCGATCCTACGTTCTGCAGCCCTATCAGATGGTCAAGGATCTGCGCACCAACGTCGAAACCTCCGACACGGCGGGCGTGCTCGACGGCGATCTGGACGCCTTCATGGGCGCGGCCCTGGCCCAACGGGTGGGCGCGACGCGGGATTCCGGCGAGGCCGCTTAGAGCGGATTTTAGGCGTGGGAGGCCGCGGGCGCCGGGGCCGGGGAGGCTCCGTTCAGCGTCACGACGCCGGAGCGCCGCGTTCGACGCGCCGGAAGCGGGACGTTGCAGCTTCAGGCTGCGGCCCTGGAAGTGGGCGCCGGTTTCCATCGCCAGCTGTTCATGGGTGATGTCGCCCTCGATATGGCTGGACGCGAACAGGCGCACCAGCTTGGCCGTCACGGGCCCGACCACCTTGCCGCGGATTTCCACCGCCTCGGCAGTCACCGAGCCTTCGATCAGCCCGTTTTCGCCAAGGGTGAGCCGCGCGACCTTCACGTCCCCGATGATCTTGCCGTCAATGTGCATCTCGCCCTCGCTGAGCAGATCGCCTTGGATGGACATGTCCTCGGAAATCACCGAGGCCACCTTGGGCGAGCGGCGCGCGGGCTCGATCGGCGCGGGCGACGGCATGGCCGCCTTGCCGGGGGGGACGGGTCGTCTTATCCTGCTTGCTGAACATAATCGCCGGCCTTTACGAAACGATCTGGGTTTTCGACGCGGCCGTTGACCCACACTTCATAGTGCAGATGCGGCCCGGTGGATCGTCCGGTGGAGCCCATGGCGCCGATACGCTCGCCGAGGGCCACGTGCTGGCCCACCCTCACGCCGATGGCGGACAGGTGGCCGTAGCGGGTCTTGAACCCGCCGCCGTGGTCGACCTCGATGGTGTTGCCGTATCCTGAGCGCACCCCGGTGAAGGAAACCACGCCTGGAGCGGTCACATGGATAGGCGTGCCCATGCCGCCGGCGAAGTCCAGGCCGGGATGGAAGGCGGGGCGACCGTTGAACGGATCGATCCGCACGCCAAAGCCGCTGGACCGCGCGCGCCGCCTCGGTGGGCTTGGACAAGGGCAGCTTGGCGGTGGTCGCGGCCAGGGCCCGCATGTCGTCCAGGTTCACGGCGGCGTCACGGATGCGGGCGGCGAAATCCTCATCGACATCCAGAATGGCGGCCAGGGCGCGCGGGTCCTTGGCGTCGATCAGCGGCCCGCCCAGGCCTTCGCCGGCGCCGCTGTAGCTGGCCGGATTAAGGCCCGCCATCCGCATGGCGATACGCAGGCGTTCGGCCCGGCTCTTGGAATAACTCGCGGCCTCGGCGATCAACCGATCCTGGTCGGTCTTGACCGAGCGAATGCGCTGCAGGGGCGTGCCGAAGCCGTTGAAGTCCGTGCGCGGCTTGACCGCGCTGGCCAGGCCGGGGGCGTCCTTGGCGTCGCTGATCATCATGGCCAGGGCGGCGTTGCGCTTTTCCACGTCGGCGGCCAATTGTTCGACACCGCCGGAGTTGTCGCTGAGCTGGGTGATGGCGCTGTTCAGGCGAGCCTGGCGGTCGGCGATGAGGCGTTCGTAGTAGGCGCAGATCTTGGCCGCCTCCTGATCGCCTCCGCCGACGGAAAAGGCGTTGATCAGCATGGAGGCGGTGCATACGCCTATCCAAAGAGCGCAAAGGGCGCCGAGGAAGGCCGCGAAAGTCTGCTTTCCGGTGGTCAGGACCACGGCGCGCATGTCGCCGCCGGAGCGGACATAGATGTGCCGTTCCGGAAACACCTCTTCGAAGACAGCGTGCAACCGCGCCAGGCTTCCAAATCGCATAGAGCGGCGCCCCCTCACTGGCCAAAGGTTCAGAGGGTTATGAAACAGATGGTAAGAATTAGGCAACACATTTCCCGCCTAAAGGGTGACCCTCAGGCGGGGTTCGCGCTCCAACAGCGCGTTTAGAGCGATCAGTAGCCGGAACTAATCCAGTCGCTTTTGCTTTATGAAGCCTATGTGAAATCGAGTCGGCCGTCGTGACAACCGGTCGCGGCGCGGACAGTTCGCCTTCAGGGCAAGTCCGCATTGATGCACGCTCAGCCCAAATCTTGGACAGCCTCGAGCACCTCTTGCGCGTGGCCGGGCACCTTGACCTTGCGCCACGCGCGCCTGAGCACGCCCTGACCGTCGATCAGGAAGCTCGATCGCTCGATGCCCATGTATTTGCGGCCATACATGCTCTTTTCGACCCAAGCGCCGTAGGCCTCCACCACCTTGCCCTCCACGTCCGACGCCAGTGTGATGGTCAGGTCATACTTGGCGCGGAATTTGGCGTGGCTGGCCACGCTGTCCTTGGAGGCGCCGATCACCACCGCGCCGGCCTTGTCGAACTGGGCCTTGGCCTCGGAGAAGGCCTTGGCCTCGGAGGTGCAACCGGATGTGTCGTCCTTGGGATAGAAGTAGAGCACCACTGTCTTGCCCGCGAGCGCCTTGAGGCTGACGTTGGCGCCGCCGTCGGTGGGAAGGTCGAAGTCGGGCGCCTTGGCGCCGGGTTGCAAAGACATGACGGATCCTTTCAGGCGATTAGGCAGGCTTGACCAGCACGATCTTCTTCTTGCCGGCCGCGATCTTGATGGCGCCGTCCTTCAGGTCGGCGAGGGTGACGAGGCGGCTCGCGTCGGGCTCGGCCACATCGTTGACCTTTAGCCCGCCGCCCTGGGCCAGCCGTCGGGCGTCCGAACGCGAGGCCGCCAGTCCGGCGTCCGCCACGAGGTTGGCCAGGGGTACGCCCGCCTCTAGATCGGATTGGGAGGTTTGGAAGGTCGGCAGGTCAGCCGAAAGCGCGCCCTGCTCGAAGGCCTTCTCCGCCGCCCCGCGGGCCGCGCGCGCGGCGTCCGCGCCGTGCAGCAGGGTGGTGGCTTCGTCGGCCAGGATCTTCTTGGCCTCGTTGATCTCCGAGCCCTGCAAGGCCTCGTAGCGGGCGATCTCGTCCAGGGGCAGGTCGGTGAACAGCTTCATGAAGCGGCCCACGTCGGTGTCTTCCGCGTTGCGCCAGAACTGCCAGTAGTCGTAAGGGGCCAACAGGTCGGCGTTGAGCCAGACGGCGCCCGACACGGTCTTGCCCATCTTGGCGCCGGACGCGGTCGTGAGCAGGGGCGTGGTCAGGGCGTAGGCGGCCTTGCCGTCCATCCGTCGAACCAGCTCAACGCCGTTGATGATGTTGCCCCACTGGTCCGAGCCGCCCATCTGCAGGTTGACGCCATGGAGCCGGTTCAGCTGCAGGAAGTCGGTCGCCTGCATCAGCATGTAGTTGAATTCGAGGAAGGTAAGGGGCTGCTCGCGCTCCAGTCGCCGCTTGACGCTGTCGAAGGTCAGCATGCGGTTGATGGTGAAATGCACCCCGTACTCGCGCAGAAAATCCACGTAGCCGAGCTTGTCCAGCCATTTGGCGTTGTCTTCCATGAACGCGCCGGTCGGTCCTGAGCCGAAATTCAGGAAACGGGCGAACACGCTCTTGATGCCGGCGATGTTGGCGGAGATCTGCGCGTCGGTCAGCAGGGGGCGCTGGCTGTCCTTGTCGGAGGGATCGCCCACCTTGGTGGTGCCTCCGCCCATCAGGGGCAGGGGCCGGTGACCGGTCTGCTGCAGCCGGCGAAGCATCATGATCTGGATGAGCGAGCCGACGTGCAGGCTGGCGGCGGTGGCGTCAAAGCCGATATAGGCGGTGATCACGCCTTCGTTGGCGGCTCGGTCCAAGGCTTCGATGTCCGAGCACTGGTGGATATAGCCGCGCGTTTGCATCACCCGGATGAACTCGGACTTGGGCTTGAAGCTGGCGATATCGATCTCGGTCATAAAGGGCTTTCGCGGCCGCGGCTTTTGCAAAATGCGCCCGGGCGTGTAGCACGCTCTTGGGACCGATCCCAAGGCTCTGCCCGAAAGCAATCAACGGCGACCATGCGTATCCTCGGATTCATGAGCGGCACATCTCTCGACGCCGTGGACATGGCGGTGATCGAGACCGATGGCGAGAGCATTTCCGCCTTCGGCCCCGCAGGCGAGCGCAAGCTGTCTCAGGCGACCCGAGCGCTGGTGGAACAGGCCACGGCCGATGCTCGCATCTGGCCTTGGGGAGCGCCCCAGCCGCAATCCTTCGCCCCCGCCGCCCGCGCGGTGGCCCAGGAGCATCTGGGGGCCGCGCGGACCTTTTTGGCTGAACACGGGCTGACCGCGGCGGATTTGGACCTTGTCGGCTTTCACGGCCAGACCGTCTGGCACGAGCCGCCCGGCCGCACGCGAACGGAGGGCCGCACCGTTCAACTGGGCGAGGCCGAGATGCTCGCCCGCGGCTTGGGCGTACCGGTCGCTTTCGATTTTCGCATCGCGGATGTGGCCGCAGGAGGGCAGGGCGCGCCGCTCGCGCCGATCTATCACGTCGCCCGCGCCCGGGCTTCGGGCCTTGAGCCGCCGCTCGCGGTGCTCAATCTGGGCGGGGTGGGCAACATCACCCTCATCGGGCCGGACGAGCAGGTGCTGGCCTTCGATACGGGTCCGGCCAATGGCATGATCGACCTGTGGGTTCAGGCGCGCACGAACCGGAGGTTCGATGAGGGCGGCGCGCTGGCGTCGTCAGGGCGGGTTCATGCGCCCGCGCTGTAGGCCTATTTGGATCATCCCTATTTTCGCGCGCCGGGACCCAAGTCGCTGGACCGTTACGAGTTCGACTTCGAGCCGGTGGCGCATCTGTCGCTCGAGGACGGGGCGGCGACGCTCACCGCATTCGCCGCCGAGGCCGTGGCCCTGGCGCTGCGGCAGGGCGGACATAGGCCTGACCGCCTGGTCGTCAGCGGAGGCGGGCGGCTCAACCCGGCGCTGCTGGACGCTATCCGCCGGCGGGTCGAAGCGGAGGTTGTGGACGCCGACGCGCTCGGCTGGCGCGGCGACGCCATCGAGGCGGAGGCCTTCGCCTATCTGGCCGCGCGCGTCCTGCGAGGTCTGCCGATCAGCTTTCCAGGGACCACCGGCGCGCCCGAGCCTATGGCCGGCGGGCGGATCGTGGACCCTAAGGGGCGGGTGCTGACGCCGACTGCTGTTTGAGCGCGGCCAGGGTCTGCTGCTGTTCGGCGGTGCAGGTGGTTTGGCTGCACAGCCGATCCAGAGCCTCCTCCATGATCGCCGGCATCAGCTTGCTCATCTCCGCGCCCGAGCGGGCGCCCAATTCGGGCAACTTTTCGCGCAAGGCCTGTCCGGTTGGGCTTTGGTAGAAGGCGAGAATGTCGCCGAGCTGATGCTCGTCAAACGTCTCGGCGTAGACCTCGGCTTCGGCGTCCAGAAGCTTCGGCAGGAAATGGCGCATGACGTCCTGCATGATCGCGCGGGCGGCTTTGCGCCCGGCGGCGGCGTCAGCGGAGTCGCCCGGAATGTTCGCCGGCATGGCGTCCATCACGCGATCCAGCGCCGCCGAAATGTTGGACAGGCCGCCCTGCGCCTCGAATACAGCCCGCGCTAGCCTGAGACGTTCGGCGCTGGGCGGGGGCGCCGTAGGAGCGGCGGCGGTCTGGGCCAGGGCCGCGCCCGCCAGCTGAGCGGCTAAAAGGGCGCCCGCGAAAGCCGTGAACTTGAACGCCATACGTCCTCCTACGGCTCCCGCTCAAAGGAGCTCTGATCTAGGCCGGTTTGGCCGCCAGTCGTTTGTCCAGATAGGCGCCCACGCGCTGCTCCACATCGCCCAGGTGCTCTTGCCAGAAGTGGCTGGCGCCCTCGACCAGTTCATAGTCGATGACGATGCCCTTCTGGGTGCGCAGCTTGGACACCACGCGTTCCACTTCCACCGGCGGCACGACCGTGTCGGCCGATCCGTGCAGGATCAGGCCGGACGCCGGGCAGGGGGCCAGGAAACTGAAGTCGTACATATTGGTCGGCGGCGACACCGAGATGAAGCCGTCCGTTTCCGGTCGGCGCATGAGCAGCTGCATGCCGATCCAGGCGCCGAAGCTGTAGCCGGCCACCCAGCACTGGGAGGCAGTGGGGTTGGTGGTCTGCAGCCAGTCCAGCGCCGTGGCGGCGTCCGCCAACTCGCCGATGCCGGAATCAAACTCGCCTTGGCTGCGGCCCACGCCGCGGAAATTGAAGCGCAGGGTTGCGAAACCCCGCTTCATGAACAGGTGGAACAGCTGCACCGACACCGGATTGTTCATATGCCCGCCCGCCTTGGGGTGGGCGTGCAGGATCAGGGCGATGGGCGCCGTGTCTTCTTTCCCGGGGAATAGCGTCCCTCGATCCGGCCGGCGGCGCCGGTCAGAACCACTTCAGGCATGAGATCTCCACAGCGTTTTTGCAATCACCCCGGCTGGCTCCGGTCTCTTGCGCCCAACCGCCATAATACTTGACTAGCTGAGTCAGGTTTCTTACATCCGGTCCCGTCGCCGCAAGGCAAGCCCTGACGGCGAAGGCGCGGTTTGTAACACAGGCCGCACAGGTTGCGCGGGTTTTCTGCGCGGCCGGGGTCGCGCGCCGGACGGCGCGGCAAGGAGCGGATATGCGCCTCAGCAGCAAGGGCCGTTACGCGGTGATGGCCATGGCCGATCTGGCCCGTCACTCCCACGCCGCCCAGCCGCCGCGCGCGGTGTCCCTGGCCGAGATTTCCGCCGTCAGTGGATCTGTCCCTGGCCTATCTGGAACAGCTGTTCACCCAGCTTCGCCAGTTCGGGACTGGTCAACAGCGTGCGCGGACCGGGCGGCGGCTATCGTTTGGCGCGGCCGGCCGACGATCTGGCGGTGGCCGACATCGTGGGCGCGGTGGATGAACCCATCGAGGCCGTTCGTGTGGCACTCCAAAAGCATAGGCTGCATGCCCGGCGGCGAACGCTGCCTGACCCACGACCTGTGGGAAGCGGCTGGGCGAACACATCCATGACTTCCTGGCCGGCATGTCGGTTGCAGGACGTGCTCGATGGTCGGCTCAAGACGCGGCGGTTCGAGGCTGCGTGATGACCGAGCCGCGTATCTACCTGGATTACAACGCCACCGCGCCGATCCGCCCTGAGGCGGAGGCTGCGATGCTGGCCGCCCTGCGCATCGGCGGCAATCCGTCCTCGGTGCATGCGGCGGGCCGCGCGGCGCGGGCCGTGGTTGAGCAGGCGCGCGCCGATGTCGCGGGCCTGATCGGCGGCGGGACCGGCGCGTTGGTGTTCACCAGCGGCGGGGCCGAGGCCAACGCCCTGGCCGTGCAAAGCGCGGTGAGGGCGGGCGCCCGGCGGCTGATTATCGGCGCCACCGAACACGAAACAGTGCTGGCGAGCGCCCAGGCGTGCGGCGCGGCCGTGGAGTTGTGGCCGGTGGACGCGCAAGGTGTGGCCGACCTGGCGTGGCTTGCGGAGCGATTGTCCCAGTGGGACGACGCCGACGGCGCGCCCTTCGCAGCCCTGATGCTGGCCAACAACGAGACCGGAGTCCTCCAGCCTGTAGCGGCCGCCGCCGAACTGGTGCGCGGCGCCGGCGGCCGGCTGCACGTGGACGCGGTTCAGGCGGCCGGCAAGACGCCCATCGACATCAAGGCGCTCGGCGCCGACACCCTGAGCCTCTCGGCGCACAAGCTCGGCGGACCACAGGGTTGCGGCGCCCTGGCCTACGGACCGCGCGCCAAGCTTTCGCGCGAGCCTAGTCGGCGGCGGTCAGGAGCGCGGTCTTCGGGCGGGGACCGAGAATCTCGTCCGGCATCGCCGGATTCGGCGCGGCGGCCCAAGCGGCGCTTTGCGATTTGGCGACGGTCTCGGTCCAGGCGGCTTGGCGCGATGCGGCGGCCCAAAGGCTGGTCAAGGAGGCCGGCGTGACGGTGCTCGGTGAAGACGCCCCGCGCCTGGACGCCACCCTGTGCTTCGCCGCCGAGGGTTTTTCCTCCGAGCTGCAGGTGATGCAGATGGATCTGGCCGGCGTGATGGTCTCCGCTGGCGCCGCCTGTTCCTCCGGGCAAGGTCAAACCTAGCCGGACGCGTCGAGGCCATGGGCCGCCCTGATCTGGCGCCTTATGTCCTGCGCGTGTCAGCGGCGGCTGGGCCAGGTACAGAGGGCGACTGGGACCGCTTCGCCGAGGCTTGGCTGGGCGCCTACGCCCGTCACGCCGAGCGCCATGCGCGCCAACCCCAGCTGGCGGGAGCCTGAACCATGGCCGCCGTCACCCAGACCGTGGAGCAGGTCGCCTCGCTGGAAGGCGACAAGTACAAGCACGGCTTTGTCACCGACATCGCCCAGGACTTCGCGCCCAAGGGCCTGAACGCCGACATCGTCCGCTTCATCTCGGCCAAGAAGGGCGAGCCGGACTGGATGCTGCAGTGGCGCCTGGAGGCGTTCGAGCGCTGGCAGGCCATGGACGAGCCGACCTGGGCGCGGGTGCATTATCCCAAGATCGACTACCAGGACCTCTACTATTACGCCGCGCCCAAGCCCCGGACCGGTCCTCTGAGCCTGGACGAGGTCGACCCCCAGTTGCTGGAAACCTACGCCAAGCTGGGCATTCCCCTGCGCGAGCAGGAGGTGCTGGCCGGGGTCCAGGGCGCGCCCAGATACGCGGTGGACGCGGTGTTCGACAGCGTTTCGGTGGTGACCACCTTCAAGAAGGAGCTGGCCGAGGCCGGGGTGATTTTCTGCTCCATGTCGGAGGCCGTGCGCGAGCATCCGGAGCTGGTGCAGCAAGTACCTCGGCTCGGTGGTGCCGGTGTCGGATAACTATTTCGCCTGCCTGAACAGCGGCGGTCTTCTCCGACGGCTCCTTCGTCTATGTGCCGCCGGGCGTGCGCTGCCCGATGGAGCTGTCGCACCTATTTCCGCATGAACGCCGAGAACACCGGCCAGTTCGAGCGCACCCTGCTGATCGCCGACAAGGGCGCCTATGTCTCGTATCTTGAGGGCTGCACCGCTCCCATGCGCGACGAGAACCAGCTGCATGCCGCCGTGGTCGAGCTGGTGGCGCTGGATGACGCGGAGATCAAATATTCCACCGTGCAGAACTGGTACCCCGGCGATTCCGAGGGCAAGGGCGGCATCTACAACTTCGTGACCAAGCGCGCGGACTGCCGCGGCGACCGGTCCAAGGTGTCCTGGACCCAGGTGGAGACCGGCTCGGCAATCACCTGGAAGTACCCCTCCTGCATTCTCAAGGGCGAGGATTCAGTCGGCGAGTTCTATTCCATCGCCGTGACCAATGGGCGTCAGCAGGCCGACACCGGCACCAAGATGATCCACCTTGGCAGGGGCACGCCGCTCGCGCGATCATCTCCAAGGGCATTTCGGCGGGACACTCGTCCAACACCTATCGCGGCCTGGTGTCGGCTCACCGCAATGCCGACGGGCGCGCGCAACTTCACCCAGTGCGACAGCTTGCTTATCGGCAAGCACGCGGCGGCCCACACCACGCCCTATATCGAGGCGCGCACCGCCAGCGCCCAATTCGAGCACGAAGCGACCACCACGCGCCTGTCCGAAGACCAGCTGTTCTACGCCATGCAGCGCGGCCTGGGGCAGGAGGAGGCGGTGTCCCTCCTGGTCAACGGCTTCGTGCGCGAGGTGCTGCAGGAGCTGCCCATGGAGTTCGCCGTGGAGGCCCAGAAGCTGGTGGCGATCTCGCTCGAGGGGAGCGTGGGATGATGCGCGTCCAATATGGCAAACCGTCATCCTCGGACAGGCGCCCCGCGCTATTACGAGGATGACGGATTACAAGAGAACATATGACAATGCTTTCCATAGAAAACCTGCACGTCGAATCGGCGACGTCGAGATCCTCAAGGGCCTATCCCTTGAGGTCCCGGCGGGCAGGTGCACGCCATCATGGGGCCGAACGGGGCGGGCAAGTCGACCCTGTCCTATACCCTGGCCGGCCGCGCCGGCTACGAGGTGACCGAAGGTTCGGCGACGCTGGATGGTGAGGACCTGCTGGTCCTGGAGCCTAATGAGCGCGCGGCAAGGGGGTGTTTCTGTCGTTCCAGTACCCGCTGGAAATCCCCGGCGTGCCGACCCTGACCTTCGTCCGCGCGGCGCTCAACGCCCAGCGCAAGGCGAGGGGCGAAGACGAGGTCTCCGCGCCGGCGTTCCTGAAGCTGGCGCGCGAGAACGGCCGCGGGGCTGAAGATCGACTTCGACATGCTCAAGCGCCCGCTCAACGTCGGTTTTTCCGGCGGTGAGAAGAAGCGCATGGAAATCCTTCAAATGGCGATGCTTTCGCCGCAGACTATTGATCCTCGACGAGACCGATTCCGGGCTTGACATCGACGCCCTGCGCATCGTCTCCGAGGGCGTGAACGCCATGCGCTCGCCCGAGCGCTCCATGCTGGTGATCACCCACTACCAGCGCCTGCTGGACTACATCAGACCGGACCGCGTGCACGTCCTGGCCGGCGGCCGCATCGTCGCTTCGGGCGGGCCGGAACTGGCGCTGGAGCTGGAAGCGAAGGGATACGACCAATACGCGGAAGGCCGCCGCATGAGTTTGATGCAGGCCATAAGGGCGCGTGACGCCTCGCTCCTGCCGGCCGCCGGGATGAGGCCTGGCGCTATAGCGACCTGCGCGGCGCGATCACGCGCCATTCCGGAAAGTTCGCCGCTGGGGCCGCCGCGACCACGGACCATGGCGCCTCTCGGCGAAGTGGCGGCGGACGACGAGATCATAGTCGTCAACGGACGCGCGGACGGCCGCGATTTTCCGGGCGACGGCCGGATCGCCGCGCACCCTGCGCCTGCGCATTCGTCTCGCGCGCCGATCACACCCTGCACCAAGGCGCCCTGGCGCTTGAACTGGAGCCCGGCGCCGACCTGACCCTGATCGAGACCTACGAGGGCGACGGCTTGGCCTATGTCGTCCGATTTTCCCTCGCCGTCAGCCTGGGCGAGGGCGCGCGGCTGGAGCGGATCGTGCTGCTGGACGAGCCGGCCGACGCCGTCTCCATCAGCTACGCCGAGGTCGACCTGCAGCCCGGCGCACGCCTCGCCCAGATCGTGATCGCGTCCGGCGCCGACTGCAACGCCATGAGACCCATGTGCGCCATCCGGGCGGCGGAGCTGACGTGCGGCTGGACGGGCTGTATCTGCTCGACGGCAAGCGCCACGCCGATCTGACCACGGTGCTGGCCCATGTCGCGCCGGACGGGACGACCAACCAACTGACCAAGGGCCTGGCCAAGGACCAGGCGCGCGGCGTGTTCCAGGGCCGCATCCTGGTGGAGCAAGGCGCGGACCGCACCGACGCGCGGATGGGCCACCACGCCCTGCTGCTGTCCGACGGCGCCGAGATCGACGCCAAGCCCGAGCTGGAAATCTACGCCGACGAGGTCGTCCTGCGCCCACGGTAACACCTTGGGTTCCCTGGACGAGCAGGCCCTGTTCTACCTGCGCTCGCGCGGCATGCCCGAGCATGAGGCCCGCGCCCTGCTGATGCAGGCCTTCGTCGGCGAAGTGGTCGACCGCATCGAGCACGAGGGCGCCCGCGAGGCCGTGGCGCGCCTGGGTGGCGTTGCGGCTGGAGGCGCTGGCATGAACGCGCCCATCGCCGAGCTGAAGGCCTTCGACGTCCAGGCTATCCGCGCGCAATTCCCGATCCTGCAGCGTCAGGTGAACGGCAAGCCGTTGATCTATCTGGACAGCGGCGCCTCCGCCCAGAAGCCGCTGGCGGTGATCGACGCCATGACCGGGCTGATGGAGCATTCCTACGCCAATGTGCACCGCGGCCTGCACACCCTGGCCAACGAGACCACCGACGCCTATGAGGCCGCGCGCGCAGCGTGCAGCGGCCTGATCAACGCCGCCGACGCCAATGAGATCGTGTTCACCAAGGGCGCCACCGAGGCCATCAATCTGGTGGCCTCGGGCCTCGGCCAATCGCTGCCGGCCGGGCGACGAGATCGTGCGTCTCCCAGATGGAGCACCACGCCAACATCGTGCCCTGGCACTTCCTGCGCGAGCGCCTGGGCGTTGTGCTGAAGTTTCGTGCCGGTCACCGACGACGGCCGTCTGGATATGGAGGCCTATCGCGACGCTGCTGGGCCCGCGCACCCGCATGGTGGCCGTGACCCACATGTCCAACGTGCTGGGCACGATCAATCCGGTCGCGGAGATCGTCGACGCGGCCCACGCGGCGGGCGCCCCGGTGCTGCTCGACGGCTGCCAGGCGCATCGTCCACCTGGAGGTGGACGTGCAGGCGCTGGACGTGGATTTCTACGCCTTCTCCGGCCACAAGCTCTACGGGCCCACCGGCATGGGCGTGCTTTACGGCAAGGCCGAGCGGCTGGCGGCCCTGCCGCCGTATCAGGGCGGCGGCGAGATGATCGGCGAGGTGAGCGAGGAGACCATCACCTACGCCGACGCCGCCGCACCGTTTCGAGGCCGGCACCCCGCCCATCGTCGAGGCCATCGGCCTGGGCGCCGCCATCGACTGGCTGGCGGGCCTGGACCGCGGCGCCGTCGCTGGCCCACGAGGACGCGCTCTATCGCCGGGTCAAGGAGCGGCTGCGCGGCGCCAACTGGCTGACCGAGATCGGCCAGGCGCCGGGCAAGGGCGCGATCTTCGCCTTCACGGTGGAGGGCGCTCACGCCCACGACATCGCCCAGATTCTGGACCGCTACGGCGTGGCCGTGCGCGCCGGAACCCATTGCGCCGAGCCCTTGATGCGGCGCTTCGGCCTGACCTCCAGCGCCCGGGCCTCCTTCGCCCTATATAACACCCTTGAGGAGGCCGACGCCTTCGTCGACGCCTTGATCAAGGCCCAAGCTTTCTTTGCTTGCCTGACTGCGATGGATGACGCCAGCCTTGAACGCCCGAAACGCCCCCGCCTCCGCCCTCAACCAGGCGGAGCTGGATGTCCTGACCGACCGGCTGATCGAACAAGCTGAAGACGGTGTACGACCCGGAGATCCCGGTCGACATCTATGAGCTGGGCCTGATCTACAAGGTCGACGTGTCCGACGAGAAGCGACGTGGCCATCGAAATGACCTTGACCGCGCCCGGCTGCCCGGTGGCCGGCGAGATGCCCGACTGGGTGCAGGAAGCGGTGATGAAGGTCGCCGGGGGTCAAATCCTGCGCGGTCAATCTGGTGTTCGATCCGCCGTGGGATCCTTCGCGCATGTCCGACGAGGCCAAACTGCAACTGAACATGTTCTGAGCCTGATTGCGATCGACCGACCGATGGAGACCCAGATCCAGTCCCGCGTCCGCCGTCCGCGCCCCAGGTGGTCACCTTGACCGAACGGCGCGGCCGAGCGGGTGCGCGAGATCATGGCCAAGGCCGAGCAGCCCTACGCGGGCCTGCGCGTGGGCGTGAAGAACGGCGGCTGCGCGGGCATGGAATACGTCCTGGAATACGCCGCCAAGCGCCGACCCGCTGGACGAAGTGGTCGAGGACAAGGGCGTCACCATCCTGATCGAACCCAAGGCGGTGCTGTTCCTGATCGGCTCGCAGATCGACTACGAGACCAGCAAGCTGTCGTCCAAGTTCGTCTTCCGCAATCCCAACCAGACCGACGCCTGCGGCTGCGGCGAGAGCGTCACCATCAAGCCCGCCGAAGCGTCATAGGCGGGGTCTAAGGGCTGGCCGGTTTGGCGGTCCGGCTGGGGCCGGGCGGCAAGTCGAGGATCGACTGCCGGCAGCCGGGGCTCAGCTTGTCCATGATCTTGCGCATGCAGGCCAAGGCCTGGTGCGGATCGACCCCGGGGCAGAGGGTGGCGGAATCTGTGGCGCAGGCCTTGTGCATGGCCTCGCGCGCCGCTTCTTGGGCAGGTGAGAGTGGCGCGGGCGTCGAAGCGCCGGACTGGGGCTGGGCATAGGCGGAGCCGAAACCGGCGATCGCAATAATCAAAGTCATGGCTTTGATTTTCATTATTTAAGTCCTCCCTATTAAAGTCTTCTGGCTGGTCAAGTTAGGCCTTCAGCAGCCGCGTATCGATGGGGATGGAGCGGATGCGCTTGCCGGTGGCCGCGAAGATGGCGTTGCCCAGGGCCGGCAAGGCCGGGGGCAGGGCAGGCTCGCCCAGGCCCGACAGCGGATTGTCGGTGATCAGGAACGTCACCTCGACCTCAGGCGCGGCAGGCATGCGAATGAGCGGGTAGCTGTCGAAATTGGTCTGCACCGGCCTGCCCTTGTCAAAGGTCATCGCCAGGCCCAGCGCCTGGCCGATGCCGTCGATCACTCCGCCCTGCACCTGGTTCATGGCGCCGGTAGGATTGATCACCGTATTGCCGATGTCGGCGGCGACCCACACCTTCTCCACCTTGACCGCGCCGCTGGCGGCGACGCTCGCGCACCACCTCGGCGAAATAGCCGTGCATGCAGGCGTAGCAGGCTATGCCCATGCCGGTGCGCGCCGCTTCTGGTCGCCATTTTGTTGGGATTCAATTTCCTTTTTCTTGGCGTCGTAGGCGGCCTTTGTCAGGTATATCAGTTGAATATGATATTTTGCCAGCACCGGATTTTGCACCGGTTCAGCGGGATGTTGCAGGATATTTTGTATGGTGAGCAGTCCGCCGTTCGCCTCCGTGGGATTGAACAGTTCCGCCTGGCCTTTGATAACTTTGATGGCGGTCGCGTTGCGGGAAGGATTGCGCAGTTTCACTTCAGTGCTCAACGCACCGCTTGATTGCCCAAAACCCATCAATTGCGGGAAATCCTGGTTTTCACTCCTCGGAATGAGGTCGCGACCTGTTGAGTCGGTGGCCTCGGTCAATTGAACGCGGCGCACGCTTTGGGCATGTCGAGGCGGCGTCGCCGGTGAATTTCAATCCCAC
>CAWDPL010000055.1:0-22721 GCA_963804105.1 uncultured Alphaproteobacteria bacterium
TGACGTGACCCCCTGAAACTCCTCCAGAAATACCCAAAGTCCGCCCCCAGGAGAGGGACGGACAGATGAAGCGATCAACGTTCACGGAAGAGCAGATCATAGGGATCCTGCGCGAGCAGGAGACCGGGCGTGCCGGTGACGGACCTGTGCCGCAAGCACGGGCTGAGCTCGCCAACATTCTACAAGTGGAAGGCCAAGTACGGCGGCATGGACGCGTCGGAGGCCCGGCGGCTGAAGGCGCTGGAGGACGAGAACGCCAAGCTGAAGCGGATGCTGGCGGACGCCATGCTCGACAACGTCGCGCTGAAAGATCTGCTTGGAAAAAAATGGTGATGCCCGCCGCCCATCGGGAGGCTGCGGTGCACTTGCAGGCGACCTTCGAGATGAGCGAGCGGCGGGCGTGCCGGGTGCTTAGGACCGACCGGACGAGCGTGCGGTATCGGGCTGACCGGCCGGACGACGGCGCGTGCGCGAACGGCTGAAGGCGCTGGCCCAGGAACGGCGGCGCTTCGGCTATCGCCGGCTGCACGTGCTGCTGCGACGCGAGGGCCATGCGGTCAACAGGAAGCGGGTCCAGCGGCTCTACCGCGAGGAGCGGCTGACGGTGCGCCGTCGCGGCGGGCGCAAGCGGGCCATCGGCACGCGCCGGCCGATCGAGACGCCGCTGGCGGCCAACCAGCGCTGGAGCCTGGACTTCGTCTCCGACCAGATGACCGACGGGCGGCGCTTCCGCATCCTGACCGTGATCGACAACTGCACGCGCGAGTGCCTGGCCCTGGTGGCCGACACATCGCTGTCGGGGCGCAGGGTGGCCCGCGAGCTGGACGACATCATCGGCCAGCGCGGGCGTCCGGACACCATCGTCAGCGACAACGGCACGGAATACACCTCCAACGCCATCCTCGGCTGGGCCGACGAGACCGGCGTCGGCTGGCATTACATCGCGCCGGGCAAGCCGCAGCAGAACGGCCACAACGAGAGCTTCAACGGCCGACTGCGGGACGAACTGCTGAACGAGACGCTCTTCCGGTCGCTGCCCCACGCCCGAGCCGTGCTCGAAGCCTGGCGGCGCGACTACAACGAGCAACGGCCCCACTCCAAGCTCGGCTGGATGACGCCAAGGGACTACGCCTGCGCCATCCGCGGAGAGACGGCGAGCACGCTGCGCAACCTGAGGGCTCCGCGCGCCGGCCTCTTGCCAACCCCCTAAGTCAAGGCTCAGATCAACCCAGGACTCTCGTTATGGCTGGATGAGAAACGGGG
This sequence comes from uncultured Alphaproteobacteria bacterium, assembly GCA_963804105.1. Classification (GTDB taxonomy): domain Bacteria; phylum Pseudomonadota; class Alphaproteobacteria; order Caulobacterales; family Caulobacteraceae; genus BOG-938. The sequence goes on from CAWDPL010000055.1 coordinate 1,264, forward strand.
GTCACGTCAATGGCCCTGCGAATGCTTGGTGCTGTCCGTCATGGATTGCCGTCCTTACCAAAGTGCTGCTCGAAATATAAATCGGCTTCACGAGCCGCAGCTACAACCATTTTCGCCGGAAATTCGAAACCGTCGTGGAAATGTTTCCGCTCCGTTTCCAGCTGGAGCTTTTGCAGTCGCGTGCGTCGTTTGGAGATATCGGCGTCGGATAGTCCGCCCGCGTAAATCGTCTCCCAATCGGCCTCAGCGTCTATGTAGATAGTCTCTAAGGCAATCGTAAGATCGCCCGCCGCCTTGTGTTCCTTCGCCCACGGGAACACGCCTTTGACGGCGTCGAGAATTTGAGCGAACGCGATAATCCCAGACCAAAGGAATGGCAATTCTTTCCAAACGACCCACGCGCCGATAGCTCCGCTCGATGAGATCGCCCGGAAAGCCTAGAGGCCCTTCACCCGGCGGCCCAATTGATTGCGGTAAAGACGCGCGCCGATACAAGTAGCCTTAAGCTGGGTGAGCTGCGCCCAATACAAGCTCTGCTGTCGGTGCGGGTCTATTGGCGTCTTAGAACCTCGGACCTGACCCGTCGCAGGCTTCGCCGGTTTGGCTGGCGGCTTGACCATTTAAATCACTCCCCGTGAGCGGCGAAGCATCAGTGCGAAAACACTGGCCGACCATCGCGAGTTGTCCACCCAATACCGGAGTTGACGGCTGGCGCGAAGGGTTGATTCGCACCTCTACAGTCCCTCAGCCCCTCACCGGAATCGTCGGATAGGCCAGCTGTTCGCGCGCGCGCCAGTCCTGGGTGACGTAGTTGACGATCACCGTGCGGCGGACGCGGGGAATCTCGCGCTTTTCGAAGCCGTGGTAAGTGTTGTTCGAGGGCACGAACATCAGGGCGCTGTTCCATTCGAAGCGCGGTCGGCCGAACCAGGTCTGCTCGTCCAGGTAGATGTCGGTGCCCAGGTCTTCCTGATCGGGCCCATCGGGCATGTAGAGCAGGAAGGTGATCCGCTTGACGCCCAGGTCGGTGTGCGGCTGCAGCCAGAAGTCGTCGGCGTCCAGGGTGTATTCGATGCGGACATTGGTATCGGACAGGTCCGCGCCGGACATGTCCTGCAACAGACGCACGGTCTCCTCGGCCTGGAACAGGCGCGCGACCTGATCGCACACGGGAAAGCGCCGGTTGTTGTCCGCGTCGAAATAGTGCCGCAGATCGTTATGCAGTTCGCGCTTGCCGGAAATCCCGTGAAGGTCCGGCTTGGGAAAGGGCAGGACCGAGAGGGCTTGGACCACGCTCTGCGGGAACACCTGGCGGCATATCCAGTGGCGATAGGGCTTCTCGTCGACCTGCGCCGATTTCAGGCTGGCCTGAAAGGTCTCGAACAAGGGTTCAAGATCAGGCTCGATGGTGAATCGCGTTCGCAGGTCCTGCTCCATGAAATACTCCAAAGACCGTCAGACGGCCGAACGACGCCCCCGCCGGCGAACGATTGAGGCCATCCTATACCTCTTGGCGGGCCGAGACGGAAATGGGACCGATCAGCGCCGTCCGACGCCGCGGTAATCGAAGCCGCGCGAGAGTATCTCGGCGGGGCGGTAGATGTTGCGCAGGTCCACCACAAGGGGCGTGCGCATCAGGCTCTTGACGCGGTCCAGATCGAGGGCGCGGAACTGATCCCACTCGGTGAGGATGACCAGAGCGTCGGCGCCGTCGGCGACCTCATAGGGCCCGTCCTTGAAGTCCACGCCCTGCAGCATCTGCCGCGCCTCATGCCCCTCTGGATCAAAGGCCTGGACGCTGGCGCCCATGCCGATCAAAGCCGGAACGATGTCGAGGGAGGGGGCATCGCGCATGTCGTCGGTGTTGGGCTTGAAGGTCAGGCCCAGCACCCCGATCCGCTTGCCCGCCACCTGGCCGCCCATCGCCGCGGCGACCTTGTGCGCCATGGCCTTCTTGCGCGCGTCGTTGACCTGGACGGTGGTTTCCACCAGCCGGATGGGCGAGCCGGCGTCCGAGGCGGTGCGCACCAGGGCCAGGGTGTCCTTGGGAAAGCATGAGCCGCCGTAGCCGGGGCCCGCGTGCAGGAACTTGGCGCCGATGCGGTTGTCCAGGCCGATGCCGCGCGCCACCTGCTGCACGTCCGCGTCGAGCACCTCGCACAGGTCGGCGATCTCGTTGATGAAGGTGATCTTCATCGCCAGGAAGGCGTTGGCCGCGTACTTGGTCAGCTCCGAGGTGCGTCGGCCGGTGAACAGGAGCGGGCTCTCGTTCAGGTTCAGCGGACGATAGAGCTCGGCCATCACCGCGCGCGCGCGCTCGTCCTCGGTTCCCACCACCACCCGGTCCGGGCGCTTGAAGTCGTTGATGGCCGCGCCCTCGCGCAGGAATTCGGGATTGGACACCACCGCGAAATCGCCGTCGGGGCGCACGCGCTTGAGGATCGCCTCGATCTCATCGCCCGTGCCCACCGGCACGGTGGACTTGGTCACCACCACGGTGAAGCCGTCGATCTGGCCGGCGATCTCCTCGGCGGCGGCGTAGACGTAGCTGAGGTCGGCATGGCCGTCGCCCCGGCGCGAGGGGGTGCCGACAGCGATGAACACGGCGTCGGCGGCTTTCACCGCCTCCGCGCCGTCGGTCGGCGAAGAACAGCCGGCCCTCGCGCACGTTGCGCGCCACCAGATCGTCCAGACCCGGCTCGAAGATCGGGATCTCGCCCGTCTTCAGGCGCTCGATCTTGCGGCGTCCTTGTCGATGCAGGTGACCACATGGCCGAAGTCGGCGAAGCAGGCGCCGGAGACCAAGCCGACGTAGCCCGTTCCGATCATGGCGACGCGCATCAACCCGGCACGGGCTCTAGATTTCCTGGTTGTAGGCGCCACGCCGGGATATTTGGCCAGGCGCGGTTTCACTTCGGTGTGGAACAGGGCGCGCATGTCGTCGTCGCTGCTCATGCTTTCCACCACCACCACCAGTTCGGGCTTGTTGGACGAAGCCCGCACCAGGACCCAGGAGCCATCCTCCAGCGTCACGCGCACGCCGTTGACGGTCAATACGCTCGGCGATCTTGCGCCCGCCGATCAAGCCGCCCGCGGCGGCCAGCGCCTGATAGTCCTGCACGATCTGGTCGACCACGCCGTATTTGGTCTCATCGGAGCAATGGGGCGACATGGTCAGGGAGGTGAAGGCGATCGGCAGGGCCTTCTTCAGATCCGACAGCTTCTTGCCTGGATTGCGATCCAGCATGGCCAGGATGGCCGCCGCGGCCACCAGGCCGTCGTCATAGCCTCGGCCGATGGGCTGGTTGAAGAAGAAGTGGCCCGACTTCTCAAAGCCGGCCAGGGCGCCGATCTCGGCGGTCTTGCGCTTGATGTAGCTGTGTCCGGTCTTCCAATAGACGGTCTTGGCCCCGTTCTTCTTGAGCACCGGGTCGGTGATGAACAGGCCGGTGGATTTCACGTCGACGATGAAGGTGGCGTCCGGATGCACTTCGGACAGATCGCGCGCCAGCATCAGGCCGATCTTGTCGGCGAAAATCTCCTCGCCCTCGTCGTCCACCACGCCGCAGCGGTCGCCGTCGCCGTCAAAGCCCAGGGCCAGGTCGGCGCTGAACTGGCGCACGGCGTTGGCCATGGCGTGCAGCATGATGCTGTCTTCGGGGTTGGGATTGTACTTGGGGAAGGTCCAGTCCAGTTCGCAATCCATCTCGATCACCACGGCCACGCCCATCCTGCGCAGGGCCTCCGGCGCGAAATGGCCCGCCGTGCCGTTGCCGCAGGCTGCGACCACCGTCAGGGGCCTGCGCAGCTTCAACTTGGCGGCCACGTCGGCGATGTAGCGTTCGGCGACGCCCTGGACATGGGTCAGCGTCCCACCGGCCTTCTCCTTCCAGGCGCCGGCCAGGACGATCTCCTTCAGCCGTCCCATCTCCTCCGGACCGAAGGTGAGCGGCTTTTGCGCGCCCATCTTCACTCCGGTCCAGCCGTTTTCGTTGTGGCTGGCGGTGACCATGGCCACGCAGGGCGCGTCCAGTTCGAACTGGGCGAAATAGGCCATGGGCGGGACCGCCAGGCCTATGTCCAGCACCTCGCAGCCCGCCGCGACCAGCCCCAGCGTGAGGGCCTGTTTGATCGACAGGGAGTAGGAGCGGAAATCATGGCCGACGACGATGCGCCTGTGGCCGAGCTCCTGGATGTAGGTCCCAAGGCCCAGGCCCAGGGCCTCCACGCCCAGCAGATTGATGTCCGGCCCGAATAGCCAGCGCGCGTCGTATTCACGAAAACCTGTCGCTTTCACCAGCGGCTGGTTCTCATAGGCGAAGGTGTTCGGCGACAGGTCGGCGCTGGGCGCTGGCAGCATGGGGACTTTCGTTGAGGACGGGCGCCCGCCTCATAGCGGCAAAGACCCCCGATAGGCCAGCCGTACCGCTAACGGCGAGGCTGTAAAGTCGTTGCTTGACGTTCAGATGACGCCGGCGCGGACCAGATCGTGGATGTGCAAAATGCCCACCGGCCGCTCGTCCTCCACCACGAACAGCACCGTGGACGGCGGGGCGGTCTGGCTCATGCGCTTGAGCGCCTCGGCGGCGAGCAGGCCGGAGGGAACGGTCTTTGGCTCCGGCGTCATCACTTCGCCCGCGGTGCGCTGGAACAGACCGTCCATATTTCGCCGCAGATCGCCGTCGGTAATGACGCCTTGCAGCCGGCCGTCCTCGCCCACGACGCCCACGCAGCCGAACCGCTTTTCGGTCATCAGCAGCAGGGTCTCGCGCATGGGCGCGTCGGGCGCCGCAAGCGGCGTGTCCTTCAGGGGGTGCATCAGGTCGCCCACCGTGCGCAGCATGGCGCCGAGCTTGCCGCCGGGGTGGAACAGGCGGAAATCGCGCGCCGTGAAGCCGCGCCGCTCGAGCAAGGCCACGGCCAGGGCGTCGCCCAGGGCGATCTGCAGGGTGGTGGAGGTGGTCGGGGCATTGATCTCGCCGGTGGCTTCCTCGGCGTCCGGCAACAGCAGCACAACGTCGGCCGCGCGCCCCAGCGCGCTGCCCGGCGCCGCGGTCATCGCCAGCAGGGGAATGTCGAAGCGCTTGGCGTAGGCCAGGATGTCGGCCAGTTCGCGCGCCTCGCCGGACTTGGACAGGGCCAGGATCACGTCGCCCGGGCCGATCATGCCCAGGTCGCCGTGGCTGGCTTCGGCCGGATGCACGAACAGGGCGGGCGAGCCGGTGGAGGCGAGGGTCGAGGCGATCTTGCGCGCCACCAGGCCCGATTTGCCGATGCCGGTGCAGGCGATGCGGCCCTTGGCCTGGAACAGGGTCTCGACCGCCTGGTTGAAGCTCTCGCCCAAAGCCCCCGACAGTGTCTTCAGCGCCTCGGCCTCCACGCCCAGCACCCGGCGTCCGACCGCTGTGGCGTCAAAGGGGTTCATTGGATGCCCAGGCGGCGCAGGATCGGCTTGCCGGTCGGTGCGGGCGCGGTCACCGCATGGCCGAAGGGCTTGGGCGAGCGCGCGCCTTCGCCCTGGGGCCAGACCATGGCCAGGGCGATCAGGGCGGCGGCGACGAGCAGGAACAAGGGATAGAAGACGCGATCAGGCAGCATGGGCGCGTCTATAGCAGCGCCGCGCGACCAGGACCAACCATCGGCTTTCCGCGCCAGCTTGACGCCCTCTTGGCAAAGGCTTAGCCCGCCTCATCGTTTCGTCCTTCAAGGCGCCTGCTCAAGCCCATGCCCGCACTCGTCCTGCTTCGCCACGGCCAAAGCCAGTGGAACCTCGACAACCGCTTCACCGGCTGGGTGGATGTCGATCTCACCGCTCAGGGCGAGGCGGAGGCCAAAAAGGGCGGGGCGCTTATCGGGGCTGCGGGCGTGCGGTTCGACCGCGCCTACACCTCGGTGCTGACCCGCGCGATTCGCACGGCCAATCTGGCGCTTTCGGCGGCCGGTCAGGCCTGGGTTCCCCTGGTCAAGAGCTGGCGTCTGAACGAGCGCCACTACGGCGCGCTGACCGGCCTGGACAAGGCCGAGACCGCCAAGGTCTATGGCGACGAGCAGGTGAAGATCTGGCGCCGCTCCTATGACACGCCGCCGCCGCCCCTGCGCCCGGCGGGCCGTTCGATCTGTCGGGCGATCGCCGCTACGCGGGGGTAGCGTGCCTGCCACTGAAAGCCTGAAGACCACCCTGGACCGGGTCGAGCCTTATTGGACGGGCGAAATCGCGCCCAAGCTGAAGGCCGGCGAGACCGTGCTGGTGGCGGCCCATGGCAATTCCCTGCGCGCCATCGTCAAGCTGCTGTTCGCCGTGGCGGACGCCGAAATCGTCGGGGTGGAGATTCCCACCGGCAACCCGCTGCTGATCGAGTTGGACAGCGACCTGAAGCCGGTGGCGGCGCGCTATCTGGACGAGAGCCGGGCGGAGCCCTTGCCGGCCCTGCCGGCCGGGGCCGCGTGAGCGCGAACATCGACGAGGCGATGATGCGCCGGGCCATCGCCCTGGCGCGGACTCGTCTGGGCCTGACTGGGTCCAATCCCGCGGTGGGCTGCGTGCTGGTCAAGGACGGCGTGGTGATCGCCGAAGCCGCTACAGGCGTGGGCGGGCGACCTCACGCGGAGGAACAGGCCCTGGCGGCGGCCGGCGCGGCGGCTGAAGGGGCCACGGCCTACGTCACGATGGAGCCCTGCGGGCGCCGCTCATCGGGCGCGCCGTCGTGCTCGGAGGGACTGACAAACGCCCGCGTGGCTCAGGTGGTGATCGCCTGCGAAAACCCGGATGTCCTGTCGGCGGGGGCGGGTATCCTGCGCCTGAAATCGGCCGGCGTGGGTGTGCGCCAGGGCCTGCTGGCCGGCGAAGCGGAAGCGGCGCTTTACCGAGACTTTCTTCAAGACCTGAAATCGGGACGCGAGAACTAGGAGCTCGTTAATTTTCATTTGCCATAACGGCGATGAGACTTGACGAAGCTAGGCGCGAAATATGTCCGGCAGGGTGGCTCCAGAACCTCCTCGCCGCCTGTCCCAGGCGGACGTGGACATGATCTGCGTCAAGCATGACCGGCTGTTTTCCTCCAAGCCCGGCGGCGCGCGCGCCGTCTTTTCCTGGATGGACCTGTCGGGCCTGGACCTGTCCGGACGCAATCTCAGCGATGCGGATTTCACCGGCGCGATCCTGGCGGGATGCCGCCTGATCGGCGCAAGGCTGGACAATGCGGTGCTGTTCGGGGCCGATCTGCAGAACGCCGACCTGACCAGCGTCAGCCTGCGCCGGGCCGATCTGCGCGGCGCCTGCCTTCGGGGCGCGGACCTGACCGGGGCCGACATGTTCGAGGCCGATCTGCGCGAGGGGACCATCGCCGCCGCGGACGCGGTCATGGGCCTGCGCATCCTGGAGACGACCAAGCGGGCCAGCGACGCCCAGGGCGCCATTCTCATCGGCGCCAATCTGGAGCGGTCCAAGCTGTCGGGCGTCGTGGCCGTGCGGGCGGACTTCACCGACGCCATCCTCAAGGGCGCCAAGCTGGTTCGCGCCAACCTCAATCAGGCCAATATGAACGGGGCGAACCTTTCGGGGGCCGACCTGTCGGGCGCCGATCTGGCCGGCGCCGATCTGCGCGACGCGGTGCTGATGGGCGCCCAGACGCAGGCCTGCAAGTTCGACGGCGCGCGAATGGACGGCGTTCTGACCGACACGCCGGCCGGAAAGGCGACCGCGGACCCGCAGGCGGCCCAGATGCTGCGCGAACACGCCCTGTGGTGCGAGACCCAGGGCGCGGAGGGCAAGCCCTCCCGGTTCGACGAGGCGGACCTGCGCGCCCTGGGTTCGATCAGCGGCTTCAATCTGACGGCCCTGTCGGCCAAGGGCGCGGTGTTTTACGGCCTGGACATGCAGGGCGTGCAGCTTCAGGGCGCGCATCTGGAGGGCGCGGACCTGCGCAACTGCAACCTCAAGCGCGCGGACCTGCGCGGGGCGCGGCTGAAGAACGCCAAGCTGAGCGGCGCCAACCTGGGCGAGGCCCAGCTCGGCCCGCTGTACCTGGGCCAGGACCGGCTTTTGCCGTGCGATCTGACCGGCGCCATGGTCAAGAACGCCGACCTGCGCGGGGCCGACCTCAGAGGCGCGCTGATGACCGGCGCCAACCTCTCACGCTCGGACCTGACCGGGGCCTTGCTGCGGGAGTCCGACTTGCTGGGCGTTCACGCCGAGGGGGCGAGGGGGCTGCCGAAGGGCTAATCCTCATCCATCTTCAGCGCGGCGATGAACGCTTCCTGCGGGATTTCCACCTTGCCGAACTGGCGCATGCGCTTTTTGCCTTCCTTCTGCTTGTCCAGCAGTTTGCGCTTGCGGCTGGCGTCGCCGCCGTAGCACTTGGCGGTCACGTCCTTGCGCAGGGCGCGCACCGTTTCGCGGGCGATGATCTTGCCGCCGAGCGCCGCCTGGATCGGGATGACGAACAGGTGCGGCGGGATCAGCTCCTTCATCTTCTCGCACATGGAGCGGCCGCGGCTTTCCGCGCGGGTGCGGTGGACCAGCATGGACAGGGCGTCCACCGGCTCGCCGTTGACCAGGATCTGCATCTTCACCAGATCGCCGACGCGGTAGTCTTCCAGCTGATAATCGAAGGAGGCGTAGCCCTTGGAGATGGATTTCAGCCGGTCGTAGAAGTCGAACACCACCTCGTTGAGCGGCAGGTCGTAGACCACCATGGCCCGGCTGCCGACATAGCTCAGCTCGCGCTGGCTGCCCCGGCGGTCCTGGCACAGCTTGATCACCGCGCCGAGGTAGTCGTCCGGGGTGAAGATGGTGGCCTTGATCCAGGGCTCGGCGATCGTGTCGATTTTGACCGGATCGGGCATGTCGGCCGGATTGTGCAGTTCGATCTCATCGCCGTTGGTTAGTTTGATCTTGTAGATCACCGACGGCGCGGTCGCGATCAGGTCGAGATTGAACTCGCGGGTGAGGCGCTCCTGCACGATTTCCAGGTGCAGCAGGCCGAGGAAGCCGCAGCGGAAGCCGAAGCCCAGGGCCGCGGAGGTCTCCATCTCGTAGGTGAAGGAGGCGTCGTTCAGGCGCAGCTTTCCCACCGCCGCGCGCAGGTCCTCGAAGTCGGCCGCGTCCACCGGGAACAGGCCGCAGAACACCACGGGCTGGACTTCCTTGAAGCCCTTGAGCGGCTCGGGGGTGGGGCGCTTCTCGTCGGTGATGGTCGCGCCGACGGCCGCGTCGGCCACTTCCTTGATGGCGGCGGTGAAGAAACCGATCTCGCCGGGGCCGAGCTCGGCCACATCGGTGGCCTTGGGCTTGAACACGCCGAGTTTCTCCACGCGGTAGACCGCCCCGGTCTGCATCATCTTGACGCTCTGGCCGAGCTTGAGGCGCCCGTCGAACACCCGCACCAGCACCACCACGCCCAGATAGGCGTCGTACCATGCGTCGACCAGCAGGGCCTTGAGCGGGGCGGCCTCATCGCCCTTGGGCGGGGGCAGGCGGGTGACGATGGCTTCCAGCACGTCGTGAATGCCCAGCCCGGTCTTGGCGGAGGCTTCCACGGCGTCTGACGCGTCGATGCCGATCACGTCCTCGATCTGGGCGCGCACCCGGTCCGGTTCTGCAGCGGGAAGGTCGACCTTGTTGAGGACCGGCACGATCTCGTGATTGTTGTCGATGGCCTGATAGACATTGGCCAGGGTCTGGGCTTCCACGCCCTGGCTGGCGTCCACCACCAGGATCGAGCCCTCGCAGGCGGCCAGCGATCGGCTGACTTCATAGGCGAAGTCCACGTGGCCGGGAGTGTCCATCAGGTTCAGGACATAGTCCTTGCCGTCGTCGGCCCGATAATCCAGGCGCACGGTCTGGGCCTTGATGGTGATCCCGCGCTCACGCTCGATGTCCATGGAATCCAGCACCTGCTCCTTCATCTCCCGCGCGGTCAGGCCCCCCGTTTCCTGGATCAAGCGATCGGACAGGGTGGATTTGCCGTGGTCGATGTGGGCGACGATGGAGAAGTTGCGGATTTTATCGAGCGGTGTGGACATGGGGCGTGCCTCTAGCACATTCGACAGGCCGTGCGAGAGGCGGTGCTTTCTCCTTCCCTGCGAAGCGGGGAAGGGGGACCGCGCGAAGCGTGGTGGAAGGGGCCCTTCGCGGCGCTGGCCCCCACCACCGCCTTTCAGGCGGTCCCCCTCCCCCGCTCAGCTTCGCTTCGCAGGGGAGGAGATGAGCGCCATGGCCGTCCGCCAGATCATGCCGGCTTCTTCGTCGGGGTCGGCCATAACGTTGCTGGCGGCAATGCGAAGCACGGTAATGCCTTGTTGGTTCAGCCAAGCATCTCTGCGTGCGTCTCGCTCAGGTATATCTCCCGTGCCATGAACATAGCCGTCCACTTCCACCGCCAGATGGGCTGCCGGGCAATAGAAGTCGAGCACATAGGGTCCAATTGGGTGTTGCCGCCTGAAGCGCGGGCCATCAGGGCGAAAGGCGCGCAGCTTGACCCAAAGCAGCACCTCAGGCGGCGTCATGGATTTACGCAGCCGACGAGCCAGCGGAATTGTGCGCCGTGACCTCATGCCCAATTCTATCAGCGCTCGGTTAAGCGCGAAGCGTGGTGGAAGGGGCGCCGGAAAGCGCGCTAGAAGGCGGTCCATCCTTTTGTGGATCGAGGAAACACCATGACCATTTCCATGTACGCCGCTTCAGCGCCGGTTTTCGTTCAGGGCCTGAAAGGCCTGTCGATCGTGCTGGACAAGGCCGAGGCCTACGCCACGGCGCGCAAGATCGACGAGAGCGTGCTGCTGCAGGCGCGCATCTTTCCGGACATGTTCCCCTTCGTGCGCCAGTGCCAGATCGTTACCGACAACGCCAAGGGCGCCATGGCGCGCCTCGCCGGCCAGACGCCGCCGTCATACGAGGACAATGAAACCAGCATCGAGGCGCTCAAGGCCCGCATCGCCAAGACCATCGCCTTTGTCGAGAGCTTCAAGCCCGATCAGATCGACGGCTCCGAAGAGCGCGACATCCTGCTGAAGTTCCCCAATGGCGAGATGACCTTCAAGGGGCAGGCCTATCTGTTGCACCACGTTCTGCCGAACTTCTTCTTCCACGCCACGACCGCCTACGACCTTATGCGCCAGGTCGGGGTCGAGCTGAGCAAGGGCAATTACATGGGCCGCGCCTAAGCCTTCGCATGACGGCGGGCCCCCGCATTTTCGTCGACGCCGACGCCTGTCCGGTGAAGGAGGAGACCTACAAGGTGGCCCGCCGCTATGGCCTTAAGGTCTATGTGGTGGCCAACGCCTTCCTGATGACCCCGCGCGAGCCCTTGATCGAGCGGGTGATCGTGGAGGCCGGGCCGGACGCGGCGGACGACTGGATCGCCGACAATGCCGGCACGGGCGATATCGTGATCACCGCCGACATTCCCTTGGCGCAGCGCTGCCTGGCGAAGGCCGCCATCGTGCTCGGCCCGCGCGGCAAGGCCTTCACCGTCAATTCCATCGGCGCGGCCTTGGCCGGACGGGCGATCGGCGAACACCTGCGCTCGATGGGCGAAGTCACCTCCGGCCCCCCGCCGTTCCAGGCCGCCGACCGCTCGCGTTTCCTGTCCGCCCTGGACGAAGCGGTCCATCGGTCCCGCAGGGCGGCGCGGTGAGCCGGGCGCCCGCGTACGGTTAATCGGCAGTTAAGGGAGCGTGGCCAACATGGCCCCGCGAAGGGCTCAGCCACGCCTTTCAGGGAGAATTCATATGGATCGCCGCGTCCTTCTGGCCTCCGGACTCAGCCTCATCGCCGGTCAGGCGCTGGCCCAGACCGCTTCGCCCCCGCCGCAGCCTCAGGGGCCGCCGCCGCCTGACCACGGTCCGCTCTATCCCGGGACAGGGCCGGCGGAGACCTATTCCCACGACGAGATCGTCAAATCGGTGTCGGATTTTTTCGGCGTCACCGCCGAGGCGGCCGGCGCGATCATCGAAAAGGTGTTCAAGGACAACGGGCGGCCCACCGGCTACATCGCCGGCGAGGAGGGTTCGGTGGCCATCACCTTGGGCCTGCGCTACGGCCAGGGCCTGCTCTATATGAAGAACCGCCAGCCGGTGAAGGTCTACTGGCAGGGCCCTTCGGTGGGCTGGGACCTGGGTGGCAACGCCTCGCGGGTATTCACCCTGGCCTACGGCATCCAGACGCCGGACCAGATCTATCAGCGTTTCCCGGGGGTGGAGGGCACGGCCTATGTGGTGGGCGGCATGGGAGTGAACTATCAGCGCGCCGACACCATCACCCTGGCCCCGATCCGCGCCGGCGTGGGCTTGAGGCTGGGGGCCAACCTGGGGTACCTGGCCTATACCCGCGAGCGGCACTTCCTGCCGTTTTAAGGGGTCAACCCCGCAGCTTGGCCCCGAGCTTCTCGGCCGCCGCGACGATCTTGGCCGACAGGGCCTCGATGTCCTTTTCGGTGAGGGTTTGATCCACCGGCTGAATCTGCACCTCCAGCGCCAGGGACTTTTGCCCCTCCGGCACGCCCGGCCCCTCATAGAGGTCGAACACCCGCGCCGAGGCGATCAGGGCCTTGTCGGCGCCCTGGATCGCGCGGGTCAGATCGCCCGCCGCCAACGCCTGGGGCGCGAGGAAGGCGAAATCGCGCGATAGAGGCATGAGCGCCGAGGCCTTGAGCGCCGGGCGCGACTTGGTCGTCTTGCGCTTGGGTTCGGGGACGGCCTCCAGCCATAGTTCGAAGCCGTAGACCGGCCCTTCCACGTCCAGCGCCTGGAGCACGGCGGGGTGCAGGGCGCCGAATTCGGCGATCACCGCCTTAGGGCCGAGCTGCAGGCGCGCGGACTGGCCGGGATGCCACCAGGCGCCGGCCTGACCTTGGGCGATCTGCAGGCTCGCCACGGGCGCGCCGAGCTCGTCCAGCAGCGCCATCAGTTCGCCCTTGATAGCGAAGACGTCATCACCCGCGGCGCCCTTGTCCCATCGGCGCGGACCGTGCGGGGCCAGGATCGCGGCTATGGCGGTGCGCTGATCGCCCGGCTGGTCGCCGGAGAACACCGGCCCGATTTCGAACAGGGCCACGTCGGGAAAGCCGCGTCGCGCATTGCGTCCGGCCGCCTCGATCAGATTGGGCAGGATGGAAGGCCGCATGCAGTCCAGTTCGGCCGCGATGGGATTGGCGAGGATCAGGTTTTCCCAGCCGCCGCCGAACATCGCGGCGGTCTTGCGCGCGGTGAAGGACCAGGTGACGGCCTCCGCATAGCCGGCCGCCGCCAGTGCGCGCCGGGCCAGACGCACGCGGGCCTGACGCGCGGTCAGGATTCCGCCGGCGGGACGGGCGACCGCGGGTAGGGGCGTGGAGGGGAGGGCGTCAAAGCCGGCGATGCGCGCGACCTCCTCCACCAGGTCGGCCTTGCCGTCCACGTCGCGCCGCCAGCTGGGGGGCGTGACCTTGAGCATGGAGCCGTGGCCTTCGATCAGGAAGCCGAGCTTGGTCAGGATCGCCAGCGTTCCCTCGCGCCCGACGTTCAGGCCGGCCAGACGGTGCACATAGGCCGGATCAAAAGCGATCGGCTGGGGCGGCGGGCGGGCCTGGCCGGCCACGATCACGTCTGACGGTTCGCCGCCGCACAGCTCCAGGATCAGCCGCGTGGCCAGCTCCAGGCCTGGCTCGACGAACTGCGGGTCCACGCCGCGCGAGAAACGATAGGCCGCGTCGGAATTGATGCCGGTCGCGCGCGCGGTCTGGGCGGTGCGCAGGGGATCGAACCAGGCGCTTTCCACGAACACCTCGGTGGTGGCGTCCGAGCAGCCGGTGCTTTCGCCGCCCATGACGCCGCCCAGGCCGATGGGCCGCTCGCCGCCCGCGTCGGCGATGACGCACATCTCCGGTTCGATGACATAGGTCTTGCCGTCCAGGGCGATCAGATGCTCGGGCGCGTGATGCTCGCCGTGGTGGCCCAGGCGCGCCTCGATCACGTCGCCCACGAGCAGGGCGCGGTCATAGACGTGCAGCGGCCGACAGCGGTCGTAGGAGACCAGATTGGTCACATCCACCAGGGCGTTGATCGGGCGCAGGCCGATGGCCTTCAACCGCGCCTGCAGCCAGGCGGGGGAGGGGCCGTTCTTGACGCCGCGGATCAGGCGACCGGCGAACATCGGGCAGGCGCCGGGCGCGGTGATGCGGATGGCGATGGGGCAGGAGAATTCGCCCTTCACCGGCTCAATGGCACGGTCCTTCAGCCGACCCACGCCGGCGGCGGCAAGATCGCGCGCGATGCCCGCCACGCCCAGCCAGTCGGGCCGGTTGGGCGTCACCTCGAAGTCGATCACCGCCTCCAGGCCGAGCGCCTGGGCGGCCGTTACGCCGACCTGAAGATCATCCGACAACTCCATGATGCCGTTGGACTCTTCAGCGACTTCCAGCTCCGCCGCCGAGCACAGCATGCCGTTGGACACGACCCCGCGCACGGGCCGCGCCTCCAGGGTCACGTCCAGTCCAGGGACATAGGCGCCGATGGGGGCGTAGATGGTCGTCAGGCCCGCGCGCGCATTGGGCGCGCCGCAGACGATCTCCTTGCGGCCGTCGACGGTGTCGACCTGACAGACGCGCAGGCGGTCGGCGTTGGGATGCTGCACGGCCTCGACGATCTTGGCCACGGTGAAGGCGGCCAGCTTCTTGGCCGGATTCTCGACGTGCTCGACCTCCAGGCCCGCCATGGTCATGGCGTCCACGATCTCGCCGGCCGAGGCGGTGGTTTCCAGATGCTCTTTGAGCCAGGACAGGGTGAATTTCATGGGCGGTCAGCCATCGTCTGGATACGGCGGCGCTGCCCCTCACCCTGCCCTCTCCCCAAGGGGGAGAGGGTTCCGTGCGAAAACCCTCTCCCCCTTGGGGAGAGGAGGGGCCCGCCGACCGAAGATCGGTGGGAAGTGAGGGGACTTTCCATCACGACAATCCGCTGGCCGGATTGGGCGCCGCGAAGGCCGAGAAGCCGTAGTGCGCCAGCCAGCGGGTGTCGGCGGCGAACATGTCGCGCAGGTCGGGCACGCCGTATTTCAACATGGCCAGGCGGTCCACGCCGAAGCCGAAGGCGAAGCCCTGCCACTCATCGGGATCAAGCCCGCAGTTCCGCAGCACATTGGGATGCACCATGCCGCAGCCGAGAATCTCCAGCCAATCGGAGCCCTGGCCGATTTTCAGCTCGCCGCCGGACCGGTCACAGCCCACGTCCATCTCCGCCGAGGGCTCGGTGAAGGGGAAGTGGTGCGGGCGAAAGCGGGTGGTCACGGCGTCGGTCTCGAAATAGCGGGCGAGCACGGTCTCCAGGGTCCATTTCAGATGGCCCATGTGGGTGTCGCGATCGATCACCAGGCCCTCGATCTGATGGAACATCGGCGTGTGGGTCTGGTCGGAGTCCTTGCGGTAGGTGCGGCCCGGCGCGACGATGCGGATGGGCGGAGACTGGCTCATCATGGTGCGCACCTGCACCGGGCTGGTGTGGGTGCGCAGCACCTTGCGCACGCCCTGCGCGTCCGGCTGTAGGAAGAAGGTGTCGTGCATGTCCCGCGCCGGGTGCTTGGGCGGGAAGTTCAGGGCGGTGAAGTTGTGGAAATCGTCCTCGATGTCCGGTCCCTCGGCCACGGCGAAACCCAGCTCGGCGAAGATGCAGATCAGTTCGTCGAAGGCCTGCATCGTCGGATGCACCGAGCCTTTGCGGCGCGGCGGGGCCGGCAGGGTCAGGTCGAGACGCTCGGCCGCCAGCTTGGCTTGCAGCGCCTGTCCTTCCAGCGCGGTCTTCCGTTCGCCGATCAGCGCTTGAACCCGGTCGCGCAGGCCGTTGATGGCCGGCCCGGCGGTTTTGCGCTCGTCAGGGCTCATCGAGCCCAGCGATTTCAGGAGATTTGAGATCGATCCGGTCTTGCCCAAGGCGGCCACGCGCACGGCGTCGAGCGCGACAAGGTCGCTCGCGCCCGCGATGGCTTCGGCCAATTCGGATTCCAGGTTGGTCAGGTCGGTCATCGGTATCCAGCGATCATCAAAAAAGCCCCCCAGCGCCGGGCTGGAGGGCTTTTGTAGGCGGGTGGGTCCTAGAACCCAATGCCCATTAGGCCAGCGCGGCGCGAACCTTGTCGGCGATGGCCTTGAACGCGGCTGGGTCGGCGCCCGCGACATCGGCCAGGACCTTGCGGTCGATGACGATGCCGGCCACGTCCAGGCCGTGAATAAACTGCGAGTAGGTGAAGCCCTCGATGCGGGCCGCGGCGTTGATGCGCTGAATCCACAGGGCGCGGAACATGCGCTTGCGCACCTTGCGGTCGCGGTAGGCGTATTGGCCGGCCTTGTCGACCGCGGCCTTGGCCGTGCGGATGGTGGTGGAGCGGCGGCCGTAGAAGCCCTTGGCCTGCTCGAGAACCTTTTTGTGCTTGGCGTGGGCGGTGACGCCCCGTTTGACGCGAGCCATGTCAGTCTGCTTTCAAGATCGAGGGGTCAGAGGCCGTAGGGAAGGTAGTTCTTCACCACGATCTTGGCGTCCGAGGCGTTGAGCACCTTGGTACCGCGTTGCTGGCGGATGTATTTGCCGTTGTGGCTGATCAGCCGGTGGCGCTTGCCCGCGACGCCGGCCTTGATCAGGCCGGACGCCGTCATCTTGAAGCGCTTCTTGGCGCCCGATTTGGTCTTCAACTTCGGCATTTTGCTGCGGCCCCGAAGGACCGTCCTCTAAAGGCATTTCGAGCCGCCATGGCATGCCATTGGCCAGGCGGCTCCGAGAAGGGGCGTGCAATAGGGGAAATCGGCTGGAAAGGCAAGCCGTTCCGGGCTTGGCGTCAGCCGCGTTGGCCGAGCGCGAGGGTCAAGGCGAACGCACCGCAGATCAAGGCGAGAACCAGGGGCACGGCGACCAAGAACGGTTGTTCATGGTGCGCCCAGTTCCACCCCGCCATGACCAGGAAACACCCGCCGACGCCCAGGCGGACGGCGACTCCAAGCCAGACGACGGCGCGGCTCAGACGACCTGGATCATTTGGCGGCGCGCGGCCCGTCATCCGTAGCATGCGGGGACGATACCATTGCCGTCGCCATCGGACCATGCCGCCGCCGCGCCGCGCCCTCGGCCTGCCAGGCGAGCAGCACCGTGGGCGCCACCACCAGAGCCGCGGCGTAGAGCGGCGTGTCCGCCCCGACAATCGAGAACAGCGCGCCGCCCGCCACCGGCCCGATCGCCCGCGCCAGGGCGCCGATGGACATGTTCAGGCCCAGCATGGCGCCTTGGCGGTCGGGCGGGGCGGTGCGGGAGATCAGGGCGGAGATATTGGGCAGGGCCAGGGCCTGGCCGAACACGGTCAGGGCGAGGAGCACGATGGTGCGGATCATGCCCTGGCCAAGGGGTTGCAGAGCGAGGGTTGCAGAGATAATCGCCAGACCTCCGGCGAGAGTCTAGGGCTTCGCCGTAGCGGCGGGTGACGCGGCCGGTCAAAAAGCCCTGAGCGATGGCGGCGGTGACGGCGACCGAGGCCAGGCAGATCGACAGCTTGCTGGGCCCCCAGCCGTAGCGATGCTGGGCCCACAGGCCGAAGGTGGACTTAGCGGCGGCGAAGGCGGCCGTGTACAGCAAGGTGATCACCAGGGCGCGGCCCAGGACCGGGTGGTGCAGGGCGTGCTTGAGGACCTTGAAGGCGACCCCCGGCGGCGCGCCGATCTGGGCGTGGGCGCAGGTTTCGCGCACGAAGAGAAAGGCGCCGAGGCTCGACGCGAAGGACAGGCCGCCGGCGATGAACAGGGGCAGGCGATAGCCCGCCTGGCCCAGTTCCGGCCGCGCCAGGAGGCCGCCAAGCGCCGGGCCGGCGACAAAGCCCAGGGCGAAGGCCGCGCCCAGCCAGCCGATGCGGCCCGAACGAAGCTGCGGCGGGGTGACGTCGGCGATGTAGCCCTGGATGGTGGACAGATTGCCGGTGGTCAGTCCGCTGAGCAGGCGGATCAGCAGCACCATCCAGATGTTGGGCGCGAACGCCAGGGCGATGAAGCCCACGCCGCTGGCGAAGATGGTGCCCAGAAGGATCGGCCGGCGCCCGACCCGGTCCGACAGGCGGCCCCACAGAGGCTCGGCGAAGAAGTTGCCGATAGAAAAGGCGGCGAACACCCAGGTCACCAGCCAGACCGGCGCATGGAACGAGCGGCCGTAGAACGGCAGGATCGGCAAGAGCACGCCGAACCCCACCAGATTGACGAACACCACCGTCAGCAGCACGACCATCGCCGGTCGTCCCTGGGCGGCGAGGGCGGGGTCTTCGGCCAGGGTGGTCATTGGCCTTGTGTTCTCCCGTGCGCAACCCAGGCAATCGCATATGATGAGCTCGGCCGATTTGGAGCTCTATGCCTTCGCCAAGCGCGAGCTCCCCCGCTCGCGGGGGAGCTGTCCCAGAGGGACTGAGGGGGCGCGCCGCCGCACTGAGGGTTCAGTTGACGCCATTTGCCACCTGCATGCCCTCTCCACCACTTCGTGGTCCCCCTCTCCCGCAAGCGGGAGAGGTCGTGAAGGTCACGATGCGAATGCAAGATGGGGGATCGCGTCCACGCGGGCGAGCGGGGTTTGAAAGAGCTGCGCGCGCCGTCGATGATCAGGCGCTTACCGCGGCGCCAGGATCATGATCATTTGCCGGCCTTCCATGCGCGGCTCGTACTCGACCTTGGCGATCGGCTCGAAGTCGGTCTTGACCTGCATCAGCAGCTTCATGCCGAGTTCCGGGTGGGCCATTTCCCGGCCGCGGAAGCGCAGGGTCACCTTGACCTTGTCACCCTCCTCGAAGAAGCGGTGCATGGCCTTGGCCTTCACATCGTAGTCGTGATGGTCGATGTTGGGGCGAAGCTTTATCTCTTTGATTTCAACGGTCTTCTGGCGTTTGCGCGCCTCGTTCTTCTTTTTCTGCTCCTGGAACTTGTACTTGCCGTAGTCCAGGATCTTGCAGACCGGCGGGTCGGAATTGGGAGACACCTCCACCAGATCGAGCCCGACTTCCTCCGCCGCCTCCAAAGCCGCCGAGGTCGGCATGATTCCCTGCTTTTCACCGTTGTGATCGATCAGCAGGACTCGGGGGACGCGGATTTCATCGTTGATGCGCGGACCGTCCTTGGACGGGGGCGCGGGCATGGGACGGCGAATAGGGTGGTCTCCGTGGTCGTTGATACAGGTGTAAACGCAGGCAAGCATACAGCCCGCGCCGCCTCAAGCGAAGCCGCGCGCGCCGCCAAGCCATATATGACCAAGCCCAGGGATTGTATCAAGCTCGGCTGAGCATTCCTTGGCAGGCTTTCAGCACTTCGTGGGGCGAAAGCTCGGCCAAGTCGTCCCTTTGCAACAGTATCAGGCGCTCGTCGGCGGGCGGAAATTGGCGCGCGGGCAGATCCGACGGCAGCAGAAGCACCGTCGGAGAGCCTGCAAATCCGGCGATCAAGGTGTATGCCGGGTTGGTGCCCACGGTCAGTTTCGCGTCGCGCGCCAGCGCCGCCAGTTCGATCGGGGTGATCCGTCCGGTCAGAATCACGGTCTGCGGCACATAACGCTGAATTGCCTCCGCCAACCCCGCCTCCTGGGCGCCGCCGGCCACCACGGGCGTGAGCTCCATTTTCATCAGTTCGTCGGCCAATCCGGCGTAGCTCTTGGCCGGCCAGCGCACCAGGGGCCGGCCCGGCATTGAGCCGGGGATGAGAAGGACGAACGGCGCCTGCAGGCCCAGCTGCTCACGAATGGAGCGTCCGCCGTGCGTGGCGGCCCGAGCCGCCCAGGCCAGATCGGGCCGCGGCGCCGGCTGCCCTGCCGCGATCGCGTCGGCGTCGCCGACGTCCGACAATTGCCGCCAATAGCGGTGAAGCGAAGGCAAGGCCCGCGTGTCGGGCGATGCGGTGATCCACGGGGGAACCAACGGCAGGAAGGCGAGGCGGTAGTGGCCTGTCGTCCGAGAGGCCTGCAAGTCATAGACCCGCTCGAACCGTCCGCGCCTCAGTCGTCGGAACAGACTGAAATGACCGGTCAGACCCTTTGGTCGGCCGTTGGTCAAGACCGTGTCGAACAGGGCGCTGGCCTTGGCGAAATCGCCGAAGGTTGGTGTCGTCAGCAGGGTGATCTGGGCCTCGGGTGAATCTTGCGGGATCCGGCCCATGGCGGGCAAGGCCTGGACCAGTTCGATCAAGGGACCGAACCTGATTATCAGGATACGCTTGCAGGCGACGCCCGACGCGCTCATCGACCATCTCCGAGCATGGATCGATAAACCGCGAGGGTGGCGTCGGTCATGGCCGTGACCGAGTAAAGCTCGCGGGTTCTAGCCATGGCCGCCGCGCCCATGGCCGCCCGTCGCTGCGGCCCCGCGGCGACCGCTTCGCCGACGGCCAGGGTCCAGGCTTCCACATCGCCCGGCGTGACAAGCCAGCCGGTCTCGCCGGGAGCCACGGTCTCGCGCGTGGCGCCGTGGTCGGCGGCGATCACCGGCCGGCCCATGGCCTGGGGCTCCACGCCCGTCCGCCCGAAGGCCTCCGGCTCGAGGGAGGGCGCCAAGGCGACATCACCGATCAGATAGGCCGCCGGCATGTCCGCGCACGCGCCCACAAGACGAACCTGGCTTTCCACGCCAAGCAGCCTGATCGCCGCTTCCAGCTCCGCCAGGTAGTTCATCCGGCCCTGGCTGTCGCCCACCAGCAGCAGGAGCGCATTATCGACGCCGCGGGCCTTTAGCCGGGCGACGGCCTCGATCGCCAGGCGCTGCCCCTTCCAACGGGTGAGCCGCCCCGCCAGCAAGAGCTTCACGCGGCGGTCGGACGGATCGAGCCGCCAGCGTTCGCGCAAGGCGTCCAGTCTGTCCTGGCCCACGGCGGCCGGGTCGAAATAGTCCATGTCCACCCCGCGCGGGATGGCGATCACCTTGGCGGGATCGATGCGGTGTTGGCTGAGCAGATGCGCGCGGGTGTAGGCGGAATTGGCGATCACCCGGTCGCCCCGGGTCATGACGCCGTTGTACCAGCGCTTCAGCGGCGATTTGGCCTTGTAGACGCCGTGATAGGTGGCCAGCACGGGCGTGTGGGTTCGCCGCGCGGCCCATAGGGCGCTAAAGGCCGGCGCGCGCGAGCGCACGTGCACCACGCTGACCTTTTCCTTGTGGATCAGGCGCGCCAGGGCCCTCGCGTTGGCGATCATGACGGCGGGGTTCTTGGACTGGACCGGCATGATCGCCAGTTCGGCGCCGGCCTCAGTCAGGCGCGCCTCCATCCCGCCCCCGGCGGAGGCGACGATCGCCCGTCCTCCGGCGCGCACCACGGCGGCCGCCACGTCCAAGGTCGATTGCTCCGCTCCGCCGATGTCCAGGCTCGGGATCACCTGCAACAGGGTGGAATGTGGCGGCAGGGGGCTCAAGCGGGTATCCGTAAGGCCTCGGTTGCGTCTAGGACGTCGGGCGATGACCATTGTTAGCGGAAGCTTCGGGCGGCGCGCCA
>CAWDPL010000056.1:0-72205 GCA_963804105.1 uncultured Alphaproteobacteria bacterium
GAGATGTATTGCTATTACCGACATCAGCCGCGACGACCTTTTGGTTGCGGCACGGGCAGGCGGTCGGCCCCTGGCCGACGCCGTGTCCATCCCGGTGATCGCATCGGCGGAGTGGCCTCGCTGCGCGACATAGAGCTGCTCAAGGCCCGCCCCGGCGCGCAAATTGCCGGCGCCATCCTGGGCCGCGCCCTTACACCGGCGCCCTGCGGCCCGCCGAGGCCCTCGCCGCCGCGCGCAAGGCCGTCCCGGTCCCGGGGGCCGCCTAGGTGCTCAAGGTCCGTGTCATTCCTTGCCTGGACGTGAAGGACGGGCGGGTGGTCAAGGGCGTTCAGTTCGTGGGAGCTGCGCGACGCCGGCGATCCGGTGGAGCAGGCCCGCGCCTATGACGCCGCGGGGGCGGACGAGCTGATGTTCCTGGACATCACCGCCAGCCACGAGGGTCGCGGCGCCATTCTCGACGTGATCGCCCGCACCGCCGACGTGTGCTTCATGCCCCTGGGCGTGGGCGGCGGGGTGCGCACGGTGGAAGACGCCCGGCGCATCCTGCGCGCCGGGCGCGGACAAGGTGTCGATCAATACCGCCGCGGTGGAGAACCCCGGGCTGATCGGCGCGGCGGCCGACGCCTCGGCGCCCAGGCGGTGGTGCTGGCCATCGACGCCAAGCGGGCGCTGGATCGCGACGGCTGGGAGGTGTTCACCTATGGCGGGCGCAAGGGCACGGGCATGGACGTCGCGGCGTGGGCCGTGCGCGGCGTGGCGTTGGGCGCGGGCGAGATCCTGCTCACCTCCATGGACCGCGACGGCGCCAAATCCGGCTATGACGTGTCGCTCCTGCGCGCGGTGTCCGATGCGGTGAGCGTTCCGGTCATCGCTTCGGGCGGCGCCGGCTGGCCGGGCATCTGGTGGAGGCGGTGCGCGAGGGCGGCGCGGACGCGGTGCTGGCCGCGTCGGTCTTCCACTTCGGCGAGATCAGCGTGGGCGAGGCCAAGCAGACCATGCTGGACGCGGGCCTCCCGGTGCGCTTGAGTTAGAAGACTAACCACGACGCTCACGAAGGACACGAAGACCTCCAAAACAAATTTAAGCGCGTCATCCTCCGGCCGCCTGCAAGGCGGACCGGGGGACCCAAGCGAGCTGGCAATTTGTCGTCGTGGCTTGGGTCCCCCGGATCGGCTTTCAGCCGACCGTGGGATGACGGATGTTTTTAGATCTTCGTGCCCTTCGTGGTTCAATCTTTTTAAGGACCACGCCTTGAGCCGTTTCGCCGACACCCTCGACCGCCTGGCCGCCACGATCGACGCGCGCAAGGTGGCCGATCCGTCCAGTTCCTATACCGCCAAGCTCATGAGCGAGGGTGTGGAGCGTTTGGCCAAGAAGTTCGGCGAGGAAGCCGTGGAGACGGTGATCGCCGCCACCTCGCGCGATCAGGACGCCGTCGCGGCCGAAAGCGCCGACTTGATCTATCACTGGCTGGCGCTTCTGGCGGGGGCGGGCGTCAGCCTCGATGAGGTCGCCGCCAAGCTTGAGGCGCGCGAAGGGCGTTCGGGGCTGGACGAAAAAGCCTCAAGGACAAGTTCCTAACGCCGCTCATCCCGGCATTCGCCGGGATGAGCGGATTATGAGGGCGCCCGCTTCAGGGCCACATAAATCGCGCCCTCTCCGCCATGACGTCGATGAGCGAAGACCCCGCCACGACCTGGCGCGGGCCGGATCACCCAGCCAGTCCGGGGCCTGGCGGCGCAGGACGCCGTCGCCGCGCGCGCCCTTGCCGGTGATCACCAGCACCGCGCGCTCGCCCTGGGCCTGTCGCGCGGCAGGAACTGCAGCAGGGCGGACTTGGCCCGGTCCTGATCCATGCCGTGAAGGTCCAGGGTCAGATCGATGGGATCGCGTTCGCGCACGATGCGGCGCTTGCGGCCGGGTTCGATGTCGGCCGGCGGAGGGGCGGCCGGGCGCGGCTTGGACCGGGCGGCCGTTGCGGGGGCGGCCGTTGCGGGGGCGGACGCCGCGAATCCTCGGCTTGGGCGTCAGGCGGAACAGGCGGCGGTTCGCGGCCGGCGGCGGGGCGCACGGTCGAGGCGAAGATGGCCCAGAGCCTCAGCTCCTCGGGCCGCAGCCCCCGTTTCATCGGACCGGACGAGCCGGCGCGGGCCCTGCGGCCGCCTGGGCGATCCGCGGCGGATCCACCACCGGCATGAGGGCCACCATCTTCAGCCTGTGGCGCACGCGACCGGCCTCCACCCCCGCGCTCTGGCCCTGGCCGGTGTAGAGGTCGGCGCGGACATCGCCCGTTATCGCGCCGCCCGCGTCCAGGGCCACGGCCAGCCGGCGGTAGGCGGGGAAGGCGCCGGTCAGGGCCGGAGCTTCGGCGCTGATCCAGTACAAGCTCCCCGTAGGCATGCGCGACGGGTCTATGGCGATGGCGCGGCCGGGGGTGAGCGCCGCCCCGGCCGCGCCCACGGGCGGGCGGCCGTCGTCCGGCGCCAGGGTGAAGAAGACGTAGCGCGGATTAGCCGCATGATGGCCTCGGCGTCCTGGCCGCGGTGGTCGGCCAACCAGCCGTGGATGGCGTCGCCGGATGTATCCGAGGTGTCGAGCAGCCCCTTGTCGCGCAGGGGCGCCGCTATGCCCACGAAGGGACGCCCGTTGGCTGCGGCGAACATGGCCTTGCGGCGCTCCGCGCCGGGGAACACCAGGACGCCGGAGCCCTGAATATCCAGGAAGAACAGGTCTTCCGGCTTCATCCACGCCAAGGGAGCCTTGTCGGGGGTCTTTTCGATGACCTCGCGCTCGGGATAGGGCTCGAATCGGCCCGCGCGCACCCGGCCGATGACTTTCTTGCCCTGGAACTGTGGATCGAACGGGCCGAGGTCCAAGATCACCATGTCGTCCGGCTTGGCCCGCACCGGAGCGGTGAATTCCCCCCCGCGCGAGAGGCGCGCCGGATATTCCGGGGCGTAGTAGCCGGTCAGCAGGCCCTCGTCGGCCACCGGCTGCAGGCTGAAGTTGGTTTCCAGGAAGGCGCGGGAGATAATCTCGTCCTGCGGCCCCAGGTCGCGGGCACGCAGGCACACCTCGCGCCATGCCGGGTCCTTGGCCACGCCGCACCCCGCGCGGAAGGCGTCCAGGGCCGCCGCGTGGTCCTCCTGGTCCCATCCGGCGAGATCGGCGAATCGCATCGGCGCCGGCGCGGCGGACGGCGCCATCACGCCGGGCGGCGTCGGCGAGGGCTGCGCCGCCGGTGCGATGGCCGCCTCGATCTTGGGTTGCGGCGCGGCGGCGCAGGCGCAAAGGCCGACGGTCATGGCCGCGGCCAGAGCGGACCGCAGGGCGCCCACGGCGCTAGGCCTCGGCGGCTTCGACGCGGACCAGAATCCAGTTCGGCTCGCGGCTGGAAAGCGGGCGTTCGAAGGTCCAGTGCTCCGCGGTGCGGCGGTCGTCCACCGCCTCCCCCTCCGGACCCTTGGATCGGCTGCGGAATTCGCCAAGGAACCGAACCTTGATTCGGGCGACATCGTTTTCGGCCTTGGACTCTTCCACGTCGGCGCGGACCGGCTGCAGAAATTCCACGCTTTCGCTGCGGCCCTGCGCCTCGCGCTCGTTCATGGCCGCCTCGAATCCGCCCATGACCTCGGCCGAAACCAACGGCCGCAGGGTGTCCCGGTCGCCCCCGGTGAACGCCCGCACGATGGTTTCATAGGCGCCGCGGGCGTTTTGCAGGAAATGATCGATGTCGAAGGCCGGGTCCTTGGCCCGCACGGCGGCCAGGCCGCCCAGGGTCACCTCGTCCACCGGCGCGCGGGCGGCGGCCGCGCCGATCATCGGCGCACGGCGCGCCGGCTCCGGCTGATCCTCCGGCTGGCGACCCACGCGCCGGCCCAGGACGGCATAGAGCTGGTAAAGCACCACGGCGGCCAGGGCCGCGAAGATAAGAAGCTCGAGAACCTGCACGATTAATCCCGGTTGCCTGGCTGCACTTATATAGGACGCCTACGCCCGTCCGTCAGGTCCCGACGTTGCGCCTGCCGAACGCCCATGATAGCAGCGCCGCCTTATCGCCGATGAACCCTGGACGGAGGTTTAACACCGTCCGCGACGGCGCGAGGGATAAAACGATGACGCGACGCCGCTCCAGACACCGCCGCCAATGGGCTTATCGCCCCGGGCGGGCCGCCGACGGTTCGCATTCTGGCGCAATTCGTCCGCGATTTGTCCTTCGAGAACCCGCGCGCGCCCGACATCCTGCAAGCGGCGGCCGGCCAGGGCCAGCCGCAGATCGACCTGGGCGTGGAGCTGAGCGCGCGGGGCCGGCAGGACGGCCTGTTCGAGGTGGACCTCAAGCTCAACGTCGCCGCCCTGCGCGACGGCGCGGTGGTGTTCCAGCTGGAGCTGCTCTACGGCGGACTGTTCCACGTGGCGGGGGTTTCCGAAAACGACCTGGAGCCGATGCTGCTGATCGAGTGCCCGCGCTTTCTGTTCCCCTTCGCCCGCCGAATCGTGGGCGATGTGACCGGCGACAGCGGATTCCCGCCGCTCATGCTGGAGCCGCTGGACTTCGTCGCCGTCTACGCCGCCCGCAAGGCGGCCGAGGCGGGCCAGGTCGGCAACGCCTGAAGAGGCGCACCGGACAGGGAATAAACCGTTTCCAAATCAAAATATTCAGGGTGTGACGGGCGGTGATGCCGGTGTCCGCCTTCACCGGTCACGCTCTGGATTCCACCAGTCCGAGCTTCAGCCACAGCGCCTTATCCTTCAGGTGGGCGCGGATGAATTGCGCGTGGGCCGCGCGCTCCGCGTCGGTGGAGCGGGCGGGCAGGGCGCGGGGCCTGGCCCCGTATTGGGTCTTGGGACCCTGCGCGATCGTCGCCCGCGTGGTTTCCGGCGTCAGCTCCAATCCCCGTTCGCGCCCGCCGCGCAGCTCCAGATACACCTCGGCCAGCAGGCGCGCATCGATCAGGGCGCCGTGTTTTTCCCGTTCCGCCAGGGAAATCTTGAAACGCTTGCACAGGGCGTCCAACGAATTGTACATGCCCGGAAAGCGCTTCTGGGCCAGGCCGAGGGTGTCGATCCACCGGCCCTCGTGCAGGCCCTCGCGTCCAAGCCGTTCCAGCTCGAAATTGACGAACCCCCGGTCGAACCCGGCGTTGTGCGCCACGACCACGGCATCGCCGACAAAATCGATAAAGGCGTCGCACACGTCCGCTTCGCCGAACTTCGGCTTGTCCGACAGGAACCGGGCGGACAGTCCGTGCACCCTTTCAGCCTCGATCGGCATATCCCGCTCGGGGTTGATATAGCGATGGAAGGTGCGCCCGGTCGGCAGCAGATCCTGCAATTCGATGCAGGCGATTTCCACCAATCGGTCGCCGCGACGCGGGTCCAGTCCGGTGGTTTCGGTGTCGAGGACGATCTCGCGAGCCATGTCCGTTTGATGGCCCCGTTCGTCCAGGGAAATCAAGCCTTGCGGCGCCGTCCGACCCAGCTGGGCGCGGCGACGGCGTCCAGCACGGCCCGCACCTGATCCCGAGCCGCCTCTAAGCCCCGAGAGGTATCGATCACGAAGTCCGCCTGGGCGCGTTTTTCCGAGTCGGGGCGCTGACGCGACAGGATCAGCTCCAATTTGTCGCCTGTCATGCCGGGCCGGGCCAGAACACGGGTGCGTTGCACATCCTCCGGCGCCGTGGCCACCACCACGGCGTCCACATCGTCCTGGGCCTCGACCTCGAACAGGAGCGGGATGTCGAGAACCGCCACGGCGGCGCCGTTCGCCAGCGCCCGGTCAAGAAAGGCCTGCCGGCGGGCCTGCACCAGCGGATGCACCACCGCTTCGAGCCGGGCCAGAGCCGATGGGTCGCGGGCCAACGCCGCCGACAGGCGCTCGCGATCCACCGCGCCGTCGCGCGCGACGCCGGGAAATGCGGCCTCGACCGGCGTGACGGCTGCACCGCCCGGCGCATAAAGCGCCGACACTGCTGCGTCGGCGTCGTAAACCTGGGCTCCGAATTGGCGAAACAGCTCCGCCGTGGTGGACTTGCCCATGCCGATCGATCCGGTCAGGCCCAGGACGATCACCCTAGGCGCCTCCAGCCGCGGCCGGTTCAAGCACGGCCAGCAGCAATCGGCGCGTGTCGACGGACGGCGGCGGCGGCGATCCGAACATGGCCTGAAAAGAGGGAATGGCCTGGCGGATCAGCATCTCCAGCCCATCCACCGTGGGCAAGCCATGGGCCCTGGCCTGGCGCAGGAAGTCCGTGGTCAGGGGCCGATAGACCATGTCCATGGCGGCGACCGTCGGCGGCAGGCGGCGCCAGGGCGTCGCCGGGCCCGGTCCGCCGCCCAGGCCCAGACTGGTCGCGTTGATCACGGCGACGGCGTCGGTCAAGGCCGCCTCGATCCGGGAATTGGCGAACGGCGCGATCCGGCTCCCCAGTTGTTCGGCCATCTCGCGTGCGCGCTCGGCGGTGCGGTTGACGATGCGCACCTCCGGCGTTCCAGCCGCCAGAAGGGCCGCCGCCGCGCCGCGCGCCGCCCCGCCCGCGCCCAGGACGGTCACCGGACCGCTTGTCAGATCCACCGACGGCGCCTGGGCGCGAAAGGCTTCCAACAGGCCCTCTCCGTCGGTGTTGCGCGCCTCGATGGTCCCGTCGGCGTGAAACAGCAGCAGGTTGGCCGCGCCGCGCCGCCCGCGCCAGGGGGTCGGCCCGGTCGGCGAGGGCCAGGGCTCGTTCCTTGAAAGGCAGGGTGATGTTCAGCCCGGCGGCCACGCCGCCGCGCATGCCCCGAACATGAGGTTTTCGAAGTCCTCCTCGCGCGGACCGAAGGCCAGATAGACCGCGTCGATCCCGGCGGCCTGAAGCCAGGCGTTGTGCATCTTCGGGCTGAGGGAGTGGCGCACCGGCGCGCCGACCACTCCGGCCACGCGCGTATGGGCGGTGAAGGCGGGGGTCATGCGGCGAGCGCCCCCTGCAGGCGCAAATAGTCGAGCAAACCGAGAAGCGGCAGGCCGAGCACGGCGAAATAGTCGCCCGCGACGTGGCTGAACAGCTGAACGCCCTCCCCCTCCAGCGCATATCCGCCGACGCAGGTCAGGGCCGCCTCGCCGTTGCGCTCAAGGTAGGCCTCCAGATAGGCGTCGGAGAAGGCCCTCATGGTCATGGCGGGGCTCGACAGGTCCCGCCACACCGGCACGCCGTCGCGCGCCACGACGACGGCGCTGTGCAACCTGTGGGTCCTGCCGCGCAGGAGGCTCAGACGTTCCCGGGCCTCGTCCAGGCCCTCGGCCTTGTCCAGCAGGCTCCCGTCCAGGTCCAGGGTCTGATCCGCGCCGATCACCAGGCCGGCGATGCGCCGCGAGACCTTGACGGCCTTGGCCTCGGCCAGCGCGTCGGCGATGTCGCGCGGGCCCAAGCCGTCCGCCAGCAGCGACTGCTTGACCGTCGTCTCGTCAACGCCGGCCGACTGCGCCGTGAAATTCACGCCGGCGGCTGTGAGCAGCTGCTTGCGGGCGGGGCTTTGCGAGGCGAGGGTGATGGGGACCGGGCTCATGGGGCGGCCTGCGCCCTGTTGCGGGCGGCGTTGAGAAGATTGATCACCGCCGCGGCGGTTTCCTCGACCGAGCGTCGGCTGACGTCGATCACCGGCCATCCCATGCGTTCGAATAGGCGTCGGGCCGCGATGATCTCCTCGCGAACGGACTCGCCTTCGACGTAGCTGCTTTCCCTTTGTTCATTAAGGCTGAGCAGGCGGTTGCGTCGAATCTGGATCAGACGATCCGGCGAGACGATCAGCCCCACCACGATGGGCCGGCGCAAGGTGAACAGCTGGGCGGCGGCTCGGCGCCCGGCACCAGGGGCACATTGGCCGCGCGCACGCCTCGGTGGGCGAGATAGATGCAGGTGGGGGTCTTGGAGGTGCGGCTGACGCCGACCAGCACGACATCGGCGGCCTCGAGATCGGGGGTCTGCTGGCCGTCGTCGTGGGCCATGGCGTAATTGAGCGCTTCGATGCGCTCGAAGTAGTCCGCGTCCAGGGTGTGCTGGGCGCCGACGCGGTTGGACAGGGTCGCGCCGAGGTAGCGCGCCAGTGTCGAGACCAGAGGGTCGAGCGCGGCCACGCAGGCCAGATCCATGTCCCGGCAACCCCGCTCCAGTCCCGCGCGCAGGGTCTTGTCGACAATGGTGTGCATGACCACGCCGGGCGCGTCTTCGATTTCCCGCAGAACCCGCTCCAGCTGACGGTCGGAGCGAACCAGGGCGTAGATGTGCTCTATGGGCAATACGTTGTCGAAGCGGGCGCAAACCGCCTTGGCCATGGCGTTCAGGGTCTCCCCCGGTGGAGTTTGACACCAGATGAATGTGGAAGTAGGTGGCGAAGCGCGGCGGCGTGGTCATGGCTTGGCTTGGGGCCCTGAAAGAATCCGATGCCGGTGAAACAGCGTTAACAAAGTTTCAATAAACCCCGCTCCGCCGGGAAGGACGCACAGCAAATCCGTCGCCGTCGGTTTTGCCAAGCCCAACGGGGACAAGCCGGCGGGTTATCCGCCGAGTTTCCCCGGCAGCCAAGCCTGTGGAGCGATCGGGCGGGTCAGCCCTGGGGAATATTGGGTCGGCGGCGCGAGCGGCAAGGCTCCACATGGTCCTGCCGGCCGCGGATTGGGCTCAAGCAATGCATTCATCATCCTGTCCCCATAATTAACACCCCGGGGACCCCCCTTCATCGCCGCGCGCGGCCTGGGATCAATCGGTGCATCGCCCGGGCCCAGCCGACCGATCCCCATTATCGACCGCCTTAATGCTACCTCCCCAAATCTCTTAATCTCTTATTAAGGATAAAGAGCGGCTTGAGCCGGACCATGGAGGCGGACTATGGAGCAGCGCCATGAAAACCGCCGTGCTCTCCTGTTTCGTGTTCATTCCGTCGCGCCGGACCACGAAGGGCCCTGTCCGGATCACCCTGAATTCTCTTGTCGCCGCAGGCGGGCGTTGCTGAATTGCATCGCCGAGCCGATCCGCTGTTGGCGCGGCGGGGATCAGGTCCCTATATCTTCAGACCGGGGCGCGGCGTCTTGCCCGACACGCCGATCGAACATGTAGCGCGTACGGTGGACCGTGTGGCGGGCTGGATCAGAAAAGCATGAGCAGCGAGGCGTCAACGCGTCGGCTGGCGGTGGTTTTATTCAATCTCGGCGGACCTGACCGGCCGTCGGCCGTGCGCCCGTTCCTGTTTAATCTCTTTTCCGATCCGGCGATCATCCGCCTGCCGGGTCCGGCGCGCCTGGTCCTGGCGGCGCTGGTGTCCTTCCTGCGCGCCAAGAGCGCCCGCGCCAACTACGCGAGAATGGGCGGCGCCTCGCCCTTGAGGCCGGAAACGGAAGCTCAGGCCGAGGCCCTGCAAACC
This sequence comes from uncultured Alphaproteobacteria bacterium, assembly GCA_963804105.1. Lineage (GTDB taxonomy): Bacteria > Pseudomonadota > Alphaproteobacteria > Caulobacterales > Caulobacteraceae > BOG-938. The sequence goes on from CAWDPL010000056.1 coordinate 9,397, forward strand.
TGTCTGAATCGGGCCATGCCGAAAACCGAGGCCAAGGTTTTCATCGCGATGCGCTATTGGAATCCGTCGACCAGAAACGCCGCCGCGGCGGTGGCTGGCTTCGCACCGGACGAAGTCGTGCTGCTGCCCCTTTACCCTCAGTTTTCCACCACCACCACCGCGTCCTCCCTCAAGGCCTGGACAGAGGCCTACAGGGGCGCTGGACGCGTGCGCACGGCCTGCTGCTATCCCAATCAGCCCGGCTTGGTGAGGGCGCATGCTGAGCAGATCCTGTCGGTTTGGCGCGCGGCGGGAGAGCCCTGGCCGATCCGGCCGCCGTTTTCGGCCCACGGACTGCCGCAGACGGTGGTGGCCAACGGCGATCCTTATCAAGTCCAGGTGGAGGCGACGGCGGTGGCCGTGCGCGAGCAGCTTCGCGCGGACACGGGGCGCGATTGGGACTGGCGGGTCTGCTATCAGAGCCGGTCGGGCCGATGAAGCGGGCCGGCCTATACGATCCACGCCATCGAAGAGGCCGGAGTGGAAGGCATCGGGGTGCTGATCTCGCCCATCGCCTTTGTGTCCGAGCACATCGAAACCCTGGTGCGAACTGGATCACGACTATGCGGTCCTGGGCGAGCAGGTGGGCGTGTCCGATCCATCCTGCGGGTCCCGCCGCGGGTCGGTGGCGCAGCTTCATTGACGGTCTCGGCCAGCTGGTGCAGAACGTCCTGGCGGGGCCGGGCGCCACGATGCGGCTGGGCCCCGGCGATGTGACGGGGCCGGCGAGGGCGTCCAGAAAGAAGGATCTGGCCGCATGAGCGGGCTCTACGATGTGATCAACGGCCAGTACCAGGTGGTCCGCGGCTGCACATCATCGCGGTCATCGCCTGGATGGCGGGGCTGCTCTATCTGCCGCGGCTGTTCGCCTATCACACGCGCGCACGCCGGGTCGAGATGGATCTGACCTTCATGACCATGGAGGCCAAACTCATGGGGATCATCATGAACCCCGCCATGATCGTGACCTGGATCCTGGGCTTGATCCTGATCTACATCCGAACCTCGGCCGGCCACGACCTGGGGCTGCTTCTTAGGCCCTGGATGGCGACCAAGCTGGCCGGCGTGGTGTTCCAGACCGGGTGGCACCAGTTCCTGGCCAAGAACCGCAAGGCTTTCGCGCAACACAAGAACAGGCACAGCGAGCGGTTCTGGCGCATGGTCAATGAACTGCCCTTCCTGGTGGCCATCGTGATGGTGCTGGCCGTCACCACCGAATTCGGCGGCTGACCGGCCAGAGCGTGTCGCGAGCACGCGCGGCGCTTGACCTGAGGCGGCGGCTGTGGTTCCGGTGGTCTAGGTCCGGCTTCTGCCGGATTCCCGCCTTCCAAGGACCCCGCGCGCGGCGCGGCGCGGTCCGATTCCCCCTCCAGCGGCTTGACCTTCAGGCTGCGTCCATCAATGGCCTCGGGCGCCTTATAGCAAAGGCCCACGGGGCCGTGAACGCCGCCTTCGCGCGGCGAATGACAGAGTCCATTCATGACAGACGATCCGAAATTCTGATCGAAACCACGCCCGACGAGACCGCCGACGACGGCGGACCGTCGATGATCGCGGCCATGGGCTTGCAGCGCATGTCGCTGCAGGAGCTCAAGGAGAAATCCCCCACCGATCTTCTGGCCTTCGCCGAGGCGCTGGAGATCGAAAACGCGAACGCCATGCGCAAGCAGGACATGATGTTCGCCATCCTCAAGGCCCTGGCCGAAGAAGGCGTCGAGATCTCCGGCAGTGGGACCATGGAGGTCCTGCCCGACGGCTTCGGCTTCCTGCGCTCGCCTGAGGCCAACTATCTGTCGGGCCCCGACGACATCTACGTCAGCCCCTCGCAGATCCGGAAATTCGGCCTTCGAACCGGCGACAGCGTGGAGGGCGCCATCCGCGCCCCGCGCGAGGGCGAGCGTTATTTCGCCCTGGTCGCGGTCAAGACCATCAACTTCGAGAACCCGGAAAACGTCCGCCACAAGGTCCACTTCGACAACCTGACGCCGCTCTATCCCGAGCAGCGGCTGAGCATGGAGATCGAGGACCCGACCCTGAAGGACCGCTCGGGCCGGATCATCGACATCGTCGCGCCCCTCGGCAAGGGCCAGCGCTGCCTGATCGTGGCGCCGCCGCGGGTCGGCAAGACGGTGATGCTGCAGAACATCGCCAAGTCGATCGCGGCCAACCACCCCGAATGCTACCTGATCGTGCTGCTGATCGACGAACGGCCCGAAGAAGTCACCGACATGCAGCGCACGGTGAAGGGCGAGGTGATCTCCTCGACCTTCGATGAGCCGGCCACGCGCCACGTGCAGGTGGCGGAAATGGTCATCGAGAAGGCCAAGCGGCTGGTCGAGCACAAGCGCGACGTGGTGATCCTGCTGGATTCCGTCACGCGCCTGGGCCGCGCCTACAACACCGTGGTGCCGTCATCGGGCAAGGTGCTGACCGGCGGGGTGGACGCCAACGCCCTGCAGCGGCCCAAGCGCTTCTTCGGCGCGGCGCGCAATATCGAGGAGGGCGGTTCGCTGACCATCATCGCCACGGCCCTGATCGATACCGGCTCGCGGATGGACGAGGTGATCTTCGAAGAGTTCAAGGGCACGGGCAATTCGGAAATCATCCTGGACCGCAAGGTCGCCGACAAGCGGGTGTTCCCGGCCATCGACATTCTGAAATCCGGCACCCGCAAGGAAGAACTGATCACGCCCAAGGACGTGTTGCAGAAGACCTATGTCCTGCGCCGCATTCTCAATCCCATGGGCGCCCAGGACGCGATCGAGTTCCTGCTCGATAAACTGCGTCAGACGAAGAACAACGCGAGTTCTTCCAGTCCATGAACACCTAACAGAAACGGCTGCTATTCGCGTGGCGGCCCATTGTCTAAGTGACGCCATTGCTCACGATCTACCATGCTCCTAAGACTCGGTCTCTTCGGGCCATTTGGATGTTGGAGGAAATGGGCCTGGACTACACGGTGGCGCCGGTTCGTTTCCCGGGCCCGCGAGACCCGGACTACTTCAAGATCAATCCGCTCGGCGCGATCCCCACCCTGGTCGACGGCGAGGCCAAGATTTTCGAGTTGGTGGGCATCGTCGATTACCTGGCGCGGCGCTATGGGCCTACGCCCTTGTCGCCGTCGCCGCACGACGCGGCGTTCCCAGCCTATATCCAGGGCCTTCACTTTGGCGAGGCGGGGCTGTCGGCCCCCCTCACCTACCTGTTGCGGGCGCGTTTCATGGCGCCGCCGGAGTCCAAGACGAACTGGTCGCTGGACGATATCCGCCACCTGTTCGCTCAACGGCAGCGCTTGGTGACCGATCAATTGGCAAGGGCCCCTACATGGCCGGCGAGTACTTTCACCGCCGCGGATATCTCGGTGGGCTACGCCCTGTTGATGGGTCGCTGGATCAGGGCGGACGAGGCCTATGACGGCGCGATCAACGCCTACCTGGTCAGAATCACGGCGCGGCCGGCGTACGAGCGCGCGTTCGCGAGGTAGTGCGAAGTGGTGCGGCGAGGGCGTCAAGGGATCAGCAGTGTGGCGCCCGTTGTTTGCCGGCCCTCGAGTGCGCGATGGGCGTCGGCCGCGTCCGCGAGGGCGAAGCGCCGGCCGATCTGCGGATGGATCGCCCCTGCCGTGATGGCCCCGAACACCGCCGCTGCGCTCGCGTCGAGCTCCTCGGTGGCGGCGACATAGTCCACCAGTGTCGGACGCGTCAGGACCAGAGAGCCGCCACGCATCAGCCGCAGGGGGTCTATCGGCGCCGGCGGGCCGGAGGCGTTGCCGAAGCTCACCAGCCAGCCGCGCCGCTTCAGGCTGGCGAGGGAGCCGTCGAGGGTGTCTTTGCCCACGGAATCATAGACCACAGCGACGCCCTCGCCGTCGGTGAGGGCCCGCACCCGCTCTGCGACGTCTTCCTGTCGGTAGAGGATCACCTCGTCGGCGCCGAGGGTCTTGGCGACGGCGGCCTTGTCGGGCGACCCCGCCGTGCCGATCACCCGAGCGCCGAGCGCCTTGGCCCATTGCACCAGAAGGCCGCCCACGCCTCCGGCCGAGGCGTGAACCAGGACGCTCTGGCCGGGCAGGACCCTGAAACAGCGGTGCAGAAGAAATTCGGCGGTCATGCCCTTGAGCATCACGGCCGCCGCGACCTCGTCGCTGATCCCATCCGGAATCCGCACCGCTCGGTCGGCGGGATAGACGCGCGCCTCTGCGTAGCCCCCAAAGCCGCCGGCGTAGGCGGCGCGATCGCCGATCTTGAACCGCGTAACGCCCTCACCCACTGCCTCGATGACCCCCGCGCCTTCTGATCCCAGAACGCCCGGCAAGGGCATGGGGTAGAGACCGCTGCGGTAATAGGTGTCGATGAAGTTCAAGCCAATGGCGGTTTGCCGGATGAGAATCTCGCCGGGGCCGGGCGTCGGCTTCGGCCGCTCGACCAGACTCAGCACTTCGGGCCCGCCGACCTCGGCGATTTCGATCACACGCATGGGCGCAACTCCCTGTTCGAGGGTCAATCTAGGCGAGGCAGGGGCGCTCGCGCCAGGAATTGGCCGGCGTCGGACAATATAGGCGGTTGAACCTTGGGCCCGGTGCGGCGATGCTGACGGCGCGCCGCGAATGGAGCGGCTGAAGGCACAAGGGGCGCGGGCATGAAGGTCACGATCGAGGTGGACTGCACCCCGCTGGAAGCGCGCTCATTCTTCGGCCTGCCGGACGTCACCGTGCTGAACGAGCATTTGGTGCAGGAAATGAAAAGCCGCATGGACGCCAACATCAACATGCTGCAGCCGGAGGAATTGATGCGCAGCTGGATGACCTTCGGCGGACAGGCGCAGGAGCAGTTCATGCGCATGATGCTCGCGGCGACCAGCGGCAAGGTTTGACATGGACGACACCATCTTCGCCCTGGCCACCGCGCCCGGGCGAGCGGCGGTGGCGGTGGTGCGCATTTCGGGGCCGGGAAGCGCGCAGGTTCTGCGCCGACTGAGCGGAGCCCTCCCCTCCCCGCGCCGCGCGGTTCTGCGCCGTCTGCGCGGAGACGAGGAGACGCTCGACGAGGCGCTCATCCTTTGGCTGCCGGGTCCGGCGAGTTTCACGGGAGAAGACAGCGCCGAGCTGCACCTGCACGGCGGGCGCGCCACGGTGGAGGCGGTCGGCGAAACCCTGATCGCCCTGGGTCTCCGGCTGGCCGAGCCCGGGGAATTCTCCCGCCGAGCCTTCCAGAACGGCAAGCTTGATCTGACTCAGGCCGAGGCGATCGGCGATCTGGTGGACGCGGAGACCGAAGGGCAGCGGCGCCAGGCGCTCGGGCAGCTGGAGGGCGAGTTGTCGGCTCGCTATCAAGCGTGGCGAGGCCGGCTGATCCAGGCCCTGGCGCGCCTGGAGGCCGCGGTGGATTTCCCGGACGAAGACCTGCCCGACGCGCTCGGGCGCGAGGTCGGGGATAGGATCGTGGTCTTGGCGCAGGAACTGGAAGAGGCGCTGGCCGATCAGGGTCGCGGCGAGCGCATTCGCGAGGGCTACAAGGTGGCCCTCATGGGCGCGCCCAACGCGGGCAAGTCGAGCCTGCTGAATCGGTTGGCCGGCCGCGAGGCGGCCATCGTGACGGATCGGCCGGGGACTACGCGCGACGTCATCGAGGTCCCAATCGTTATTTCCGGGTTTAAGGCCCTGTTGGCGGACATGGCCGGCATTCGCGACACCGATGACCCCGTCGAGATCGAGGGGGTGCGGCCGGGCCAGGGCCTGGGCGCAGGCCGCTGACCTGCGGCTATGGGTGGTGGACGCGTCGGGCGGACCGGGGGCGAGCGGGGAGGTCGCCGAGCTGGTTCGAGCCGGCGATCTTCTGGTGCTGAACAAGACCGATCGGCCGCCCGGCCCCGCGGCGGGCGCCGCCACGGCCATGGCGGAGCGGGACGGACTGGGCGTGGTGCGTGCGTCGGCCTTGAGCGAGGAAGGCGTCGAGGGCCTCATGACTGTGATCCGCGCCAAGGTCGAGGGCCTGGGTGTGGGCGATTTTCCCGCAATCACCCGCCTCAGGCACCGCAGGCGCCTGGAAGAGGCCGCGCTGGCCCTTCGGCGCGGCGGCCAAGCCCTGGCCGGATCGCCGGAATTGGCGGCGGAGGATTTGAGGCACGCGGCCACGGCGCTCGGTCGGATCGCCGGCCGGATCGACCCGGAAGAGGTGCTGAGTGAGGTGTTCGCGAGCTTCTGTATCGGAAAATAGGGCCTGGTGTTTCACGTGAAACATCTGCGGGCGCTCCTAGTCGGGCGCCCATGTTTCACGTGAAACAACCGGTTGCTCCCTCGACCGTAGAGGGGGGTTGAGCTATAGATGGGCCCTTCCGCCGCCCCCGACCCCGGGGGCGTTTGTGTTCAGGCGCCTGCATGGCCGAGACTTTTTCCTGGGATGTGATCGTGATCGGCGGCGGCCACGCCGGCTGTGAAGCCGCGGCCGCGTCCGCCCGGTTCGGCGCGCGCACCCTGCTGCTCACCCACCGGCTGGACACCATCGGGGAGATGTCCTGCAACCCGGCCATCGGCGGCCTGGGCAAGGGCCATCTGGTGCGCGAGATCGACGCCCTGGACGGCCTGATGGGGCGCATGGCGGACGCCGCGGGCATCCAGTTTCGACTGCTGAACCGGTCCAAGGGACCGGCGGTGCGAGGGCCGCGCGCTCAGATCGACCGCGCGCGCTATCGCCGGGCGATGCAGGGCGCCTTGGCGGAACAAGCCAACCTGGACCTCATAGCCGACGCGGGCGGAGGATTTGCTCGTCACCGATGGCCGCATCGCCGGCGTGATCGGCTCCAGCGGACGCCGCTACGGCGCCGGCGCCGTGGTGCTGACCACCGGCACCTTCCTTAAGGGCGTCATCCACCTGGGCGAAACCCGCACGCCGGCTGGCCGCGCGGGCGAGGCGCCCGCTATCGGCCTGGCGGACCGGCTCTACGGGCTGGGGCTGAAGATGGGCCGGCTCAAGACCGGCACGCCGGCGCGGCTGGACGGGCGAACCATCGCCTGGGATCGGCTCGAGATGCAGCCCGGCGATGAGCCGCCCACGCCGTTTTCCTTTGTGACCGAGGCGATCACCACCCCGCAGATCGCCTGCGGCGTGACCTACACCACGGCCGAAACCCACCGGATCATCGCCGAGCGCCTCGGAGAATCGGCGGTCTATGGAGGCCGCGTCACCGGCGTGGGGCCGCGCTACTGCCCCTCGATCGAGGACAAGGTGGTCCGTTTCGCCGACAAGACCAGCCATCAGATTTTCCTGGAGCCCGAGGGGCTGGACGACGACACCGTCTATCCCAACGGCGTGTCCACCTCTGTGTCGGAAGAAACTCAGGCGCTGTTCCTACGCACCATTCCAGGGCTGGAGCGTGTGGCGATCAAGCGGTTCGGCTACGCCATCGAATATGACTATGTGGACCCGCGCGAATTAACCCGGCCCTGGAGGTCAAGCGTGTTCCGGGGTTGTATCTGGCCGGCCAGATCAACGGCACCACCGGATATGAAGAGGCCGGCGCGCAGGGCCTGATGGCGGGGCTGAACGCGGCGCGCGCCTGTTCCGGCGATGCGCCGGCCGTGTTCGGCCGTGACCAGGCCTATATCGGGGTGATGATCGACGATCTGGTGACGCGCGGGGTGAGCGAGCCCTATCGCATGTTCACCAGCCGCGCCGAATTCCGCCTGACGCTGCGGGCGGACAACGCCGATCAACGGCTGACGGGCGTCGGCGAGGCCCTGGGCGTGGTCGGCTCGGACCGGGCTCGGGTGTTCCACGTGAAACAATCGGCCCTGGACTCCACGCGCGTCGAGGCGCGCGCGCTGTCGCTGACGCCCGCGGAGGCGGCCAGGGCCGGCCTGAAAGTGAATGCGGATGGGGTGCGGCGCGATGTGACGCAACTGTTGGCCTATCCCGAGATCGGCTGGCCCGAACTGGAGCGGGTGTGGCCGCAAATCGCCGCCTGGCCCGCCGCCGCGCGCGAACAGATCGAAATCGACGCCGCCTACGCCGGCTATCTGGACCGTCAGGCCGCCGAGGCGCTGTCCTTCCGCCGGGACGAAGCCCTGGCCCTGGACCCGGACCTGGATTACGCCGCCGTTCCGGGCCTTTCCAACGAGGCGCGCGAAAAGCTTTCGGCCGTGCGCCCGATCACCCTGGGCCAGGCCTCCCGCATCGAGGGGATCACCCCCGGCGCCCTCACCGCCCTGCTCGCCCATGTCCGCCGCGCCGGCCCCCGCGCGGCTTGAGCCCCGGCCGGGGCCCTTGTCGGCGCCGGCGGACGCGGCGCAGGTGCAGGTCGCCCTGGGCGCGAGCGCCGCGCAGATGGCGGACCTGGAGGCGTTCCGCGCGCTCTTGGCCCAATGGAACGAGACCATGAACCTGGTGGGGCCCTCGGCCCTGGCTGAATTCTGGCCGCGCCATGTTTACGACAGCGCCCAGCTTCTCGCCTTGGCGCCGGAGGCCCGAATCTGGGCCGATGTGGGCGCTGGCGCGGGCTTTCCCGGCGTGGTCCTGGCGATCCTACTGAAGGGCGCCCCAGGCGCGCGCGTCCATCTGGTGGAAAGCATGGCCAAGCGGTGCCGTTTCCTGCAAACGGTGGTGGACGCCCTGGCCCTGCCGGCGCAGGTGCACAACGCCCGGGCCGAGGATCTGCGGCTGAAGGTGGATGTCGTCTGCGCCCGCGCCTGCGCCCCGCTCACGCGGCTGCTGAGTTATACCCAGCCATACCTGGCCGCCGGCGCCACAGGCCTGTTCCTGAAGGGACAAGATGTAGTATCTGAGTTGACGGAAGCCGCTAAATATTGGAAGTTTGAGGCGCATCTGGCGGCCAGCCTCAGCCATACCGAAGGCCGAATCCTGCAGGTGAAGGGACTCAAACGTGTCCGTAAAGTCTGACCAGCCGCTCCGGGTGTTGTCCATCTCCAACCAGAAGGGCGGGGTGGGCAAGACCACCACCGCGATCAATCTGGCGACCGCGCTCGCGGCCATTGGCGAGCGCGTGCTGATCGTGGACCTCGACCCCCAGGGCAATGCCTCCACCGGACTGGGCGTGCCGCGGCAAAGACGCTCAACCACGGTCTATGACGTGCTCATGGGGGAGGCGCCCCTGACTGATGCGGTCATGCCCACGGCCCTGCCGGGCCTCAGTCTCGTTCCGGCGGACGCTGACCTGTCCGGCATCGAACTGGAGCTGGGACAGGCGACGGGACGGTCCTTCCGCCTGCGCGAGGCGCTGGTTCCCCTGCGCGAGGATGCGAGCAAGGACCGCTTCACCTATGTGCTGATCGATTGCCCGCCCTCTCTGAACCTCTTGACGGTCAACGCCATGTCGGCCGCGGACGCCGTGCTGGTGCCGCTGCAGTGCGAGTTCTTCGCCCTGGAGGGCCTGACCCAGCTCATGCGCACGGTGGAGCTGGTGCGCGGCAGCCTCAATCCCGCGCTGGAAATCCAGGGCGTGGTGCTGACCATGTACGACCGGCGCAACGCCCTGTCCGAACAGGTGGCCCACGATGTGCGCAGCCATTTCGGCGAAAAGGTCTATCAGACCGTGATCCCGCGCAATGTGCGGGTGTCCGAGGCGCCGTCGTTCGGCAAGCCGGTGCTGATCTACGATCTGAAATGCGCGGGCAGCCAAGCCTATCTGAAGCTGGCGCGCGAGCTGGTCGGGCGCGAACGCGCGCGCCGCAAAGCCGCTTGAGGAACACGACCATGGCGGCGGAAGGCAGGCGAGGATTGGGCCGGGGACTTTCGGCCCTGCTGGACGAGCAGGCGGCCGAGGTTGCGGTCGACGAGGCCGCGGTCGCGGCGAGCCACGCCGCTCACGCGCCGGGCGGCGCCCATATGGTTCCCATAGAACTGCTGCACCCCAATCCGGACCAGCCGCGCAAGACCTTCGGAGAAGGAGAGCTGGAGGAGTTGGCGCAGTCGATCCGCAGCCGAGGCGTGATTCAACCCCTGTTGGCCCGCCCCGCGGCCGGTCGGTTCGGCGAATTTGAGATCGTCGCCGGCGAACGCCGTTGGCGCGCGGCCCAGAGAGCGGGTCTGCGCGAATTGCCGGCGGTGATCCGCGTCCTGGACGACGCCGAAGTCCTGCAGATCGCCATCGTCGAGAACGTCCAGCGGGCGGACCTGAACGCGGTGGAGGAAGCGCTCGCCTACCGCGCCCTGATCGACCAATACGGCCACACTCAGGAAGAGGTGGCCGAGGCCGTCGGCAAAAGCCGCAGCCATGTGGCCAACACCTTGCGCCTGCTGGGCTTGCCGGCCGATGTGCAGGATCACGTCCTGCATGGCCGCCTATCCGCCGGCCACGCCCGCGCCCTGGCGACCGCGTCAGATCCTTCGGCTCTGGCCCGCCGCGTGATCGAGGGCGGACTTAATGTGCGCGACACCGAAGCTTTGGCCCGCAAGGCGGCCGGCGGAGAAGGCCGCGCCCGCGCGGCGCCGTCGGCGCGCAGCAAGGATGTCGACACCCTGGCCCTGGAATTGGATCTCGCCGAAATGCTCGGCCTTCAAGTACAAATCCTCGACCGGGGCGGCGTGGGCGAACTGCGCGTACGCTATGCGAGCCTGGAACAGCTGGACGAGGTGTGCCGGCGGCTCAGCCGGAGCTGACCCCGTGGTGCGGGCCTGGATCCTGGCGGCGATGATCGTGGCGGGGACTAGCCCCGCCCTGGCGGTATGCCGCGACGCCCACGGGCATTTCGCCCGGTGCGGTCCGGGCGCCCTAGAGTCATCTTCCACGCGGCTGCCCAAGCCTGCGCGGACGCGCGCGTTTCGCGGGTCGCGCTCACCGCGTGTGCATCGGCCGCGCGCTCCGAGGACCGCCCATCTCTTCGGTCATCACGGAGGCCGACGGACCTTCTGAGATCAGACAGGCGTCCCGCCAGAGGCAAAATAAAATCGTTCTAAATCAATCAGTTATCGGACCCTAGCGCGCAAAATCGCCGCTGTCGCGAATTTGACGCCCAATATCGACCCACAGTACGGCTGTATGCGCCTGGGAGAGGCTGCCACGAGGGGCGCAGCGGCGGCGCCGACAGAGCAGCGCTCGCCATTTCCATGCCCGCTCGGGGACCTACAGCCCCAACCGCCGCGCTCGGCCGGCAATGGTCAACGCCAGGCGTTCGGCGATGAGCCGATCGGGCGAGCCGGCGGTCTTGCATGCCCGATCCGCGTTCAGGATTTCCGGCTGGATGTCGTCGAGCAGGGGCAGGGTCCAGGCCCGGGCCTGGCGCAGGAATTCTCGCTCGTTCTTCCAGAACACGCCCGAGGCCTTGGCCGCTTCCTGAACGCCGGCGCCGGACTTGACCAAGGTCAGGGCTCGCCGCAGGCGGCCCAGATGCAGGCCCATGGCGCGCACGGCCGCCGGTCCGCTCTCGCCCTCCGCCGCCGCGCGCCTCAGCCCGGACTGGGCGGCGGCGAGCCGCCCGCCGAAGGCGTCTGCGGCCGCGTCGGCCAATGAGGCCTCCGGCTCCACGCCCAGGAACGCCTCCAAGTCCGCCGGGCCGGCGGTGGCTCCGCTGCCGGGGCCCAGAAAAAGGGCCAGTCGTTCGATTTCCCGCCGCGCCACCCCCCGTTCATGGGGCAGGCGGCGCACGAACAGGTCCAGGGCCTCGCCGGTCAGGCCGACCTTGTCCTTGGCCAGGCCCTCGCGCACCAGACGCGCCACGTCGCCGGTCTCGTCCTCATAGCAGGGGATGGCCACCGCGCCGCCGCCCTTGTCCGCCTCCGCCGCCTTGCGCAGGGCGGAGTTGCGGCCCAGGGCGCCGGCCTCGACCAGGAAGAAGGCGTCCGGATTGAGCTCGCCGGCCAGATGGGCCTTAAGCGCCTCTGCCGCGGTCTTGTCCGCCGATGCTTTGTCTTCCAGGCGCAGGCGCACCAGTCGCCGTCCGCCCATCAAGGACAGGGCGCACAGCTCGTCGTAGAGCCTGCCGGGCGCGGCGTCGACGTCGGCCTCGGTGACCAGGGCCACATCGAACGGATCGTCCGGCCGCGCCGCGATCCTGGCGGCCAATTGATCGGCGCGTTCGTGCACGATGGCTCGGTCGCGCCCGTAAATGAGGGCAGCGCGCGCCTGCGGGCCCGGCCCGGCCAGGAAATGTTCGATCTCTGCGCGTTTGGATAGGATCAAGGCGAGGCCGGGCGCCGCAGCTGGTCGCTCGATCCCATAGGGATCGGGCAAATCGCCCGCGCCGGGGTCGGCCGCTCCCGCTGCCCTTTCGCGCGGCGTTTGCAGAGGCTCTGCGGTGGTTACCCCGACAAAGGGCGAGCCCGTCGGGCCGGACGCGGGCGTCACGGTCGCGGCCGGGCGAGGGCTGGCGAAATAGGTGGCCAGTTCAAGCCGAATGCGTTGCGCGGCGGTCTCGGCGGCGCGGCTTTCGGCGTCCAGTTCGTCGGCGACGCTGGCGTAGGGCTGATTGGCCGTGTTGTAGGTCGCGTTGACCGAGACGACGCCCTTGGTGAGCTGTTGCTGCGTCTTGTTGTCGAACAGATAATAAATAGGCCGTCAGGTCGACCTCGTATTCGGTGGCCACGTTATTGATGTTGAGGCCGCGTCCAACTCGCACCTCGCGCAGATTCAAGCCCAACCGGTATTTGGCGTCGCCTTCCGCGCTGCGGCCCAGTTCAGAATCAAGAAATTGACCGATCAGAAATCCGGTGCGGCCGTCGGGGCGCGAAACCTGGATCGACTCCAGCTGCGGGCGTGACCCCGGACACGGCGTAAAGGGGCGTGAAACCGCATCCGCCCAGGCCGAGAAGCCCGATGGCGGCCGCGCCGAACCGGAGATGGCGATGCGAGGGCTTCATCCTGCGACGATATTGACGATGCGGTCCTTGACCACAATGATCTTTCGCACGCTAAGGCCTTCCAGTCGCCGCGTCACCTCCTCGTCGGCCAACACGCGTCTTTCCACGTCGGCGGGCTCGGTCCCGGCCGGCACGCGAATTTCGCAGCGACGCTTGCCGTTCACCTGGACGGGCAAGACCACCTCATCCTCCGCCGCCAGCGTGGAGTCGAAAACAGGCCAAGGCGCCTGCGCCACAAGGCCTTCCCCGCCGATGCGCGACCAGCCCTCTTCGGCCAGATGCGGCGTGAAGGGCGCGATCAACCTGGCCAGGACGCTCGAGGGCTTCGTGCCGGGCCCCGAGCACGGCCGGCGAGGCCCCGACGGCAGGCGCGCCCTTGAGAACATTGAGGAATTCGTACAGCCGCGCGATGCCGCTGTTGAAGCGGAAGCCCTCGATGCTGTCCGTCACGCTCTTGATCAGGCGGTGTGTGGCTTGGCGCAGAGTTGTCGCGGCAGGATCCGCGTCCGTCGGCGACGCCGGCGCGCCTTCGGGCTGGCTGTCGAATTCGTTCCACACCCGATGCACGAAACGAAAGGCGCCCTCGACCCCGCCCGTCGTCCATTGCACGTCCCGCTCGGGCGGGGAGTTGCTCATGACGAACAGGCGCGCGGCGTCCACCCCGTACTGATCGAAGATATCCTCAGGCGCCACGGTGTTTTTCTTGGACTTGGACATCTTTTCGACGCCGCCGACCTCGACGGGGCGGCCCCGTTCGATGTCCACCCAGCGTCCGTCGCGCAATTCCACGTCCGAAGGCTGCAGCCACTGGCCATCGCGGCTCTTGAACGTCTCGTGAGTGACCATGCCTTGCGTGAACAGGCCGGCGAAAGGCTCCTTCACCGACATCAGGCCCTCGTCCGCCAGCGCGCGGGTGATGAAGCGGGCGTAAAGCAGGTGCAGGACCGCGTGCTCAACGCCGCCGACATACTGATCCACCGGCAGCCAGGCGTCGGCGCAGGCCCTGTCGATGGGCGCCGCCGCCTGGGGGTCGGTGAAACGGGCGAAATACCAGGAACTGTCGACAAAGGTGTCGAGCGTGTCCGTCTCCCGTTCAGCCTTGCCGCCACAGTTTGGGCAGGCGACGTGACGCCAGGTCGGATGCCGTTCAAGCGGATTGCCCGGACGGTCGAAGGTGACGTCTTCGGGCAGAACGACCGGCAGCTCCGTCATCGGGCACGGCCTGGGGCCCGCATGTTCCGCAATGGATCACCGGAATGGGGCAGCCCCAGTAGCGTTGGCGCGAGACGCCCCAGTCGCGCAGACGATAGACGGTTGCGCCGCGGCCCAAGCCCAGGGCCTCGATGCGGGCGATGGCGGCGGCCTTGCCGGCCTCAATGTCCAGTCCGTCCAGGAACTGGGAATTGTAAAGCCTGCCCGGCCCGGTATAGGCCTCGGCGCCGATGGCGTAGGTCGCCGGATCGGCGCCCGGAGGCAGCACCACCGGCAGCACCGGCAGGCCGTACTTGCGCGCGAACTCCAGGTCGCGCTGGTCATGGGCCGGGCAACCGAAGATCGCGCCCGCGCCGTAGTCCATCAGGATGAAGTTGGCGATCCACACCCGCAATCGCAGCCCGGCGATCGAAGGGATGGTCCACCTCCAGCCCGGTGTCGTAACCCCGCTTTTCGGCGGATTCGATGTCCGCTTCCGACGTTCCGCCCTTGGCGCACTCGGCGATGAACGCCGCCGACCGCGGGGTCAGCCTTCGCCAGGCGTTCGGCCAGGGGATGGCCGGGCGAAACGCCGACGAAGCTGGCCCCGAACAGGGTGTCGGGACGCGTGGTGTAGACCTCCAGACCGTCCTCGAAGCCCGCCGGCGCGATGTCCGCAAACTGGAATCGAAAACTCAGGCCCTTGGATCGGCCGATCCAGTTCTCCTGCATCAGGCGGACTTTTTCAGGCCAGCGTTCCAGGCCGCTCAGGCCCTCGATCAGGTCGTCCGCATAGTCGGTGATGCGCAGGAACCACTGGGTCAGCTTGCGCTTTTCCACCGGCGCGCCCGAACGCCAGCCGCGCCCGTCGATCACCTGTTCGTTGGCCAGGACGGTGTTGTCGACCGGGTCCCAGTTGACCACGCCTTCCTTGCGGTAGGCCAGGCCGCGCTTCCACAGCTTGAGGAACCAGCGCTGCTGTTGGCCGTAATAGGCCGGATCGCAGGTGGCCAGCTCGCGCGACCAGTCGATCGACAGGCCCAGGCGCTTCAGCTCGGCGCGCATGTTGGCGATGTTGTCGTAGGTCCAGCTCCTTGGGGTGGACGCCGCGCTCCATGGCCGCGTTCTCGGCCGGCATGCCGAAGGCGTCCCAGCCCATGGGATGCAGGACATTGAAGCCGCGCGCGCGCTTGTAACGGGCGACCACGTCGCCCAGGGCGTAGTTGCGCACATGGCCCATGTGGATGCGCCCCGAGGGATAGGGGAACATCTCCAGCACATAACAGCGTTCGCGCGGATCATCCGCGCCGCCTGCGGCGAAGGCGTTCGCCTGGTCCCAGGCGGCGCGCCACTTGGGTTCGGCTTCCTTTGGATTATAGCGGGCCATGCGAACTAACGACCCCTTGGGCAGAGCGGCTCGAGCCGGGTCCGGGGGGCTCCGGTCCCTGCTCTTGTTTCGGATTCGGGAGGCCGGAGCGCGGCCTCAATCAACGGATGTTGGACAGACGCAGCTGGCGCGCGCGGGTGAGGATCGCGTTCTCGATGTCCGTTTCGGTCTGAGCCGCGGTCGGGGCGTCTTTCCAGCTGCCGCGCGCCGTCACGCACCTGCTTGAACACGGTCACATTCAGGCCGTCGGCGCGCAGGCGCGTATCCAGGATATAGACGGTGGCCTTGAACCGCTCGTCGGGCTTTTCCGGATTGGCGTACCAATCGGTGATGACCACCCCGCCATAGGGATCCGCCGACGCCAGGGGCATGAAAGCCAGGGTGTCCAGGGTCGCCCGCCACAGATAGGCATTGACCCCGATCGCCACCTTCGGATCGTCCGGCTGCGGAGCGCTCTTGCCTATGCCGAACGGATGGAACCCGCCTTGCGAATAAGGCGCGACGCCGCTCTTGGGCCCGCCGCCAAGGCATCCGCCCAGGGCCAACAGACCCACCGCCGCAAGCACCGTCATCGATCCGCGCACCAACGCCATAGTTGTTCGCTCCGCTCATTTTCCACGCGTGGAAGCCCGGGGACGTTCTCGGCACGCGCGCGACGCCGCCCCGGCCCCGGAAGGGGCTCTATAGCACGCGGGGCCGTCCCCAAAAGAGGAATCGCGTTGCCTTAACGCCACAGGCTGGCCGTAAAGCCTTATTTTATCAATCAGGAGGGAGACTGCCATTGACCCGGACCCCCATGCGACTTTAATCGCCTGTGGACAGATATGGGCGCGGGGAGCTGACTCCGCGTCGATTCGGGCTTGGAGAGCGTAATCAGGCTATGAGAACGGGCAAGCCGCTCATTGCTGCACTTTCGGCGCTGGTTCTTTCGGGAGCCCTGGCGTCGATGGCTCATGCCCAGGAAATCAAGCCCGACCCGGGTGTGACCCTGACCGACCGCAATCTTTGGGGTCCGCCGCAGGCCCATAAATCGTTTCAGTGGGACGCCGGCAAGAGCCGCTGGGGCCTGAAGTTCGATGTGGATCAGTCGCCTGCCCGCAACGGGGCCTGGCAGGACGTGCAGGCCGGGGCCTATTTCAAACTGACGCCGTCCTTGAGCATCGGGGGCGGCGTGGCCCTGCATGACCAGTCGTTGACTTCGGCCAATCCGAATCAGAACAATCCCGCGGGCCCGCCCGGCGTGCCGAGCAATGTGCCGCGCGTCCGCCTGGAAACCGCCTTCAAGTTCTAATCGGCAAAGGCGGCCACGGCCGCCAGACCCGCAGCGCCAGACCCGAGCAAGCGGGGCGCCGTGCGCGCATTGATCCCCCCAGGGCGTAGACCGGCAGACCGGCCCGGCGGACCAGCGCGGCGAAGCGGAGCGGCCCCATGGGCCTGCCCGCGGACGGGCTTTGACTTTCGAACACCGTGGACACGACCACCGCGTCGCAGCCGGCCAAACGCGCGCGGCGGACCGCGGCCTCGCTGTGGGCCGCCGCGGTGACCAGGGCGCCGCGCCGCCTGAACCGCCGCGCTCGGACAGCCAATCGTTCGGGCAGGTGCGCCCCCGCGCCCCGCAGGCGCGGTTCGCCCGATCCGATCAGAAGGACCAGTCCCCGGCTCGCGGCGATGCGGCGAAGTTTTTCCGCGGTCCGTTCGGCCTTGGCCGCGCCGAACGCGCGGTAGATCACGCCCGCGCCCTTGGGCAGGCGCCGGGCCAGGCGGGCCGGGTGGGGCGTTCGCTTGGGATCGGTGACCAGGAACAGGGGCGGCAGGGGGGCCTTGCCGATGCGGGCGCCCCTTTGCGCGGGCGTGAAGGCGGCTTAGCGTCCGCGCCGTCGCCCATAACCGATCCAAGTCCCGCGCCAAATGAATGCTCCGCCCTTCGATCCCGCCAAGGCCCACGCCGATATCCTCGACCGCATCGCCCGCGCGGCGCGCACGGCCGGGCGCGACCCGCGGGATGTGACGCTGACGGCGGTCTCCAAGCAACAGCCATGGGACCGGATCGCGCCGATTTTGGCCTGCGGACAGACGGTGTTCGGCGAAAACCGGGTGCAGGAGGCGCTGGAGCGATGGGACGGCCGGCGGCGAGGGATCTGGAGCTGCGCCTGATCGGGCCGCTGCAGACCAACAAGGCGCGCGAGGCCGTGGCGTTTTTCCAGGTGATCGAGACCCTGGACCGAGAGAAGCTGGCCCGGGTCCTGGCCGAAGAGATCCAGCGCCTGGGCCGCGCGCCCAGGCTCTATGTCCAGGTCAACACCGGGGAGGAGCCGCAGAAAGCGGCGTGATCCCGAGCGAGGCCGACGCCTTCATCGCCGCCGTCCGAAGGGAATTCGGCCTTCAGGTCGAGGGCCTGATGTGCATCCCGCCCGAGGGCGAGCCGCCGGCGCCGCATTTCGCCCTTCTGGCCCGGATCGCGGCCCGCAACGGGCTTGGCGAAGCTGTCGATGGGCATGAGCGCCGATTTTGAGACGGCGGTTCGCTTCGGCGCGACATCGGTGCGGGTGGGATCGGCCCTGTTCGGGCGCGCGACGCTAAGGGCATTTCGAGTCTGTCCGCCGACCTCGATGTCCAGCGCGTCGCCCGGCCGCGCCGGGCCAACAGCGCCTCAAGGTCCGCTCGAGCGAGCGCCGCGCAGCCTTCCGTGGGCGCGTAGTCGGGCCGCGCCAGATGCAGGAAGATCGCCGAGCCCCTGCCGGGAACCACCGGATCGTCGTTGTGGCCCAGCACGACCACGAGGTCGTAGAGCCCATCGTCTCGCCACAGGCGCTCGGCGCTGGCCGGTGTAGGGATGCTTGACGGCGCGATTGTAGTTTGGGTCGCCAGGGATCGTCGCA
This sequence comes from uncultured Alphaproteobacteria bacterium, assembly GCA_963804105.1. Lineage (GTDB taxonomy): Bacteria > Pseudomonadota > Alphaproteobacteria > Caulobacterales > Caulobacteraceae > BOG-938. Next base: position 27,702 of record CAWDPL010000056.1, read on the forward strand.
CCAGCCGTCGTCGGGCTCGATCGCCTGGACCGGGCAGGGCGGTTTTCGGCGCGCGGGCCGCGGTCGGGCCGGTAGAGAACGCGCCGCATCGGCCAAAGGCCCGCCGGGCTCGCGCCATCGCCTTCCTGTTTGATCGCCGCCGCGACCACGCCCGCCGCGCCCCAGGGCGCAGCGGAGCCTATGTCTGCCCACGTGCATTATCCCTTCAGGCGAAACGGAGAATTTCATGGCTCTTGCGACTAAGATTGGCCTTGGCGCGGTCACCCACAGCGGTGCATGGTCCGGCCGCATGGCGCAACACAAGACCCTTCTGATCGTCGACGACGACGCGGACCTCCGCGGCGCCCTGGCCGAGCAGCTTCAACTGGACGAGGAATTCGCCACGGTGGAGGCGGCCGGCGGGGAGGAAGGCGTCGCGCGGGCGATCGAGACGCGGCCCGATCTGGTTCTGCTCGACGTGGACCTGCCCGACATTGACGGGCGCGAGGCCTGCCGACGCATGCGCAAGGCGGGCGTCACCGCGCCGATCATCATGCTGACGGCGGCGGCCAGCGACGATGACGCCATCAACGGGCTGGAGGCCGGCGCCAACGACTATGTGACCAAGCCGTTCCGCTTCGCCGTGCTGCTCGCGCGCATCCGCGCGCACCTGCGCAGCCATGAACAGTCCGAGGACGCGGTGTTTCACCTGGGGCCGTACGAGTTCCGTCCGGCGGCCAAGCTGCTGCTCGATGAGCGAGGCAAGAAGATCCGCCTGACGGAAAAGGAAACCAGCATCCTCAAGTACCTCTATCGCTCAGGCGAAAAGGCCGTGCCGCGCGAGGTGCTGCTGAGCGAGGTGTGGGGCTATAACGCCGGGGTCACCACCCACACGCTGGAAACCCACGTCTATCGCCTGCGCCAGAAGATCGAGCCGGACCCCGCGAGCGCCAAGCTCCTGTTGACCGAAGCGGGCGGGTACCGGCTGAAGCCTTAAGCGGATTTGCCCAGGCGATCGGCCATCTCCTGGCCCAGGCGCACGCTTTCGGAAACGCCGCGGTCTTCCGGATAGTAGAAACAGGTGTCGGCGATCTGCAAGCCGGCGATGACGGTCTGAATTCGGCGGCAAGCGCTCCAGGAACCCCGGCGAACAGACCGGTTGCGCGTGGCGGAGCCGTCCCACGTGGCAGGCGATGACGTCATCCTCGCTCAGCGCCGGATTGAGCCTGTTTGAGGCAGTTCAGGGCGTCTTGCAGGAAATAGGCGTCGTCCTCTGAGAACTTAGGCTGCGATGTCGGCATGTAGTAGGGCACGTAAACCACCGCGTCGCCGACGGACCGCAAATTGGAAAACTCGACCACGCCGGGAATCGCCATGCCCTCGTCGGCGACGTTGACCCAGAAGTGCCGGGTGATCGACCGTTTGAGACGAAACACCACGCAGACCACGCCGACGTTGTCGATGGCGTCGTAGCGCGCGCGTACATCGGCGGGCAGATCGGGAACCAGACGGCTGACGAGGGGCGTGGGCGCGGTGCAGATCACCGCATCGGCGGATAGAGGGTTTCGCCCGCCAAGACCCCGGTCACCCTTCCGCCCATAGACTGGATGCGCGAGGCCGGCGCGTTCAGCGCCACCTTGCCGCCCATGCGTTCCACCGCCTCGACCAGGGCGTCGACCAGGGTTTGCGATCCACCCTCGATATAGCCCAGCTCTTCCTGCATGAGCGACCGGCGCGAGGTCCCCACCCGCTTGATGCGAGTCCACAGCCAGGCGGCCGATATGCTGTCGGCGTATTGGTAGAACTTGAGATCGAGCAGCCTTGACCACAGACGGCGATAGACCCGCTCGCCGCACCAGGCCGTGATCCACGATCTGGCGGAAAGGGCGTCCAGCCGCCGCCAATCGACGCGCTTGGTTGCGGCGAACATCATCAGGCCGTAGCGAAACTTCTCGATCAACGACAGTTGGGGAAGACCATGAGCGAGAGCGGGTCGCCCCAGGCGTAATGTCGGCCGTCGAAGAAATAGCCCATGGAGGTGGGCTTCCAGCGCATCCGGTCCGCCAGCCCCAATTCATCGAGCAGATCGAAGGTGGTTCGGTCCGCCTTGCAGATGAAATGATAGAACCGTTCGATCGACAGGCCGCCCAGATCGAAATGGGCGGCCATCCCACCGGCCTCCGACGCGGCCTCCAGCACGGTGACGGCGTGCCCATTGCTGGCGGCGCGATAGGCCGCTGCAAGGCCCATGACGCCTGCGCCGATGACGATGACGACGGCTCATGTGTCAGAAATCCAGGACAATTTTGGAATACTCCGGATGTCGGAAGGTCTGTTCCAAGGCGTCCCGCAGCGGGGTCGGCCTCACGCCGAAAATGCCCGGCCAGTCGATCACCTCGAAAATGTCGGGCGTGACGAGCGCCTTCAGCTGCTTGGTGGTGAAGGGCGGATCGCGGTCGAGCAGGCTATAGGCCCACAGCAGCGCCAAAACGCGGCATAGGGGATGCGCACGATCGCCGCCCGCGCGCCGACGGCCTGCTTGGTTTCTCGAATCAGGTCGATGTAGTCGATCTTTTCCTGACCGGAGATGTTATAGACGGCGTTGTTGGGCCGGTTGCGGACGCAGGACAGGATGATGTCGCAGAAATCGCCGGCGAACAGCGGCTGGCGCAGGTAGCGCCCGGAGCCGGGGATCGGAAAGATGGGCGTGCGCTGCATGAAACGGGCAAGCCAGCCCAGATGTTTGCGGTCGAACCAGCCGAACATCAGGGTGGGACGCAGCACAACATGGGGCAGGCTGGATTGAACCACCAGCTGTTCCTGGCGCTCCTTGCTGTCGGTGTACCAATCCACCGCGGCGAATTGACCACCGAAGAGCTCAGATGGACCAGATAGGGCGGGCGTGGCGCAGCGCGCACGGCGTCCAGCAGGCGCTCGGTGGCCGTCACGTTGTTGCGCCGGAAGGCCTCGGGGTCCAGCCCGCCGATCTGGGCGTGGCAGACGATCACCACCTCGCAGTCGGCGACGGCCTGCTGCCAGCCGTCGTCGCTCGCCAAATCGGCCTGGATCACCTCAATGTCGGGATGCAGCCGACGCAGGACCGCGGTGTTGGTCGGGTGCTTGTCGATCGCGAGGATTCGGCAAGGCCGGCCGCCTTCAAGCGCGGGATGAGGTTCTGCCCCACCAGACCGGCGGCCCCGGTGACGGCGATGCGATAGCTCATGGCGATCCGTTCAGAAATTCGAGTCTGGGCGACGGTGGCTTTCCCCAAGCGGGCCTATAGAGGGCGGGGTCCGTGGGGTCCATAGCCCAGGCGGGCAGCGTTCAGGCTGATGCAGGATGTTCGGCTAGCCAGACAGGCCCTAGCCCCTGGACACAGCGAAGGCGCACGCCCTCGCCATGCCGTGCGACAGGGTTATCCCGAAGGCTTGATAGGGCGTTTGCGGACCGCCCGGGGCGAAGCCGACAAACCCGGCGAACATCGCGCGCCTTGAATGCAAGGATTTCTTGAGGGGCTTACGCATGAAGCCCGGCTCGGCGAATCCCACGATCGTCCCGCGGTTATCGGTGAACGCGATCAAGTCCGGCGCACGCCTCTTGTCTGTTAGCCAGGCCCAGCCTTCGAGCTGTTGGACAACCGCTCCCCCGGGAACGTTGGCGCGGTTGTCCACCACGCCGCTGCAATGCCCCTGGGATTCCCCGGTCCAGGCGCGCAACGGCGAGCCCAGATGTTCAGGCCAGCCCTCCGCGAAAATCGACTTGTGCTGCAGCGCCAGGGTCTCGAACCGCTTGTCGAGCGCGCCCTTCGCCAACGGATCGGCGACTGGATAGAGACTGAGGGCCGGCTGGCTTCGAACGCCGACCATGTAGGCCATCGCTCCGCTGAGCCGCTCAGCGGATATCCTGTGCACCAGATTGACATAGCCCAACTGATGAAGCGCCAGACTGCACGCCAGAAAAACGCCCAGCGCGCCCCCGCCGCGGGGCAGGGCCTTCGCGACCGGTCCGGCCGCCAACTGCGCGCGCATGAAGCACAGCACGACCAAGTCGGCCCAAAACGCCAGGGCGGGCGTGCCGTATCGCGAGGACATAGCCTGCAACGGTCCGAACAGCACGCGCCCCAACGCCGCCATCAAAGCCGCCCCTATGATCATGAAGGCCAGGATCAGAGGGCCGCGTAGGCGGTCCCTCTGGGCGTGCGCCATAGGAAGACATCCCTAAGAGTTCAGGCGCATTGCGTCGGCGGCCAGGACGCCGGCCAAATCGCCCCAAAGCCGCCTATGACGCTTGCAGCGCCGATGTTCCCGCCCGGGGCGAAGGGCGCTCCGAGGTAGGTCAGGGCGTAGAGGATCAGGCCGAGGGGGCGGCTGATGCTGAGCAGCGGATCGGAGTGATCTCCGGGCGTGGAATAATAATTCAGATAAAAGGCGATCACCGCGGCCGCCAGGACCGGATAGCTCCATTTGAGGGTCTTGGGCGCGTCCGCCGCGAACAGCAGGATGCTCACGCCGATCAAGGTGAATAGGCCGCTGGCCAGAGCGAACACCGACAGGAAGCTGCTTAACAGGCACAGCGCGTAAAGAACGCCCATGCGGGCGGGCGCCGCGGCTCGTGCGGCCGACGCCGCCGAGGACAGGGCCAGGGCCGCGAAGGCGAAGCTGCCTACGAACGCGGTTTGGAAGCCCCAGGCCAGGTTTTCCCATTGTTCCGCCGATGTCTGAATGGCCATGGCCAATGCGGTGATCAGAAGCGCCCGGCGGGGCGCGATCTCGCTTAGACGGAGCAGTCCGTAAAGGGCGCCGGCGAAGACGGGAAAGCAAAACGCGATGAAGGCGATGTTCACGCCATTGCGGCCGTTCGCCAAATACCAATCCGCCAGTCCGACCAGCCGTCCCAGGGCGGGCCGGTGCTCGTTATGCAGGGCGAAAAGGCGCCGCGCGAAATCTTCCGGGAAATACGCGGAGTCCCATTGGTCGCCGATGGGAAGGGGCGAGGCGAACGCCCACATCATGTACAGGCTTGAAAGGGCGTTCCAGGCCAGCAGGCTGAAGACCAGCAGCCATGCGCCCGCTTTCCAGACGCGGAGCGTCTGAGGATTGATCTCGGTGGAAAACATCGGGGCTCCGTGGGTTGGCGCGGGGTCGAATTCGGCCCCGGCCGCGAGAGGCTAAAGGGCTAAATCCATGCTGACCGGCGCGTGATCGGACGGCCGCTCCCATTCGCGCACATCGTCGTGCACTCTCGCGGACGCCGCGCCCTGACGAAAGGCGGCGTCGCGCAGACCGGGCGAAAGCAACAGGTGGTCCAGCCTCAGGCCCCGATTTGACGCGCGGAAGTCGGCGGCGCGATAGCTCCACCAGGAAAATAGCTTCTGCGGCTCGGGAACGGCCTGCCGGACGATGTCGATGAAATTGCCCCGCCGCCATCAGCTTGCCGAAGGCCTCGACCTCGACGGGCGTGTGACTGACCACCTTGGACATGAACTTGTGATTCCACACATCTTGCTCCCCGGGCGCCACATTGAGGTCTCCGGCCACCACCAGGGGCGCGGCGGGGTTGCGCCGGGTCATGAGCGCCGTCAGCCGCTCGAAGAAATCCAGCTTGTGGTCGAACTTGGGGTTGATCGACCGATCCGGCTCGTCGCCGCCCGCGGGGATGTAGAAGTTCTGCACTTCCACGCCGGCGATCACGCCGCCGACCACGCGGGCGTGTCCTTCACGGCAGACATCCAGCGCCGGCGCCGGCTCAATCGGCAGACGCGAGGCGATGGCGACGCCGTGCCAGCCCTTTTGCCCGGCGATCCTGATGTGGGGCAGGCCCATGTCCACAAAGGCCTGAGCGGGAAATTCGGCCTCGCGGCATTTGATTTCCTGCAGGCACAGCACGTCCGGCGCCTGCTGCGCGACGAAGCGGGCCGCCTGTTCTGCGCGCAGGCGGACGGAATTGACGTTCCAGGTGCAGATTCGAAGGCGCATGGCGCCCTTAAAGCACAAAATCCGCCGACTTCGATGCATGTGCCACCCGCCCTCAAGCAGCGAGCGGGAGCGAGCGTTAGGGCGAGCAAGAACACCCTCAAGCAGCGAGCGTGAGCGAGCGTTAGGGCGAGCAAGAACACCCTCAAGCAGCGAGCGGGAGCGAGCGTTAGGGCGAGCAAGAACACCCTCAAGCAGCGAGCGTGAGTGAGCGTTGGGGCCAGCAAGAACGCATTCTTGTTCGCGTTATCGCTTCGCTACTTGAGCGCGGGATAAAAAAACGCCCGGAGGCGAACCGTCCGGGCGTTGAAAAGTGGTCTCTCATACCGCTGCCGGGAGGGGATAGAGTCCGGCACGGGAGCCGCGGCAAACGACCCGTCCACCGCAAGCGTGTCAAATATGCCACGTTCAACTGAAAAGTCAACGTGATAATCGATGTAGCTTGATTGTTGTGGAAACGTCACACAGCGCCCGTGCGCGCGCGAGCGATCTTAGCGAACCGCCCGTCCCTGGCGAGGATCACGCAGAACAAAGAGGTCCGGGTCCAGGTCCGCGGTCTGCAGATCCAGAACGCGAATCTGCGTCTGTGCGGCCCTGGGCGTCGATCACCGTCCAGCCGCGCAGGCTTACCGGATTTGCATTGAAATACAAAACGATGCGCCCCTCGGCGCGGCCCGTCGTGTCGCGCAGGGTCAGGGCGAAATAGTCCGCGTAACGGTCCACCCGCAGGATGGCCACGTCGCGATCAAGGCGCACTTCGTGCGACAGCAGCATGGACAGGGGCGTGGCGTTGAGCGGCGCCCGGTCGAAGGTTTTCAGCCGCAAATCATAGACGGAAATGTTTTTTCCGTCGGCCACGACCAGCAGACCGAACTGCGGATCGTAGGCGAACCGCGCCTTGCCCGGCCGTTGGACATAGAGGTCGCCGCTTGAAACGGCCCCACGCGGGCTGGTCTGTTCGAAGCGGCCTTTGACGTGATCCAAGCCCTGAAGATAGGCGTTGGCCTGATCGATCAGAGACTGATCGGACGCGCTCAGGCCGGCGGGCGTGGACGCCTAACTCGCAGGCGGCGTCAGAACGGCCAGGGCCGGAGCCAGCCAGAACAGGGCGATCAGGCGCAGGGGAAGGCGGTGAGTCATGGAGGCTCAGTTCAAGCGGCGGAGTCGGGCGAAAGCGTGGCGAGATAGGCCTTAAGCTGATCGAGCGTACCGCCAAAGCCCATCCGCATGCTTTCAAATCCGGCGGAGAAAGTCTGCTGTTCGATGAGCGTGGCGTTGTGCGGCCGCCCGCTCAGGGTCAACACGGTGCGCCCGTCCTGCGCCTCCAAGGCGAGCTCATTGATCACCTCCAGCGGCCAGCTCGGCGCCATGGGATGGCGCGTCAGCTCGCCCGCCGCGTTGGAAAAGGCGTTGATGAACACGATCCGCCGGGGCGCTTCGATTTCGCGATAGAGGAACTTGCCCCACATCTCCGGACCGTTCGGCAGGCGCATGCAGTAGTGGAACTGGCCGCCGGGCCGAAAATCCATCTCGCCCTTGACCCATTGCAAACCCGCCGGTCCCCACCAGCGCGCCAGATGCTCAGCCTGGGAAAAGACCTTGAACACCAGCTCGCGCGGCGCCTCGAAGGTGCGGGAGATGGTGAAGACGGGCTGGGCGTCGCTCATGGTCGGGGTCCTCAGGCGAACAGGCCGGCGAGTTTTTCAAGGCTTTGCGACCAGCCGATTTCCATGCCGGCCAGCATCATGGCCGCCTCGGGAACCAGGCCCTCGGCCCGCGCGGTCACGGTCAGCTCCGTGTGGCCGTCCTTTTCCGTAAGATGCAGGGCGTTTCGGCCCCGTAGCGCTGGACCGTCCCCGCCGACGTGGGCCTCGAACCGGTAGGCGAAACGTTCGGGCGGCTCGAGCTCGTCGATGACCCCGGTCATGGGAAAACGCTGGCCGTCCGGCGCCTGCATCACGATGCGCAGGGCGCCGCCGATGCGCAGGTCCAATTCGCACTCCGGCGCGGTGAATCCGTGCGGGCCCCACCAGCGCATCAGATGCGCCGGATCGGTGAAGGCGCGAAACACCAGGGCGCGCGGCGCGGCCAGCCGGCGTGTGAGCACCACTTCACGCACAAGGTCCGCATCGTCAGTGAGACTCGCCATGGGGATTTCCTTTCTGAAGGTCTTGCAGATAGTCGTCCAGACGGTCCAGGTTCTGGTCCCAAAAGCACCGGTAGGCTTCCAACCAGTCGGCCACCGCGCGCAGGGGCTCGCCCTGCAACCGGCACGGCCGCCACTGGGCCCTGCGCCCCTGGGCCACCAGTCCCGCCTTCTCCAGGACCTTCAGGTGTTTGGACACCGCCGGCAGGCTTATGTCGAACGGCGCGGCCAGCTCGCCGACCGAGGCCTCGCCCTGGCTCAGCCGCGCCAGGATCGCGCGCCGGGTCGGGTCGGCCAAGGCGGAAAGCGTGAGGGACAGGGGATCGGCCGCCAAGAATTATACCTTTCAGTTAAATAACTGTATGGTTTAATACGGTGACAGGCTTCGATCGTCAAGCGGGATTTTACGCGGGCCTGTGGTATTGGCCCGGCCATGAGCGCGCTTCGCACCCTGTTCGCCACCCGCGTCTATGAAGCCAGCTTGGCCGAGGCGAAGGATTTCCTTGCCTTCAACCGGGAACTGGAGGACGCCGTGCGTATGCTGGCGTCCGAGGATCAGGCCGGCCGGGCCTGGTGCCGCAAGCAGGGCTATGGCGGCTACACCTCTTACGCCTCGCTGGACGATCTGCCCGCCCGCGCCACTGTGTTCGCCGACCTGAAACGCAAGCTGGACCGCCATGTGGCCGCCTTCGCCCAGGATCTGGCCTTCGACCTTGGTCCGCGCGGGCGGCTGGCGATGGACAGTCTGTGGGTCAATGTGCTCAAGCCCGGCTTCGGCCACAGCGGCCATATCCATCCGCACAGCGTCATTTCCGGCACGGTCTATGTGGCGACCCCGCCCGGCGCCGCGGGCCTGAAGCTGGAGGATCCCCGTTTGCCCATGATGATGGCCGCTCCGCCGCGCCGCTCAGACGCGCCGCAGGATCTAGCGACCTTTGTCACCCTGACGCCCACGCCTGGGACCCTGTTCCTGTGGGAAAGCTGGCTGAGGCACGAGGTCCCGCCCAACGGGGCCAAGGCCGAGCGCATCTCCATCAGCTTCAATTACGCCTGGCGATAGCCCCTTGGTCTTCACCCGCCCTTACGAGGAGGCCGAACCGCAAAGGGTCAACCGTTGGCTGGCCCAAAGCGGGGTCTGTTCGCGTCGGGAGGCCGAGGCGATGATCGCGCAGGGGCGCATCCGTATCGACGGCGAGACGGTGACCGATCCCGGACGCAAGATCGCCTTTGGCCAGACCCTGACGCTGGACGACGACGCGGGCGGCGCCGACCGCTTCAGCCTTGTGATCCACAAGCCCATGGGCGTGGTCTCCGCCCAGCCCGATCCCGGACAGGTTCCGGCCGTCAGGCTGATCACGCCGGAAAACCAGTGGGGCGGTCCCTCAACGCCGATTCCAAACCTTGAAGGCGGCATCGCGCCGCTCGGCCGTTTGGACATGGATTCCCGAGGCTTGCTCCTGCTGTCGCAGGACGGGGTCCTGGCCAAGGCCGTGATCGGCCCGCAATCGCTGCTCGACAAGGAATACGAGGTGAGGGTCGCGGGCTCGATCGATCAGGGCAAGCTGGCCCTGCTGCGCCACGGTCTGGCCCTGGACGGTCGAAAGCTCAAGCCGGCCGGCGTGCGGCGCACAGGTGATCAGACGCTCAATGTGATCCTCACCGAGGGCCGCAACCGTCAGATTCGGCGCATGTGCGATCTGGTCGGCCTGAAGGTCATAGACCTGTTTCGCACGCGCATCGGCCCGCTGAGCCTGGGCGACCTGCCAGAGGGCCGCTGGCGCTTCCTGACGCCGGAAGAGCGCGAGGCCATCATCAAGGCCTCTGCAGGCTCGCGGTGACCCGCGCCGGTTTGACCTGGCGGCGGGCGCGGGAGACAAGAGCGCAAATCCGGACGCGCCGAAGGATCACCGCCATGCCTCGCACACGTTTTCTGTTTGCGCCGTTTCTGATTGGCGCCGTCCTGGCTTGGAGCGGCCCGGCCGCCGCGGACCTGTGGCCGCCGCCGTGGGCCAAGCCGCGCCACCACCGCAAGCTCGTCACACCGGCCGGTCCGGCGCAGGACTTCCGCATCAAGGGTTTTCGCAGCGCCGTGTTCGGCATGGATCAAGGCCAGGTGTCGGCGGCCATCGCCAAGGATTTCCATATTCCGGTCGATCAAATTCAGACCACGCTCACCCCCCAGGATCGCACGACGGTCATCACGGCGACGGTTCCCTCGCTTGAGCCCGGCCCCGGCCCCGCCCGGGTGTCCTACGTCCTGGGCGCCGGCAGTCATCGCCTGGTGCGTGTGGCGGTGATCTGGGAGCCGGCGGAGGCGGCCGAGCGCGCGGCCTTGGTCGATGACGGCCAGATTCTGGTCAATTACTTCAAGGCTCAGACCTGGGAAAAGGATGCGACGGAAGGCCGTGCGCCCCTGGAGGCGGGGGGCTTGTCCCTGTTTTCCGGCGAAGATCCGGACGGCGCTGCGGTGGAGGTCGCCGTGCAGGGTTCCGGAGCGGCATCCGCGTCGCCGACAGCTCTGGCGGTGACCTATATCCAGGATGTGGATCATCCGGACATCTATCGCCTGCCGGAAGGCGCCTTCTGAGCGCCGGCCTGCTCGACCCAATTAAAAGCCGGCGAGCACGCCCCGCCGGCTTCTTCAATGTCCGCAAACCCTGGGGATCAGAAGGTGATCCAAACGCCGTTGCGGTAATAGCCGCGCCCCGCGTGATAGTCGCGCCAGTGATCGTGGTCCCAACTGCGGTGGAAATACCAATCGTCGGGGTGCCACTGCAGGGACACGCCCGGCGGATTGTAACGGTGTTCGGTGTGCCAGCATTCGCCGGCCGCATTGCAAGCCACGTAAGCCGAAGCGCTTTGCGCAGTGACGCCCACGGCGCCTATGGCGAAAACGGCGGCGAGGGCGGCGGACTTTTTCCTTGATGTCATCGCAACTCTCCTGTTCTGGCGGGCGTCCGGACCATGGTTGGGATCGGTCCCGCGCGCCGACTTAGAACGGGCATAAAGTAAATCCGGTTCCGGCCTCGGCCCCGGAACACCGCCGCGCGGCTCACGTTGATGCTGAGTTCACGCGAAGGAAAAGCCATGCCCGCCGTCCCGCCCGTCGCCACGTCCGAAACCGGCCGCGCGAGCACCCGACCGGGGGGCAAACGCAGTGCGTTTGTGATCCGCCTGGGACATCCGCCGCTGGCGCTATTCGGTCCGTTCGCCTGCGTGGTCGTGTTGTGCGGCGCTGCGCCATCGCCGATCGACGCCGCGTTCGGCGGGACCATTGTCTCGACCTATCCGGACGGCCGCACCGCCGAACTCTACCTGCAAAGAGACGGAAGCTATACCGCGCGGGGCCGGCGCGGAGACCCCTCCAACGGGCGTTGGAAGCTAAACGACGACAAGCTGTGCCTCAGCCAGTCCAGTCCCCTGCCCGTCCCCTTCGCCTTTTGCACGCCGATCCCGGCCGGGAACCTGCGTTCCGCATGGTCGGCCAAGGCCGTCACGGGGGAGACGATCCGGGTGAGGCTGGTGAAGGGCCGCTATGAGGGGAAGGCTCGGCTGGCGGCGAACACCGCGCGGGAAACGCCAGAAACCGCGTCGTCGCGAAATTAAGCACCCAGGCCGTGGTTGAGCCGACCGCGACGGCGAAGGTCGGGTCGGCGATCAGCGGCCAGTGGGTTGAGACCATGGTCACGAAAATCCAGTAGTTGCAGAAGTTGCCAAAGCCGTTGCAGGCCATGTAACGAGCCCATTGGCCGGGCCATCGTTTGCGTTCCAGTTGGCGAAACACGTGCAGGCCGTTGAGCAGGAAGGTCACGTGCATGGCGCACAGGAGCGAAACCACCCGCGCCCACGCCGGCTCCAGAGCGACGCCCAACATGAGGTGAAGGACGGCGACATCCACGCCGAAGCCGATCAGGCTGACCCCGCAGTATTTGGCGGCGAGCCTAGCTTCTCCCACAAACCTCTCGGTCAATTTCGTCATTGACGCCCCACTGGCGGGTATCGACAAACAACGCCCGGACAGGCGCGCCGTTGCTCTTGCGCGCCCGGCAACCGCCGTCATTCGTCAGGCGTTGTCGGGCTATGGACAAATTCACGCGTGTCTTAGACTCCCACGGCCTCGATCCGAAGGGTTGAAGCGGTGATCAATCCGGCGTCGGGGGGCGTGGGACCGCAAAGCAAGTCGAGGCTAAGGTTGATCCTCGACGCCTTTCAGCTGGACGGCCGCGTGGCGGCCGCCGAGCCTGACGGACTTGAGGCGGCCTTATCGAGCGCGATTGCGGCCAAGCCCGATCTATTGATCGTTTTGGCCGGAGACGGCACTGCCGGCCGAGCGGCGGCCCTTTGCGGTCCGGACGGCCCCCTCCTTGCGCCCCTGGCCGGCGGGACGATGAACATGCTGCCGCACGCGCTTTATGGGCCCGTCGACTGGACTCAGGCGCTGTTCGCTTGCCTTGAGAGGGGGTGCGAACGATCGGTGTCGTGCGGCGATGTCGGCGGCCTGAGGTTCTATTGCGCCGCCATTTTAGGAACCCCCGCCTTTTGGGGCCCGGCGCGGGAAGCCACACGGCACGGCGATTTGCGGCAGGCCTGGGAGCACGCCATTGTGGCCTTCCGGCGCGCGTTCGCGACCCGACTGAAGTTTCAGGCCGAGGGCCGGCCGGCGCACAAGGCGGTGGCGCTCGGCCTGATCTGCCCTCTGATCTCCAGGGCGCTGGAAGCTGAAAACGCCCTGGAGGCCGCCGGGCTCGACCTGCACGATGTCATCGAAGTGATCCGACTGGGGCTGCACAACATGCTGGGAGATTGGCGGCGCGATCCCGGGGTGACGACCAAATCGATCGTGCAGGGCCGGGCCTGGGCTAGGCGCCGCATCCCGTGCCTGATCGACGGGGAGATGCATTGGCTCCCTCGGTCGGTCTGCATCCGTTTCGTGCCGAAAGCTTTTCGCGCCCTGGCGCCGAAGGAGCCCTCGGCTTGACTGTCCGTCTAGCCCATCTGAGCGATATCCATTTCGGCGGCGAAAACGGCCCGGCCACGGAGGCCGCCGTCCACCAGGTGCGGGCCTTCGCGCCGCATTTGGTGGTGGTCACCGGCGATCTCACCTTGAACGGAAAGCCGCATGAATTCGCCGCCGCCCGGGATTGGCTGTCCCGCTTGCCCGAACCGCAGATCGTTACGCCCGGCAACCATGACACGCCCTATTTCAATCTGGTTCTGCGCGCGCTCACGCCTTTCGACCGTTATCGCCGCTACATCGGCGAACCGGAGGGAGCGGTTTTCCAAAGCCCCGGCCTGACCGTCCATGCGCTCAACAGCGCCCGCGGCGCGCAGCCCAGACTCGATTGGTCAAAGGGGGCGCTGAACCTGAAACAGATCGCGCGGGTCGCGGCCGACATGGCGGCCAGGCGCGACTCGCTCAAGGTGTTCGCCTGCCACCATCCCTTGATTGATACGGCGGGAATGCCCGTGACCGGCGGTGTGCACAGGGGAGCTGCGGCGGCGGCGCAGCTGGCGAGGGCCCAGGTGGATCTGATCCTCACCGGTCACGTGCACAATCCCTTCGCCCTGGCGCTTCAGTCCGACCTCAAAACGGTCCTACGCCATCGGCGCCGGCACCCTGTCCCTGCGCACCCGCGGAACCCCGGCCGGATTCACCTTGATTGAGGCGGACGAACAGACGGTCCACGTCACCGCCTTGGGCTGGAATGGCCGGATGTTCGAAACCTATCGCGCGTGGCCCTTGCCACGTCATTGATGGGGAGTTGGACGAAGATGGTGCCGCCTGCGTGACTCGAACACGCGACCCCCGCATTACGAATGCGGTGCTCTACCGGCTGAGCTAAGGCGGCCCGCGTCTCCACGCGAACGCGTGGACGGGCGGCCTGTTTAGCCGAGCGGGCCTGTGGCGCCAAGCCTTGGGCGGGTTAGCGCCAATGCGGGCCGAGCCAGGCCACGGCCGCGCCAGCGACGATGCAGACAGCGCAAAACCCCAGGGCCAGCCAGAAGGTCAGCGGAAATCCATGCCTCAGGGTGGGCGCCGTATCGTCCTCAGGCGCAGACCGGCGCGCGCTCATGGACCGAGAACCTCAAGCATCGCCGCCTCGTTCGGCTTGGCGGCCGTGGCGCGGCGGGCGAACTTGAAGGGCTTGAGCGGTTCGGCCGCCGCCTTGGAAATGCAGATCGCCGTCAGGGCCTTGGCCAGGACCGGGCGCTCATGCAGAATCTCGGCCAATTGTTCGGCGGCTTTCGGGGAATGGACCAACACCGCGTCAACCGCCGGCGGGTCCTGGTCTAGCGCCGTCAGCAGATCGCGCGAGGGCGGCTGAGGCAAGGTCTCGTAGACGGCGACATGGCGGGCGCTCACCCCGCGCCGCTGCAGGTCGCCGACCAGGTCCCCCGCAGGCTCCAACGCGCCCGGGTGAAGCACCACTCCATTGGGGCGCTCGTCCTTGGCCGCGATCCGCTTGGCCAAGGCGGACGCATCGCCGTCCGCCGAGATGACCGTGGCGAAACCGGCCTCCCGCGCGGCCCGCGCCGTTGTCCCGCCCACGGCGTAGACCGGCAGATGCCGATCACTGATGGGACGCAGGGCGGCGAAGGCGCGAACCCCGTTGGCGCTGGTGAAGGCCAGGGCCCCCACGCCGACCAGGGCCCGAGCCAGCTGACTGGAGGCGGACGCCAGGGGCGCAACCAGAATCAGGGGCGAAATCAGCGGCCTGTGCCCTGCCGCGGCCACCGCTTCGGCGGTGCGGCGGGCGTCCGGTTCGGCGCGGGTGATCCAGATCCTCATGCCGACAAGGTGCGCGCGGCTCAGGTTTGGAGCAACAGGCGTTCGCCGCCCTCGTCCCGGACCTGTTCGCCGAGCCTCCGGCCCAGCGCCTGCGCGCCCGCGCGGTCGGCGTTCTCCAGCCGCCCCTGCCGGCGGAAACGCTCGCGCCCATCTGGGGTCAAGGCCTCCACCACCAGATCCAAGGCGTCGTCGCTCAGGACGGCGTAGGCGCCCAGCGCCGTGCGGCAGGATCCCTCCAGGGCCATGAGCGCCCCGCGCTCGGCGGCGATGCACAGGGCGGTCGGAGCGTGATCGAGGGCGCGGACCCATGGCCGATCAGCGTCCTCAACGCGGGTCTCGATGGCCAGCGCGCCTTGGCCGGGCGCGGTGGGCCGCTCCAGCGGGTCAAACAGCTGGCGCGCGCGATCCCGCAGCCCGAGGCGGCGTAGGCCCGCATAGGCCAGGATGATCCCGTCGGCCTCGCCCCGGTCCAGCTTGGCCAGGCGGGTGTCGATATTGCCGCGCAGAAGCACCGGCTGGATGTCGGGCCTTCGATACAGCGCCTGGGTCTGTCGCCGCAGACTGGCGGTGCCCAGCCGCGCGCCGTCCGGCAAGTCCTCGAAGCGCTCGAAGGCGTCGCTGAGAAAGGCGTCGCGCACGTCCTCGCGTTCGGGGGTGGCGGCGATGGTCAGTCCCGCGGGCGGTTCGGCGGCCATGTCCTTGAGGGAATGAACGGCGCAATCGATGCGGCCTTCCAGCAAGGCGGCCTCGATTTCCTCGGTGAACAGGCCCTTGCCGCCGATTTCCAGCAGGCGCCGGTCCAGGATGCGGTCGCCGGCGGTGGAAAACAGGCTGATCGGCGCGACCGTTTCGGCATCCTCGGGCGGCGCCCCCAGGGCGGCGGCGATGGCGGCCTGCATCTGGCGCGCCTGGGCCTGGGCCAGGCGCGAAGCGCGCGAACCAATGCGGACGAGGGCTTTGTGGGTTGACGGTTTGAGACATTAAGTTGCTTGGGCTCGGGCGCCGGGCTACCTCGACGCAGCCATGAGCCGTCTGGCTACAGGAGCGGGGCGCAAGCAGCAATGCCATGAAAGACAGCACGGCGTCCAAATTGACCGTCCTCGGCATAGAAACCAGCTGCGACGAGACCGCCGCGGCGGTGGTGCGCGTGGCGGATGGGCGCGTGCAGGTGCTGTCCTCGGTTGTCGCCAGCCAGATCGACGATCATGCGCCCTTCGGCGGGGTGGTGCCGGAAATCGCCGCTCGCGCCCATGTGCAGGCCATCGACGGCGTGATCGCCAAGGCCATGGCCGACGCCGGGGTCGATTTTGCCGGGCTGGACGGCGTCGCCGCCACTGCAGGGCCAGGCCTGGTAGGCGGGGTGATGGTGGGGCTGTCGGCCGGCAAGGCCATCGCCCTGGCGCGCGACCTGCCGCTGATCGCCGTCAATCACCTGGAGGGCCACGCCCTGTCGGTGCGGCTGACCGAAGCGGTGGACTATCCCTTCCTGCTGCTGCTGGTCTCCGGCGGCCATTGCCAGCTGTTGACGTGGAGGGCGTGGGCGCCTGCCGCCGGCTGGGCTCGACCATCGACGACGCGGCCGGCGAGGCCTTCGACAAGATCGCCAAGTCCCTCGGCCTGCCCTATCCGGGCGGCCCGGCGCTGGAGCGGCTGGCCGAGCACGGCGATCCGGACAGGTTCCCCCTGCCGCGCGCCCTTCTGGGCCGCAAGGACTGCGACTTCTCCTTCTCGGGCCTGAAGACCGCCGCCGCGCGCCTGGCCGAGCGTCTGGAGACCGACCAGCAGCGCGCCGACCTCGCCGCCGCCGTCCAGGCCGCCATCGCCCGGCAATTGGCCGAGCGCAGCGACCGGGCGATGGCGCTCTACGCCCATCAGACCGGCGGGCCGCGACTTGCGGTTCGTGGTCGCCGGCGGCGTCGCCGCCAACCGCGCCGTGCGCGGCGCGCTGCGAGCAGAGGCGCGCGAACGGGGCTTTTCCTTCGCCGCGCCGGCCCTGGCCTATTGCACCGACAACGCCGCCATGATCGCCCTGGCCGGCGCCGAACGCCTGGCCTGGGCCTGACCGACGGTCTGGACGTCGCGGCGCGGCCGCGATGGCCGCTGGACGAGGCGGCGGCGCGCGACAACCCCACGCATCTGCCCGGCCGCAAGGGGGCCAAGGCGTGAGCGCGCCCATTCGCAGCGCAGGGGTGATCGGCGCCGGGGCCTGGGGCACGGCCCTGGCCGAGGTCTGCGCGCGGGCGGGCCTGGGCGTGACCCTGTGGGCGCACGAGCCGCAGACCCGCGACAACATCAACCTGTGGCGGTCCAATCCCGCCTTTCTGCCGGGCGCGACCCTGTCGCCGGGGATCGCCGCCACCGGGGACTTCGAGCGATCTGGCCGAATGCGACGTCATCCTGGCCGTCCCGCCCGCCCAGCATCTGCGCGCCACGCTGCAGGCCTTCGCCCCCTTCGCCCGTCGCGACGTTCCGGTGGTGCTGTGCGCCAAGGGGGTGGAGCAGGGCTCGCTCAAGCTGATGAGCGAGGTGCTGGCGGAGGTGCTGCCGCAGGCGCGCGCGGCCGTCCTGTCGGGGCCGAGCTTCGCCGCCGAGGTGGCGCGCGGCCTGCCCACCGCCGTCACCCTGGCCTGCGCCGACGCCGCGCTGGGCAAGGCCCTGGCCAAGGCCATCGCCCTGCCGACCTTCCGGCCCTATCTGACGGACGACCTGATCGGGGCGGAGATCGGCGGGGCGGTCAAGAACGTGCTGGCCATCGCCTGCGGGGTGGTGGAGGGCCGGGGCCTGGGCCGCAGCGCCCACGCCGCCCTGATCACCCGCGGGTTCGCCGAGCTGACGCGACTGGCGCTGGCCAAGGGCGGCCGGGCCGAGACCGTGGCGGGCCTGTGCGGCCTGGGCGATCTGGTGCTGACCTGCTCCAGCCCCCAGTCGCGCAACATGAGCGTCGGACTGGCGCTGGGGCGCGGCGAGAGCCTGGACCAGGCCCTGTCGGGCAAGCTGTCGGTGGCCGAGGGCGTGGCCACGGCGCCGGCGGTGCGCGCGCTGGCCCGCTCGCTGGGCGTGGAGACGCCGATCTGCGAGGCGGTCGCCGCGGTGCTGGCCGGCGAGATCGACCTGGACCAGGCCATCGACGGCCTGCTCGCCCGTCCCTTGAAGTCCGAGACCTGAGGAGGCCCCATGGCCCTGTTCTGCATCATCTGCCTGGATAAGCCGGGCGCGCTGGACCGGCGGGTCGCGCTGCGGCCCGACCACGTGGCCTATCTGAAGACCCAGGTCGGACATCATCCGCCTCGCCGGGCCGCAGCTGGACGCCGAGGGCAAGATGTGCGGCTCGCTGTTCGTGATCGAGGTCGCCCGACCGCGCCGCCGCCGAGGCCTTCTCGGCCGGCGGACCCGTTCAAGCAGCAGGGCGTGTTCGGCCAGGTGGAGATCCGCGGCTTCAACGCGACGTTGGGGTCTTGGGCTCCTGAACCCCGCCGCGCCGCCGCCCGGGACGGCGCTGTGCCGGCTGGAGGACATCGAGGACCCCGGCGCCAAGGGGTTCGACTTCCGCCAGGGCGACGCGCTGTTCATGGGCTTCGTCGTGCGCCTGGGCGAGCGGGCCTACGGCTATGTCGACAGCTGCCCCCACGCCGGCTGGCCCCTGTCGGCCGGCCCGGACCGCTACCTGACCCGCCTGAACGACCGCATCCTGTGCGCCGGCCACGGGGCGAGCTTTCGCATCGAGGACGGCGCCTGCCTGTTCGGTCCCTGCCCGGGGATGTCGCTGACGCCCTGGCCGGTGGCGGTGGACATGCGGGGGACTGTGCTGACCGCCTAAGGCGCCTGCTCCCCCGCGAACGCTTCCACGTCCTGGATCAGCTCACGCGCCGCCAGATCGACCAGCTCGCGGCCCTTGTCCGGGCTGGCCTGGCCGGGGTCCGAGCCCATGCGGCCGTCGGGGAAGCGGGCGCGGAAGTCGGCGGCTTCGCGGATGGGGCCGCTCGGCGCGATCTGGGGCGCGTAATTGGCGGCCTTGATGGAGTCCGGATAGGCCCATTGGGTGACGGCGATCTCCGAGGGCGTGGCGTGCACCCCGTGGCCGGTGGGAAACAGCCCGCTGGCGAGGCCCATCACGCCGGGCAGATCCCACCAGTTGCGCAGCTTCAGGGCGAAACCGGCCTTGCGCCGCTCGAAGGAGGCGGCCGAATAGATCTCCGAGAACGCCGCCTCGATGGTGGCGACATTGCCGCCGTGGCCATTGAGGAAATACAGCCGCTCAAAGCCGTGCCCGGTCAGGGAACGGGTCCAGTCGCTGATGGCCGCGATGAAGGTTGAGGGCCGAAGGGAGATGGAGCCGGGAAAGCCCAGGTGATGCTGGGCCATGCCGACGTTGAAGGTCGGCGCGATGAGCAGGTCGCCGCGCCGGGCGGCTTCATGGGCGATGATCTCCGGGCATAGGAAATCGGTGCCGAGCAGGCCGGTCGGCCCATGCTGCTCGGTCGAGCCGATGGGAATGACGATGGCGCGCGAGGTCTTGAGATAGGCCTCGATCTCCTGCCAGGTGGATAGGTGAAGGAGCATGGCGTCCTCGTTTTTACGTCTCCCTTCCCCCTCGATGGGGGAAGGGTTGGGGATGGGGGTGGCCGCGCCGCGGGCTCATAGCCAGGCGAAAGAGGCTGCGCCGCCTCTAGCGCTCGATCCAGTGGCGTCCTGCCCCCACCCCCATCCCTACCCTTCCCCCATCGAGGGGGAAGGATCGATTAACGCGTCAAAGCCCTTCCCGCCACCACGCTCAGCCGCGCGGCCAACACCGGGTCGCGGGCGTGCGGCGCGGTGATCAGGGCGTTGTCCAGCGCCGTATCGATGGGCGAGGGCGGGCGCGGGCCGGTCAGGCGCGACGCCAGTTCCGCCACCAGGGCCTTGGCGCGGTCGGCGTTGGCCATGAGGCAGGCGATGATCTGGCTCACGTCCACCGGCTCGGCGTCGCCGTGCCAGCAGTCGTAGTCGGTGACCATGGCGACCGAGGCGTAGGGCAGTTCGGCCTCGCGCGCCAGCTTGGCCTCGGGCATGTTGGTCATGCCGATCACCGCGCAGCCCCAGGTCCGGTAAAGCTCGCTCTCGGCGCGGGTGGAAAACTGCGGCCCTTCCATTACCAGATAGGTCCCCCCCTCCACCGTCCGCGCCCCCGCCGCGCGCGCGGCCGCGGTCGCCAGGTCCGACAGGCGCGAACAGACCGGATCGGCCATGGACACATGGGCCACCAGGCCCGGGCCGAAGAAGCTCTTCTCGCGGGCGAAGGTGCGGTCGATGAACTGGTCCACCACCACGAAGGTCCCCGGATGCAGATCATCGCGCAGGGACCCGACCGCCGACAGGGACAGAATGTCGGTGCAGCCCAGGCTCTTCAGGGCGTGGATATTGGCCCGCGCGTTCAGACCGGTGGGTGAGATGCGGTGCCCGCGTCCGTGGCGGGGCAGAAACACCAGCTTCACTCCATGCAGCGTCCCGATCAGGAATTCGTCGGACGGATCGCCCCAGGGGGTTTCGACCTTGACCCAGCGCCGGTCTTCCAGGCCCTCGATCTCATACAGCCCCGAGCCCCCGATGATTCCCAGCACCCAGTCGGACATGGTGTTCTGCGCCTCGTGTTGAGGTTTGGGAGTGAGGCGAGGGGCAGGGGATGTCAAGGCGGGGCGGCGTGCTCATCCTCCGCCCCATTAAACTGAAACGTCAACCGGTTGCCCCACCCACCCTAAGTCCTGAAAATCCTGTCACCCAGCATCGCTCCGGCTTCCGTCCGCCTCAAGGACCGCTTCGCGGCCGCGTGGCGGCGGGCCTGGACGGCCCGTCCTTGACCCGGCCGAAAGCCGGAGCGCGAAGGCCTGCATGGCTTTCAGGGCGGGGCGGGGCCGTGGGGGGCACATCAGATGTTCGAGCGACCTCCCCTGCCCCCGGGCTCGGCCGAAGGCCGACCCGAGGACAGGCTCCGCGGGGGAGCTCGTGGGATGCACTCGGTGGCAGGCCCCCGAATTCCCAGCCCAGCAACGCCTAGGGCTTCAAATGCCTCGGCGCGTCCATCGCTTCGTGAAGGATGCGGATGATGTCAATGCCGTTGTCGGTGGGCTGGTAGAAGATCACGTGCGAGGCGACGGGCGCCTGCATGACGCCGTGGCCCAGTTCCGCGTCGCGGCCGCGCCTTGAGCCGTCGGCGAGAGCTCTGAACCCAGCTACTAGTTCCGCGTAGTATTTGTCCGCCTGGCGGGTCGACCACCGTTGGCGCGTGTAGTCGGAGATCGACACCAGATCGGCGTGGGCGAGGCGCGATAGCCGCTAGGCCGCCGAGCCATGTTTCTCATGCATCCGGTGGAGGAATGCATCCGGGTCGAACGGCTCTTCGGGGAACCCCGAACGGATGCCTTCCTCGACCGCTTGGCGGAGCGCCTTCACCTTGGCCTCGTGCTCCTCCAGCAGCCGAAGGCCGGCGCGCACGACGTCACTGGCGGAGCTGTAGCGCCCCTCCTGAACCGACGACGCGATGAAGTGCGTGAAATGCTCGCCGAGCGAGACGGACGTGTTTTGATTCTGCGCCATGGGAGACCTGACCTTTTCGAGCCAGGGTTACCAGAGATTGGTATTTTTGCAAGCGTCTTCAGCCGCTACCCGCGCATCATCTCCGCCGCCAACCCCGCGCACACGCGGCGGACGTCATCCTCGGTCATGCCGGCGTGCAGCGGCAGGCTGAGGGTGTGGGCGTAGTAGGCTTCGGCGCCGGGCAGGCGCTGGGCGCCGTAGCGGGCGGTGAAATAGGGCTGGCGGTAGACAGGGATGTAGTGGACCTGGGTTCCGATCCCGCGCGCGCCGAGGCCGCGCATGAGGGCGGCTCGGTCAAGGCCCAGGGCGGGAAAGTCGATCAGGACGCCGTAGAGGTGCAGGGAGTCTCCGGCCCCGCCGCGCTTGACCGGGCGCAGGAGCGGGGACAGGGGGGCCAAGAGTTCATCGTAGAGGTCGCTCAGGGCGCGGCGATGGTGGGCGAAGCGGCCCAACTTGCCGAGTTGGCTGAGACCCAGGGCGGCCTCGATCTCGGTCATGCGGTCGTTGTAGCCCAGCTCCAGCTGCTCATAGCTCCAGGGATTGGGGCGCGCCATGGGCGTCCAGCGACAGATCAGGGTCGGTCATCAGCGCGGCCTCGCGGGTGATCCCGTGGTTGCGCAGGCGCCCGATGCGCTCGGCCATGGCGGGGTCGTTGAGCGCGACCGCGCCGCCTTCCCCGCAGGCGATGGTCTTGACCGGGTGGAAGGAGAACACCGTGGCGGCGGAATGGCGGCCGTCGCCCACCCGGCCGTGCGGGCCTGAGGTGCCGAGGGCGTGGCAGCCGTCCTCGATCAGGGCCACGCCGGACGCCTGGGCGATTTGCGCCAGGGCGGCCATGTCGCAGGGGCGACCGCCCAGATGCACCGGCAGGGCGGCCTTGACCGGTCGGTCGGCGCGGGCCAGCGCCTCGGCCAGGTGATCGGGGCCCATCAGGCCGGTGTCGGGGTCCACGTCGGCGAAGATGACCTCGGCGTTGCAGTGGCGCACGGCGCTGGCGGTGGCCAGGAAGGTGATCGACGGGACGATGCAGGCGTGCCGGCCGTCCACGTCCAACGCGCGCAGGGCCAGGCGCAGGGCCGCGGTGCCGCTGGCGCAGGCGACGGCGTGTTTGGCGCCGACGGCGTGGGCCAGGGCGCGCTCGAAGGCCTGGACGCGGGGGCCTTGGGTGAGGGGGGCGTTGTGGTTGAGCGCGTCGTTCAGCAACGCGACCACGGCGGCCACGTCGTCCGCCTCGATCAGGTGCCGGCCGTAGGGCAGCGGCGGGGCCTGCGGTGGGCTGTCGGGCTGAGGTTTGCGCTTGGCCGCCATGGGACGCCTTGAGGATTGAAGCGCCAGGGTGGGCCGGGGGGCGTTTAGAGCGGGTTAACCGTGGGGTTCTGCTTCTCCTCCCCTGTGTAGCGAAGCGAAACGGGGGAGGGGGACCGCCTGAAAGGCGGTGGTGGGGGCAGGCCTCGCAAGAGGCCCCTTCCACCACACTTCGTGTGGTCCCCCTTCCCCGCTTCGCAGGGAAGGAGACCCATGGCTCCAAGCTACGGAAAGCGGCGGTGCTGAAGTGGTTGACCCTTGCCAGCGCCCTGGCCGCCCGCATAGTTGGCCGAGAACCATAGGGAGCGACACTTGAGCCAGACGGATCTGTTTCCGGTTCCGGACGCGTGGGCCGAGCGGGCGCGTATCACGGCGGAGCGGTTACGCCGCCGCGGTTGAGCTGGTCGCGCGCGATCCGGAGGGGTATTGGTCGCAGCTGGCCTCCCGCCTGGACTGGATCAAGCCGTTCAGCCGGGCCAAGGACGTGTCGTTCGACCGGTCCGATTTCCGTATCCGCTGGTATGCCGACGGGGTGCTGAACGTCTCGGCCAACTGCCTGGACCGGCATCTGCCGACGCGTGCCGACGAGATCGCCTTCATCTGGGAGGGGGACGATCCCGGCCAATCGCGCCACATCACTTACGCCGAGGCGTTCGCCGAGACCTGCCGCATGGCCAATGTGCTCAAGGCGCATGGGGTGAGCAAGGGCGACCGGGTGACCATCTATCTGCCGATGATCCCCGAGGCGGCCTACGCCATGCTGGCCTGCGCGCGGATCGGGGCGGTGCATTCGGTGGTGTTCGGCGGCTTTTCGCCCGACAGCATCGCCGGGCGCATCCAGGACTGCGCCAGCCGGGTGGTGATCACCGCCGACGAGGGCGTGCGCGGGGGCAAGACCGTGCCGCTGAAGAAGAATGTGGACGAAGCGCTGAGCCAGTGCCCTGACGTGACCAGCGTGCTGGTGATCACGCGCACCGGGGCCAAGGTGTTCATGCGGCCGGGGCGAGATCACGTCTACGAGGCCGAGGCGGCCAAGGTCGGCGCGGTCTGTCCGCCCGAGCCCATGGGGGCCGAGGATCCGCTGTTCATCCTCTATACCTCCGGCTCGACCGGCAAGCCCAAGGGCGTGCTGCACACCACCGGCGGCTATCTGGCGTGGGCGGCGTGGACCCATGAGGCGGTGTTCGATTACCGGCCGGGCGAGATCTACTGGTGCACGGCCGACGTGGGCTGGGTGACCGGGCACAGCTATATCGTCTATGGGCCTCTGGCGAACGGGGCGACCACTTGATCTTCGAGGGCGTGCCGACCTATCCCACCGCCTCGCGCTTCTGGGAGGTGATCGACAAGCACCAGGTGGAGATTTTTTACACGGCGCCGACCGCCATCCGCGCCCTGATGCGCGATGGGGAGGAGCCGGTGAAGCGCACCTCGCGCTCATCGCTGCGGCTGCTGGGCAGCGTGGGCGAGCCGATCAATCCGGAGGCGTGGCTGTGGTATCACCGCGTGGTGGGCGAGGGGCGCTGCCCGATCGTCGACACCTGGTGGCAGACCGAGACGGGCGGGTTTCTGATCTCGCCGTTGCCGGGCGCCACGGATTTGAAGCCCGGCTCGGCGACCAAGCCCCTGCCCGGCGTCTATCCGGTGCTGGTCAACGCCGAGGGCCAGGAACTGGAGGGCGCGGCGGAGGGCAATCTGTGCATCGCCGACAGCTGGCCCGGCCAGATGCGCACGGTCTACGGCGACCACGAACGCTTCATCCAGACCTATTTCTCGACCTATCCGGGCAAGTATTTCACCGGCGACGGCTGTCGGCGGGACGCGGACGGCTATTACTGGATCACCGGGCGGGTGGACGATGTGATCAATGTCTCGGGCCATCGGCTGGGCACCGCGGAGATCGAGTCGCGCCCTGGTGGCGCACCACGCCGTGGCCGAGGCGGCGGTGGTGGGCTATCCGCACGACATCAAGGGCCAGGGCATCTACGCCTATGTCACCCTGACCTCGGAGGCGCAGCCGAGCGATGAACTGCGCAAGGCGCTGATCAAGTGGGTGCGCGGCGAGATCGGCCCCTTCGCGGCGCCGGACATCCTGCAATGGGCGCCGGGACTGCCCAAGACGCGATCGGGCAAGATCATGCGCCGCATCCTGCGCAAGATCGCCGAGAACGACCTCTCGAACCTGGGTGACGTCTCGACCCTGGCCGATCCGGCGGTGGTGGACGATCTGATCAAGAACCGGGGCGGTTAGGACATGACTTCAAGGGCGCCATGGGCGCGGATCATCGGGGCGGCCGTGCTGACCCTGGCGCCATTGGGCGCGCATGGACAGTCCAGCGTCTGGGTCGCGCGCCGCCTGCCCTGGTACGGCCTGCCCAACCGCGAGCTGATCGGCTCGGCGCCCACGGCGGCGATCGCCCTGCCGGCCAAGGCCGGGCAATGCGGCGCCCTGTCGGACCTGATCGATCCCTTCGCCGCCCGCGGGCCGGTGATCCTGCGCGTGACGCTGAGGGTGGATTCCGGGGCGGCGACGATTTCGGTGAGGGGCGAGGACGGCGCCAATGCCCTGTCGAAGCAAAAGACGCTGGTCGCCAGGGACGGCGAGACGATGGTCTATATCGGCGTCGAGCCGGGCCAGGACCCGCGCGTCATCGCCCTGTGCAGCGCCGAGGCGGACGCGCCCGGCGGCCAAGTCGAGGTGCTGGCCGTGGACGCCGCGCGGACCGAAGCCATCGGCGCCGACGACATGGCGCGGGTGAATTTGGGGATGCTGTAGGGGCCAGCTGATACTGACCAACAGGTTGTCGCGAGCGGACCGAGACCTGAATGTCTTGGCGGCGAGCGTGGCTCCGGCTTCCGGCCGGTCGGCGCCGCCCCCCGGCGGAAAGAGGAGCTCAAATCCTCCAAGGCTTTCAGGGCTTGCCAGCGCCAAGAAAGGCGCAAGGCAATTCACTAACAGTCCACAGCTAACCGCCCGCGAACAGCATCAGTTCCCGAAACGCCACGACCAGATGATAGAGCGTGGAGGCCGGCACGAACTCCGTCATCCCGCGCCCCTCCGCGTCGAACTGGTCCATCCACAGGCCGGGGACATCCGTGGCCAGATAGGTGTCCAGCACCTTGTGGGTCAGCTGCGCGGCGGCTTCGGCGGCGCCGGGCGCGCCTTGGCGGGCCTGGTTGATATAGGCCTTGATCAGCTCGGTCTGCGGCCAGGCGCGGCGACTCCTGCGCACCTGGCGGCCGCGCGGGTCGCATTCGTCGATGGCGAAGCCCTGCGCGTCCAGGCCATGGCGGGCGGCGAAGGCGTAAAGGGCGTCCGCCTTCGGCCTGAGCCTCGCCCGCGCCGCGCGCCCTGGCCCAGGCCAGCAGCCAGGACCATTCGAAATGATGCCCCGGCGCGACGATCAGCCCCTCCGCGCCCGGCGCGGGGCTGAGATCGGCGGCGAAGTATTCGCGCAGCGTTCCGGTTTTGGCGTCGAAGAAGCGCTCGCGGAACAGGGCGAGCATCTGCGAGGCCACTTCGAGGAAGCAATTCTGTCCACTCGCCTCGCTCCATTCCAGCATCGCTTCCAGCAGATGCATATGCGGGTCCGAGCGGCGCGGCAGGACCGGCGGGTCGCTTTCGAGAAAGCCGCCGTAGCGCCTGTCGGCCAGCTGCGTCTGCAGGACGTCCAGCGCCCGGTGGGCCAGATCCAGGGCGCGCGGCTCGGCGGAGGCCTTGTAGTACCAGGCCAGGGCGAACAGGCCGAAGGCGTGATCATAGGCGTCGCGCTTGAGGTCCAGCGGCTCAAGGCCGGGCGTCAGGGTGTGCAGAAACCCCGGCTTGCCGTCCCGCGCCCAACAGTTGCGCACCAGGGCCTCGAACCCCGCCTCGGCCACGGCCTGCGCCCCGGCCCACCAGCCGCGCGTCGCGGCTTCGGAAAAGACGTACAGCTGGCGCGCTTGGACGCGCATCCGCCGGGGACAATTCAGGTCCGGCCGGACCCTGAAAATCCATCCGCTCGTGGAAGGCGCCGGTTGCGTCCACGCCCACGGTTCCCCAGAACGGCAGGGCGTCCTCGGTCAGCCAGAGCCGCGCGCGCTCGGCCGCGGCCTGCACGGCGCTCACGGCGCGCCTCCGGTCTTGCCGGCCCGCGCCTTCAGCTGCTCGACGATCTGTTTGACGTCCTGAGCGCGGGATTTGGGCAGGACCAGCACCGCGTCGTCGGTCTGCACCACGATCAGGTCCCGCAGGCCGATGGCGGCGACGGTCTTGCCGGCGGACCAGATCAGGCAGTCCTCGACATCCAAGAGTTCGGTCGGTCCTCGGACGAGGTTGTTGCCTGCGCCGCGCGGACCCTGGTCCCAAAGCGAGCTCCACGAGCCGAGGTCGGCCCAGTCCGCCTCCAGGGGCGCCACGGCCGCCTTGTCGGTGTGCTCCATGACGGCGTAGTCCAGGGAAATGGACGGGCAGTGCGCGAAGGCCTGGGCGTCCATTTCGATCACGCCGTCATGCCTTTGCCGCGCGCTCCAACGCCGCCCGTGTCGCCCGGGCCACATCGGGCGCCAGACGCTCCATCTCGGCAATGAGAACCTTGGGCGAAAACAGGAAGATGCCAGCGTTCCAGAGATAGCGTCCGCTGGCCAGATAGCGCTCGGCCGTGGCCAGGTCCGGTTTTTCCTCGAACCGCGCCACGGCGAAGACCCCATCGTCCAGCCGCTCGCCCGCCTCGATATAGCCGTAGCCGACCTCCGGCGCGGTCGGCCTGACGCCGAGCAGGACGATGCGTTCGCGCGCCATGGGCGCGGCGGCGGCGATGGCGGCGTTGAAAGCGGCGGGACGGGCGATCGCGTGATCGGAGGGCATCAAGAGCACCAGCGCGTCCGGGTCTTGCGCGGCGACGAGAAGGGCTGCGGTCATGGCAACCGGCGCAGTGTTGCGTCCGAACGGCTCAAGGACGATGGCCAGGGGCGCGCAGCCGATGGCGGCCATCTGTTGCTGGACGGCCGCCTGATGGCTGAGATTGCAGATCAGGATCGGCGCGCTCACAGCCAGGCCCTCTGCGCCCGCCGTGCGCTGAACCGTTTCCTGAAATCAGGGTCAGGGGCGAATTGAGCGGATGAAACTGCTTGGGGTTGTCGTGCGTGGACAAGGGCCACAGCCTTGTGCCGGCGCCGCCGGAGATCACGACAGGAATCACAGTTGGAACCAAGGTTTGCTCCAGGCGCTGACGCGTCGCCATCATTAGCCGCGCCTTCCTGAGGTTTGTATGAACGCCGCCCGGCCCCGGCAAGTTGCGCCGCCCGATACGCTATCAGGCGGCGGAGGGCGCCGCCAGAACGGACTGTCGGCCAACCCAAGGCTGCGCCTTGTGAAACCCGCATCCCTCTGCTAGTCCACGCTCGAAATCCGCCCGAAAGTGAGTGAATGCGCCTATCCGGCCGAAAAGACTATCTTTCAGAATTCGCCGAGACCGGTCGCGATTTTTCCGAATCCTTCAGAAGACTGCCGCTGGCGTTCAATCTCGCCTGGCAGGATATTCTCAGCAGATACCGCGGGTCAGTACTCGGTCCCTGGTGGATCACCATGATGACCATGACCCTGGTTCTGGGTATCGGCATCAATTACGCAGCTCTCTCTCACCGCCAGTCAAAGAATTGCTCCCATTTGTCGCCATCGGGCTGGTGATGTGGGGATACCTCAGCGCGTCCATCTCGGAGGGCGGGGACGCCTTTGTCATGGCGGGGGCCATGATCAAGCAATCCGCCATTCCGCTGCCCCTGTTCATCATGCGCTGCTCAATCCGCAACGCGATCAACCTGGCCCACCAGGTGGTGATCATCATCGCGGTGCTGGCGTGGTTTCAGATATTTCCTGGCGTCAACATGCTGTGGGCCGTGGTCGGATTCGCCATTCTGGTGGTCAATCTGAGCTGGGTCGGACTGTTGCTGGCGATGTTCTCGTCGCGGTTTCGGGACATGCCGCAGATCGTCGCGGCCGTCCTGCAGCTGGTCTTTTTTCTGTCGCCGATCTTCTGGAAACCGACGCCCGCCCTGGCCAACAGCCCGTTCGTGTCGGCCAATCCGTTCTATTTCTCGATCCAGAGCATTCGCGAGCCGCTGCTGCACGGGGTCAACCCGCCCCAGACGCTTGGATTCCTGCTCCCTATGGCCTTCGTCGGCTGGGCGATCACGGTCCTCATCTACAATCAGACCCGTCGCCGGGTCGTGCATTACCTGTGAGTTGAGCCGTGGCCGATATCAACGTCAGCGACCTCTCGCTCCACTTTCCCATCATCGGCGCCGATTCCCAGTCGCTGAAACGCTACCTCAAGCAGGTGGCCATCGGCGGCAGCCTGGCTCGGCAGGAGCGGTCCAGCCAGCCGTCCCTCACCGCCCTGCGCAACGTCAATTTGAAACTGGGTCCCGGCGACCGACTGGGGCTGATCGGCGCCAACGGGTCGGGCAAGACCACCCTGCTGCGATGTCTTGCGGGGGCCTATGCGCCGGACGAGGGCTTCGTCGAGGTGAACGGCCGGGTGGCGTCGCTGCTGGACCTGAGCATGGGCATCGACCCATCGGCCACCGGCTTGGAAAATATCCGGCTGCGGGGCTTGGTCGCCGGACTGACGCCTAAGGAAATCGCCGCCAAGACGGACGAAATCGCCGAATTCAGCGGCCTCGGGCCTTTCCTGGCCATGCCTTTGAAGACGTACTCCTCCGGCATGCAGGCGCGGCTGGCCTTCGCCACCGCCACCTCGGTGGAGGCGGAGGTCTTGCTCATGGACGAGTGGATCGCTGTGGGCGACGCCGAGTTCCGCCAACAGGCCCAGAAACGGCTGACGTCGTTGGTGGAGCAGGCGCATGTCCTGGTGATCGCCTCCCACGACCCGAACATGATCCGCTCGCTGTGCAACAAGGTCCTGCGCATGGACCATGGCCGCGCCTCGGACGTGGTGGACATCGCGGAAATGGACGCCCTTATGGCCAGCCCGGCGCCGGGAACGACCCTCTGAGTTTCATTCATTTCAGCGCCCGGTCGTCGTCGTCTTTTGAGCGCCGAAGCCGGAAAGGGGTTCACCGCCCCTCGATCTGCGTTTATCAGGGCCGTCCGAGCGCTCCCGGCGCTCAAGGCGGCGGAGGATGGCTCGCGTGAAAGGCATTCTACTGGCGGGAGGCAGCGGCACGCGCCTGCACCCCCTGACCGGCGCGCTGTCCAAGCAGATGCTGCCCGTCTACGACAAGCCCATGCTGTATTACCCGCTGTCGACGCTGATGTTGGCGGGCATCCAGGACATACTGGTAATTTCCACGCCGGAACACACGCCCATTCTCAAATCCATGCTTGGCGACGGCGGGCAGTGGGGCGCGCGCCTCAGCTACGCGGTGCAGCCCAAGCCCCAGGGAATCGCCCAGGCGTTCCTGATCGCCGCGAACTTTCTGGACGGGGACTGCAGTTGCCTGGTGCTGGGCGACAACATTTTCTACGGCCACGGCTTGGAGGACATGCTCAGACGCGCCGCCCGCCGCCAGAGCGGGGCGACCGTATTCGGCTATCAGGTGGCCGATCCCCAACGTTATGGTGTGATTGAGATGGATGCACAGGGCCGCGCCCTGTCCCTGGAGGAAAAGCCCGCCGCCCCGCGGTCCAACATCGCGGTGACTGGCCTGTACTTCTACGACCGGCAAGTGACGGACATCGCTCGGAGTCTGAAACCGTCCGCGCGGGGCGAGCTAGAGATCACCGATGTCAATCGCTGCTACATGGAAAAAGGTGAGCTGACCGTGGAAAAAATGGGCCGTGGCTACGCCTGGCTCGACACCGGCACGCCGGATTCCCTGATCGAGGCCGCGCAGTTCGTGCAGACGATCGAGCATCGCCAAGGACTGAAGATCGCCTGTCCCGAGGAGATCGGCCTGCGCAACGGATGGATCGGGGCCGCCGAGCTCAAGGCTCAGATCAAACGGTTGCCCAATTCGGAATACTGCAGGTATCTCGAGGGCCTGCTGGACGAGGCGATCTGAACCGGCCGAGTCCGTACGGCCGTCCCAGGCACAGGTGAATAGGCGCGAACATGGCAAAAACCGTCCTGGTCACCGGCGGCGCGGGCTTTATCGGCTCGGCGCTCATTCGCCACCTGATCGGCGACACCGACGCCCGGGTCGTCAACGTCGACAAGCTGACCTACGCCGCCAACCTCGATAATCTCAAGGACGAGGCGCGCTCGTCGCGATACCGGTTCTTTAAGGCCGATATCTGCAACGCCGAGGACATGGCGCAGATCCTGGCGCAGACCCGGCCGGACCGGATCATCCATCTGGCCGCGGAGTCCCATGTCGACCGCTCCATCGAGGGGCCCATGGCGTTCGTGCAAACCAATCTGGTCGGCACGGCCACGCTTCTTCAGGCGGCGCTGCAGTACTGGACGGCCCTACCCGGTCCCGCCAAGGCGGATTTCCGCTTCCACCACGTGTCGACCGATGAAGTGTTCGGCTCCCTGGGCGAAGCGGGGCTTTTCACCGAGGAGACGCCTTATGACCCGCGCTCGCCCTATTCGGCGACCAAGGCGGGTTCGGACCACCTCGTGCGGGCCTGGGCGCACACCTTCGGCCTGCCGGTGGTGTTGTCGAACTGCTCCAACAACTACGGCCCCTATCAGTTTCCCGAAAAGCTGATCCCGCTGATGATTCTTCAGCGCCCTGGCCGGCCAGGAGCTGCCAGTGTACGGGGATGGAACCAATGTGCGCGATTGGCTGCACGTGGACGATCACGCCCGCGCGCTCTGGCTGGTGTGCAACAGAGGCGTGCTGGGCGAGAGCTACAATATCGGCGGCGACAATGAGGTGAGGAACATCGATATTGTTCACCTCATCTGCGATGACTCGATGCACAAGCCCCATGTCACAGTGTTCGCTCGCGGAAGGAACTTGTCCGCTTTGTGGAAGATCGTCCGGGCCACGATCGACGTTATGCGATCGATACCAGCAAAATCCGACGCGATTTGAACTGGAGGCCAGCTTATTCATTCGAGCTGGGGCTGCGCAGCACCATAGAATGGTATTTGAGCAACAAAAGCTGGTGGGAGCCTCTTTTGACCGCCAGTCGAGAACGACGAGGTCTCGTTTCGGTGGGCGCGACAACGCAAAAATGACGAATATGAACAGAGCGCTCTTCCAAATAAACAACACCCCTTATTTGAACAGCACTGTCAATTCTCGAAAAAAGCCTCATATTTTTTATAACGCGCGGCCAAGTCGGGCGGCCGAAAATCGGCATTTCCAGCGTTCTGAGGCCGACGCCGGAGTTGCACGAGATCATAATTTGGCCACGCTAAATCATCAACGTTAAAGTATCTATGACTATCAAACAACTCTTTTTCCGGAACATCAGGAAAATTTGGAAATCATTGCCCCTTCCATTTGGCTTGCGCCGCGCTGCGGTGCTGTTAATAATTCAAATTACTTCGCTACACGAACAGATTTCTTTGTTCTTTGTGGGCCCGCGGCGTAAAGCAAAGCGGGGGCCGCTTTGTCGTTTCTGGCTATATGAGTTGTGTGATCGGTTTGGGCAAAGCGGCCAAGCTCACTACAGCGGCGCTCCAAGATGCGGGCTTTGACTGTTTTGCCCACGATCTCAAATCGACCCTCTTCGCAACGCCACCGATTACCGATATCTCGAGCGCGTTTCCGTTCCGGTCCGGCGGCGTCTGGATTTTGCATTGCAATGCGCCGGAAGCGGCGGCGGCCTTTCAGGTCATGCCATATCGCTATTGGCGCGGTCGCTACATCATAGGAATTTGGGCTTGGGAACTCGAAGCGCTACCGCCAGAGTGGCTGCCCGTTGTGCGGTACTTCCACGAGATTTGGGCGCCAAGCAACTTCGTGGCCGACGCAATTTGCCGCACGCAAGAATCGTTAGAGTGATGCCCCATCCCATGATCGCGGCCGCTCCATCTGTAAGTGACCGGCCGAGCTTCGGCATCCCCCCGGGGCATTTGTTTTCGCAGCCCTCGCCGACGGCCGATCAACCTTCGCACGTAAGAACCCTTTGGGCGCGGCCCTGGCGTTTATGCGGGCTTTTCCCCACCCATCAGCCTCTATTTTCTTGGTTATCAAGTTGATCAATACGGCCGACGATCCCAAAGGAATGGCCGAATTGAAAGCCGCTGTTGCGGGGCGGAGCGACATCAACATCTACACGGAGGAGTTGGATCAGGAAGGAGTGGCCTGCTTCCTGGCGAGCATTGACGCGTTAATCGCCCTCCACCGTTCTGAGGGGTTCGGTCTAGTGCTTGCTGAGATGATGAGTCTTGGAAAACCGGTGATCGCCACCGGATGGTCGGGCAACCTAGATTACATGACCGGTGTGCTTTCGGAAGGATTAGTCCGCTTTCGCTTTGTGTCCACAGATGATTGGAGCGGTCGTTACAATCAAGCGCGCTGGGCTGATCCCGATATTGAGCATGCCGCCGAACTTTTGCGAAAGCTAGTGGATGACGCCTCGTTCCAAAACAGGCTTTCGGTGCAGGTCATGCGGCGGTTAGTCAACTTGGAGCCCCCTGGGCGCGCGGCAGGCTTTTGGAGCAAATGTTTCCGAAATTATTTGTCCATAGATTCAAGCGTCCGGAGATAGTTCGATTACGCTAAATGGCACATAACGCCGAATTTGTGCGCCATAAGCGAAACCTGATTGCTAATTCGCGATTCGATTTTGTTGAAAATTGAGACACCAGAGATGCGAGCGGGACAGTTCATCCCATTTGATCACGTCAGCGCCGACGGAAATTCGGCTAACGTCTATCGCGGAACAGCGGGGCGCCGCCGATCCGGTGGCAGGCGGGATCGGCGTAAGCAGGCCCATGTGCCCGGGAAGTCCAATTTTCGCTTCGCGCCATATCAGCGATCGGCTAGCACGATTTCAGATCACGCGCGGGGAGGCCGCATGGTTATCGGTAGCGGATTGCTCGCGGGCGCATTTGGAGATTATACAGAAAATCCAATATATTAATATTTGCTTCGGGTGTCAAATTCTACGGAGAGGATGCCCGCTCAATTCGATAGAAAGCGTTTCTGCTTCTTGACGTATTGTCGAGGAAGTGGCATTATTCTCTATTTTGGTACTTGTGGCGTTCGCAATTTCGCGTTAAGGGGTTCACCATATATAATACATAAACTCGAAATGGAGGCGCTTGTCCGCGCCGGGAGCCGCAGCCATTTGATATTTCGGTTTCCCCAGGTCGTTGGCGCGACGTCAAATCCTCACACGCTTACGAACTTCTTTCGGGATCGCCTTTTGAGTGGCGAACGTTTCCGTATTTGGGCGAATGCTTCGGAACGATCATCGATGTCGAAGACGTCAGAGCTCTTTGCGACTATTTCATAACGCACACCTCGGCCCGAAATCGCACTATCGATCTCTTTCCGCCGACCTCTACCACCGCGTTGGACTTAGTTCGCATGATGGAGCGCATCCTCAACGTGAAGGGCGACTACGAGGTAGCGGACTTGGGCTCGTCGCCAGAAGTGGACGCGCCGGAGATCATCGAGGCGGCCTTGGCCTGCGGTTTACAATTTGCTTCGGGCTATCCTGAGCAAGTGTTGAGGAAATACTATGGACGGGCCTAGTAATACAGCGTCATGGATGATATCGATTGTCGTTCCCGTCTACGGCAGCGAACCTATTCTTCCTCGTCTGATCCAGGCGATATCGGACAGCCTGGGGGACCAGAGATACGAAGTCATCCTCGTGCACGATTGCGGTCCGGACAATTCCTGGAGCGTTATTCGGACCTTGTCGCAACTTGATCAGCGCGTACGAGGGATTAACTTGCGGCAGAATGTGGGCCAGCACAATGCCATCATGGCCGGCCTCAACGTCGCCCGGGGAAAGATCATCGTCACGATGGACGACGATCTTCAGCACTCGCCGGGAGATATCCCCCTGTTGTGCGGCAAGATCGAGGAAGGATTCGACGTTTGCTACGCCAAATTCCGCAATCGCGAGCATGCCTTGTGGAAGCGCTGGGGAAGCAAGCTGAACGATAGGTTGGCGTGCATCCTGCTGGACAAGCCGCGCGACCTGTATCTTTCTCCATTCAAGGCGATGCGCGACGTTGTTCGCGACGAGGTGATCAAATACGCGGGGCCATCAGTCTATCTCGACGGCCTAATACTTTCCGTGACAGGGAACATCACGACCGCGGACGTCGACCATCACTCGCGGTCAGACGGCAAAGGCGGCTATTCTCTCCTGCGCTCGGTCGCCCTGCTTCTTCGTATGTCGACGATCACGTCCATTGCGCCGTTGCGCCTGGCCACTCTGGCAGGTTTCGGATTTGCGTTTCTGGGCGCCTTTCTCGTCATCGTGTTTGTCATCCAACGCTTCACCGTGAACGCCATGCCGCTCGGCTGGTCTTGGCTTATGGTGACCGTGCTAGTCCTGGGGGGCGTTCAACTAATGGCGCTCGGCATCGTGGGGGAATACATTGGCCGTATCTTCTTGGAGGTGCGCAAGCGCCCTCAATTTGTCGTGGCTGCGAGCTCCAATCTGAGCGACAAAGATGCTAAATAGGGTTCTGCCGCCGGGTCTGAGACGGCTTGTTCTGTATGGGATTTGCGGGGGCAGCGGGGTAGCGCTCGATTTCATCACGTTTTCGACGTTGGTGTACATCGGCGTCTATTATCAAGCCGCCAACGCCATCGGTTACGCTAGCGGCACGGGGCTCAGCTTCATATTGAACCGGCGATATACGTTTGACGTCCGTGACGCTCCATGGCGACGTTTCGTTTTGTTCGCCAGCGTCGCCTTCGTCGGCTATTGCCTCAGTTCGGCGGTGCTTTGGCTACTTGTTTCCCATCTGCGGCTTCCACCGATTCCCGCCAAGGTGATCACACTCGCCCTGGTCCTTATCGTTCAGTTCGGCCTGAACACCACAGTGACGTTCCGCTGTCGGTTGGCGACGCGCCCTTCCGAAACCAGGCAATATTCATGACCAAGAGGTCGCACTCCAAACCCGATTGCGTCATCATCGGCGGCGGCTTCACCGGGCTCGCCGCGGCAACTCGCTGGCGCGCGCGGGATTCTCTGTGGAGGTCCTAGAGCGTGACCCGACCCTTGGCGGTCTGGCCGGCGGATTCGACGTCGATGGCCATGAACTGGAAAAGTTCTACCATCACTGGTTCACCAACGACACGTTCGTAACCGCGAAGGCGGCCGAGATCGGCCGGGCCGACAATGTAGTGCTGCGACCGAGCCGCACAGGGATGTATTTCGCGGGAGGTCTGCATCGGCTGAGCACGCCGATGGACTTGCTTCGGTTCAAGGCGCTGCCTCTTCTGAATCGGATCCGGACAGGTCTCGTTACTTTGTGGGTTCGCACCATCAAAGATTGGCTCCCGCTCGAGCAATTCACGGCGCGTGAATGGCTCCGCCGGCTGTTTGGAGATAAGGCCTTCACAGTGCTGTGGGAGCCGCTGCTGGTTGGGAAATTCGGTAAATACGCCGACGATATTTCCGCCGTCTGGTTCTGGAAAAAATTGGCTCTCCGTGGTTCGAGCCGCGCCAGTGGCGGACGCGAAGCCCTGGCCTACTATCGCGGCGGCTTCGCCGCCCTCGCGCGGCATATCGGCGAAAGCATTGTCGCGCACGGCGGCGTGATCCGCACCGGAGCCACGGCCAGGAGCCTGCGCATCAGCGATGATGGCGCAATCGAGGTTACTGACGGACGCAGTCCCGGTCGCGGCCCGCACAGTCTTGCTGACCTGCCACTTGCCGGAGATCGCCGCGCTGATCGAAGACGCTGCGGGCGCAGCCTACGCGCAGCAGCTTCGGCGTGTAAAATACCTGGCGAACATCTGCCTGGTCCTGGAGTTGGACAGGAGCCTCTCGGAAATCTATTGGCTGAACGTCAATGACCCGAGTTTTCCATTCGTCGGCGTTATCGAACACACAAACTTCGAGCCGCCGTCCTCATATGGCGGCCGGCATATCGTCTATCTTTCAAAGTATCTTCCTCAGGATGATCCACTCTACCAGATGTCAGCAGATCAATTATTGCTGTTTGCGGCGCCGCACCTGCAGAGAATGTTCCCAGACTTTAGCCTGACCTGGGTAATAAAGGCCCAGGCTTGGCGCGCCCCTTACGCTCAGCCGATCGTCGAAAAGCACTACTCAAAGTACGTCCCGGGCTTCGAGACGCCGCTGAAAAATGTCTTCATCTCGACCATGGCACAGGTCTATCCTGAAGATCGGGGTACCAATTACGCGATCCGCGAAGGGCAAAAAGCTGCCGCTCGCATTGCAGATTTATTCAGGAACATGCCGACATCGTCGTCATAGATAAACGCATCACCCCTTCGATCGCCTTCCTTCCAAAGTGCTCTGTTCGATAGGTTTGCATGCCCAAGCCTCCCAAATCAGCTCAGCCACTAGTCGACGCTGGCCTACGTTGTCCCAATTGCCGCGGGAGACTGAAAGCCACCACCGGCGGCATAGAGTGTAAGTGTGGCATAAGCCGAGATTTTGAGACCGGGGTGCTGGACTTGAGTTTGCCGCGGCGAGAGGCCCAGGAGTCTCTGGCCGGAAAGGCCGAAGCCATCATCACAGTGTTGGGCTTATCCGATACAAGAGACGTCCGTCGGGCTGTGGAATTGGCCTTAGGGCGCGTTCCGCGCACTGGTAATCTTTTTTTTGATGCGGAAGAGGAAATATTCCTAGATCGTTTCGGCCGGGAGAACTTTCAGCCAAGTGTCGTCCTGGGGCCAGTCTATCCTCCCGCCCGTGTTCGAATAGGGTCGCCTTTTGTGGTGGCTCTAAGGGTGAAAAACGACGGAGCGTCGCGCTCTGTTCGACGACCACCTCGCCCATTGTTATTAGCTATCATTGGCTGGACCGAGACGGCAAAATTTGGTGTTCGAGGGTGCCCGATCGTCGCTCCCCGTAAAACTACTGGCCGGCCGCGAAGTCACCGTCTTAGTGGACATCCATCCCTTGCCTGAAGCGAAACCAGGTCCTCACATTCTCCGCCTTCATGCGTTGCAGGAAGGCGTACAGCGCCTTTCTGGCCATCTGAATGTGCGATCGATCTGGACGACGGTAAAATGAGGCACCCGATACCGGTTAAATGTCCCCTTTGGCGAGACCGCGGAGGGCGTCGCAGGTGCCGACTTTCTTGCTGAGCACCTTCAACCTGGAGGCCTGATCGTCGAAATCGGTGGGGGGCTGCGTGCGATGTCGACGAGGCCTTCCCCCAGCCCACCGGCGCAATGTCCGTGAAGATTGATGCGTCCCTCCGATTGCTGCGGCTATCGCAGGTGATCCGCCCGCGGCCGGATGCCTGGATGATCCGGGCGGATGCCGCAGAGCTGCCGTTTCAAGATAATTCGACGCGTGCCGTGATCTATTGCCGCTCACTGCATCATTTTCCCAATCTGCATAAGCAGATGGCCGATGCCTATCGGGTTTTGCAACCCGGCGGCGCCCTGTTTCTCATCTGCGAGCCAGTTGGCGTCGCGTAGGACGATTTCACGCGCGATCTCATTGGGACAGCATCAACGAACAAGTGTTTTCGCCTGGAGCCTACGAGCGCATGGCCGAAGAGGCCGGGTTCGTAATTGGCCCGTTGCAACTCGATTGGGGGATGTCCTTCAAAGGCAAGTTCCTAAAGCCCAACTGCAGTCTGTGAGCCCGGAAGGGCTCAGTCTCTCCTGCTCCGAAAGGCATTTACTCCAGCTGAAAATCGGGCGGGTCCGACCATCTGTCGCGTGTTGAGGCGGTTCTAACGCATGGTCTTGGCATGATTCGCTATCAATTCCACCTACCTACTTAGGTGACGGAACTTACGTATAGCCCCAACCGTCGAACGTCGGGGCCAGACGTTGAGCATAAGGCGAAGTCAAATCAGGGAAAGCCAAATCCAGCTGAATATCCCCCGTCTTATTTAGCTGCTGGATATTTAACGGTTTCGGCTGCCGACGGCGAATGCGCCGTCGAACACGAGTACCGAGGAGGTTGGCCGATACGCACCTCAACATGCTGCACATAACCCGGCCGTGGCAAAAACGCCAATGCGCCGAGCGTGACGTTGACCGGACCACCGCCTCCATCGACATGCATATTGAGTTTGCGGTAGGCCCGTCGCTCCAGACGGCGGTTGGCTTTTACTGCTTCCCAGCCATCCATAAAGTAGAGCGGCGTCTGCGGGCGATTGGCCAATGATACTCTTCTCGCCCGGCTTGATCAATGGATACTCGGCCGAGACGGCCAAGCTTCTCACATAAAGTCCGCCCACTTGCGGCCATCGGGCGACAACTTGTGGTCATTGGGCGACGAGGCGTCGGGCAGGCTCAGGTCGAGCGTGAGATTACCGTCTTTGATGATTGAGGCGGGAACCGCGACGGTGCGGATTCCGGAAGGCGCGGCGCTGTTGTAAATCCACTCGCCAAGAAGCATGCCGTTCACTCGCACGCCAACGTGCTGAACCGACCCCGGCTCCGGGAGGAACGCCAGCGCGTCCACCGACACCACGAGCGGGCCAGGAAACCTGGGCCAGATGCATGGCCAATGTCGCCTCGCGCCCATCACTCCAAACAGCGCCCGGTTCCTTAGTACTCCACCCAGACTTGAAATAAGGCAGACGGTCCGGCGATGCGCTTACAGCGACCCTTTCGCCGAGATTGATGCCCGGGAAGACGCCCATTCGACACTGCAGCGACACAAGAACGATCGACCCGTGCAGCGGGGGTCCGATGATACATCTTGGCGGATGGTCCCGTGTTGATTGCTCGTGAGGTGTAGGATTTAGGTCCGACGATGCTAGGGTCGAGTTCGGCGTCGATTGCCTTGAGTGAATGGCGAAATTCATCCGGAGGTCGACCAGCGTTGCGGCATGGTTCAAAGGATAATCAAAAGCCGGGTTGCGGGACGAGGCGTGCCCCAGGACGTTTGGTGGCACGGTGTTGGACGCCAGGGCGGCCTTTATTTCCTTTTCGTAGGCTATAAATTTATCCAGGCGCGCGGCCGGATAGACATGCATGCCGAGAGTGGCGATTAGGGCGAAGGCGATGGATAGGCCCATCGCCAATTCTCGATTGCCGAGGGCGGGGCGCTTGGCTTCTATCAACGTGGCGACGGCCGCGCCGACGGTAAAGGCCAACAGCGTCGTGACGGAGAAAGCGAATTTCTTGACCGCATAATCGCTCCCGAGATGGAGGAGCGCCTGAGCACCGAATTGCAAAAGCGCCACCACAGCGGTGGCGCATGATGCGGTCACGAGAAGAGGGTCGGGCCCCGCCTTCCAGCGCTGTCCGGGGCGAAAATGCCCAACACCAAGGCGACCAACAAAAAATCCCCGCAAGAGCGGGAATAAGGTGATCGAGCCCTCGGATATCGAGCTCGCCATTGTTGGCGGCGATGTTGATCATCCCGTGCAAGGCGGGGTGGAAGACCATCGTCAGCGCCAAAATAAGTCCGCCCACAACCGCAGGCGCCAACCAGGCCCAGTTCAGCATCCGCGTTTCACGGATTTTTCGAAGCAGGAATATTACTTCTATCGCCACATAGGCCACCACAATCTCAAATGACATTGTCATGTACAGCCAAATCGACAAGACCAGCCAGCACTACAGAAACAATTAATCTGCTTTTCCAGTCTCGGCGGGTACGCGAAAGCCAATACGCAAACAGTAGGAAAATAAATTCCCCCACAAGCTGTGAGTAAAAGAAATTATAGTCGATTTCGAAGCCTAGAGCCGCGCGCTGAGTTCGAGCGGCAAACACGCCGGCCGCGGCGATGAGCATTGCAATTGTGCTCCCGAGCGGGGTCCCGGCGCTGATCGCCCTAGCGAGCAAAAAATAAGAGCCAAATACGCAAACGATGCTGATGATGTTTATCGCCATGAGCGGCGAGCCGACCACGAGACCCAGGATGGCCGCAAGGTAATGGGCGCCGGGCGGATAGGAGGCCATGCCCGCGGTAAAAGGCACGTCACCTCGCGGCCAATTCCACGTATCTGTTATGTATTGAGCGAATGCATAATGATTTGCCAGGTCGCCAGACGGTATTTTCGTGAATATAACTTTTCTGTAAAAAAATGACCAATATCGTGGCAATTACTAATAAAGCCAACTCAAGCATGCGCGAAGACCGCCAGTGGGATCGGGCGTACTGGCCTACCGTACCCATTATATCCTGCAGCATTTCTTAATCCCATTATTCTGTTGCAACGCCATGTTCCGGGCGGCGCCTCGACCAGAAAACGTGTCCATTTTGCTTGTTTGCCAGACTTTGACTAGCTTCACCAGAACCGCTCGGCGTGCCTCCCGAAAAATCTGTCGATCAGTTCATCAGGCGAGGTCGTCGGCTGGAGGTCGGCCTGATGGGCCGCCCGCCGGCGCCCGTGCGTCCTTTGGCGCGCGGGACCTTCTCTGAACTCGATTGATCTATTATCTCGCGGATTTCCAAAGGCGGGCGTCTGGTGCGCGAGGCTGTGAATTCACATGAAAAATCGGGTTTGAGCCCCCTTAAATGCCCGAGACCTACTGCACGAATATCACGGGCTATTTCGGCCCCCAGCCGGGGGGATCATAATGAGCGCCCAAGCAGCCGACAAATGCAGCCGGGCCCGATTACGCCGTGGCCCATCGAGGTTTCACGGCCCGCCGATTGGCGGCGGGCGTTCGAGCGGACGACTGCCAGACCCGTGCGGGCGTCCATCCCTTCTCCAATTTAGATAAGCTGACTTCCGCTTAGGTTCGAGCCATACACACAACGCGGATATGGGACGCGCCGCCGGACTTCTGGCCCGAAAAAATTGTCGGTTGGGATGGCAATTAATGACAGATTGAAAAAAGACAACGCAGATAGTCCACAAAACATAACGAAGATTGAATTTGCGGCAATCGCTTACCTGGCGGGGCCGGTAGCTCTCTTCATCCTCGCCTATCTACGAGTTGAACTGTGGCCTGCGGCCGCTTTCATTACCTATACGTTATGGCGCTGCGGATCTTTGGTCAATTGGACCTTTATTCGCCCAAATTACCCCCTCTATGCTTACTTTTTCGTCGTTGCGACGCTCGTCATGTTCGCGAGCGGGGCCTTCGGAGTTGTCTACGCAAACTCAGACTGGCTTAAACACTATGCCGTTTTTCGCTTCATACGGGACAATAGCTCGCTTGTGGAAACGCCCCTGGATATGACGGCGGTTCGCTCAGGTACTATCTGGGTTGGTATGTGGCGCCGGGGCTCATCGCCAAGTTTCTATCCCCCAATACTCTATTTTTTTTTGTTGGCGCATGGTCGACGCTAGGGCTTTGCCTTTTCTTCGCCAACGCCGCGACCCTCACAGATCGACCTGCATGGAGATACGCCCTTCCCATCTTATTCTTGCTCTTCAGTGGCGCTGACTGCATCGGCACGGCGATTACCCACTTTCACCTCGGACCAATTTACCACATAGAGTGGTGGGCCGGCTGGATAGAGTACAGTTCGAACTATACGGACATCATCTGGGCGCCGCAGCATACAATTGCGTCATGGATAGGCATCGCTTTGGCGCTCAGGCTTACAAAAAGTCCTTCGAGTTTAACGGTCATCCCCCTTCTGGTGGCAGTGATATTACTGTGGTCACCCTTTGCAGCCTTAGGATTGGTCCCGTTTTACCTGTACACACTCTGGAGAAATCGTCGCTTTTTGTCGGGTGAGTTGCTAGCCAATGCGATGCTCATGCTGGCTGTCGTCTTGGTCCTGGGGGCCTATCTGAAAGCCGGAACAGAAAGCATGGCGCTGAAGCCTGTTTGGGACGAGCGTTGTCTTAGCCAAGGCCCCTGCTTCACGTTTGTAGCCTATCTTCTGTTCGTTTTGATCGAAGTCGTTCCCACGATCGCCATATGCATCATCGCCACGCGAGGCCGTGACGTATTTGTGTGGATCGCCTCGTGTCTGTTACTGGCTATGCCCTTATTCCAATTTGGCGTGTTCAATGACCTGAATTTACATGGCTCGATCCCGTCGATCGCGCTCATTTCTCTTGTCGCCTGGAGAGTAATGCCAATCGCTTCGACATGGCTCAGAGTGTCGTTTGCTCTTATTATGTTGGCGGGCCTTGCGACGCCCCTGCAGGAAATGAGGCGGCCGTTTGTTTTGGCCCGAGGTCCGGATCGGAGCGTTACATTTGCCAATGTCTTTGAGCAGGAAAGTCGGCTCAGGTCGCAATACCTCGTCGACAAGCCGCTGTGGATGGTCAGGCAGCCCCAAACCGTGGCTAATCCATCACCGGGCAGCGCGACCGACCCGGCTCATAGAGGCCGTCCGGTTCAAACGGAATCATTCGAACCGAAAAGGCCCTAAATCAAAATACTTAGGGTGTGTCACAGAGTGGATTCCGGGCCGTCGAGGGCCGAAAACCAATTTCCACCGAAGGATAACGCTGGCCGCAGGTCAGGGTCTTTGAACGTCGAATAGGCGATCCCCGATCCTCGATTTCAGCACTTGGCTTCGAAAGGCCAGCGATAGGCGAATTCGCCGCAGCCCCGCCTGCGCGACGTAAGGCGCCCCGCGCCAGCCATCCGTCCTCAGCCGCGTGACCCCAAGGCTAAGGAGTTCTGACGACTCTGAGGGCGATGCTCGCGGGCGGCGCCGAAATTGGCTCCAAGTCGCCGGCGTCTTCGGCGGCGACGTGCGCGAGTGCAGGCAGGGGATGATCCGGTGTTGGCGCATATGCCAGGGGCTGGGAGAACAACTCCGTGACGATTCGGCTGCGCGCGGCGAAGGCCTCCCGACGTCGCTGAGCGTGACCGAAATATTCAGATAGACGAGTCGATGACGCCGCCGCCGCACGCGCGGTGACTTGCGCCGTTGCGCCCAGGTGGTCAGCCAGCGCGAGAGCGTAGTCGTCCCAGGTGTCGATCTTGCGTCGCATCGCCTGCCAACGGAGGTCCGCCAGGAGGGCTTCATCGGTCCCCAGGCGTTCCATGGCGTCGGCAATCCGGGCCGGATCACGCATGTCGACCATTAAGCATCCTCTTCGGCCGCTAGCTCCGCCATCACGCCGGCGTTGTGACAGATGCAGGGCTTAGCCATCCAAAGGCTTTCCAATACAGGCAAGCCGAAACCTTCCGCCAGGGACGGATAGATGGTGAAGGCGCTGTCACGATAGAGCGACACCAGTTCGGTGTCCGGCAGCATTCCGCGCCAAATAATCCGCGGCTCCTCTTCGGTCACGCCGACAATCCAGTCTGCCAGATCCTGAAAGCCCGCATGTCGATTGCCCACCAGGGTCAAACGGATGTCGAGATCGGGCCTGCGCATCCGGAGCAGGCGGAAGGCCTCGATTAGAGCTCGGTGGTTTTTGCGCAGCTCAATGGTGGAGACGCACAGCATCTCCAGCGTCCTCCGGTCAGTGTCGAGGGGGCGGGCTTCCCAGTTCGCCCTTGGCTCGTCGCTGAACTGGCCGGGCAGCCAGATCGCCTTGCACGATTGAGGCCCGTTCAAGCCCTCCGATTTCCAGATAGCGCCGAAATTCGTTGAGGCTGAATTGCGAAATGGCCCAACGGCCATCCAGCTCACAAATTCCCCGCACATACGTCGAGAAATTTGCGATCAAGGCGGCGTCAAACAAATGAGCCTCGGATATGGGTAGCACGTCATAAAGGATGCCAGCCGCCGCCATATCTTGTTCGCGCGCCCACCGGATCCGTTGTTCGACTGATCCGTCGAGCGTTACCTCGGTCATAAGCAGCAGGGGCCGAGCTCCCCAGCGATTGGTG
>CAWDPL010000057.1:0-68668 GCA_963804105.1 uncultured Alphaproteobacteria bacterium
AGACGCGCGCCGGGGCGCAGGGCAAATACGGCGTGCAGATCGCGGCGCGCAGCACCGAGGCGGAAGCGCGCGCGGCCATCGACCAGATGCGCCGCCAATATTCCCGCCTGCTCGCGCGGCAATGGGCGACGATCTACCGGGTCGATCTGCCGAAGGGCGTGTTCTTCCGCGCCGTTGTCGGACCCTTCGCCACGG
This sequence comes from uncultured Alphaproteobacteria bacterium, assembly GCA_963804105.1. Classification (GTDB taxonomy): domain Bacteria; phylum Pseudomonadota; class Alphaproteobacteria; order Caulobacterales; family Caulobacteraceae; genus BOG-938. Next base: position 196 of record CAWDPL010000057.1, read on the forward strand.
AGAAGCAGGCCAGCGATCTGTGCAACAGCCTCAAGGCCGCCGGCGCGCAATGCCTCATTCGGGGCGGGTGACGGGCTTTGCCCCGGCTTCGTGCCAGAGCAAGAACAGCCCTGAGCCGACAACGACCGCGGAGCCGGCGAGCAACGCCAGCGTCGGCACGTCGCCCCAGAACATGAAGCCGAGCAGCATCGCCCAGACCAGCGTGAAGTAATAGAACGGCCCGACCGCCGAAGGCGGGGCGAGCGAAAGCGCGCGCGTCCACCAATATTGACCGAAGCCGTTGCACACGCCGCCGGCGATCATGGCGGCGGCATCGGCGCCCGCGGGAAGGCGAAAGCCGAACACCGGCAGTGCCAGCGTGAACAGCACAGTGAGGAACAGCATCTGGTACATGGTGAGCGTCTCGGTCGACTCGGTGCGCGTCATGCCGCGCACCGCGGCGGTGACGCTGCCGTAAAGCACCGCGTTGCCGAGCGCGAACAGCGCGCCGAGGCGAAAGCTGTCGGCGCCGGGCGAGGCGACCAGCAGCACGCCGGCAAAGCCGATGGCGAGCGCCGCGCCGCGCGCGGTCCCCACTCTCTCCTTGAGCCAAATCGCGGCAAAAAGCGTGGCAAACAGCGGCGCGGAAAAATTGATCGCCATCGCGCCGGCCAGCGGCATCATGCTGAGCGCGATCAGGATCAGGCTCTGCGCCACCGTCTGCGTGACGCTGCGCCCGGCATGATCGCGCAGGCGGCGGGTGCGGAACACGGCAGGCCGGCGCGCGGCAGGATCAACACCGCGCAGGTGAGTAGCGAGGTGGCGGAGCGGAACCAGAGCACCTCGGCGAAGGAATAACTCGCCACCTGCCATTTCGACAGTGCGGTCGAGGCGGCAAATAGCACCGTGGCGCCGAGCATGAAGGCGATGCCGCGCGGGACACGGTCGGCGCGCGGGCGGGCTGATGCGATGCGGTCGGAGTTCACCGAGACATCGGCTCTTGGATCGGGCGAAGCACGTTTGCCTAGCACGGGCGCGGCCCAGCGGGCAGGGGGCGGCTTTACGTCTTGCGGCGCTTGCGGCGTTCGCGCGCCAGGCGGACGAGACGGCGCTTTATGCGCGCTCGCGCCTCGCGCGCCTTGCGGGCGCGCCGGCGGCGGCAGCGCGAGCAGCGGCAATTCGAGCGGCCGATCACGTTCTTGAGGTAATCGGTGCCGTAGTCGTAGACGATTTCCTCGCCCGGCTTGATGTCGCGGATGGCGCGGATGAACACGCGGTGGCCGACGCTGTAGCTGTCGGCGTTCGGGTTGCAGGAATGGTTGGCGTAGCGCGCGACATTGCTGCGCGGGGTGCCGTCGATGGTGAAGTTCTTGCTGATCTCGTAGAGATAGCGGTTGCCGCGCGCTTCGGCCTTTTCCGCCTCCTTGAAGGCGAGCAGCGGGCCTTTGTATTCGACGATGCGGCTGCGCTTCCTGATCGGCCTTGTGGCGAACAGGCCGAGGCCGGTCAACGAGCGGCCGATGCGGAAGGGTCTGCGGGGCATTGGGGTCGAGGGCAATCCAAACGAAGGCGGCGCCTGCGGATGCCAGATTGCGCGCGCGCGTCAATCCCGCGTCGGCCGGTTGCCGGCCGGGCGCGGCGCTTGACCGTTCCCAACGCCGGCGGAAATAATAGACTCTTGTCAATGATAGGGTCTTGCCGATGCCGCCGCCCCCCGCAACCTGGCCCGCGCTGCCCTTCGCGCCATGGGCCGACACCGCCGCCACGCTGCAACTGTGGACGCAGGTGGTGGGCAAGATCAGCCTCGCGCGCACGCCCTGGATCAACCATTCCTGGCATGTGACGCTTTACGTGAACGCGCGCGGGCTGACCACGGGGCCGATCCCGGACGGCGGCCGGCAGTTCCAGATCGACTTCGACTTCATCGATCATCTCTGTGGATGCGGACCAGCGACGGGCATTTCCGCCAGCTCGTCTTGAAGCCGATGTCGGTGGCGGAGTTCTACGCCGACGTGCAGATCGCGCTGGGGGAACTGGGCTTGCCACCGCCATCAACCCGATGCCGTGCGAGATCGCCGGCGCGGTGCCGTTCGACCAGGACCGCGCGCACGCGTCTTACGATCGCGACGCGTGCACCGCTTCTGGCGCGCGCTTACAAACGCGCACCGGGTGATGGCGCATTTCCGCACCGCCTTCCTCGGCAAAGTCGAGCCCGGTGCATTTTTTCTGGGGCTCGTTCGATCTGGCGGTGACGCGCTTTTCCGGCAGACGGGCGCCGCGCCACCCCGGCGGCGTGCCGCATCTGCCCGACGCCGTGGCGCGCGAGGCCTATTCGCACGAGGTGTCGAGCGCCGGCTTCTGGCCCGGCTCGCCCGGGCCGGTGGCGGCGGGCTGGAACTGCATCCTGATCAGCCGCCGAAGAAAGGCGCGGCCGTCGTCGCGCCGCGACAGGACGATCACCGCTTCGGACGCCGCCGCGGCGGCGTCCACGAACACGGGGGCGGAATTCGGGCGTCACGTCCGGGGCGTCGAACCGGATCAGGTGTTGGGCGGCGCGCGAGGCGCGGGCCGAGGACTGCAGCATGCGCTGGAACACCGCGCCCGGCGGCAGGAAGGGCGGCGGCTGCAGATCGTCCGCCCCGCCCATCAGGGCGGCCGCCTCGCCGCCCGGCGTATTGGCGCTGAACAGGGTCAGGCCGCCCAGACGGGTGGCGCGCAGGACCGGTTCGCCCAGATCGTTGCGGTAGATGACGTCGCCGCGCGGCGCAGGCGAGGGCTGCAGGACCCAGATCTCCGGGCTGTTGTCGAACTTCAACAGCGCCGCGCCGCTCGAGCGGTCGAACACGAAGACTTCTCCCTGGCCAGCCGCATAGCGGGCCACCGGCGGCGCCTGCAGCCCACGGTCCGTCCGCGAGAGGGGCATGTCGTGCAGCACCGAGGGCGGAGGGGCGACGCCGCCGGGACCGTCCGGTCCGTCCCTGTACGGGTCGCCGAAGGATCGCCCGGCGGGGCCGCGCATGTTGGCCGTTCCAAGCAGCCAGGCGTCGTCGAATATCTGGGACAGGCCGTTGACACTGGCGGCGGCCCAAGGCGCGGGCTCGGTGAAGACAGGACCGGAGTCGGCTTGAGCGGACGCGGGCCCCGCCGCGACCAGCGCGGCCAAAGCCAACACGCCGCCGAGAACCGCAAACCTGCCTTGGATCATGACCCAGCCAGATGCAACGGGACTAGGGCCGTTTTGAGACGGGGCAAGGGCCGCCTTGCGTCAATACGGTCCACCGGTCACGCGCCCCTTCGGCCCCTCAAGCTCGGCCCTAACACTCCCCTTGCGACGGAGGAGGCGTCAAGCCCGTTCGACGCACATGGACACCCCCATGCCGCCGCCGATGCAAAGCGTGGCGAGGCCCTTCTTGGCGTCGGCGCGATTCATCTCATAAAGCAGGGTGGTCAGGATCCGGGCGCCCGAGGCGCCGATGGGGTGGCCGATGGCGATGGCGCCGCCGTTGACGTTGACCTTCGCCGGATCAAAGCCCAGGCCGCGGCTGACGCACAGCGCCTGGGCGGCGAAGGCTTCATTGGCTTCGATCAGGTCCAGGTCCGCGACCGTCCAGCCCGCCCGTTTTAGCGCCAGCTTGGTGGCGGGAATGGGGCCCGAGCCCATGATCGCCGGATCGACGCCGGCGGTGGCCCAGGAGGCGATGCGGGCCAAGGGCTTCAGGCCCGCGGGCGGCGGCCTCGGTTTCGGTCATCAGCACCACGGCGGCGGCCTCCGTCGTTCAGGCCCGAGGCGTTTCCGCGGTGACCGTGCCGTCCTTGGAGAAGGCCGGACGCAGAGCCGCGACGAAGTCATAGGTCGCGCCGTGGCGGATGTATTCGTCCTTATCGACCACCGTGTCGCCCTTGCGGCCCTTGATGGTCACGGCGGTGATCTCGGCGTCGAACTTGCCGGCCTTCTGGGCGGCTTCGGCGCGGTTCTGCGACTGCACGGCGAAACGGTCCTGGTCTTCGCGGGTGATCTGGCCCTGGGTCGCCAGATTCTCGGCGGTGACGCCCATGTGATAGCCGTTGAAGGCGTCCCACAGGCCGTCCTTGACCATGGTGTCGACGAACTCGACATTGCCCATCTTGGTCCCGTTGCGCAGGTGCGCGGCATGGGGCGCCTGGCTCATGCTTTCCTGGCCGCCGGCCACGACGATGGCCGCGCCGTCCTTGATCTGCTGCATGCCGATGGCCACGGCCCGCAGGCCCGAGCCGCAGATCTGGTTGATGCTCCAGGCAGGGGTTTCATAGGGGATGCCGGCCTTCACCGACGCCTGACGCGCCGGGCCCTGGCCGGCGGCGGCCTGCAGCACGTGACCCAGCACCACTTCGCTGACCTGGCCCGGCTCAACGTTCGCCCGCTGCAGCGCGGCCTTGATGGCGACGGCGCCGAGGTCGGCGGCCGAAAGGCTCGCCAGCGCGCCGTTGAATGCGCCAACGGGCGTGCGGGCGGCGGAAACGATAACGATATCAGTCATGAAAATGGCTCCTGCCGATCATCCGAGGGCAAATCATTGATAGTTCGCGGGTGCGAATATGATTTCGGAATTGCTGCACTAGCGCTGGATGATGTCATCCGCAATAATGTGGCGTTGCACAATAGCGCTGCAAGCGCGTTTCACCCGATTTTGGGGGGACCATGACCGACCCAGCCGCGTCCGAGACCAAACCCGACAATCCAAAGGGCGCCGGCGAGCGCGTCGTCATCAAGAAATACGCGAACCGAAGGCTCTACAACACCGCCTCCAGTTCTTACGTCACGCTCGAACATCTCAGCGAGATGGTCAAAAAACACGTCGATTTCGTCGTCTACGACGCCAAGACCAACGACGACATCACCCGCTCGGTGCTGACCCAGATCATCTTCGACGAGGAGAACCGCGGGCAGCAGAACCTGCTGCCGATCCAGTTCCTGCGCCAGCTGATCCGTTTCTACGGCGACTCCATCCAGGCCCTGGTGCCCAGCTATCTCGAGCTTTCCCTGGACAGCTTCACCCAGCAGCAGGAGCGCATGCGCTCCCAGCTCAGCGAGACCCTCGGCGCCGGCCAGGGGCTGAAATATTTCGACGAGCAGATCCGGCAGAATATGCAGCTGTTCGACCGAGCCATGAAGATGTTTTCTCCGTTCGCCTTCCCCCGTCCGGACGAGGCGCCGGCCAAGGCGCCCGCCGCCGGGCCGGCCAAGTCGGAAGGCGACGAGTTCCTGGCCGACCTGAAGAAGCGTCTGGAGGAGATGCAGCAGCAGATCGAGAAGCTGGCTTCCAAGAGCTGAGGCCGGCCGTGCGACGGCCCGTACCGAGCCTTAACCCTCTGCGGGCATAATGGCCAAAAAAAGCCCGAGGCCGCCATGACCGATCCGATCGACCCGATCCGCCGAACCGAAGGCGACAGGCGTTTTCGCGTGCGCCGCAAGGCGGACGGCGCGGCCCGACAGAAGACCGTCACGACGCCGCCCAACTGCCGGCTGTTACTGCGTCGGACAAGCCGATCGATCCGCAGCCGGTGCTCGCCGCCCAGCTGATGGGTCAGGACGGCCAAAAGCGCGGCCTGCGCGGCGGCCCGCAAACCCTGGCCCAGGCCAAGGCCGCTTATCTTTCGACGGAATGGTCCGGCGCCATCGATCGGCGCAACAGGACGGGGCTGTTCTCGAAAACCAAGATCTGAATCGCGGCAGCTGGCGCCGGTCTTGCTTGCCTCGTGGGGTCCTTGTCCCAAGCGTCGCAGGATCATCGCCCATGAACGTCGTCGCCGCCTTCGCCACCCGCGCTCTGGACGTCCTGATGGTCGCCCTGGTCTTCACGGTTCTGTCCTAATCGGAGTTCAGGTCCAGTTCGCGCCGCGAAGCGACGATGGTGACGATGAAATCCGGCCAGGACGTCGAGCAGCACCATCAAGGTGATCAGGAAAAAGGTCGAGGTGGCGCAGGCGCCGAACAGCAGGAACTCAACCAGGCAGACGATGAACAGGATCATCGACAGGGAATGGTTGACGAATGGCCACCCGAGGGCTGGAGGTGGACTTGAGCAGTTCGATGAACAGCAGGACCAGGGCGGTCGCCAGCAGCAGATCGCCCAGACCCACGGTCCACACCGCATTGGACGCCATGTGCACGGAGAACAGCGGCTGGGCCAGTTGATCCTGGGCGCTGGTGGTGCGCATCCCGCCGATGGACAGGGCCACCAGATCGTAAATGACCACGACGAGAGCCATCAGCGGAAACGCTGCGAACATGTCGAGTTCTCCCCTTGCGCCAAGGCTAGGCTAGCCTCTTTGGCCGCACATGCAAACCGCCCGCCGACATTGACCCTATCGCGCGTCAGGCGCGGCCGATCAGCGGCTCGGTGGTCTGGGGGATCGGCGCCGCCGGCGCGGCCTGGGCGCGGGGGCGTTTGGCGATGCCCTTGACCCCGCCGGCGGACAGCAGGCTCACGTCCGCCAGGGCGATGCCCATGGCCCATTTGTTGGCGGCGGCGATGTAACGGGGCGACCAGATCGGATCGTACTTGTCCTTGTAGCGACGCACGCCTTGGAAGTTGTAGAGGTCCTCGCCGCGCTCGAACAGGAGCCGCCCGACGCGGGTCATCAGCGGCGCCAACGGTCGGCCCGCCAGGCCCGCCAGGGGCGCCATGCCGAATTCGAAGGCCTCGTAGCCCTGCTCGCGCCCCCACTGCAGCAACTCCACGAACAGGAAGTCCATGATGTTCTTCGGCGCGGCTTCGCCGTAGCGCATGAGGTCCATGGAGAAGGAGGTCCGTTCGGCGGTCGTCCAGAGGTTGGCGAAGGCCACGATCTCGCCTTCGACCCGCACCACCGCGCAGGGGAATTCGCAGACATAGGCCGGATCGAACCGGCCCATGGTGAAGCCCTTTTCGCCGCCGGCATGGTGGGCCAGCCATTGGTCTGAGACGGCTTTCAGTTCATTGACATGCAGAGCGACCTGGTCAGGCGGGACGACCTCAAATTGCGCGCCCGTTTCGGCGGCCTTGCGCCAGTTGCGTCGCAGCACCTCGCGCTTGCGGCCCTGCAGGGAGAAGTCCTCCAGTCGGACAGTGGCGGATTCGCCGGTCTTCTGCACCGCGAAACCCAGGTCGACGATTTCGGGCAGTAGGTCGGGGCCCACGGCGTAGAGCGCCGCGCGGGCGGCGTGGGCGTCGGCCAGTTCGCGGAAACGCCAAAGCAACTCCTGGCGCTCGCAGACCAGGCCCACCGGGGCGCCGAAGGCGATCCACGATCGGCCGCGCACCCCGAACATCAGAAAGCTCTTGCCGAGTCCGAGAACAGGAACCGCTTGTCGCCCAGCAGGGCCAGGTTGGAGTCCGGGGTCGAACGTTCCGCCACGGCGAGGATGGCGCGCGCGCGGGCGTAGTCCGGATCGTGGTCGCTGACGATGGCCGGCGTGGCCGGCGTGGAGATCATGCGCCACAGCCCGAAGGCCAGGAACAGCACGCCCACGCCGGTCCAGGCCCGCAGCGAGCGGCTGGCGTCGGCGCTGACCATCACCCGCCAGAACAGCTGATCTCCATAGGCGACGTTGTGATAGGACCAAAGGCTGAGCATGCCCGCGCCGACCACCGCCGCGCCCGCCGACAGCAGCCATCCCGGGGTGATCTCCATCCGGCTCAGCCGCGCGGTGCGCGGAAAGGCGGCGTGCAGGGGCAAGAGCATCAGGCAAATGCAGGTGAGAATTGTGGTCTCGCCCCAGTTGACGCCCTTGAGCAGAGCCAGGGTGGCGGCCACCGCGAGCAGCGACGCCGCCGCCGACCAGGCCGCGTCCAGCCTTTGTTTCAGTCCGAAAGCCACCAGCACGAGCATCAGGCCGATGATGCTGGAAACGAAGTGGCTGACCTCGATCACCGGCAGGGGCGCGTGGTCGGCAAGCCAGCGCAGGCGCGCCGGGTCACCGGGGGTCGCCCCGGAGGCCAGCAGCATGACGCCGGCGCCCAGAGTCAACAGCGCCATCACCGTCGGACCGATCACCAAAGCCGCAGGCCGAATGTCCCGCCAACCGATCATGGAACTCCTTGGGCCGACGTAGTCCCGGCGCAAGGGGCTTATAGCGCCCGAAACCTCGGCCCCGCCAGCGCCTGACGGCGCGAGTTCTCGCCGCATGTGCTGAAAGCTGTCCGGCGCCGGATGGATCGACATGGCGTGGTTCCGTTAGGATTGCGCTAAGCATTAGACCGTCGCGCCCGGCCTCAACCCCGAAGTGCGTAAACGTCGCACCCTATCGTTTTTGTCGGCGCATCAATCCTGGTCGCGGAAATAGGGCTCGACCTCGCCCTGCAGTTTTATGGTCAGGGGGTCGCCTCGACGGTCGACCTTGGCGCCCAGGGCAAGCCGGACCCAACCCTCGCTCACGCAGTATTCCTCGACGTTGTTTTTCTCCGCGCCCTTGAAGCGCACTCCCACGCCGCGCCCCAGGGCTTCGGCGTCATAGAAGGGGCTCGAGGGGTTGGTGGACAGGCGGTCGGGCGGTGTTTCAGTCATGGCGCCAAGCGTTGCAATGGGATTGCCGCGAAGGGCCGGAGCCTCAAAGCACAGTCGCGCCGTCTTGGCTACTCCATTGCCGAGCCGTCAAAACGGCGACGGACACGCGGAGCGGAGCCCGAAGAGGTTGCGGCAACACAGCCTACACCTTTTCCGTTCATGCTCGAGCCTATGCGTGGGCCATGCCGTCCTTAGAGGAAAATCTGTCAGCCCAGGCGGCCCTGTGCCGCCTGACGCCGAAGACCGCCGAACCCTCGGCGGTCTTGGCCCGCATGCTGCTGAACGCCGGCCGCGCCGCGGAGGCCATGAGCGCGGCTGAGACGGCCCTGGCGCTGCAGCCCGGCGAACCGGGCGCCATGGCGGTTTGGGCGGCCGCCCTCGCAGCCCTGCAGGCGATGGACCCGGCCATTGCTGGGTTGGAAATCTCCGCGGTGTTGCGTCCGGACGATCCAACCGTGCCGCTGGAGCTGGGTCACAGCTACGCGGAGCTGGGCCAGGCCCAGGCGGCGGAGCGGGCGTTCAAGCGGGTGCTGGCGCTCGATCCGAGCTCCGCGCCCGCCCACGCGGGCTTGGGCGCCCTTTACCTGTCCGTCGGCATCGACGACGGGGCCGAGCACCACAGCCTCGCGGCCCTGCAGCGCCAGCCCGGCCATGCGGTGGCGAGCCAGACCCTGGCGGCGTTGCTGGAGGCGCGCGGAGACTATGTTGCCGCCCAGGCCCGGCTGGATGACGCCTATTCCCGGCAAAGCCTGTTTTTCGAGCCGGCCGCCGCCGGCCGTATGACGGTTCTGGTGCTGGCCACCCAATCGAACGGCAATGTGCCCTACCGCCATCTGATGCCGCCCAGGCTCTACAACCGGCTGGTTTGGTACATGGAGCACGCCCGCCCCGACCAGGCGGTCGACCTGCCGCGGTACGACGTGGTGTTCAACGCCATCGGCGACGCCGACCTGGCCGGGCCGAGCGCCCAGGCGGTGGATCTGTTCCTGGCGCAGTGTTCCAAGCGGGCGCTCAACCGGCCCGACAAGGTGGCGCGCACGCGCCGCGACCGGCTGCCCGCCCTCCTGGGCGACATCGACGGCGTGCTGGCGCCCAAGGCCGTGCGGGTCTCGTCCGTTTCCGGCGAGGGGCTCGCGGCGGCGGCGTCTGCGGCGGGGCTGCGAGGTTCCGTGCTCGTCCGTCCGACCGGGTCGCACGGCGGCAAGGGACTGGCGCGAGCAGACCGGCCGAAAGACCTTGTCGCGGCGGCCGAGAGCCTGGCGGGCGAGGACGCCTATCTCACCGAATTCCACGACTACCGCGCCGCCGATGCGCGCTACCGCAAGGGCCGGGTGGTGTTCGTGGATCGCCGGCCGTTTCCGTACCACTGGGCCGTGGCCGACCATTGGCTGGCGCACTACGAGACCGCCGGCATGTCCGGCGCCGCCGATCGTCAGGCCGAGGAGCGCCAGTTTCTGGAGGCTCCGCAAAACATCGTGGGCGAGCGGGCGTGGCGGGCGATCGGCCGTATCGGCGAAAAGCTGGACCTGGACTATGCGGGCGTGGATTTCAGCATCTTGCCGGACGGGCGCGTCCTGGTGTTCGAGGCCAACGCCACCATGCTGGTGCATCCGGAAGCGGAGGCAGGCGAGTTCGCCTACAAGAACCCGGCGGTCGCCCGCATTGTGGAGGCGTTTCAGGGCCTGCTGGCCGAAGCCGCCGGAGCATGAACTCCGGCGGCTTCAATTAGCCCGATCACGGGCGAACTTGACGGACCAGGCCGTTTTCCGCGCGGTTCAGCTTGCGTTGTTCGACCTTGGTGATGTGGCCGGCGTGACGGCGCGCATCCAGGCGTTCGCGGGCGCGGATCACGCGCGCTTCGGAGCGGATGAGCTTGGCCTTTTGCGGGCCGATCCGGCCTTCGCGGCGCGCGACCATGACCTTATGATCGATCTTGGTCAGGCGCATATTCACTTCCGCTCGGCGCGGATGCGTCGCCTGGAAGGGGGTTTCGGCGGAAGCTGCGCCGGCAAGCGCCGTGCACAGGCCCAGGGCCAGCAGCAGGGTTTTGGCGGGGGTAAGCATTTCAGTCGTCTCCAATAAGGCAGAGCCAAATCGGCTCGGGAGACGGTATGGACCCATGGCCCTGAACGGGCGCGGGCCGGGCTGTTCAGAGTGGGTTCAAGCCGATGAACGGCTTGTCAGGCATATGGCTAACCCTTGACCTCGGTCTCGGGCCGGTCATCGCCCGAAGACGCCTCGTCATGCCAATGCCCCTCGGCGTCCTCGAAGGAAATGCCTTCCGTTTCGCCGGGCACGGCCTGTTCGGCGGCGGCCCGTTCGGCGGCCCGGCGCGCCGCGTCGTGCGAGGCGAAGGTCTCCGAATAGACCCCCTCGGCGCGATAGGCCCAGCCGCCGTCGTGCTCGACGATTTCATAGATGATCTTGGTCATGCCGGCGCCTTGTCCGCTGGGTCTGGTTCAGGTGTTCAGCCTACACCTTCACGCCCGCGACGTGCATGACCATTGTGCGAAGCGGCTAATGTCCGTGTTGGATCAGCGCGCGAACGCCCGCGATGACGCCCCACCAGACCAAGGCCGAAGGGATCAAGGCGATGGCGACGCCGCGGGCGGGCGAGGATCTGGGCCGTTCGCCTTCCCCGGCGTCGATATGCGACTGGATCTGCACCAGGAGGGCGTGGGCGCCGGAGGAAATCGACGAGTCGCGCTCCTCGGCCAGCCGAAGAGAGGTCGGCGGCGCGGCCGGAACATGGTCCGACGCTGCGGGCGTTGAAACGCGGTCGCGGGTTTTGCGGACAGCCATGAGCGCCTCCTCCCCCGAAGATGCGATCACGTCGTTAAAAACTGATTTGGGCCCGATGAAAAAGGTCTGGTGACCCAAGTTGGGGACTGCGACATTCCGCCGCATATCGGACGAGGCGGATCATCATGGTCCGTTTCCCGGCGGTCTTGGTGGATTAAGCTTTCTGGCCGGACGCTTGAGGAGACGTGCATGACCCAGGACGCCTCCGATCCACAGCTGGCCCGGTTAAACGAGGCCATCGGCGCCAATCCGGATAGGGCCGATCTGCGCCATGCCCGCGCCGGCCTGCTCGCGGGGCTGGGCCACGAGGAGGAAGCCAAGTCCGATTATCTGGCGGCCATCGCCCTGGAGCCGACCCATTTCGGGGCGCTCAACGATCTGGGGACCCTGCTTTACCGAACCGATTTTCGCACCGCCGCCCGCCTGGCCTACGCCGAGGCGGTCAAGCATCATCCGGACAATCCGATCGGGCGCGTCAACCTGGGCAACGCCCTGCTCGCCGAGGGTCTCATGGACGAGGCTCACGCCCAGTTCGCGGCAGCGCTGGCCCTGGCGCCGGACCATCCGGACGCCCACCAGGGCATGGCCAACCTTCTGCAACAGCGCGGAGACTGGGAGGCGGCCGAGCGGCATCGGCTGCGCAGCTATCAGGGCCGGACGGTCACCCCGCTGCCCTTTCGCGGGACCGGAACGCCCTGCCGCGTCCTGCTGCTGGTGTCGGCGGCGGGCGGAAATGTGCCGACGCGGTTCCTGCTGAACGAAAAGCGCTTCCAAACCTGGGTGCTGGCGGTAGAGGCGTTCACGCGGCAAACGGCGCTGCCCGAGCATGACGTGGTGTTCAACGCCGTGGGCGACGCCGACCTGGGCGCATCGGCGCTGGACGCGGCAGAGCGCGTGCTGGAATGCACCAACGCCCCCACGATCAATTCGCCTGACCGCATCCGCGCCACGGGCCGCGCCGCCAACGCCGCCTTACTGGCGCAATTGCCCGGCGTGATCGCGCCGCGCATCCGCACGGCTCGGCCGGACGACGTCCCAGCCGCGGCGGCCGACTTCGGCTATCCCCTCCTGCTACGCAGCCCCGGCTATCACACCGGCCTGCATTTCATGAAGGCGGACGATCCTGCCCAGCTGGCGCACGCGTTGGCCGCGCTGCCGGGCGCCGAGCTGCTGATGATCCAGTACCTGGACGCGCGCGATCATCGTGGTCTGGCGCATAAATACAGGGCGATGATGGTGGGCGGGGCGCTCTATCCCCTGCATCTGGCGCTCTCGCGTGACTGGAAGGTGCATTACTTCACCGCCGACATGGCCGACCGGCCCGACCACCGCGCGGAGGAAGCGGCCTTTCTGGCCGACATGCCGGCCGTCTTGGGCCCGCGCGCCATGGCCGCCCTGGACGCGATCAACCGCACCCTCGGGCTCGACTACGGCGGCGTCGATTTCGCCCTGGCGCCGGACGGGTCGTTGCTTGTGTTCGAGGCCAACGCCACCATGGTGGTCGCGCCTCCGGGCCCGGAGGCGATGTGGGATTATCGCCGCGCGCCCGTTCAGCGCATTCTTCACGCGGCGCAGGCGGTGGTGCTGAAGCGGGCGGGAGTATTAGCCCGCTCAACTGATAGTCCCGAGCGGACTGAGTCCTGAAAAACCTGGCGGCCAGCGTGGCTCCGGTTTGCGGTCGGCTCAAGGACCGCCTTTGGCGGCCGCAAAGCGGCGGGTCCGAAGGACCCGTCCTTGACCCGACCGCAAACCGGAGCTCAAAATCCACCAAGGCCTTCAGGGCTCTCCATCGCCAAAGAGGCGCGTGACACCCACTGATGATCGACAGCTAAAGTGTGGTCTGGGCAAGACGCCTTGTGGGAGGAGACATGGGTTCGTCCTGGATGAGGACCGTTGCTGTCGCCGTCGCGGCGTGGAGCGTTTCGGCGCTGGTGGTCCAAGCCGACGACGCATCCGCCTGGACGCAGACGCGCCAAAGCCGCTTCGCCGCCTTTCAAGCCGCCCATCCTCACCCGGACGCCGAAATCGCCGCCATCAAGGCCAGGACCGCCGCCCTGATCGCCGCCGGCCCGCCCCTCGCCGAACTGCAGGCTCGGCTCGACGCCCCGCCGATCACCTGGCGCGCGTCCGAGAGGCCGGTCGAGCTATGGGACGGTCCGGAATTTCCGGAAATGATCGTGATCCCGGCGGGGGAAAACGTGCTGGGCTCCACGCCCGCCACGCTGGACCACCAGCCCTATGAGATTCCGCGCCACCGGGTGCGCATCGGCTACGCCTTCGCGGTCGGCAAATATCCCGTCACGGTCGGCGAGTTCGCCCGCTTCGTGGCTGACACGGGCTATAACGCGGGCGATCAGTGCTACACCAGCGAGCCGGGCAAGCAGCCCATGAGCGGCCGCAATTGGCGCAATCCGGGTTTCGAGCAGACCGAGGACTTTCCCGTCCAGTGCGTGAACTGGAGCGACGCCAAGGCCTATGTCCGCCTGGCTGTCCAACAAGACCGGCCACGCCTATCGCCTGCTGTCGGAGGCCGAGTACGACTACGCCAACCGCGCCGGGACCACGACCACCTATTTCTGGGGCGACGACCCGAACGCCGCCTGCGCCTACGCCAACGGCGCGGACCTAGACACCAAGGCGCGTCTGCCCCTGTCGCTGACCACCAGCTGCCACGACGGCTTCGCCTTCGCCTCGCCGGTGGGGCGTTTCAAGCCCAACGCCTTCGGCTTGTACGACACGACGGGGGAGACATGGTCCTGGCTGGAGGATTGCTGGAGCGAAAGCTACGTCGGCGCGCCCATCGACGGCGCGCCCAACCGCACCGGCGACTGCGCCCAGCCGTCCCTGCGCGGCGGCTCCTGGAGCGCCCGCCCCCAGATGCTCCGCTCGGCTCAGCGATTGCGCTACGCCGCCGACCTGAGGATCGACGACCACGGGTTTCGGGTGGCGCGGGGGTTTTGAGCGCGTGAAGGTGCGGGAACGTGGGTGAACGGCTGGTTCCAAACGCCCGTCGGATTAAGCCGTCGGCTGGAAGGCGGGAGAGGAGTACGTTTCATTTTATTCCTATGGCGCCGACAAGGAATGGACGTGATGAGGTGGCCGACACTCGTTGGAGCAATCGTTGCCGCCTTGGCGCTGACAAATCTCTCGGCCAATCGAGCAACTGCGAGCGTGCTGAACGAGCAACGTCTTGCGCGGACAGTCAAAGACCTTACCTCTGCCTTCGATGGGCACATCGGATTCTGCGCTCGGACACCCGATCAGCTTGTTTGTTCGCAAGGTCGGCGCGCCTTCCCAATGCAGAGCGTCATGAAGTTGCCCGTCTCTGTCGCCGTCCTCGACGCAGTGGATCGCCACCGCTTCGAGCTCAGTGACCCTATCGCCGTCTATCCATCAGATCTGAGCTTAAATGTTCAACCGATCGCCGAACCTGCTGCGCAAGCGAGGGGTCTATCGCACCACAGTCGACGACCTGCTCACGCGCATGGTGGTGGATAGCGACAGCGCCGCCACCGACATCCTCGTCGCAAAGCTGGGAGGTCCGCCGGCCGTGCAAAAAGTGCTCGAGGGCAAGGGATTACGCGGAATTCGCTTCGATCGCGATGAACGCCATCTCCAAACTGAGATCATTGGACTCCGATGGCGTCCCCGAGTTTACGGACCCGCGCGTGCTCGGCCGCGCCGTTGCAGCTGTTCCACTCGAGCGGCGCAGGGCCGCTTTCGGCGCCTACCTCAGGGACAGCCGTGACACGGCGACTCCAGCCGGGATGACAGCGATGCTGCAACGTCTATCGGACGGCGACCTGCTATCGCCGCCTTCAACCCGACATCTCCTCGACATTCTGGCGCGGACCCGGACTTTTCCAACGCGTTTGAAAGCCGGCCTTCCGGCCGACTGGATGATTGCCCACAAGACGGGCAAAGGGCAGGCCAACGACGGCGTGTCGCCGGCGACCAATGACGTCGGATTGTTGATGGCGCCCGATGGCGGCAAGGTCGCCGTCGCGGTCTTCCTATCGAACACGCGCCTTTCTTACACGGACCAGGACCGGTTAATCGCGGCGCTCAGCCGCGCCGTGGTGGACAGCTACGTTCCGAGAGATCAGGCGCCGTGAAGCAGACCTGTGGGATATGAGGACCGGTCCCCGACTTACACACATCTCACCGCAACCCCTTGACCCGATATCCATCTATCCTGGGACATGAGCACATTTCACCATAGTCGCTGCCGAGCCGACGGAATCGTTCGTCTGCCTTCCTTCAACCCCCCGCGACCTTACGCGGCCGTCCACCCTTGGCGCCGTTCGACCGGGCGGCGGCGGCCTTCGCTGGCGAAGACGTGCGTCCCGCGACGCGCGCCAGCTCTCGCGTCATCCACGCGCGCGTTCCGAATATCCCGGACACCAGGGCCGGGACGTAAAGGTCGACGTCCAGCGTCGGCCAATGCAGGTTGAAACCCACGCCGTCGACCACGACGTCGGCCAGATCGGCGTGGCTAGCGCCTTGAAGGTCCTGCACCAGTTGGGTGGGAAAGGCGTAGGTGCAGCCGTTGGTCAGGTTCAGCACGACGCGGCCCGTGGCCAGGTCATAGTGCGCGGAAAGAGCTCGGGGCTCGGTCTCGAGCATCTGGCGGCCACGCGCTTCGGCCGCTCTGAGTTGTGCGTCAGTCACCATGAATCCACTCCCACTCTTGCAAAAACACATCGCGGCGCTCGATCACCTCATCCAGCAGGCGGCGCATATCGGACCGCTTGATACCTACGCTGAAGACGACCTCGGGCACGCCTCCCGCGCCCCGCAGATTGATCTTCGCCTGTCCCGCCCCGGTTATGTGGACGTGCGCCGGTTCGTGATCGAGCGTGTAGATGACGAACCGGAAGCCGTGGGCGCGATGAACGACCACCATGGCTCAAGATAACCCATCTGATGGGTTTTTCAAGTCCGCCTTCATTCTTGGCGCTTCCTCACCGCATCCCCGTCGCCCGCGCCTCAAACGCCTCGCGGTCGAAATCATTGGCCGCCGCCACGAACCTGTCCGTCACGAACTCCGAGGCCGGGATCGCCCGTTTCATCACGCCGGCGTCCGTCAGGAGCTGGATGTAGCGCCCGACCTCGGTCTGTTTGACCTCGCCGATCCTCGGGCTGGTCGGGTCAGACGCCGGCAAATCGTCTTCCCAGGCGGTCAGGTCGGCCGCGATGCGCTGCACATCCGCGTCGGTGAAAGGCTCGCCCTTGGCCATCAGAAACGCCCGAGCCGCCGCCGATGGATTATACCGGATCAGCAGCGACGCCTTGACGATAGCCCGCGAGAAGCGGCCGAGCGCGTCGGCCTTGGCGGCGATCACCGAGGGGGCGGAGGCGTAGCCGCCGTTGGCGATGTGGCCCAGGATCGGGTGGCGGAAGATGCGCAGCTTGGCGCCCGCGGCGATGAAGGGGACCATCTCGTACATGGGCAGGCCCAGCGCCGCCACCTTGCCCGAGGCCAGGGCGTCCATCGCCTCCTGGTTCATGCCCACGGTGACCATGGTGGTCTCGCCGGGCTTGACCCCCGCCGCCGCCAGGGCCGACTGGGTGGGGAAAACCCCCGCCGCGCCGGTGGCCAGATGCACGCCGATGGCCTTGCCCTTCAGATCGGCCAGGGTCCTGACCGGACTGTCCGAAGGCACGGCGATCACCACGGTGAAGGTATCGGCGCTGGATAGGAACATCTTCATGCGCACGCCGTCGTCATAGTGCTCCAGCATGGGCTCGATCGGCATGGGACAGATGTCGCTCTGGCCGCTCGCGCAGCTTCTCAGGGTCTGGATGGCCTCGTCGGTCAGTCGGGTGGTGATCTGCAGATGCTCTTCCCGGTAAAAGCCCGCGCCCTGCGCCACCAGATTGAGGGCGTTCATCAGCGGCGGCGTTTTCTTGGCCAGGATCACCGACAGGGCGTCGTCCGCCAGGGCGGGGCCGGCGCCGAGCGTCAGCAATGCCAGGACCCCGAGGACGGCGTTGCGAGTGCGATGCGCTGCGAACGCGCCCATGGTTTCCTCCGTTTTTGTTTATTCCCGCCCGCCATCGGTCGGGCAAAGACGACCATCCGACCAGGAGATGACGAAGGGCTCCCAGACATCGGGCGGGTCGTAGGTTCCTTCGCCTGAAATCCTGCCGTCGGCGACGGTCTTGATGATGACCCCGTCCAGGCTCAAACGCGGACTGCGCCAGACGACCGCGCCGACGTCGTCCAATCGCGTTACGGACTCCCCGTCCGCGACCAAGAGACTATCGCCCTCGGGCCGGAATTCACTGAAATAACAGTCCAGATCGATGCATCGGATGTCGGTCCCCGGATCGCCGACGAGATAGACCCGTTCGGCGAAGCCGATAAACGCCCGGCCCTTCCATACGATCGCTTCCACGCTAGACCAGGACTCCGGACGGTTCGTCATTCGCAGTTCAAAACGTATCGGCGACGCGCCGTCCCGCTCCAGCAGGACGTGATGGCGCACGGCGCCCTCACCCAGGCGAACCGCATCGATCCGCGCCCAGGCGGCGGGAACCGTCGGCGTCTCATGGACGATGGGCCGCGTCGACGCCGTGAAACCCTGGCCCGTCAAGAAACCAACCCCGCCCATGAGATTTGCCGAGCCTAATATGAAAGCCCACGTCGCGCGAAAAAATCGCGACGTGTCCGTCTGGCTGGAATGAGCGGCCGATCGGGCCGCATTTCGAGACAAGGGGACTGACCATGACGACTTCAACTCAATCACGGTGGTTGGCGGGCGCGATGTTCGCCGGCCTGGCGCTGTCGGCGATCTGCGGGACCGCCCAGGCTCAGACGGTGGAAGCGCACACCGCGGGCCCGAGGGCGCGGGTGATCGCCATCACCGGCGGACTTCCACCCGCGCCGCCCACGCCGACGTCCGCTCCCGCGGGCCGGTGAGCGGCGTCGCAAAAGGGGCCAGAGCGCCGAACTGGGCGGCTCTGGCCCCTCGCCTCGCGATGGCGTCCGTCTATCGCTCCCCGGTCCGGCGCCGGGCCGAACCTACCCGTCCAACGACTTGAATGCTAAGCGTCCAACCCCGCGCGGGGGCGAAATGAACCAGCCAGTCCCGAGCCCGGAACGCGCCGTCACCTCGCGAGCGATCTTCTGCGCTCACTGCGTGGCTGAAACCAACGACAAGACCCCCGGCAATGTGTCCACCCTCAACGGCTTCGGCCGCAAGTTCTACGGCGGCGCGCAACCTTGTCTCGAATGTTCATCGGTCATCCGCACACTGTGGTGGTGCGTCGTCGACCTTCCGATCATTCCACTGGGCTCATATCGCTATAAGACGGCCCGGGAAGGCGTCATGCGCGAGCAGTACTGGTCCAGAAAGCTGCCGAGGCGCCACTGGCCGCAAGTCTGGAAAACGTGGATACTTGGGCTTGCGTCCGCGGTTTTGATTGGCTTTGGCGTCGTCGTGTATGAAAAGTTCAAAGGCGGCTTTGGGTTGAGGTAGTTGCAGGTGAGACCCGCTTGATGCAGCGATTGGTCAGCGCCTGGCTAGTGGCAAATCCGGACAATTAGTCATTCCGGCCAATTGAACGCTGATCGAGGCCCGCTTGAGAAAGCGGCGAGGGGGAGAAACCCAAATGGGCAATCCAATCAATGCGCATACAGCGGGCGGGCTGATCGTTTCCCTCTTTTTGTTTTCGTCGGCGCCCTTGGCGAGGGCGGCTGCCGTTAGCGAGATCGACAGCACTCCAACACCGGATTTCCTCGCGCACTGCGCAGCTGACCAACGTTGGTGCGGCAAGACGATCGTCGACGTTCAAATCGGGGCGATGCTGGACCAGACACTCCACAACCAGACGCGCAGTTTTTGTGCGCCAGACCCCGCCCACGGTCAGAGCGCCATTTCGTGGGAGGATGGCCAGCGCGCAGCCGTCATCGGCTGGATCCAGAAACAAGGCGCGTCGGCGCCGGCCACCGCCTATCAAGCTGTGCTGCAGGCGATGAATACGCTTTGGCCATGCCCTTGACGCCCACCAGTTTATTCAGGCCGGTCAAACGTAAGTGGGCGCTGGCCATGTCGGGAAAGATGTGATCACGGAGCCAAAAAATGGCGGCGAAAATTGGATTTCTTGTGCGCGCTATTCGCGGGATCATCATCCTCGGCGTGGTGATTTCGGTCGCCGTCGTGCTGCTCATGCTCGGGGCGAATGTCTTCTTCTATTTTCAGGACGGTCCGTGGCCCACCCGACAGCAGGCCCAGGCCGCCATGGCGGGGGACGCAAATGTCGACCTCGCCAATGCCTCAGAACATCTGGACGATCTCATCGCCGTGTTGGGGCCGCCCGAACACATGCAGGTTTCCAAAGACCAGAATAACCTCAGCTACTACCGCTGGCGCCGCGACGCGGTGAACGCGGCCGTCCTGGACAATGTGCCGATCCGGATCCAAATCGGCGACACGGGTCTGCTGCGGGTTCTGCCGCTGGACCGCCCCACGTTTCCCGGAATGTTTCTGGGGCTGCGGATCGGCGATCCCGTTCCGTCCCCCGCCGCGGCGGCGGCGGTCAGAAAGCAGGCCATGGACTGCTGTGACGCCGAATATCTGAACTGGGGCGTCAAGGACGGCCGGATCAGTTCGATCGATTACCAACGACAGGTGCTAGTGGCCAAATTCCCAAAGCCGCCGGGAACCTGAAGTTGGCCACGGAGGCTCATTACCGATCCCCGCCCGGGCGCCGGCCATGAGAGGGCGAGCGAGCAACCGATGGAATGTCTCTGTTGGATCGCGGGCCGCCGCTGATTTCGGGCCGACAAGCGGGCGTTCCGCGTCGCCCGCGAACGTCACGTTTCCGGCGTCGGGCAAGCTTCGGCTTGTGACGCAAGACGCAACCAATCCCTCCGAGCCGTTGACCGGACGCAACGGCGTGAGGCCGACCGGCTGTCCTTGGTCTATTGCAGGATATTGCTCCGCCACAGAGCGACAGCGCCCCTGGCCGCGCAGAGGACGTGGTTCAGCGGCGGCACCATCAGTGAAGCGTCCGGATGCTCAACCCGGAATTGCCGAATAACCACCTGATTTATTTAGGAATTTGGAGCGGGCGGGGGGAATCGAACCCCCGACATTCAGCTTGGGAAGCTGACGTTCTACCTCTGAACTACGCCCGCATTTTCAATGAGTTAAACCAAAATTGGAATCAGCTCCGTCTCCTAGAAGCCGAACGCAGGACCGTAGATTTCCGCAGGGTTCTATAATCCCATCGTCGGATTGGCTTCACGCGCCATGACCTACGCATAGAAGTTCACGACATCAAGCCTCCTGTCGCGGCCGGCGGCCAACGGCGCCGCGCCGATCTTTCCTAGGCTGCAGGAGGATCCGCGATGTCGGCGGCTTGCCAACCTCCGCCGAGCGCGCGGATCAGGTCGATGCAGGCCTGCAGGCGGCGAGTCTGAACGTCGAGCGCGGCCTGTTTGGCCTGCAGGTCAGCTTCCTGGGCGGTTACGACTTCCAGATAGTTGACCGCGCCCTGGCGGTAGCGGGTCAAGGCCAGGGATTCCGCGCGGGTCGCGGCCTGGACCGCGGCGTCCTGTTCGCCGGCCTCCGCCGCGAGATGGTTGAGAAGCGCCAGGCTGTCCTCCACCTCCTGAAAGGCGCTCAATACCTGGGCGCGGTAGGCCGCGCTGGCTTCCTGGAACTGCGCCTTGCTGGCGGCCAGGGCCGCGCGCCGCAGGCCGCCGTCGAAGAGTGTCTGAGCGAGAGCGGGCCCGAGGGTCCAATAGCTGTTGCCCGCGTTCAGCAGCTGAGCTTGGCCGGTGTCCTGATAGCCGCCCAGCGCGACCAGATTAATGTCTGGGTAGAAGGCGGCGCGGGCCACCCCGATCCGGGCGTTAGCCGCCGCCGCACGTCGTTCGGCGGCGGCGATGTCAGGGCGACGTTGCAGCAGGGTGGAAGGCAGGCCCGGCGGCACATTGGGCAGGTACATCCGCGCGGCGTCCGCTTCGATTGAGAAGCTCGATGCAGGTATTCCCACCAGACTGGCGATGGCGTGCTCATACAGGGCCCGCCGAGCGGCCACGTCCGAGGCTTGGGCCAACGCCGATTGCAGTTGGACCTGCGCCCGAGCGACGTCGAGGCTGGTGCCCACGCCGCCGTTGTAACGGTCGCGGGTCAGCTGTTCAGCGCGCGTATAGGCTTGAACGCTATCGGCCAGAAGCGCCGCCTGGGCGTCGAGACCGCGTAGCCGCGCATAGTCGGCGGCGAGTTGGGCCTCAAGGCTAAGACGCACCGTCTGGGCGTCAGCAGCGCTGGCCTGGGCCTGGGCTTGTCCGGCAGCGGCGAGATTGTGCAGCCGCCCCCAGAAATCCAGTTCGTACGCGAAGCTCAGGCCCACGGTTGAGGCGTCATATTCATCGGGTTGATTTGAGCCGCGCAGGGGGCGATTGTCCGATTGCCGGTTGCGCGTAACCGAACCGCCTGCGCCGACGACGGGCGCCTGCGCCGCCTGAGCCTCCTGGGCGTAGGCGTTGGCCTGATCGTAGCGAGCCAGGGCCTCCGCCAGAGTCGGATTGCTCGTGTCGATACGGGCTTCCAACGCGTCGAGTCGTGAATCGTCGAAGGCGCGCCACCAGGCGCCCCTTTGCAGGGCGTCCGAAGGCGTCGCCTCAGTCCAGGGACCATTTTCCTTGTAGACCGCCACCGCCGGCGCGGGCGCGATCTGATAAGCCGGCGCCAGGGAGCAGCCTGCCAGCAGCGCCGTGATGACCGCTACGGAGGCGACGGAGGACTTGCTCATGGCGATCACCCTTGCCGGCCCGAGCCCTGGGCGTTCGCCGATCCGGCTGCGATCTTCACAGTTTCGCCTTCCGTCAAGGAGTCGGGCGGATTGTCGATCACCCGGTCATTAGGCCCCAGTCCGCTCGAGACCTCAACCGTGACTCCGAGGTCGCGCTGGATCGTAATCGGCCGCAAATGCGCCTTGCCGTCCGTTCCGACAACGGCGACCTCCATGCCGGTGTTGCGCAACATGAGGGCGCTGGCTGGCACGCTCAGCACATTCGGCGCGGCGGGCAGGTTGAACCGGGCCTGGACGTATTCTCCCGGCTTGAGCCGATTATCGGCGTTGTCCATCTGCAGCTCGACGAGCAGGGCGCCGGACTGGTCGCCTACGGCGTCAGAGGTGCTGGTCAGTTTGGCGCGGAAGGTCTGTCCCGGGTATTCCGGCGCGGTAAGGGTGGCCATCGCGCCGGGCGCGATCTCGGCTGAATAGCTTTGCGGCACCCGCACATAGATGCGCAGGCGGCGCACATCGGCGACGGTGAACAGACCCGGATCGTTGGGCTGGCCCGCCGCGATCAGGGCGCCGATGTCGGTATTGCGTGCGGTGACCACGCCATCGAAGGGCGCCACGATCCGTTTGAAGGTCTCCAGCGCCTGCAACCGGTCCACCTCCGCCTTTGCCGCCTGGGAGATGGCCGTCTTGGCTTCCAGATCACCGGCCTTTTCGTCGGCCTCCTGGTGAGACACCGCGTCCCTGGCCAGCAGATTGGCCCACCGTGCGGCGGTAATCTGGGCGAGTTTCTGGTTGGCGTCAGCCGTGGCCAGAGCCGCCCTGGCTTGGGCCAGCTGTTGATCGAGCTCGGGCGTGTCGATCTCGGCCAGCACTTGGCCCTGTTTGACCTGGGCCCCGATGTCGACATTCCAAGCCTTGAGATAGCCGCTGACGCGGGCGTGGATAACCGCGTCGTAATCCGCCTCCACCTGTCCAGGCAGGGTGAGGGCCTCGCCCTTGCCGTTGCTCTTGGGCGCGATCACTTGAACCGTGGGATTGACGTCCGCCAAGGTGCGCGTCTTGAGCTGCTGGCCGGCGAGACCTCGGCTCAACAGGCCGAACAGCACGACGATCGCCGCCAATCCCAGCCCCGCCAGCCCCGCCGGCTTGAGCCATCGTTGCGGCCGATGGTTCAGGGCTTCAGGACTGCTACGCATAGACTTCTCCTAATTCGCCGCCTGGGTTGGGCTCGGCCGCGTGCGCCGGCTTGCCATGGGCGAGGCTGAACACGACCGGTACGAACAGCAGGGTGGCGAAGGTGGCGAAGACCAAGCCGCCCACCACCGCGCGACCCAGGGGGGCATTCTGTTCGCCGCCTTCACCCAGTCCCAACGCCATGGGCGCCATGCCGATGATCATCGCCAGCGCCGTCATCAGCACCGGCCGGAACCGGCTGAAGCCCGCCTCCAAGGCCGCCAGCACGGGGTCGCCGCAAGCGTCCAGGCGTTCGCGCGCGAAGCTGACCACCAAAATGCTGTTGGCGGTGGCCACCCCCATGCACATGATCGCGCCCGTCAAGGCCGGAACCGATAGGGGCGTGCCGGTGGCGAACAGCATCCAGACGATGCCGGCCAAGGCCGCCGGCAGGGCGGTAATGATCACGAAGGGATCGACCCAGGACTGGAAGTTGACCACGATCAGTAGATAGATCAGCACCACGGCGCCCAGCAGCCCAAGGAATAGGCCGGAAAAGGCGGTGTTCATGGTGGTCACCTGGCCGAGCAGCGACACGGTCGCGCCCTTAGGCAGGTCCTTGGCGGTTTCCTTGAGGACCTTCCGGATGTCCGTGGCCACGCCGCCCAGATCGCGGTCCTGGGTGGTCGCATAGACGTCGAAGGACGGCTGGATGTTGTAATGGGAGACCACCGCGTCGAGTCCGCGCGTTGAATGTCCGCCACGGCGCCCAGGATCTGCATGTCGCCCGGCTTGCCCGCCGTGAGCGGGATATTCTGCAGGCCCGCCATGGAATTGACGTCCTGTTGCGGGGTCTGCATCACGATCGGATAGGACACCCCGTTCCTCGGGTTGAGCCAGAAGGCAGGGGCGGTCTGGAAGCTGCCCGCGAGGGTCGTGGTCAGGCTGTTGGTCACGTCACGCTCGGTGATGCCCAGATTTCCGGCCTGGGTGCGATCCACATTCACGTTGAACTGGGGATAGTGGGTGGATTGTTGCAGGCGCACGTCCGCCAGGCCAGGGATAGCCCGGAGCCGGCTCAGAAGTTCGTCGGCGTAGGCTTCGTTTTGGTCGCGATTGGGGCCGGCGACCTGCACATCCACGGGGGCCGGGGCGCCGAAATTCAGGATCTGGCTGATGATGTCGGCGGGTAGGAAGGAAAAGACGACGCCGGGGAAGGCGCGCGGCAAACGTTCACGCAGCTCGCGCATGTAGTCCGCCGTCGGATGATGATGCTCGGTCAGGGTGATGTAGATGTCACCATCCTGGGGTCCGATGCCTCCGTCATTGGTGTAGGCGCGGTTCACGCCGCTCACCGGAAGCCCGATGTTGTCGACGATCGTGACCAGCTCGTTCGCGGGTATGACTTGCCGGATGGATTGTTCGACATGGTCGAACAGCGCCGCGGTGTCCTCGATCCGGGTGCCCACCGGCGCGCGCACATGCAGTGTCATGGCGCCGGAATCGACGGTCGGGAAGAAATTGGACCCGAGAAAAGCGATCAAGGTGAAGGACGCCAGGACGAAAGCGAGAAAGCCGGCGATGAACGGGATGCGACGGGAAAGGGCCAGGGCCAGGACATTACGATAGGTCTCGCGCACCTGGGCGAAGCGCTGTTCGAATCCATGCTGAAAGCGGACGAGCGGGTTGGCTGAGCGTTTGGGCGCGGCGCCGCCATGGGCCTCGGCGAGGAATTCGTCGTGGGCGGCGTGTTGGTTCTTGAGCAGGTACATGGCCATGGTCGGCACGAGCGTGCGTGAAAGCACGAAGGAGGCGATCATGGCGAACATGACCGCCTCGGCCATGGGCACGAACAGGAAGCCGGCAATGCCCGGCAAGAAGAACATCGGCACGAACACGATGCAGATGCACATCAGGCTGACGAAGGCCGGAGTTACGATTTGACGCGCCCCATCCATGATCGCCGTCTTGATCTCCTTGCCCTGTTCCAGGTGCCAGTTGATGTTCTCGATGGTCACCGTGGCGTCGTCGACCAATATCCCGACCGCGAGCGCCAGCCCGCCCAAGGTCATGATGTTGAGGGTCTGCCCCAGAGCCGAGAGAGCGGTGATGGAGGACAGCACCGCCAAGGGGATGGAGGTGGCGATGATTAGGGTGGAGCGCCAACTGCCCAGGAACAGCAGGATCATAAGACTGGTCAGGGATGCGGCGATGACGCCCTCCTTGACCACGCCGGAAATGGCGGCGCTCACGAACAGCGACTGATCGTTGAGGGGAACGATGTGCAGCGAAGGGGGCAAGGTCTGTTTCAGGAGCGGCAGGGCGGCCTTGACGCCGGCGATGATGGCCAGGGTCGAGGCCGAACCGCTCTTCAGGATGCTCATCAGCACCGACCGGCGGCCATCCACGCGCACCTCGTTGCGCTGGGGCGGAAAGCCGTCGCGCACGTGAGCCACGTCGCGCATGTAGATGGTGGCGCCGTTGACCGTCTTAATCGGCAGGTTGTTGAGGTCTTCGACGGCGTCAGGGCTGTTGTTCAGCTTCACATTGTATTCGAACGGACCGATCTTGGCGGTGCCTGCGGGAATGATCTGGTTCTGGGCGGACAGTGCCGCCGCCACGTCTTCGGCGGAGAGGCCCTTTGACTGGAGGGCTTGAGGATCCAGGTCCACCTGAATTTGCCGTTCCTTACCGCCATAAGGGGAAGGAACCGAAGAGCCGGGGACCGATGACAACGCCGGCCGAATGAAGTTCTGGCCGGCGTCGAAAAGCTGCTGCTCGGTCATGCCGGCGCCGGACAGGGCCAACTGCAGGATCGGGACGGTGGAGGCGTTGTAGTTCAAAATCAGGGGCGGCGTGATGCCCGGCGGCATCTGCTTGAGCACCGTCTGCGACAGGGAGGTGACCTGCGCGGTCGCCGTGCGGATGTCCACGCCCGGCTGGAAGAAAATCTTGACGATGCCCACGCCCGGCAGGGACTGGCTCTCGACGTGCTCAATGTCGTTCACGCTCGTGCTGAGCTGGCGTTCGTAATAGTAGATCACCCGGCCCGACATGTCGTCGGGCGGCAGGCCGCGATAGGTCCAGACCACGGCGATCACCGGAATCCTGATGTCCGGAAAAATATCGGTCGGGGTCTTGAGGGCGGCGATCGGGCCGAAGATCAGGATCACGATCGCCAGGACGATAAAGGTGTAAGGGCGGCTCAGGGCGAGCCGAACAATCGCCAGCATTAACTACTCCGCCCCGATAATGGGTGGGCACGCCGAAGCCCGGCCGCCAAGGGGGGCTGTGGCGACCGGGTCCGACGGGGCAAAGGCTAACGGTTCGACGGATCGGGACCAGTGAATAAAAATTCACGCGTCCGGGCGCGCCGCCCGGTCGATCGGATTCGACCGGCAGGTGATGACGGCGCGAACGCCGGGCTGGGCATCCTGCAGGGTCAGGTCGAAGCGGTGCAGTCGGACGATCGCCGCCACGATGCTGAGGCCCAGTCCCGAGCCCTCGATCAGCCGGTCCCGCTCGCCGCGGTAGAACCTCTGCAACACCGCCAGACGTTCGCCGGCGGGGATGCCGGGACCGTTGTCCTGCACCAGGATCTCTGGGACGCCCGACGGCGCGGCCAAGGCGATCTTAACGACCCCGCCGGGGCCGGTGAATTTGATCGCGTTGTCCACAAGGTTGCTCACGGCCTCGAACAGCAGCTTGGGATCAGCCTCCACGCAGGCGCTCGGTTCGCTGCCGGCGACAAGGGTCACCCCTCTGGCTTCGGCCAAGGGTTGGTACAGGTCAGCCGCCTGCCGGACGATTCCGGATAAATCCACCGTGGAAAATCCCGCATGGCGTTCGCGCGCCTCCAGTTCGGAGATGCGCAGCAGAGCGCGAAAGCGTTCGAGCACAGCGTCAATCTCGTTGACGATTTCGGCGACGTCCTGGGCGCTATAGGCTTGCGCGGACTGGATGCGGTGCAACTGGGCGCGAGCTCGTGTCAGAGGGGTTCGCAGGTCGTGGGCGATGGTCTCCGTCGCACCCTTCACTTCGGACATCAGCCGTTCGACCTCGTCCATCATGAAGTTGACCGTGCCCGCGAACATGTCGAGTTCGTCGCGCTTTTGCCCGGCCGGCATGCGCCGTTTCAGGTCGCCGGCCGCGATCTCCCGGGCCGCCGCCTGCATGAGCTGCAAACGCTTGAGCGGACCCAAGCTGAGCGCCACGCCGCAGGCCAGACCGGTAAGAATGATCGTCGCTCCGCTCCACAGCAGAGCCGATAAAATGATGGTCCGCATCTCGCGCAGCTGGCTGACGTCGCGGCCCACCACCAGCTCTTCTCCGGAGGGCAGTCGGCGGGCGATCAGTCGTGCGCGGACCAGCAGGTTGGCGCTGGGCGACGGCTCGAGGGGCTGGCCGTTCACCAGCAGTCCCGGCGGTAGGGTCCGCATGTTGCCGACGATCCAACGTCCGTCCGATGCGAACAGCGCGTAAATATTGATCTGCGATCCATTGAGCGCGAGAGCCTCGCCGATCCTGCGGCGCAGCTCCTGTGGCGGCGCGGCGGCGAGTGCGTCCGCCTCCGTGCGCAAAATTCCGTCCACCCGGCGGGTCAGGAATCCGGCCGACTCCCCGTAGACCATGCCCAGCAGCGCCAACACACCCAGGGCGAAGACCAATCCATACAGGAGGGTCAGGCGAAATGTGGTGATCCGCCAGAGCTCGCTAACGCGCATCGAGCACGTAGCCGGCGCCCCGCTCGGTGCGGATCAGGGGCGCTTCGCCGGGGATGTCGATCTTCTTGCGCAGCTTGGCCACGTGGACGTCGATCAGATTGGTGCCTGGATCGAAATAATACTCCCAGACCGCTTCGAAGATCATCCTGCGGCTGAGCATTTGGCCGGCGTTTCGCATCATGTAATCGAGTAGTTTGAACTCCTGCGGCAGGAGCTCGATGCGACGCCCCGCGCGGCGCGCTTCGCGGCTGACCAGATCGAGCTCCAAGTCGCCGACCTTGAGCGCGAGCTGCGGCTCACCGCTGTAGGTCCGCCGTCGCAACAGGACTTCGAGTCGGGCGACCAATTCAGTCGGAGCGAATGGCTTGATCATGTAATCGTCGCCGCCGGCCCTCAAGCCGGATACCCGGTCATCCACGTCGCCCAAAGCACTGACCATGAGAACCGGTGTCTGCCGTCCAGCATCGCGCAGGGCCTTGACGACTTCCAGGCCGTCGCGCCCCGGCAACATCCGGTCCAGGGTAATCGCGTCATAGGGCTCGCTTAGAGCCAGATGCAGACCGGCTTCCCCGTTGAAGCTCAGAGTGGGTTCAAAGCCGCTGGCCGTCAGCAGGGCGGCGATCTCATCCGCTGTTTCCGCGTCATCCTCAATCACCAATATCCTGGTCATGTCGGCCTCTTGCGACAAGTTCCAGCGAAATGACGCTGTCCGCAGCGCAATTACGGACGATTAACGCATAGAATTGTTGGCGGCGAACATGGCGCTTTGCAGGCCGGCGACGCAATCGGCGAACAACGCTTGAGCGGAGGCGCCGAAAGCCAAGGCGGCAATATTTGGGAGCCCGAGGGACATGTTTGGCGCTCGTTTCGCGCCCGCTTTGCGGGCATGAGTTCAGGCTAGCGAGGCCCTCGCCCGGCGCCAGTTAATTAAAATTCATGGGCTGGGGACAAGCGATCGGTCGGAACGGCGGGACGGCGGAGTTTTCCTTGACGCGCCGCACCCCTTCTAAAGTATATGGCAATATATAGACATACAGGGCCCGCAACGTTTTGCGATGGTCGGATGGGGGAGGCGGAAAATCATGCAAACCAGGCGCTCGAGATTCATGCCGTCACCACTAGGGCGGGCATGCCTGCTTGCCGCTTCGGCCTCCACGCTATGGGCGAGCGCCGCCCGGGCCGATGTCGGCATAAGTAAGAACGGCATGGAACTGGACGTCTATGGCATTCTCGACATTGGCCTTGGCCGCCTTGACCATTCTTACAGTCCCAGCGACGTGTTCGCCTCGACGGTGAATCCCTACAATCTGAACAGTTCCCCCAAGGCCTTTTCAGGCCTTTATTCGGGCGGCGCCTCCATGTCCCGACTTGGGATCAAGGGCGACGCCGACCTGGGAAGCGGATTTAAGGCCTTTTTCAAACTGGAGTCCGCAGTTGACGTCAATTCCGGCCAAATCAGCAATAACGGACGGGCATTGTACAATAATATCAATGGGTTGAAGACAGCCAACGGGGCCAGCGCCATTGACGGCCAGCCGTTCTCCCGCAACGCCTATGTGGGACTGTCCCACCCACAGTACGGTTCGATTGAAATCGGCCGCACCAGCAATTTCTCACTCGACCAGGTCGCGGCGTATGACCCTCTGCAGGCCGCCCTGCTGTTTTCGCCCCTGGGTTTTTCGGGCGGCATCGGCGGCGGGTTGGGCGCGACCGAAAATACGCGGCTGGACAACAGCATCCGCTACGAAAACGAGATCGATCACGTCCATTTCGGCGCCCAGTACAAGGTGGCGGGATCCAAGGACAACCAAGCGGCGGGATCAGGCTATGTCGCCATGCTCGGCTACGACCACGGCCCCTTCAGCGTCGAAGGCACCTATTCCCAGACCTATAATACCGTCGCTTGGGCCACGACCTATTCCAACGTCGTGGCGCCCAACAACCACCTGCGGATTGAAAACACCACCGGCTATATGGTCACCGCGCTTTACAAGGTCACGCCCGCCGCGACGGTGAAAATCGGCTACGAATCCTCGGTGGTTTCGGCGCCTTCGAATGGAAGCCTCGGCAATATTCAAAGCTATTACGGCCTGTACCTGCCGAAGGCAGCGCAGATCATGACCGGAACAGAAGATTTCAACGTGATATGGATTGGCGGTGATTACAAGATCATAGAAAATCTGGATATAAGCATTGGGTATTACAATGTTGACACTTTCAATAAACCAGAGTTGAACAAGCAGTATAGATCGAATATATATTCGGCGCTGGCTGATTACAAAATCAATAAGTATTTCGATGTTTATGCCGGGGCCATGGCGCTGCAATATGACGGAATTGGGTTGACGAAGGGAGCGGCGGCGGACGCCTATCCCGGCAACGCCATGTACGGAACCGGCGTCAGATTCAGGTTCTGAACGAGCGGGCTGAACAAAATTTCACCGGGCTATTCGGCGGCTGCCGCCATTCGTGCGCCCGGGCCGCTTAAAGCGCCGCGCCGCCAAGGGCGAACCCTGGTCATATTTGACCCGCGGCGGCCAACGATTTGACTGCCGCGCCCGCCCCGCCCGCCCACGACTGGGGAAGCTCGGCGCGGCAAAACAAAAAAGGGCCGCGCCTTTCGACGCGGCCCAAGCTTGTGAACCCGAGTTCCGCTTAGAACGGATAGTAGCGGAAGCTGGTGAACAGCATGTTTTCGGTGGCCTTGGGGCCAAGCCCGTTCGCGTCGGCAAAAGCCTGCCGCTGGGTGTATGAGTACTGGATGCCGAACTGCACCCGGCCGAATGGGCCCTGGTAGAGGCGATCCCAGAAGCCGCCGGTGATCTGCGAAATCGCCTTGGTTTCCGGCGAGCAGGAGCCGCCTTCGATCGCGCAGCCAGCGAGCGAGGCCACGGCGCCGTTGCCGTTGCCGTAGATCGTCGTGCCGATCTGGTAGGTCTTGCTGGTTTGCTGCTCCTCGCCGCCGAAGAGGTAGACGTCAAGTTGCGTCATCGGGTGCAGAGTGGCGCCGGCCATGTACATGGTCTCGGGGAGGCCCACCAAAGTCCCGTTGGGCTGCAGGGTGGCGTCGGGCAGCTGTGACGTGCCGTAGCGGCCGATGCCGTTGCCGGCCATGCCGGAGGCCTGAACGTCTAGAAGGTGCGGCACCAGGTCGAAGGTGGCGCCGGCGCCGTAGCCGCCGGTCCAGGTGGAGGCATTGCTCGAGCCGACGGCTGCCCCGACGGCGTTGCCCGCCGCGTAGGCCACGCGATTATAGAGATTGCGGCCGATGCCGAAGGCTTCCACATGCAGGGTGTGATCGGCGATCTTGGGCTCGAAAGCGATCTTGCCGACGACGTCCGGATACTGGTTCAGCGAGTAGTTCGTGCCGCTGTAGTACTGCGAGGTCGGAGCTTGGGTCAGGGCGCCGAGACCCCCTGAGGACGGGTTAGACACCGTCACGCCCGACGCGACTTTGGTGGCGCCGAGGGTCGTCTGCGGATTTTCCACCGACACGGCCACCCAAAGCTGGTGGTCGTCGAAATCCTTGGTCAGGCGCACCTGGGGCTGACGCGCCCAGGCGAAGCCCGGCACGTACTGTGCTTCAATCGTCGGCGGGATGACTTCGTTGCGGGGGCTGATGCCCTTGGCGTTCATGGTGACGAGCGACCAGCTCTGACCCGCCAGCAGGTGCCAACCGGAGTCGTTCCAGTCGACCGAGCCGTACAGATTACGGATACGCGGCTGGTAGGAGTTCGAACTCATTGGAGTTGGCGGTCTGGGCGGCGCCGAGGAAGTCGAATTCGCCGTAGAAGGACGCGCGGGTCGAGGCATTCACGTCGCCTTCGGCCAGCAGCGAGTAGCGGCTTTGACGGCCGGTCAGGTGGGTTTCGCCGGTGTGAGCCGCCGGATCGTTCGGGAACGGAAGCTTCGCATAGGAAGAGCCGATGTCGGCGGTTTCGTCGTGCTGGCGGGAAACCAATTCCGCCGCGGCGAAGCCGCCCATCGTGACCGTGATGCCCTTGTAGTAGATCTTGTCCGTCTTCGGCTTGACGGCGGCGACGGCCGTGCTGACCTGGGTCGGGATGGTTTGGATCTGGGCCTCTTCCGCCGCGGTGGTGGCGGCGAGCGTGGCTTTAGCTTGAGCGACGGCGGCCTGAGCGGCCTGCAGCTGGGCGGCCTCGTCGCGCGACACGGCGGCCTGTTGGTCCAGGCGGTCGGTCAGGAACTGGACCTTGGCTTCCAGTTCGTCGATCTCGGCTTGGGTCTTGGACGCGGCGGGCGCGGCCTTGTGGTGCTTGGTGGTCGCCGCGTCCGCGGGCATGCCGCAGGACAGGGCGATCAGCGCGCCGATGGCGGCCCCGCTGAGAAGAATGGATTAAGTTCGCATAGGATTATTCCCCCGTTGGACCTGGCCACGATCGGGCAGGCTAGATAGGGGGAGGAATTAGCCGGGGGCTGTGACGGACTTACGATAATTAGACGACAGTTTTGCAACTACGGCCGTCGGGACGATTTGGCGGCCGAAAGGTTTGCGGTTGCGGCTCCTCAGAGTGCGAGCCGCTCGAAAGGTCGGGCGTGGATATCTTTCCCGCTGCCGGCCGCGCGTCGGTCTAATTGCCCCGATAGATGTCGCACAGCGTGTCCAGCACGCGCGCCGCGGCCGGATCGGCCAGTCGGTAATAGATCGTCTGCGCCTCGCGCCGGGTCGCGACCAGACCTTCGGCGCGCATCTTGCCGAGGTGCTGCGAGGCAGCCGAGTGAGCCAGCTTGGCATGCTCCGCTAATTCCCCGACGGAGGCTTCGCCTTCGATCAGCCGGCAGAGCAGGAGCAGGCGCTGTTCGCTGGCCATGAGCTTCAGCAAACGCGCGGCGGCATGGGCGTTGGCTTCAAGTTCCGATAGCGCCAGGGCCGTCATCGGGCTGTCGAAAATCGTACCCATTTGCTTAATGTAGAACATGCGCATGCACGATCAAGCGGCTGCGCCGGCAAGCCGCATTTAGGCGCCCGGCGCCGAAGCGATCGGCTTCGCGGGCTCATCATCACGCAAGACCACATAGATCGCCGGGATGACCAGCACGGTCAGCAGGGTGGATGACGCAAGGCCGAACAGGAGCGAAATCGCCAACCCCTGGAAAATCGGATCGGACAGGATGACGCTGGCGCCGATCATCGCCGCCGCGGCCGTCAGGACGATCGGTTTGAAGCGGATCGCCCCGGCCTCAAGCAGCACCTCCCGCAGCGGCCGGCCCTCGCCCTGCTTATGGCGAATGAAGTCCACCAGGAGGATCGAGTTTCGCACAATGATGCCGGCCAGGGCGATGAAGCCGATCATCGATGTGGCCGTGAATGGGGCGTGGAACAGGATGTGGCCGATGACGATTCCCACCAATGTGAGGGGGATCGGCGTCAGAATGACCAGCGGCAGGCGGAAGCTTTTGAACTGCGCCACCACCAGCACATAGATGCCCAGGATGGCCACGCCGAAGGCCGCGCCCATGTCGCGGAAGGTGACCCAGGTGATCTCCCATTCCCCGTCCCACAGCACGGTCGGACGGCTCTCATTGGTCGGTTGCCCGTTGAGGCGGATGTCGGGCCGAGGCGCGCCGCCCCAGTCGGTCCGTTCGATGGCCTTGTCCACATCCAGCATGCCGTAGATCGGCGCCTCATAGGCCCCGGCCAATTCGCCCAGAACCATGTCCACGTCGCGGCCGTCGCGCCGATAGATATGCGTGGAGCCGGGCTCCTGTGTCGCGGTGACCACTTCGCCCAGGGACACCAGCCGTCCGCCTTGCGGGCCTTGCGATAGAGCCACCGGCATGGCCGCCAGCCCCTCGCCCCATGTGCGCGCCGATTGCGGCAGGCGCACGGAGATTTCCAGCGGATCGCGGCCGGCGCCGCGATGGGCGTAGCCGACGACCTCGCCGCCCAGCGCCGCGCCGATGGAGTCGTAGACCTCGCGGTCGCTGACATTGAGAGCCTCCAGCCGCTCGCGGTCGGGAACCAGACGAAGGCCGGGGCGGGGGTGGCCGTAGCTGTCGTCGATGTCCACGATGTAGGGCGCGGAATGGAAGATGGCCTTGACCCGCTCGGCCACGGAGCGGCGCGTGGCGGCGTCCGGTCCATAGATCTCGGCCAGCAAGGTGGCCATCACGGGCGGACCCGGCGGGGCCTCAATCACCTTGAACACCGCGCCTTGAGGCAGGGCGAGTTTGGTCAGACGTTGGCGCAGATCGAGGGCGATGGCGTGGCTGTTGCGCGCGCGCTTGTCCTTGGGCGCCAAGGCGACGGACAGGTCGCCCATTTCCGGCTTGTCGCGCAGATAGTAATGCCGCACCAGCCCGCTGAAATTGAACGGCGACGCCGTTCCGGCATAGGCGTCGACCGCCGTGACCTCGGGAATGGTCTGAGTGATGGCGGCGGCGTCCGTGAGGGCGCGCTGAGTGTCTTCAAGCGAGGCGCCCTCGGGCATGTTGAGCAGGACCTGCAGCTCGGACTTGTTGTCGAACGGCAGCAGTTTCACCGTCACGGTCTTGGTGGCGAACATGGCGCAGGCCAGGAGAGTGGCGAGGCCCACGGCGATAAGGAACCGCCAAGCGCTCTTTCGGGTGGCGATGATTCTCCAAGCGACCTTGCGATAAAGCCGTCCAAGCGGGCCTTCGTCGTGATCGAGCATGTTGTGTTCGCTCGTCAAAGCCACTCGCGCGAGCTTGACCATCAGCCAGGGCGCGATGACCACGGCCACAAAAAAGGAGAACACCATGGCCGCCGAGGCGTTGACCGGAATCGGCGCCATGTAGGGGCCCATCAACCCCGAGACGAAGAGCATCGGCAAAAGGGCGGAAACGACCGTGAGCGTGGCCACGACCGTGGGATTGCCCACCTCGGCCACAGCCTCCACGGCAGCGTCCACCCGGCTTCGTCCGTCGTTCATCGCCCAGTGGCGGGCGATGTTCTCGATCATGACGATCGCGTCGTCCACCAGGATGCCGATGGAAAAGATCAAGGCGAACAGGCTGACGCGATTGATGGTGTAGCCCATCAGATTGGACGCGAAGAGGGTCAACAGGATGGTCGTGGGAATGACCACGGCCGTGACGGCGGCTTCGCGCCAACCAATGGCGAATCCGATCAGCACCACGATCGAAACGGTGGCGAGAGCTAGGTGCTGAAGCAGCTCATTGGCCTTGTCATTGGCGCTCGCGCCATAATCGCGGGTGACGGCCACGTCCAAACCATCGGGCAGGAGTGAACCCCTGAGTGTCGCCACGCGCGCCAGCACGGCCTGGGAAACCACCACGGCGTTGGCGCCCTTGCGCTTGGCGATGGCGAGGCTGACGGCGGGCGCCTGCGTCCAGCCCTGAGCGGATCGGGCGTAGCGCCATACGCGGGCCTGGTCCTCGCGCGGCGCCTGGATCACGGCGGCGACGTCGCGCACATAAACCGGCGCGCCCTTGGCGGAGGGCAAGGCGATCATGCCGATGTCGGTGGCGCTTGACAGGGTTCGCCCGGCGGTCACCTGGACCGCCTGTCCGCCGTCGCGAACCAGGCCCGCCGGGAAGGCGCGGTCGGCTTGGCGCACCGCGCCCATCAGCGCCCCCAAGGAGACCCCGTGCAGGGCGAGCTTGGCGGGGTCTGGCTCGACTCGAATTTCTTCGGGACGCCCCCCACAATGAAGGTCAGCCCGACGTCGTCGACCTTGGCGACTTCGGTGCGCAGCTTGCCGGCGATCTCGTAAAGCGCCTGGTCGGTCCACTGACCCGCCGCGTCGGGCTTGGGCGACAGGGTCAGCACCAGACCGGGCACATCGTTGATGCCGCGCGTCTGGACCAGAGGCTCAGGAACGTCCGCCGGAATCCGGTCGTAGTTGGCGCGGATCTTCTCATGGATGCGGATGGCCGCGGCGTCCGGGTCGGTGCCGACCTTGAAGCGGGCGGTGACCATCACCTGGTTGTCGTCGGCGAAGGTGTAGACATGCTCCACGCCCGTGGCGCTCTTGACGATGGCCTCCAGCGGCTTGCCGACCAGCTCCACCGCGTCCGGCGCGCGAAGCCCCGGCGCCGACACCATGATGTCGACCATGGGCACGCTGATCTGCGGTTCCTCCTCACGCGGGATGGTCGCCAGGGCGAGCAGGCCCGCTGCGATGGCGGCGAGCAGAAACAGCGGCGTCAGAGGCGACTTTATCGTCGCCTTGGTCAGACGACCTGACAGGCCGAGGTTCATGGCGAGACCGGCGGCGTCAGCACATCGCCCGCGCGAAGGCCTGAGAGAATCTCAGCCTGATCGGACGCCGGACTCTCGCCAGTCTGCACCGGAATTTCCGAGGTGGTCCCGTCGGGGTGGACTAGGCGGACATAGTCAACGCCGAAGCGCGTGGCGATATAGCGCCTTGGAACGACCAGCGCCTGACGTTCGCCGACTTTGATCCTGGCGCGCACATGCTGGCCGATCAGATCCTGCGGCAAGTCGGGGGCCGTGACGTCCGCCATCGCCTGTCCATTGCTCACCGCGGGGTAGACCTGCGTGATGGTTCCCTGCGTGACGGCGTTGTGCAAATCCTCCGCGGCCAGTTGAACAACATCGCCGACCTTGAGCGCCTGGGCCTCGCTCTCGGGCATTTCGATCCGCACAACGACAGGGCCGGCGGTGATCTTGGCGATGGATTGACCCGGCATGACCACCGATCCGGCCGGAACGTCGGCGATCAGCACGCGGCCGGCGGCGGGCGCCAGCACGGCGCCCTCAACGCCCTGTTCGGCGCTGGCGGCGCGTTCCGCGCGGGCCGCAGCAAGGGCGCCGCTGGCGGCCTTGGCCTGGGCCGTGACCTGGTCCAGTCGGGCCTGGGCGTAGACGCCGTGCGAAAACAAATCCTGTGTGCGGGCCAGATCGGCCTGGGCTGCGGCGGCCTGGGCCGCCGCGGCGGACACCTGCGCCTCGTAGGCCCCCGTCTGCAGAGCAATCTTGTCGTCCTTGACCTCGGCGATGAGCTGGCCGCGCCGGACCGTATCTCCGTCCTTCACCAGCAAGCGCGTCAGGACTCCGGATATGCGCGCGCGAGCGTCGGCCATGTCGCGGGTGGTGAGCGTCGCCGGCACGGGCTTGAGGTCCGCGACGGTCTGGAGGCTGACCTGCAAACGTTCGGCGATCGGGGCGGCGGCGGCGCTTGGCGAGGCCGGCCTCGAGGGCCCGCAGGCGCTCGCCAGCAGTGACGCGCCCAACACGCCGATCAAGAGCGGCTTTCCATTCATGCGCGGAGCTAACGGCATCTGGGTATTGTTCCTTCAGAATATTGTCCGCTGATGCGCGACGCCGGTGGCGGCGTCGATCGCCAGGGTGGGAAGACCCTGGGCCTTCCAGGCGAAGATCCACCAGCCAGGTGCGCATCGATCTTGCGACCGGCGTTGCGGCAACGTTCGACCGCCATGGCCGAACGTTTCCCGGACCCGCATTGGAAAACGATCGTCTTGTCGTCCGCCGCAGGAAGCGCATCAGGATCGAACGACGAGAGCGGAAAATTGAGAGCGCCGCCGATCCGCTCGGCGGCGAATTCCGCCGGTTCGCGTACGTCGATCAGCAGGATTTCATGCGCGTCGAGCGCGGCCTTCACCTGTGAGGGTGTGAGGTTCCGGATCTTGTTGACGCCGAACATGGCGAACTCCTTAGGAGGCGGAGGGAAAGCCCGGCCCTGGCGGCGCAGCCGAATCCGTCCGGGGCGAGCGTGGTCGACGGGAAGCATAACAACGCCCTGTTAATTTCATTGTTGCGTATATGCGTATAAACACATATATAGTCAAGCGATCAACCGGATGACGCTACGGCCGATCACGGGGCCGGAATGTGATCTGCCTCAATGCCGGATGACCGACATTGAGGAAATTTGCCGCGACGTTAGCGGTTAACGGAGGAACTGGACGATGGCCAAGCCCCGTATCGTTATCCTGGGCGCCGGATTGGGCGGCGCGATCGCGGCGTTCGAAATAGAGGTCGCGGTCCGCGGGAAGGCCGAGGTCGCTGTGGTGTCGCCAGGGCGACACCTTCATTTCGTGCTGTCAGATCGAGTGGCCGCTGGGTTCACTGGCGCAAGCGCGAAGCCATCGAAATCAACTTGCCGCCAGGTGTTCAAGAAGCGGGGCATCGATTTTGGCGGCGTTGGGGCCAAGAAGGTTGCTCCAAATGAAAACCGCATCGAACTGAACGACGGCTCGACGATCGATTACGATTATCTGGTCATCGCCACAGGGCCGGACCTGGCCTTCGACGAGATTGCGGGCCTGGGTCCTCATGGCGGATTCACCCAATCCATCTGCCATGTCGACCACGCTGAAACGGCGGCGGCCGCGTTCGATCGCTTCGTGGATAACCCGGGCCCCATCGTGGTCGGCGCGGTTCAGGGGCGTCTTCTTCGGGCCGGCCTACGAGTTCGCCATGATCCTGGACACGGAGCTCAAGCGCCGGAAGATCCGCAACCGAGTGCCGATGACCTACGTCACGCCAGGAGCCCTATATCGGCCATCTGGGTTTGGACGGGGTGGGCGACACAAAGGGCCTGCTCGAGAGCGAGCTGCGGCAGCGTCACATCA
The DNA here is from genome assembly GCA_963804105.1 of uncultured Alphaproteobacteria bacterium. Taxonomy (GTDB): domain Bacteria; phylum Pseudomonadota; class Alphaproteobacteria; order Caulobacterales; family Caulobacteraceae; genus BOG-938. The sequence goes on from CAWDPL010000057.1 coordinate 38,730, forward strand.
AGTGGATCACCAACGCCAAGGTCGTATCGGTTGAGGCCGGCTGATGCATGTCGAAGAAGTCGCCGAGGACGGAACGACCAAGGCGGCGCACGATCTGCCCTTCAGTTTTTCGATGATGTTGCCGGCCTTCCGCGGCGTGGAGGCCGTGCGCGGGATCGAGGGCCTGACCAACCCTCGCAGCTTCATCGTCGTCGATAAGAACCAGCGCAACCCGACTTTTCCGAATGTGTTCGCCCTGGGGGTCTGTGTCGCTATCGCGCCCACAGGGCAAGACGCCCTAGCCGTGGCATGACCAGAAGACCAGCTTCATGATCAAGGAGCATGGTCACCGCCATCGCGGAGAACCTTGGCGCGCTCGTCAATGGCCGGCCGGCCGGCCGAGGCCACCTGGAACGCGATCTGTCTCGCCGACTTTGGCGATGGCGGAGTCGCCTTCATCGCCCAGCCGAATTCCGCCGCGAAACGTGAACTGGTCATCAAGCCGGCGGTTGTTCATCACTTGGCCAAGATCGGCTTCGAAAAATACTTTCTGGCCAAGATCAGGCGCGGCGAAAGTGAGCGCTTCTACGAAAAGCTGGCGCTGGAGTTGATGGGCGTCAAGAAGACCAAGGCCTGAGGCGCCGACGATGCGGCAATATGTTTGCCCTAGCTGTGGCGTGGCCAATCGGACGGCTGACGGCAAGAATCCCTTGGTCGCCAAGTGCGGTCGCTGCGGCGAGCCTCTTTCCGGTCATCCGGCCGAGGTCAACGCGGAAGGCTTGCGCGCTCACCTGTCCTCGACAAAGGAGGCCGCCGTCCTGGTTGACGTGTGGGCGCCCTGGTGTGGCCCCTGTCGGGCCATGGCGCCGCGGTACGCGGACGCGGCGGCCAAGCTGGAGCCCGATGTCCGCCTGCTCAAGCTCAACTCGGAGGCCGAACCGCAAGCGGCCGCTGACCTCAATGTGTCCAGCATTCCCGCGTTGCTTCTGTTCAAGGATGGGCGCACCGTCGCCCGCACCCCGGGTTGATGAATGTTGATCAGATCGTCGCCTGGACGCGCCAGGCCTTAGCTCAGGCTCAACCCGACTCCCTTAGGAGACTTGAAATGACTGTCGACCGCATGGTTTTGGCCTTTGCCGGATGTGTTCTCCTGATCGGCATCGCGCTCGCGTACTTTGTAAATCCTTGGTGGATCTTGTTGTCAATCTTCGTTGGCCTGAACCTGAATTCAATCAGCCTTCACCGGCTTCTGTCCGGCGGCCATCGTGTTCAAGAAACTTGGCGCCAAACCGGGCGCCGCGTTCCGGTGCAGTCAGATGCGGGCGTACGTCGCGCTCGGCCTGATCGCCGCGGGATGTCTGCCGAGCGCAGCTTGGACCATGTCTCTCCCCGAGGCGATCGCCGTGGCCCAAAAAGCCAATCCGGCTCTGGCGCAATCCAAGGCTCAGGCGGAGGCGGCGGATGCGCGATTGTCCCAGGCTCACGCCGGCCGCTTGCCCAGCGTGGTTGTGTCTGGCCAGAGCGGATGGGGGAGCACCGACCTGAGTGGTTTCTTCGGATTTGGCCGGTCCAAGGTTTCGCCCAGCGGCGCGGCGTTGGAAATCAGCCAGCCGCTCTTCGCCGGCGGCGCCATCAACGCGGCCATTGATCGTGCGCGCGAAAACCGTGACGCCGCCTTGGCTCAATTGGCCGGCGCGAAGGCGCTTCTGTCAGTGCAGGTCGCGCAGGCCTATGTCACGGTGCTCAGCGCCGACCAGATCTTGGCCTTGAATAAGAGCCAGGTGCGCCGCTTGGACGAGGTCGCCAAGCAGGCCGCCCTCAAATTCAAGGACGGCGAAAGTCCCATAACCGAGGTTGACCAAGCTCAGGCGCGGTTGGCCGCCGCGCAAGCCGACCTGGCCCGCGCCAACGGCGATGTCGCGCGCGCCCGCGCCCGCTTTGTCCGGTTGTCGGGGTTAGAACCCAATTCGCTTGCGCCGCCGTCGGTTCCCCTCCAGCTGCCGGCGAACCTCGACGAGGCGCGGCGCGCGCCGAGCAATCCAGCCCGGCCTTGCTCGCCGCCGAGGCCTCCGCGCGCGCCGCCGAAGCCGAAGTGCGCTACGCCGAAGCCGATCGGCTGCCGACCGTGGCGCTGACGGCGACGGCCAGCACGATCCGAGACCAGTTCTTCCCGGGATATCGCGACGACGGTTTAACCGTCGGCGTCCGCGGCCGATGGACCCTGTTTTCGGGCGGACTTATCAGCGGCAAGATCAGCGAGGCTCGCGCGGACGTTCACGGAGCAGTCGCTGCCGTCGATGCCGCGCGCTCTCAAATGCGCGACGAGGTGATCGGAGCCTGGGAGGACATCCGCACCGATCGCGCGGTGGTTCAAGCCGCCGGCGATCAATCCACCGCGTCGTCCAGCGCGCTTGAAAGCGTGCGCAATGAAGTGCGGGTCGGACGAAAGCCGATCGTCGACTTGCTTGATGCAGAACGTGACGCGTTAGCGGCCGACAGCGCCTTGATCATCGCCCGCGGGGAGGAGGTTATCGCCGAGTACAGATTGGCGGCTCTGGTGAGCGGAGAGTGAACGCCCCGAATTCACATTTGCACTGATCCGACTTGTAGAGCTTGGCGCGCGCTGATCACGGCGGACCGTACCTGTTTTATCCCCATTCTATCGTGATGGTATTTCGAAATAGGTGTTAGATGACGTCCAATACTATCGATGTCCCAACATCGAAAACCGTTCCCATCATATATTTCTCGGACGTGCTCTGCGTTTGGGCCCACTTGGCCCAGTTGCGCGTGGATGCGGTCAAGGCCCAGTTCGGCGATAAAGTCCGTTTTGAGGTCCGGTTCTGCTCGGTGTTCGGCGATACGGCCCGTAAGATCGCCAACGCCTGGGGCGACAAGGGCTCTTACGAAGGCTTCAACGCCCATTTGCGCCACTCTGTCCAGGCGTTCCCTGAAACCACCCTAAATCCCGACGTCTGGCGCTCCGTGCGCCCCGCCTCTTCCGCCAGCCCACACCTGTTTCTCAAGGCGGCCCAGCTCGCCGAAGCGCGAGAAGGCTGGGCGCGGGGAACCGCCGATGAACTGATCCTAGCCATGCGCGCGGCGTTCTTTGTCGAGGCGCGCGACATCGCCGATTGGAATGTGCAGCGCGACGTCGCCCGTCGGGTCGGCATCGAAATCGCGCCTTTGGAGTCGCTCATCCAAAACGGCGCGGCCTTCGCCGCTCTATCGTCGGACTATCAGGACGCGCAGAGCATGGGGATACAAGGCAGTCCGAGCTTCGTGTTGAACGATGGTCGCCAGAAACTCTACGGCAACGTCGGTTTTAAGATCATCGAGGCGAACATCCAAGAACTGCTCCGCGAGCCTAACCCTGATCACGCCAGCTGGTGCTGAAGTCGGCTGGGCGGCCGAAAAGCCGCCGGTGCGGTTACGGCGTGTGCAGCCATGACAAGCACGGAAACCCGCTTGGGAAGCTGATGTTCCAGCCATGAACCCCGCCCGCGACAGGGCGGACAAAGTGGACGATGCAGCCTCGGCCGCAAGCGGCTTCGGCGCGCCTTACCCTCAGTGGCCGACCACGGCGAATTTCTGCACCCGGCGGCCACGGTTTTCCGAGACATAGACATTGCCCTTGGAATCCACCGCCAGCCCGTGCGGCTGGTCGAACTGGCCGGGGAAATGCCCCGCGCCGCCCCCAAAACGGGCGAGAATCTTGCCGGTCCGCCGATCCAGAATCGCGACATCGTCGTTGTTCTGGCTGAGCAGATAGATCAGCGACTGCTTGGCGTCGTGGGAGAAGTCCATCGACACCACCGAGCCGCCGCTCTCCTTGGCCTTGCCGTCCTTGGGCGCGGTGTAGGGCGTCCAGGGCACATCGAAACTTTTGATTGGCTTGCCCTGCTTGTCGTAGACGAGAATGCGCCCGCCCGGCCGGTCGCACAGATAGACCAGCCCATCCTTGGCCACGCTCATGCAGTGGATCGAGGTCGCGTCCGGCGCCCACTGGCGCAGGAACTTGCCTGTCGCGTCCATCACCACCACGCGGCGGTTGCGGCGCGGGCCTTCGCCGTCGGAGACCCAGACATCGCCGTTGGCCGGATCGATCCACAGGCTGGACGGGTCGGTGAACACCGCGGCGTTGGAATTGAGCGGCTTGCCTTTTTCCGTCCCGTCCGTGGTGTCGTACACGCCCTTCTGGCCCACCTGCAGCAGCAGTTTGCCGTCGTGGGTGTATTTCTGGACCATGCCGGAGGGGGCGCTGGCGATCCAGATATTGCCCGCCTTGTCGAAGGCGCAACTGTGCAGGCGCGGATCCAAAAGCTTGGGATCGCCCCAGGCGTTGATCAGCTTGCCCCGCGCGTCCACCTCGATGATCGGCGGCGCCAGATGGCCGGAGTTGAAGTCGCCTTCGGGCGGATCCTGTCGATGCAGGATGAAGACGTGGTCGTGGGCGTCCACGCACAGTCCGCCAATGGCGCCGAACACCCAGCGATCAGGAAATGTCTTGGGCCAGGCCCGGTCGACCTCGTACCGCGGAACCGTGCGCGCCGCGGCGGACGCAAGGTGAGGCAAGCCCGGGGCGCAGACGAGCAGCGCCAGTGCGCCGGACTGCAGGAAGGCGCGCATACGCCGGGTCATGTGGGCTCCCTAAATTTGGCCGAACGGTCGGAGGTCAGGTCTTGCCGCCCAGCTTGCGCAGCAGTTCGGCGGTTTCCTTGTGATAGACCAGGAAATTGTACTCCTCCGCCAGCAAGGTGCCCTTGGGCGGGCCTGGCGGGGTGAGCGCGGCGGTCAGGGGCGTCTCGCCCTTGTTGTTGCGCACGTTGATGTTGGCGCCGCAGTCGGCCAGGGCCTGCACCACGGCGTCCCGCCGGCGGGTGGCGGCCACGTGCAGGGCGGTGTCGCCGTTGGGGTCGGCCTGATCGACGGGCGTGCCCAACTCGGCCGCCAGCTTCACGGTCTGTGCCAGCTGGGAGTCGGTTCCATTGATTCCCTCGCGGGTTCCCGGTCCTGCCAGCACCATCAGCGCCGTGCGGCCGTCGAACAGGGGAATGGAAGGGTCCGCGCCCCGATACACCAGCATCTTCATGGCCTTCAGCTGGAACAGGTGGACGGCCAGCAGATAGGGCGTGGCCCCGTTCAGTCGGATGTCCAGGGCGTGTCCGCTAGCCACCCGCTGGGTGGGGCTGCCTTTCATTTGGCGTGCGTTCAAATCCGCGCCGTGGTCGATCAGCGCCTCCATCAACACCAGATCGCCTCTCATGGCGGCGATGTGCAGGGCGGTGTAGCCCGAACCCGCGGCGTTGGGGTTGGCGCCGGCGTTGAGCAGCAATTTCCCGACGTCGTCCTGGCCGGCGTGGGCGGCGAGAACAATCGCGCTGGAGCCGTCCGGCGCGGCGTCGTTGGGGTCGGCGCCTGCTGCCAGCAGCAGCTTGGTGCTCGCCACATCCCCGTCCTGGGCGGCGAACAGCAGCGGCGTGTAGCCTCCGACCGCGACCATGGCGACGCCGGCGTCGTCGCCCTCATACAGTTGGCAGCACAACAGCATGCTCTGGGTCCAGGACGTGGACCGCGCCTTGACGTCCGCGCCGCCCTCCAGCAGCGCCCGCACCGCGTCCGGCTGGCGGGCCGAGACCGCCCACATCAGCGCCGTCTGGCCGCGCGCCGCCTCGCGGGCGTCAGGCTTGGCGCCGTGGGCCAGCAGCGCCTTGACCGCCTCCACATTGCCCTGCTGGGCGACCAGCATCAGCGGCGTCCCATCGGTGGGCGGTACGATGTTGGGATTGGCGCCGGCCTCCAGCAAGCGGTTGATCATGGCGGTGCTGGAATTGGTCGCGGCGATCCACAGCGGCGTGATGCCTAGGTCGGTGGCGGCATTGACCTTGGCGCCCCTGCGGATGAGCAGATCGGCAAGGGCCATGTCGTCGTTTTGCGCGGCCCAATGCAGGGCCGTCGAGCCGTCGCCGGCATGCGCGTTCACCTTGACGCCGGCGGCGAGGAAAGTCTTCACGGCGGGCGCGTCGTCGCGCTTGCTGGCGTCGATCAGGCGAAGGTCGGGGCTGGAGGCGGAGGCGGCGCCCGCCAACAGCAGACAGACGGTGAGGCATAAGATGCCCACGCGCTTGGCGCCCACGTTGAACCTCCCGTGCGATATTGTTGGGCGTAATACTACACCGCCGAGCGGCGTCGTCCATGGCGGGCATTTGGTCGCGTTTGACAGGAGCCATGCCCCGGCCGATAATTTTCAAGCGAACCTCGAAACCATAATCGGGGTAGAGGAAACGCGCGTATGAGACGGCGAAATCTATTGGCTCGGGCGCTTGCCGTGTTCGCCTGTGCAACGATGTTCGCGGTTACGTCGGGCGGCGTCATCGCAGCCCCGGCCCCCGACGCCGGTCTCGCGTCCGCTCACCCCGACGGGGCGATCCTCAGCAAGTACTGCTTCACCTGCCACAACGACAAACGCAAGGTCGGCGGTCTGGTGCTGGAGAACAAGGACCTGACGCATGTGGGTCCTGACGCGGAAACCTGGGAAAAGGTGGTGCGCAAGCTGCGCATGGGCTCCATGCCGCCGCCGGGCATGCCGCGTCCGGACCTGCAGACCACCGACGGCTTTGTGGCCTCCCTTGAAAACGCGCTCGATCAAGAGGCGGCGCTGCATCCCAATCCGGGCCGCACCCAGGCGCTGCATCGCCTGAACCGAGCCGAATACCGCAACGCCGTGCGCGACCTTTTGGGTCTGGACGTCGACACCGCGACCCTCTTGCCGCCCGACGACGCCGACACCCAGGGCCTGGACAATGACGCCAACCTGCTGTCGGTGCCGCCGGCCCTGCTGGATCGCTATCTGATTGTCGCGCGGCGCGTGAGCCGCCTGGCGCTGGGACTGCCGCCGGCCGGTCCGGGGAGCGACATCTTCAAGGTGTCCACCTATGCCGCCCAGGCGGAGCAAGGCCAGGATCAGCCCTTCGGGACGCGCGGCGGCGCCGCGCTGACCTACACCTTTCCCACGGACGGCGAGTACGTCATTTCGGTCCGTCTGCGTCGGTCGCTTTACGGCTACATCATCGGCCTGCAGGACCCGGAGCAAATCGAGGTCCGCGTCGACGGGGTGCGCGTCAAGACCTTCAAGGTCGGCGGCGAGGACCACGGGGTGACCGCCCCGCGCGGATTCGCAGGCGAACTCTACGGCGGTGCGGACTATGAGCGGTGGGCGCACGAGGCCGATGCGGGCCTGGATGTTCGCATACCGGTCAAGGCCGGCCCGCGGGTCGTCTCGGTGGCCTTCGTGGGCCGCGCCGCGCGGCCCGAAGACGCCCTCATTCGCGCCCACGCTTCATCGGGTCTGCTGGCGCGCGACGACACCCGCATGCAGGCGGTGGACACGATCGGGATCACCGGCCCCTACGGCGCGGCCGAGCGCGCCCGGACCGACACGCCGAGCCTGCGCAAAATCATGCTGTGCCGCCCGGCGAGCGCCGCCCAAGAAGAGCCCTGCGCGCGGCGGATTCTCGGCGTCCCTCGCGAGCCAGGCCTATCGCCGGCCAGTCACGGCCACGGATGTCCAGACGCTGATGGCCTTTTATCGGGACGGCCGGAAGGACGCGGACTTCACCGCCGGTCTGCAGGCCGCCCTGTCCTGCATTCTGGCCTCGCCGGACTTTCTGTTCCGCGTGGAGCGCGATCCCGCCGGCGTCGCCCCCGGAACGGCCTATCGGATCAGCGACCTGGAGCTGGCCTCGCGCCTGTCCTTCTTCCTGTGGAGCAGCATTCCCGACCGAACCCTTGAGAGCCTGGCGGCTCAAGGCAGACTGCACCAGCCCGCCGTGCTCGACCAGCAGGTCAAGCGGATGATCGCCGATCCCCGGTCCAAGGCCCTGATCGACAATTTCGTCGGCCAGTGGCTGCTGCTGCGCAATCTTCACGCCGCGGCGCCGGACGTGTCGCTGTTTCCAGGGTTCGACGAATCCCTGCTCGACGCCTTCGAGCAGGAAACCAAGCTGTTCTTCAACGATCAGATCCAGCGCAATCAAAGCGTGGTCGAGCTTTTGAGCGCCCGCTACACCTTCCTCAACGAAACCCTGGCCAAGCAGTACGGCATCCCCAATGTCTATGGCGCGCGCTTCCGCCGGGTCGATCTGCCGCCCGACAGCCCGCGCGGCGGCCTATTGGGTCAGGGCAGCCTGCTGATGGTGACCTCCTATCCCAACCGCACCTCGCCTGTGCTGCGCGGCAAATGGGTTCTGACCAGCCTGCTCGGCACCCCGCCGCCGCAGCCGCCGCCCAATGTGCCGGAACTCAAGGACACGGGCGAAGGCGGCAAGCCGGCGACGGTCCGCGCCCGGCTGGAAGCGCACCGCAAGAACCCCTTCTGCGCGGCCTGCCACACCTCGATGGATCCGCTTGGGTTTGCGCTGGAGAACTTCGACGCCACCGGCAAGTGGCGCACCACCGACGCCGGGGCGCCGATCAACTCCTCGGGGGTCCTGCCCAACGGGACCAAGTTCGATGGCCCGATCGGCCTGCGTAACGCGCTTCTGGCCCGCAAGGAGCAGTTCGTTCAGGCCATGACCGAGCACCTGCTGGCCTATGCGCTCGGGCGGCAACTGGAGGCCTATGACATGCCGACGGTGCGCAAAATCGTGTATGATGCGCGGGCGGACGACTATCGCTGGCGTTCGATCATCCAAGGCATTGTCACGAGTGAACCCTTCCTGATGAGAACCGCGGCGCCTAGGAGCCAGCCCGCGCCGTCCATCGCCGCCGGCGGCGGCAAAACCGCGACGGCGCTTCAGTGAGAGGCCGGACATGACGATTAGGAAGCTGTCCCTGCCCCGTCGAACCCTGCTGCGGGGCGCGGGCGCGGTGATCGCCCTGCCGATCCTGGACGCCATGACGCCCGCCTTGGCCAAGGCGTCCGATACGCCTGAACCGGTCAAGCGTCTGGGCGTGATGTATGTGCCCAACGGCATGTCCATGGGCTACTGGACGCCCAAGACCACCGGCGCCTTCGAACTCACGCCGATCATGAAACCGCTGGAGCCGTTCCATGACCGCCTGCTGGTGCTGTCGGGCATGAATGTCCCGCCTGGCGGCGGCGGCGGCCACTCGCGGGCCTCGACCGCCTTCCTGACGGGAACGCCGCCCGGCGTCACATCAGGCGGCGCGCCCCAGGCGGCCATCTCCATCGACCAGGTCATCGCCCAGCACTTCGGGGAGCGAACCCAGCTGCCGTCATTGGAGCTAGGGCTGGACAATCTCGACGGGGCGGGCGTCTGCGACGGCTTTCCGTGCATCATGGGCAATTCAATCGCGTGGCATAATCCCACCCTGCCGCTGCCGCCGGAGAATAATCCGCGCCTGGTGTTCGAACGGCTGTTCGGCGATGTGGGAAGCACCGAGACCGCTGGCGGCTGGCCCACATGCGCCAGGATCGCAGCATTCTCGACTATGTGTCCGAGCGGGCGACCGACCTCAATCGGGGGCTCGGACCGACCGATCGGTCCAGGCTCGAGGAGTATCTGGACGGCGTGCGCGACATCGAGACCCGCATCCAGAAGGCGGAAGCGCAAAGCGCAAGGGATATGCCGGTGGTCAACCAGCCGGTGGGCATTCCGGCCACCTTCGAGGAACATGCCAAGCTGATGTACGACCTGCAGGTCCTGGCGTTCCAGGCGGACCTGACCCGGGTGATCACCTTCATGTACGGGCGCGAGTTCACCGGCCGTCCCTATCCGGAAATCGGCGTGCCCGAGGGCCACCATCCGCTGTCACACCATGAAAACGACCCGGAAAAGCTGCTGGCGCTGTCCAAGGTGAACACCTACCACGTGCAGATGTTCGCCTATTTCCTGGACAAGATGAGCAAGACCAGGGACGGCGACGGATCGCTGCTGGACCACACCCTGCTGATTTACGGCGCGGGCATGAGCGACAGCAATCTGCACGCCCAGACGGATATCCCCGTCATGCTGGTCGGCGGACCCAACCAAGGGATCAAGGGCGGACGGCACCTGAAGTACAACGGGGAGTCCTCGGCGGACCTGCTGGTGGCCGTGATGGACAAGCTCGGCCTGCCCACCGACAAGGTCGGCCAGAGCCAGCGCGCCCTGGATCTCGACCGGCTGTCTGAGGTTTAGGCCGACGGCCTTTAGGTCGTGGCGCCCAGCTTGCGCAGCAGTTGGGCGGTGCCGGTGTGCTTGAGCAGATATTCGTAGTCGTCAGACAGCCCCGAGCCTTTGGCCGAGGCCGGCGGCTTGAGCGCGGCGGCCAGGGGGGTCAGCCCATCATGGTCGCGCACGTTGAGCGACGCGCCGCTGTCGGCCAGGGCCTGCACGATCGCATCGCGCCGGCGGGTAGCGGCGACGTGCAGGGCGGTGTCGCCGTTCGCATCGGCGTGATCAACGGGGGTCCCGAGCTGGGCCGCCAGCTTGACGGCCTGCACCACCCGGGTTTCCGGAACCTTGTCGCCCTGTTGGGTCTGCGTGCCCCGTCCGGCCATCGCCATGATCGCCGTCCGACCGTCCAGCGTGGTGATCGTGGGATCGCCGCCTTTCGAAACCAGCAGCTTCATCACCTCGAGATGGCCGTTGCAGGCGGCCAGGATGAACGGCGTGGCCCCCGCCAATCTATGATCGATCGAGTGCCCGCTGCGCATTTGCTTGGTGGCGCTCCCCTTCACAACACGCGCGTTGGGGTCGGCGCCGTGAGCCAGCAGCGCCGTGACCAGGGGCAGATCGCCCGCCGTAGCGGCCACGTGCAGGGCGGTATAGCCCGCGCGCGCATCGTTAGGGTCGACGCCGGCGTTCACAAGATAGACGGCGGTCTCAGATTGTCCCGCGTGGGCGGCGAGGATCAGGGCGTTTGCGCCGTCGGGCGCGACGGCCTTGAGGTCGGCTCCGGCGGCGATGAGGAGCTTGGCCGATTCCGTATCGCCGGACTGGGCGGCGAACATCAGTGGGGTGTAGCCGCCCTGCTCGACGACGGCGGCGCCGTCATCGTCGCCCTCATAGTACTGGCAGCACAGCATCACGCGCTGCTTCCACGTCTTGGTTCGCGCGTGGACGTCGGCATGGGCCGCGAGCAGAAGCCGCACGACATCCGGATGGACTTCCGCGGCCGCCCACATCAAGGCCGTCTGGTCATGCGAGGCCTCCTTGGCGTTGGGAATCCGCGCCGTGCGCCAGCATGTCCTTGACCGCGACCGCGTCGCCCCGTTGCGCCGCGACCATCAGCGGCGCGCCGTCGGTCGCAGGCGTGAGGTTGGGATTGGCGTGCGCCTCCAGCAGTCGCTCGACCATCGGCGTGCTGGCGTTGCTCGCCGCGATCCACAGCGGCGTCACGCCAAGGTCGGTGGCCGCGTCGACCTTGGCGCCCTTGCGAATGAGCAGGTCGGCAAGGGCGATGTCATCGTTCTGCGCCGCCCAGTGCAGGGCGGTTGAGCCGTCACCCGAGCGGGCGTTCACATCCGCGCCTGCGGCCACCAGTGCTTTCACCGCCGAAGCGTCATCATGCTGGGTCGCGTCGATCAGCCGCAGGTCGCGGTCCGCGCCGCTCGCCACACCTGCGACCAGCATAAACACGGTGAAACACGCGATGCCTACACGCTTGACGCCCACGTCCAAACCTCCCTTTCGATACGACTTTGTGTAATACTACATCGGCCCGTGCCGCCGTCCATGGCGTCAATTGACACGTATCATGGCCCTGCCCGATAATTTGGGCGAGGGAACCCCGGGGGCTGATAATCGGGGCGGAGGAACGACGGCGGATGAGTTTGCGAAATCGTATTGTGCAGGCGTTGTTTGTGTTTGTCGCCTGTGGCGCGGCGTCCGCTGCGCCGAACGGCGGCTTGGGCGCCTTCGCGGCCCCGGCCCCGCCTTCGGTCGCCCGCCTCCCCGCCGACCACCCCGACGGGGCGATGCTCAGCAAATACTGCTTCACCTGCCATAACGACAAACGCAAGGTCGGCGGGCTGGTGCTGGAGAACAAGGACCTGACGCATGTGGGTCCTGATGCCGAGACCTGGGAAAAGGTGGTGCGCAAGCTGCGCATGGGCTCCATGCCGCCGCCGGGCATGCCGCGCCCGGACCTGCAAACGACGGATAATTTCGTCGCCGCGCTGGAAAACAAGCTCGACGAGGAAGCGGCGCTGCATCCCAATCCCGGCCGCACCCAGGCCCTGCATCGTCTGAACCGCGCGGAATACGCCAACGCCGTGCGCGACCTGCTCGGTCTGGACGTGGACACCGCGACCCTCTTGCCGCCCGACGACGCGGACACCCAGGGCCTGGACAACAACGCCAGCCTGCTGTCGGTGTCGTCAACCTTGCTGGATCGCTATCTGATCGTGGCCCGGCGCGTCAGCCGCCAGGCGCTGGGCCTGCCGCCCGCAGGCGTCGTCACCGACACCTTCAGGGTGCCCAAGCTCGCGGCCCAGGAACAGCAAGAATCGGGTCTGCCGTTCGGAACGCGCGGCGGGACCTCGATCAACTACAACTTCCCCGCGGATGGGCAGTACCTCATCAAGGTGCGCCTGCGGCGGCAACTGTACGACTACATCATGGGCCTGCAGGAGGCCGAGCAGCTTGACGTCCGCATCGACGGTGTGCGGGTCAAGTCGTTCAAGATCGGCGGGGAAAACCACGGTCCGGCCGCCACGGAGAGCTTCGCCGGGGAAATCTTCGGCAACCCCGATTGGGAGAACTGGGCGCACAGCGCCGACGCCAATTTGGAAGTGCGCCTGCCGGTGAAAGCCGGCCCCCGCGTGGTGAGCGTGGCGTTCGCCGGCCGGTTCACCGAGCCCGAAAACGCGGTCATGCACCTGGGGGGGTCATCGCGCCGCCTGCTCCTGTACGACGAGACCCGCGCTCAGGCCCTGGACAGCGTGTCCATCAGCGGTCCCTATGACGCCAGCGACCGGGGCGAGGACACGCCGAGCCTGCGCAAGGTGCTCACCTGCCGGCCCAAGACCTCCGCCGAGGAAGAGCCCTGCGCGCGCAAGATTCTGTCCTCCCTGGCCCGTCAGGCCTATCGCCGCCCGGTCAGCGCCAGGGAGGTGCGGACCCTGATGGAATTCTATCGCGACGGCCGCAAGGACGGGGACTTCAAGACCGGCGTTCAAGTGGCCCTGTCGCGCATCCTGACCTCGCCCAACTTCCTGTTCCGGGTGGAGCAGGACCCGCCGCACGCGGTTCCGGGCAAGGCTTACCGCATCAGCGATCTGGAGCTGGCCTCGCGCCTATCGTTCTTTCTGTGGAGCAGCATTCCCGACAAGACCCTGCTGGACCTGGCGAGCGAAGGCAGGCTGCATCAGCCGGCGGTGCTGGACGCGCAGGTCAAACGGATGATCGCCGATCCGCGGTCCAAGGCCCTGGTGGACAACTTCGTCGGCCAGTGGCTGCTGCTGCGCAACATCAAGAGCGCTTCCCCCGATCAACAGCTCTTTCCGGATTTCGACGAGGAGTTGCGCGCGTCGATGGAACAGGAAACCACCCTGTTCGTGAACGACCAGATCCACCGCAACCGCAGCGTGGTGGAGCTTTTGAGCGCCCGCTACACCTTCCTCAACGAGCGTCTGGCCCAGCACTACGGCGTTCCAGGCGTCGTCGGCACGCGGATGCGGCGGGTGGATTTACCGCCCGACAGCCCGCGCGGGGGCCTGTTGGGCCAGGGCGCGTTGCAGATGGTCACCTCCTATCCCAACCGCACCTCGCCGGTGCTGCGCGGCAAGTGGGTGCTGGACAGCCTTTTGGGCACCCCGCCGCCTCAGCCGCCGCCCAATGTGCCGGCGCTGAAGGAAACCGGCGCGGGGGGCAAGCCCACCTCGGTTCGCGTGAGGCTGGAGGAGCATCGCAAGAACCCCGTGTGCGCGGCCTGCCATTCCTCGATGGACCCGCTGGGCTTTGCCCTTGAGAACTTCGACGCCACCGGCAAATGGCGCACGGTCGACGACGGGACCCCGGTGGACGCCTCCGGCGTCCTGCCCAACGGGACCAAGTTCGAAGGCCCGACCGGTCTGCGCGACGCCCTTTTGGCCCGCAAGGAGCAGTTTGTTCAGGCCATGACGCAGAAGTTACTGGCCTATGCCCTTGGCCGGCAGATCGAGGCCTACGATATGCCCACCGTGCGCAAAGTGGTGCATAATGCGAGGTCGGACGACTACCGCTGGCTGTCGATCATCGAGGGCATAGTGAAAAGCGAACCCTTCCTGATGAGAACCGCTCCGCCCGCGCCCACCAGCGTGGCGCAGGGCGACGGCAAGCCCGCGGCGAAATTCGAATGAGGTTTCAGTGATGAACATCAAGAAGCTGTCCCTGCATCGGCGCACGCTGCTGCGCGGAATGGGCGCCAGCGTCGCCATTCCGCTGCTCGACGCCATGACCCCGGCCCTGGCCAAGGCCTCCGATGCATCCGGGCCCGTCAAGCGGCTGGGCGTGATGTACGTGCCCAACGGCATGTCCATGGATTACTGGACGCCCAAGACCACCGGCGCGAACTTCGAACTGTCGCCGATCATGAAACCGCTTGAGCCGTTCCATGATCGCCTGCTGGTCCTTTCGGGCATGAACTCCCCGATTTCGGAAGTGACAAGCCCCCACTCGCGCGCATCGACGGCCTTCCTCACCGGCACGCCCCCGGCAAAAACCTCGGGCGGGGGCGGTCTGGCCTCGATCTCTCTTGATCAGCTCGTCGCCCAGCATTTCGGCGAGCAGACGCAGTTGCCGTCCCTGGAACTGGGGCTGGACAACCTCGATGCGGCGGGCCTGTGCGACGGCAATCCATGCATCATGGGCAACGCCATCTCCTGGCATACGCCGACCCTGCCGCTCGCGCCGGAGAACAACCCGCGCATCGTGTTCGAACGCCTTTTCGGCGATGTGGGTAGCACGGAAGCGGCCGCCCGCATGGCGCACCTGCGCCAGGACCGCAGCATTCTGGACTCCGTGATGGAAGAGTTCGCCGACCTGCAGCGCCGGATCGGACCGGACGACCGGTCGCGGTTGGTGGAGTACCTGGACGGCGTGCGCGACATCGAGGCGCGCATCCAGAAGGCCGAGGCGCAAAGCGGCAAGGAAATGCCGGTGGTCACTCAACCCTCCGGAATACCCGCCACCTTCGAGGAACACGCCAAGCTGATGTACGACCTTCAGGTCCTGGCCTATCAGTCGGACCTGACCCGGGTGATCACCTTCATGTACGGCCGTGAGTTCAGCGGCCGCGCCTATCCCGAGATCGGCGTGCCCGAAGGCCACCACCCCCTCTCGCACCATCAGTACGACCCAGAGAAGCTGGCGTCGCTGGCCAAGCTCAACACCTACCATGTGCAGATGTTCGCCTATTTCCTGGACAAGATGGGCAAGACCAAGGACGGCGACGGATCGCTGCTGGATCACACCCTGCTGATCTACGGCGCGGGCATGAGCGACAGCAATATCCACGACCCGCGCAACATCCCGGTGATGCTGGTGGGCGGACCCAATCAGGGGATCAAGGGCGGGCGCCACCTGAAGTACAACGGCGACTCCTCGGCCAACCTGCTGGTCGCCGTGATGGATAAGCTGGGCGTGCCCACCGACAAGATCGGAACCAGCCACGGCAAGCTGGATATCGACCGGCTGTCGGAGGCTTAATCCGGCGGCTCAGGTCTTCGCGCCCAGTTTGCGCAGCAGTTCCGCTGTGTCGGTGTGCTTGAGCAGATATTCGTAGTCGTCGATCATGCCGCTGCCCTTCACCTGGGTGGGCGGCTTGAGCGCGGCGGTCAGCGGCGTTTCGCCGTCGCTGTTGCGCACATTCAGCGCCGCGCCGCTGTCGGCCAGGGCCTGCACGATCACATCCCTCCGCCGGGTGGCGGCCACATGCAGGGCGGTGTTTCCGTTCGGGCCGGCCTGATTGACCGGCGTGCCCAATTGAACCGCGAGCTTGACGACTTCCGCCTGCTTGGATTCGGGCAGGTTCTGACCTTCCACGGTGGCCGGTCCGGCCAACACCATCAGGGCGGTCTGCCCGTCCTGCAGCGGGATTGACGGATCGGCGCCCCTGGCCACGAGCAGCCGCATGACGTCCAGATGCCCGCCGCGCAAGGCCAGGAAGTAGGGCGTGGCCCCGACCATCTTGAAGTCAAGCGCGTGACCGTTCGGCATTCGCTTGGTGGGGCTGCCCTTTTGTTGCCGCGCGTTGGGATCGGCGCCGTGGTCCAGCAGCGCCTTGACCAGCGGCAGATCGCCCGAGTTGGCGGCGACATGCAGAGCGGTATAGCCGGTGCGGGCGTCATTGGGGTCCGCGCCGGCGTCCAGCAAGAGCGCGCCGACATCCGCCTGTTCCGCGTGCGCGGCAATGACCAGGGGGCTAGACCCGTCCGGGGCCCTGTCCTTGACGTCCGCGCCGGCGGCGAGCAGCAGCTTGGTCGATTCCACGTCCCCGTCCTGGGCGGCGAATAGCAGAGGGGTATAACCGCCCATTTGGACCACTGCGGAGCCGTCGACCTCGCCCTCATAGTACTGACAACAGAGCAGGACCCGCTGGCTCCAGGACTTGGTCCGCGCATGCACATCCGCGTGCGCGTTGAGCAACAGACGCACGATGTCCGGATGACGGCCGGAGACCGCCCACATCAGGGCCGTCTGACCGTGGACGTCCTCGCGCGCGTTGGGGTCCGCGCCATGCGCCAGCATCGCCTTGACCGCGTCCGCATCGCCGCGCTGCGTCGCCACCATCAAAGGCGTGACGTGCGTCGGCGTAGCGATGTTCGGATTGGCGTGCGCCTCCAGCAGTCGCTCGACCATCGGCGTGCTGGCGTTGCTCGCCGCGATCCACAGCGGCGTCACCCCAAGGTCGGTGGCCGCGTCGACCTCGGCGCCCTTGCCAATGAGCAGGTCGGCAAGAACAAGGTCGTCGTTCTGGGCGGCCCAATGCAGGGCGGTTGAGCCGTCGGCCGAGCGGGCGTTCGCGTCCGAGCCTGTGGCGAGCAGCGTCTTCACCGCCGAAGCGTCATCACGTTGGGCCGCATCGATCAGTCGAAGGTCGCGGCTTTCGCCGCTCGCCGTGCTCGCAAACAGCGCGCATAAGGCGAAGCACACAACGCCCAAACGCCCAGCGCTCAAGTCGAGTCCTCCCGATGCCGTATAGCTTTCGGCGATACTACACCGGCGGCGCGACCGTCCAAGGCGTCAATTGACAGCCCTCCCGCGGCAGACCGATAATTCGACAAGCCAAACCCCGAAATAATAATCGGGGCGGAGGATTTCGCGCATGAGTTGGCAAGTTCGTATCGCTCAGGCGCTTTCAGTAGCCGTTGTTTGCGCCTTGGCTCTCGCGGTTCCGACCGGGCGCATCGAGGCGTCCGCTGCAAGCCTTCCTGCCGACCACCCCGACGGGACGATCCTCAGCAAGTACTGCTTCACCTGCCATAACGACAAACGCAAGGTCGGCGGGCTGGTGCTGGAAAACAAGGACCTGACCCATGTCGGTCCTGACGCGGAGACCTGGGAAAAGGTGGTGCGCAAGCTGCGCATGGGCTCCATGCCGCCGCCGGGCATGCCGCGCCCCGACTTGCAAACGACGGATAATTTCGTCACCGCGTTGGAAAACAAGCTCGACGAGGAAGCGGCGCTGCATCCCAATCCGGGCCGCACCCAGGCCCTGCACCGCCTGAACCGCGCGGAATACGCCAACGCCGTGCGCGACCTGCTCGGCCTGGACGTGGACACCGCGACCTTCTTGCCGCCCGACGACGCGGACACCCAGGGCCTGGACAACAACGCCAGTCTCCTCTCTGTCTCGCCCGCGTTGCTGGAGCGTTATCTGATTGTAGCCCGGCGAGTGAGCCGCCTGGCGCTCGGTCTGCCGCCGGCTGGCCCGGTTATCGAAACGTTCAAGGCGCCGAAACTATCCACTCAAGAGGTGCAGGGCGAAGGGCTGCCGTTCGGAACGCGCGGTGGAGCGGCCATTGATTACACCTTCCCGGCGGACGGGCAGTACCTCATCAAGGTGCGCCTGCGGCGACAGCTGTACGACTACGTTGACGGATTGCAGGAGGCCGAACAACTCGACGTCCGCATCGATGGCAAGCCGGTCAAGTTGTTCAAGGTCGGCGGCGAGAACCACGGCCTTACGGCGGCCGAAAGCTTCGCCGGTGAAATCTACGGCGGCTCGGACTGGGAGACCTGGGCGCTGAACGCCGACGCGGGTCTGCAGTTGCGCATGCCGATCACGGCCGGACCGCACGTGGTGGCCGTCTCGTTCCTGCGCAGCTTCCTCAAACCCGAAGACGCCTTGACGCGCAGCCCCGGTGTGGCCGGCCACCTGGCGAGCGACGAAACGCCGACCATGGCCCTGGACAGCGTGTCCATCAGCGGTCCCTACGACGCCAGCGACCGGGGCGAGGACACGCCGAGCCTGCGCAAGGTGCTCACCTGCCGGCCCAAGACCTCGGCCGAGGAAGAGCCCTGCGCGCGCAAGATTCTGTCCTCCCTGGCCCGTCAGGCCTATCGCCGCCCGGTCAGCGCCAGGGAGGTGCAGACCCTGATGGAATTCTATCGCGACGGCCGCAAGGACGGGGACTTCAAGACGGGGGTCCAGGTGGCCCTGTCGCGCATCCTGACCTCGCCCAACTTCCTGTTCCGGGTGGAGCAGGACCCGCCGCATGCGGTTCCGGGCAAGGCTTACCGCATCAGCGATCTTGAGCTGGCCTCGCGCCTGTCGTTCTTCCTGTGGAGCAGCATTCCCGACAAGACCCTGCTGGACCTGGCGAGCGAAGAGCCGGCTGCATCAGCCGGCGGTGCTGGACGCGCAGGTCAAACGGATGATCGCCGATCCGCGGTCCAAGGCCCTGGTGGACAACTTCGTCGGCCAGTGGCTGCTGCTGCGCAACATCAAGAGCGCCGAGCCGGATCAGCATATGTTCCCTGCGTTCGACGAGGAGCTGCGCGCGTCGATGGAACAGGAAACCACCCTGTTCGTGAACGACCAGATCCACCGCAACCGCAGCGTGGTGGAGCTTTTGAGCGCCCGCTACACCTTCCTCAACGAGCGTCTGGCCCAGCACTACGGCGTTCCAGGCGTCGTCGGCACGCGGATGCGGCGGGTCGACCTGCCGCGCCGACAGCCCGCGCGGGGGCCTGTTGGGCCAGGGCGCGTTGCAGATGGTCACCTCCTACCCCAACCGCACCTCGCCGGTGCTGCGCGGCAAGTGGGTGCTGGACAGCCTTTTGGGCACCCCGCCGCCTCAGCCGCCGCCCAATGTGCCGGCGCTGAAGGAAACCGGCGCGGGGGGCAAGCCCACATCGGTTCGCGTGAGGCTGGAGGAGCACCGCAAGAACCCCGTGTGCGCGGCCTGTCACTCCTCGATGGACCCGCTGGGCTTTGCCCTTGAGAACTTCGACGCCACCGGCAAATGGCGCACGGTCGACGACGGGACCCCGGTGGACGCCTCCGGCGTCCTGCCCAACGGGACCAAGTTCGAAGGCCCCAACGGTCTGCGCGACGCCCTTTTGGCGCGCAAGGAGCAGTTTGTTCAGGCCATGACGCAGAAGTTACTGGCCTATGCCCTTGGCCGGCAGATCGAGGCCTACGATATGCCCACCGTGCGCAAAGTGGTGCATAATGCGAGGTCGGACGACTACCGCTGGCTGTCGATCATCGAGGGCATAGTGAAGAGCGAACCCTTCCTGATGAGAACCGCTCCGCCCGCGCCCACCAGCGTGGCGCAGGGCGACGGCAAGCCCGCGGCGAAATTCGAATGAGGCAAAAGCCATGATCATCCGAAAGCTGTCCTTGCCGCGACGGGCCCTTTTGCGCGGAATGGGCGCGAGTGTCGCCTTGCCGTTGCTGGACGCCATGACCCCGGCCCTGGCGCGCGCCGCCGACAAGATCGCGCCGGCCAAGCGACTGAGCGTGGCCTATGTGCCCAACGGCATGTCCATGGACTATTGGCTGCCCAAGACCACCGGCGCCTTGCAGTTGACGCCGATCATGAAGCCGCTTGAGCCGTTCCATGATCGCCTGCTGGTGCTGTCGGGCCTGAATGTGCCCATGGTCAACACCTCAAGCCCGCATTCGCGGGCCTCCACCGGTTTTCTGACCGGCACGCCGCCAAGCAAGACCTCGGGCGGGGGCGGCTTGGCCTCGACCTCGTTGGACCAACTGGCGGCGCAGCATTTCGGCGAGCAGACCCAGCTGCCTTCGCTGGAACTGGGCTTGGACAACCTCGACTCGGCGGGCCTGTGCGACGGCAATCCCTGCATCATGGGCAACACCGTCTCCTGGCGCACGGCCACCCTGCCGCTGGCGCCGGAGAACAATCCGCGCATGGTGTTCGAACGGCTGTTCGGCGACGCCGGCAGCACCGAACCGGCCGTGCGGCTTTCACACCTGCGCCAGGATCGCAGCATCCTGGACTCCGTGATCGGCCAGGTCGGCGACATGGAGCGCAGCCTGGGGTCCGAGGACCGCTCCAGGCTGGCCGAGTACTTGGACGGCGTGCGTGACATCGAGGCGCGCATCCAGAAGGCCGAGGCGCAAAGCGGCAAGGAAATGCCGGTGGTCAATCAGCCCTCGGGCATCCCGGCGACCTTCGAGGAACACGCCAAGCTGATGTACGACCTGCAGGCGCTGGCCTATCAGGCCGACCTGACGCGGGTCGCCACCTACATGTACGGCCGCGAGTTCAGCGGCCGCACCTATCCCGAGATCGGCGTGCCCGAAGGCCACCATCCCCTGTCACACCATCAATACGACCCCGACAGACTGCTCGCCCTGTCCAAGGTCAACACCTACCACATGCAGATGTTCGCCTATTTCCTGGACAAGCTCGCCAAGACCAAGGACGGCGACGGATCGCTGCTGGACCACACCCTGCTGCTCTATGGCGCGGGCATGAGCGACAGCAATATCCACGACCACGTCAATGTCCCGGTCCTGCTGGTGGGCGGCCCCAATCAGGGGATCAAGGGCGGGCGACATCTGAAGTACGATGGCGTGTCTACGGCCAATATGCTGGTCGCCGTGATGGATAAGCTGGGCCTGCCGGTCGAAAAGGTCGGAACCAGCAACGGCAAGTTGGATATCGATCGGCTGTCGGAAGCCTGACGCCTGGATCAGCTCTTGGCGCCGAGCTTGCGCAGCAAGTCCGCCGTGCCCTTATGCGAGATCATCTCCGCATATTCTTCAGTAAATCCAGAACCCTCCAGCGGCGGGGGCGGCTTGAGCGCCAGGGACAGGGGCGTGTCGCCGTCGCGGTTGCGTGTCTCCAGCGCAGCGCCGCAGTCGGCCAGGGCCTGCAGCAGCAGGTCGCGCCGCCGGGCGGCGGCGATATGCATGGCGGTGTTGCCGTTGGCGTCGGCCTGATTGACCGGCGTGCCCAGCTTGACCGCCAGCCTGACCACCTCCGCCGCCCTGGCTTCGGAAACATCCGGTCCTTCCAGCGTGCCTTCCCCGGCGAGGATCATGAACGCCGAGCGGCCGTCCTTGAGCGTCGTCGTCGGGTCCGCTCCCCTCGCCACGAGCAGCTTCATCATCTCCAGCTGCCCTGAGCGCATGGCGGTGAAGTAGGGCGTGGCGCCGATCATCGCGTGATCGAGCGCATGGCCGTTCACGGTGCGTTTGGAGGGCGTGCCGTTCTGCTGGCGCGCATTGGGATCGGCGCCGTGGTCCAGCAGCGCCTTGGCCAGGGGCAGATTGCCCGTGGTGGCGGCGATCTGCAGGGCGGTGTAGCCGGATGCCGCCGCATTGGGGTCCGCGCCGGCGTCCAGCAGGACCATCGCCACGTCGTTCTGCTTGAGATGCGCGGCGATCACAAGCGCACTCGTGCCGTCCGCCGCGGTGTCCTTGACGTCGGCCCCGGCGGCGATCAGCAGCTTGGTCGATTCCACGTCCCCGTCCTGGGCGGCGAACAGCAGGGGCGTATAGCCGCCCTTCTGCACCACGGCGTCCCCATCCGACTGGCTCTCGTAGTATTGGCAGCACAGCAGAACGCGCTGGGGCCAGGATTTGGTGCGCGCCCGCACATCGGCGTGGGCCTCAAGCAACAGGCGCACCACGTCCGGATGGCGCGCGACCACCGCCCACATCAGGGCCGTCTGACCATGAGCGCCCTCGCGCGCGTTGGGGTCCGCGCCGTGCGCCAGAAGCGCCTTGACCGCTTCGGCGTTACCGATCCGGGAGGCGACCATCAGCGGCGAGCCGTTGGTCGGCGGGGCGATGTTGGGATCGGCATGGGCGTCCAGCAGGCGCTGGACCATGGCGGCGCTGGAATTGGACGCCGCGACCCATAGGGGCGTGACGCCCAACTCGTTGACCGCATTCACCTTGGCGCCCCTTCGGATCAGCAGGTCCGCCAGGGCCGGATCGTCGTTTTGCGCGGCCCAATGCAGGGCGGTGGCGCCGTCGGGGGCGTGGGCGTTCACGTTTACCCCCGCCAGCGCCTTGGCCGCATGAAGATCATCGCGCTGGGCGGCCTGGATCAGGCGAAGGTCGCGAACAGCTGCGTAAGGCGCGTTGGCGGCCAGCACGCAGGCGATGACACAGACCATGCCGACCGGCGACGTTCGCACCGAAATTCCTCCCTCCGTATTGCTTGGGGCGATACTACACCGCGCGGGGCGGTCGTCCATGGCGTCGAATTGACGGCCTTCCGCCGCTGGCCGATAATTCACAGTGTGCGAGCCCGAACTCATAATCGGGCCTGAGGAAACGGGCGGATGAAACTGCGTAATCGTATCGCTCCGTTTGTGACAGTGATCCTGGCTTGTGGCGCGGTCAGCGCGGCGGCGGCGGCCGGCCTGGGCGCCGAGGCGCCGCCCGCGGGCCATCCTGATGGGTCGATGCTGAGCAAGTACTGCTTCACCTGCCACAACGACAAACGCAAGGTCGGCGGCCTGTCGCTGGCCGCCAAGGACATCACCAACGTCGGTCCCGACGCCGAGACCTGGGAAAAGGTGGTGCGCAAGCTGCGCATGGGAGCGATGCCGCCGCCGGGGATGCCGCGGCCGGACCTGCAGACCACCGACGGCTTTGTGGCCTCCCTTGAAAACGCGCTCGATCAGGAGGCGGCGCTGCATCCCAACCCCGGCCGCACCCAGGCCGTTCACCGGCTGAACCGGGCCGAATACAAGAACGCCGTGCGCGACCTTCTGGGCCTGGACGTGGACACCGCGACCCTGCTTCCGCCCGACGACGCCGACACCCAGGGCCTGGACAACAACGCCAGTCTCCTTTCGGTCTCGCCCGCGTTGCTGGAGCGTTATCTGATTGTAGCCCGGCGAGTGAGCCGCCTGGCGCTGGGCATGCCGCCGGCCAGTCCGGTCACCGACACCTTCACCACGCCCAAGCTGGCGACCCAGCAGGACGCGATCGATGGCCTGCCGTTCGGATCGCGCGGCGGGACTCCATCACCTACACCTTCCCGACGGATGGCGAGTACCAGATCAAGGTGCGTCTGCGCCGTCAGCTGTACGAATACATCGTCGGTCTGAACGAGCCCGAGCAACTGGACCTGCGCATCGATGGGGAACGGGTCAAGTCGTTCAAGGTCGGCGGCGAGAACCATGGCCGGGGCGCCGCGGAGAGTTTCTCCGGCGAAATCTACGGCGACGCCGACTGGGAGAAGTGGGCGCACGAGGCCGACGCGGGCCTTCAGGCGCGCCTGCCGATCAAGGCCGGCCCGCACGTGGTCAGCCTGTCCTTCGCGGGCCGGTTCTTCGATCCCGAGGACGCGGTCATGCGCCCGCCGCTGGCCCTGCGCATTCTCCAGTACGACGAAACCCGCGCCCAGGCCGTGGACAGCGTGGCGATCAGCGGACCCTTGAGCGTTGACTCCAAGAGCCGGATGGACACGCCCAGCCTGCGCAAGATTCTCCTGTGTCAGGCCCAAGTCCGCCGCCGCCGAAGAACCCTGCGCGCGGCGCATTCTGTCGGCCTTGGCCCGTCAGGCCTTTCGCCGGCCCATTACGGACAAGGAGACCCAGTCCCTGATGGAATTCTATCGGGACGGCCGCAGGGACGGCGACTTTACCGCCGGCCTGCAGTCCGGCGTGGCCTGGATCCTGGCCTCGCCCAACTTCCTGTTCCGCGTGGAGCACGACCCCGCCCAAGCTGCGCCGGGCTCAGCCTACCGGATCAGCGACCTGGAGCTGGCCTCGCGCCTGTCATTCTTCCTATGGAGCAGCATCCCCGACAAGACCTTGCTGGACCTGGCCGAGCAAGGCCGGCTGCATCAGCCGGCGGTGCTGGACCGGCAGGTTGAGCGGATGCTCGCCGATCCGCGGTCCAAGGCCTTGGTGGACAACTTCGTCGGCCAATGGCTGCTGCTGCGCAATATCAAGAACGCCGATCCGGATGAGCGTCTGTTCCCCACCTTCGATCAGGCCCTGCTCGCCTCCATGAACCAGGAGACCACCCTGTTCATGAACGATCAGATTCACCGCAACCGCAGCGTGGTGGAGCTTTTGAGCGCCCGCTACACCTTCCTCGACGAGCGGCTGGCCAAGCATTACGGCGTTCCAGGCGTGTTCGGGACCCGCTTCCGCCGGGTCGACCTGCCCGCCGACAGCCCGCGCGGCGGATTGCTCGGGCAAGGCGCGCTGATGATCGTGACCTCCTACCCCAACCGCACCTCGCCGGTGTTGCGGGGCAAATGGGTGCTCGACAGCCTCTTGGGCACCCCGCCGCCGGAGCCCCCGCCCAATGTGCCGGCCTTGAAGGACACCGGCGCGGGCGGCAAGCCCGCTTCAGTCCGCGCGCGTCTGGAGGAGCACCGCAAGAATCCCGTGTGCGCGGGCTGCCATTCCTCGATGGACCCGCTGGGCTTCGCGCTGGAAAACTTCGACGCGACCGGAAAATGGCGCACGACCGACGCCGGAACGCCGATCGATTCCACGGGAGTCCTGCCCAATGGGACGAAGTTCGAAGGCCCCACCGGCCTGCGCGACGCTTTGCTGGCCCGCAAGGAGCAGTTCGTCCAGGCCATGACGCAGAAGCTTCTCGCCTATGCGCTGGGTCGGCAGATCGAGGCCTATGACATGCCCGCCGTGCGCAAGGTCGTGCACGACGCCCGCGCGGACGATTACCGCTGGCGGTCGATCATCGAAGGCATCGTCAAGAGCCGGCCGTTCCTCATGAGAACCGCTCAGCCTGCGCCCACGAGTGTGGCGCAAAGCGGCGGGGGCGCCTGAGCCCTACCGCCAAGCCCTGAAATGCTTGGATAGCTTCAGTCCCTGGCTCTGGTAATGCGAGCCGTCCTGACCGTAGAGGCGTTCGGGGCGTTCGGTCAGGGGTTCGAACACCAGACGCGCCACGGTCTGGCCGTCTTCCAGCAGGAAGGGCGTCTCGTGGCTGCGCACCTCCAACACCCCGCGCGAGCCCAGGCCCGAGGCCTCCGCCGTGCCGAAGCCCGGGTCGAAGAAGCCGGCGTAGTGCACGCGGAACTCCCCCACCGAGGGGTCGATCGGCGTCATTTCCGCCGCCTGCATCACCGGAATCTCCACCGACTGCTTGGAGGCCAGGATGTAGAACTCGCCCGGGTCCAGCAGCAGTTCGCCCCGGCGCGGCTCCAGCGGCTCCCAGAAGTCGCGCGGGTCGTGGCCGTCCTCCAGGTCCAGGTCGATCACCCCGGCGTGGCGGCGGGCGCGAAAGCCGGCCAGGGCCTCGGTCAGGTCCACGCCCACGCTGGTGATCGCCAGACGCGGCGGATCGCCCTGTTTCAGGCGTAGCTGATTAAGCCGCGTGCCCGACCTGACCAGCACCGAGAAAGTCTGCGGCGCGATCTCCACATAAAGCGGGCCCTTGTAGCCCTCGGCCACGTCGTCGAAGGCCGGGCTGTGGTCGGTTAGCAGGCGCACGAAAACGTCCACGCGGCCGGTGGAGCTCTTGGGATTGGCTCGTCCGCTGACGCCGGCCGGCAAGGCCAGGGTCTCCTGAATCTCGGCGATATAAACGCAGCCCTTTTCCAACACCGCGCCCTGGCTCAGGTCCAGGCGGTGCATGGCCACGTCCGACAGGCGCTGGGCGACCTTGCGTTCGGCGCCGGGCAGAAAGGAAGCGCGCACGCGCCATGCGTGCTCGCCCAAGCGCAGGTCAAGGCTGGCCGGCTGCACCTGACCCGGCGCGAACGGCGTAGCGGCCGAAATCGCGCCTTGGCTGATCAGGGCCTGCAGCGCTTGGGAAGGCAGAATGCCGGGCGGTTTGCTCATCGCCGCGACACTCGCCGCCCCGCCTGAGTCTGTCCAGGGGGCGAGCAAGCGCGCCGACAATCCGGCGCGCCCGCCACCCCCCGGAAAACTGCGCTACGCCTCAGACCGTGGTGGTCGCGGTCCAGAAGTCGTGCAGATTGCAGGTGCTGGTCACCGTCACCGCGCCCTTGTAGCCGGCGGGCAGGGTGTAGGTGGACACCGGCATGTCGGCCGGGGTGAAGGTCTTGCGGCCAAGGTACTGCCCGCCCGCCAGCACGACCGTGTGGCTGACGATGTAGTGTTGCTCGCTCATCGGGTGCGGGGTCTTCACGGTCAGCATGCCGCCGTCGACGCTGGTCTGGGGAACGTGAGCGCCCTTGCCCTTGGCCCAGTGGCCGGGGTCGTCGGCGGTGAACACGATGTTCATCTCGGGATCGGCGGCCTGCGCCCGGCCCAGCGCCGGAAGGGCGGCCGCGGCCGCGCCCAGGAAGGCCGCCTTGGCCAGACCTCTGCGATCCATCTCGATGTCTTTGCGCGCCATGTCAGAATCCTCCGCTATTTGATCTAGGTGGCGCGGGGATTATTGGGTCCGTTGAGAAGCGCTTGCAAGCTTTCTGCGGCGACATTCAACAAGACAAGGCGCCGATGGGTTGTCCCCGCGCCAGTTCGCGGCCGCCGCGCCGCTTGACTTGGACCGCCAGACGCCTTTCATGCCGCCCCTTCGAGGAGTTTGTCCATGGCGGAGTCGCCTGACGCAACCGATCCCCGCGATTGGGACGTGGCCACCAAGCTGGTGCGCGGCGGGCTCAACCGCTCGCCGTTCGGCGAGACCGCGGAGGCCATCTACCTGACCCAGGGCTATGTCTACGACAGCGCCGAGCAGGCCGACGCGCGTTTCGCCGGCGATGAGCCCGGCTTTGTCTATTCGCGCTACGCCAACCCCACCACCAAGATGTTCGAGGACCGGCTGGCCCTGCTGGAAGGCGCTGAAGCCTGTCGCGCCACGGCGTCGGGAATGGCGGCCGTGGCCATGGCGATCCAGGGTCTGGTCAAGGCCGGAGACCACGTCGTGGCCGGTCGGGCGCTGTTCGGGTCCTGCCGCTGGATCCTGGCCAATTGGCTGCCGCGTTTTGGCGTGGAGACCAGTTTCGCGCCGCCGGACATCGCCGCATGGCGCGCGGCCGTGCGCCCCAACACCACCCTGTTCGTGATTGAGACCCCCGCCAATCCCCTGCTGGAAATGGTCGACATCGCCGCGGTGTGCGCCATCGCCCGCGAGATCGGGGCCAAGGTGGTGGTCGACAACGTGTTCGCCACGCCGATCTATCAAAAGCCCCTGCAGCTGGGCGCGGACGTCGTGGTCTATTCGGCCACCAAGCACATTGACGGCGGCGGACGGGTGCTGGGCGGGGCGATCCTGGCCAAGGCGGAGCTGATCGAGGAGGCCTACCGCGATCCCCTGCGCCACCTGGGCCCGGCCCTGTCGCCGTTCAACGCCTGGGTGCTGCTCAAGGGCATGGAGACGCTGGACCTGCGCGTGCGCCGCCAGAGCGAGACGGCGGCCATGCTGGCCGACGTGATCGCCGACCACCCCAAGGTGAAGCGCTGCTTCTACCCGACGCGTAAGGACCATCCGCAGTACGCGACGGCCATGAAGCAGATGACTGGCGGCGGCACGATCGTCGCCTTCGACGTGGGCGACGCGCGGGCGGCGTTCAATGTGCTGAATGCGTTAGAGCTGGTGGACATCTCCAACAACCTGGGCGACGCCAAGTCCATGGCCACCCATCCCTGGACCACCACCCACCGGTCCACGCCGGAGGAAGAGCGGCTGGCCATCGGCCTGACCGACGGCTGCATTCGCCTTTCCGTGGGGCTGGAAGGCGCGCAGGACCTCAAGCGCGACGTGCTGCAGGCGCTCGACAAGGCCTGAGGCTGAGCCGCCTCTGGCGTTCGGGCCCGTTTGCGGCCAAGTTGGAGCCGTCAAAAAGGCGCAAACGGAACCGCTCATAGGGAGGGGGCGCGCCGAGCATTCGCCGCAGCAGGCGAAGGAGAGATCGATGACGCCAGGACCAAGAGGCGGCGCGGCCGCCCTCATGTGCGCCTTTGTAATCATCCCGCTTCCCGCTTTCGCCCACCATTCCTTCGCCATGTTCGACGAAAGCCGGACGGCCAACATCGCCGGCGTGGTGGAGGAATTTCAGATGATCAACCCCCACAGCTGGCTTCAGCTCATGGCCGTGGACAGCCAGGGCAAGCAGCACGAATGGTCTCTGGAGGCGTCCGCGCCCGTCCAGTTGATGAAGGGCGGCTGGCAACAGACCAGCCTGCGGCCGGGCGACAAGGTCACCGTGTCCATTCATCCGCTCAAGGACGGAACCAACGGCGGCGAGTTGCTGACGGTCACCCTGCCTGACGGCCGCGTCCTGTCCGCGCACAAGGCGCCGGGCGGTGGGCAATGAGGGGCCTGGATTTCCGGCTCCTGGCGTTGGCGACGGTGTTGGGTTCGCCCGTTCCCGCACTCGCGGCGACATGGTCCCACTACGCCTATTCCGATGACGGATTTGCCGTGCAGGCGCCGGTTGAGCCGACGCCGTCCAAGGGAACCTTCAAGACGCCTTCCGGAACGAGCGCGCCCGAGATCACCTACGTCGGGCGCGAGGACGACGCCGTCTTCCAGGTCACGGTGATCGATCTTCGCGGGACCTCCATCGACAAGCAGGCCGCCCTGGACATGGGCGTCAAGGCGCTGAGCGCGGAAGGCGAGATCAAGGCGAACGTCGAAGAACGCATCGACAGGGAGTTCGGCCGCAATCTGACCATCGTCGGCGCCGACGGCAGCCGGACAACGGCGTCAGTGTTCTTCGTCAACGGCAAGCTTTACGAGCTTGTGGGCAGGGCCTTGCCGCCGGATCCCACCGCCGGATCGGGCAAGACCATGCGCTTTCAGGAGTTGCTGGAGCTGATCGGCCTCGGCGCGGAGGCCAACCGCCCGGAAAACCGACCGGACGGCGCGGGGCCTGGACCAGGAGGTCCGGGCGGCCGGCGCCGCGGTCCGCCGCCGCCGCAGGCGTTCGACGCCTGCAAGGGCAAGAGCGAGGGCGACCAGGTCCAGCTCACCACGCCTCGCGGCGAGCTCCCCGCCACCTGCCGGCAGACCCCGCAAGGTCTCGCCGCCCGCCCGCTGCGTCCGCCGCCGGGCGGACCGGACGGCCCGTCGCCGGCGGATGACGCGAACGGCTCGCCCGCTCAGCCCGGCGGATAGACTCCGAGCCCTGTCAGCATCCTGTCAGGGCGCAGGAATCGACCTTCGAAGTCACGGAACTGCGCAGTTCCTCGTCCGTGCAGTAAAAGCCGGCGAGGGTTCCGGAGCTCGACATGTACGACATGAGCTGGTCGGAGAATGTCTTCGCGTCATCGGGTTTCTCGAAGCAAGCAGCCGGGGCGTTTGAGAGGTAGGGCACATCGTTCGCGAATTTTCGCACCGCCAGGCAAAGGCCCGCGTCTTTCTTCGGCGTCGGCGTCATGGCGTTGACTCGATTGAGCTCCCGGATCGCGTCTTGGTGCTCCTGTTCGACGAGGTCGTATTTGCGGCTGAATGCGGCGCACGCATCTTCGGCGCGCACCGGCCCCGCGAACGCGGCGCAGGCCAGGATCATCCCCATCGTAATCGCGCGCATGTCTGTCTCCTTCGCCGAATGGGGCGGATGCCCTCACAATCGATCGAATAGACGGCCAAGCCTATCAAATTCGGCGCGACGGTCGGCGCAGGCGTCCAGCGGGTCGCAAGCG
>CAWDPL010000058.1:0-14458 GCA_963804105.1 uncultured Alphaproteobacteria bacterium
TGGATATCGAGATCAGCGGGCGCAGGCTGCAGGTGCTCAATACCCACTTGGGACTGGTGCCGCATGAGCAGCGGGCCCAGGCCCAGGCCCTGGCCGGGCCGGAGTGGATCGGCGGCGCCCTGCGGCGCGACCCTCTGATCGTCCTGGGCGATTTCAACGCCACGCCGCGCTATTCGGCCTATCGCACCCTGGCGCGGACGCTGAGGGACGCGCGGGCCAGCGTGGCGGCCTCCGCGCATCGCCGACCTTCCCATCGCGCCTGCCCATGTTGGCGCTGGACCACGTGTTCGTCGCCAGGCCGTTCGGTGCAGGCGGTGCGAGCGGTGACCGCGCCCCTTGCGCGCGTGGCCTCAGACCACCTTCCGCTCATCGTCGATTTTACCCTGCTTTGAGTCGCGTCCGGCTTGTTTCAGGGCGCGCCGGACCGGGTCGAGCAGGCGGCGACGCAGCAGGGGCCGGAAGGAATCGGCCGGGGTGAGCGGATCGCCCAGATGATAGGCCGAGATGATCCGCGCCAACGGGCCCATCACCACGGGCTGCAAGGGGCGCAGGCGCGCGTGGCCGGCCCTCATTCAGCCGCTCGATGGCGCCGATCAGCCCGCCGCCGGCCTCGTTCATGGCCGCCTCCACCGCCGGTCCGCCCAGGCCCATGAAATGGCCCACCATCCGGGCGTGAAAGTCCGCACGGCCCGGGCCTCCGGCGAGCCTGGCGCGGCGCTCGAGCTCAGGTCGCATCGGTGTCGAAGCCTGAGGAGCGGTTGTTCAGATTGGCCGAGCCGACGCGCAGCATCTAGTCGTCGATCACCGCGACCTTGGAATGGACGATGATCGGCCTGGCCGTGGCTGGTGTGTGGGCAATAGGCGCGGAAGCGGCCGTGGCGGTCGGCGGCCTTCAGCCGTTCGATCAGGCGCCAGCGCGCGTGCGGTCCATGGTCCAGCGGTCGAAATAGCTGGGGCTGTGCCCGGAGGAGATCAGCACCACCTCGGGTCCGTCCGGCTCGGCCAGACGCGCGGCCAGGGCCTCGCCCACCGAGCGGGAGGTGAAATACTGGTTCTCCAGATAGATCAGCCGCCTGGCCCGGCGGATATTGTCCAGGTGCAGGGCCTCGGTCTCGCGCACCTCGGCCTTGCGCCGCCAGGCCGGCTCGGTGCGGGCGATGGCGATGGGAACGTCATGCCAGTGCGGGGCGACCACGCTGGGCCAGGGATCATGCCGCCTAGGTCGCGGTCGACCGCTTCCACCGGCGAGGGCGCCTTGAATCCCGCATCGGCCCAGCGCGCGCGCGCCAGATCGCCCAGGGCGCGCGCGGCGTCCCCGTCCACCAGCATCATCACCTCATGACGGGGGGCGTGGCGGGCGCCGCCGGGCATGGAGCGGCGCAGATCAGAGTCCAGGTGCCGCGTGGAATCCCACCGATCCACGCCGAAATCGCCGCCGCCGCAGAAGGCGATGGAGTCGTCGATCACGAGCACCTTCTGATGATGGCAGGCGCCCAGCGGCACGGTCGGCGTCCAGTTCGAACTTCATGCGCGTTCCGGCGAACCACCAGCGCGCCCGGTGCGGAAAGAAGTGCTGGGAAATGCTGATGGGCAGGGCGGACTTCCAGATCAGCACGCGGATGTCCAGCTCCGGCCGAAGGGTCGCCAGGCGGCACAGCAGGGCGCCGATCTCGTCCGGACCATGCTCATGTCCCTGCGCGTCCGGCGTCAGGCGAGTGCGCGGATCAAAGCCCCAGCCCAGCAGCAGGATGGAATGGCGGGCCCGGTGCAGGGCGGCGATGGCGGCGGAAAAGTAGGCGCCGCTGTCGAGCAGGACGGCCGCGCGGCCGGCGTTTTCCACGCGCCAACACGTTTCGCCCGATTGCAAAGCCGCTTCGCCGTCCATGCGCGTCCTTTCCTTGACCCAACCATAACTCATGGAGGCGAAAGGTTGATCCCAAGCCTTGCGGCGCGCGCCCGAGGCGTTCAGTTAGGCGTGCGAACGGAGGCGACATGAGCTGGACGATACGCGATCAGACCGTGGTCCATGACGGCTGGGGCCGCTTCCTTCTGCTCAAGGTGGAGGTGGCGCGGGGCGTCGTGGTCGAGCGCCAGCTCGATGATCACGGCTCGGCCGCCTGCGTCCTGCCCTACGATCCGGACCGGCGAACCGCGCTCCTGGCGCGCCTGCCCCGCGTCGGTCCGCTGTTCATGGGCCAGGACCCGCGTTTGGTGGAGGCGGCCGCCGGCATGTTCGACCCGGACGAGGCTGGCCAAGACTGCGCGCGCCGCGAGGCGATGGAGGAGCTGGGGGTGAGGCTGGCCACGCTGGAGCCGGTGGCGTGTGTCTGGTCGGCCCCGGGCGTGAGCACCGAAACCATCGACCTCTATCTGGCGGAGTACCGCAAGGCGGATCGGATCGCCGAAGGCGGCGGGGTGGAGGGAGAGCATGAAGCCATCGAGATCGTGGAGACTGGCCTGACCGACTTGTGGGACGAGGCGCGGCGCGGGGCCGTCACCGATATGAAGACCCTGCTGCTCATCTACGCGCTGTACAGCCGACGGCCGGAGCTGTTCGCTTAGTCCCCCCGACGTTCTCCAATAGGCCCAGTCGGCCCTACGCCTGACCGGCCGGAACGTCGTCGCCCTTGACCTGTATCAGGGTGCGCTCGGCGTCCTTCAGTTTGATGGCCGTCAGGATTCCGGTGACATAGGCCCCGGTGTCGAGCGCGATGCGATGAGGGCCGACGAAGGGCTGGCCCGGCGTGTGCCCGTGCACGATGACCTTGTCGAACACGTGCTCCTTGCCCAGGAAATCGTTGCGGATCCAGAGCAGGTCGTCCTCAGACTGACGATCCAGAGGCACATTGGGTCTGACGCCGGCGTGCACGCACAGATAGTCCCCCCGCTCGGCGGACAGATCGAGGCGGTGGAAGAAGTCCCAATGGTCAGGGGGAACCGCCGCCTCGAAACGGGCGTGCAGGTCCGCCCATTGGTCCTGGTCCCCGATCATGCGTGGCGGGGTCACGCCGTAGGACAGCAGGGTCTCGCGCGCGCCGTACTGCGACCAGATCGGCCAATAGGCGGGATCGCGCATGAAGCGCAGCATGGCCTCCTCGTGATTGCCCTTCAGCACGGTCACCGCCCAGAAGCGCTTTTCGGCGATGGCGGACAGCACAAGGTCGACCGCCTGTCGGGAGTCCGGCCCGCGATCGATGTAGTCGCCGACGAAGATCACCTCGCGCTCGGCGTCGCTTTCGTTGCGGGCGGCGTCGACGGCGATCTTGCGCAGCAGGGCGTGCAGCAGATCGGCGCGCCCGTGGATGTCGCCGATCACATAGAGCGCCTGTCCCGGCGGCGCATAGGATGTCCGCGGGCCCTCATCCTGGTCCGGGCGACCGAGGAACCTCTGCAGCAGGCCCGAGCCCACGGCCATGGCATTCACCCTTCACCCCAGCGGATTAGCCCTAGCCGTATCCGATCCGATCGTCCAGACGAGCGGGCCGCATTGTCCCGCTTCGGTTGTTGGACTATGCGAAGGGCCCCGGGCCGGTTTGGCCGCATTGAGGCAAGGATGTCCTTATGGACAAGATCGTCATCGTCGGGACCGGTCAGGCGGGCGTTCAGGCCGCCATCTCCTTGCGCGACGAGGGATACGATGGCGCCCTGACTCTGGTGGGTGAGGAGCCGGGCTGGCCCTATCAGCGTCCGCCCCTGTCCAAGGCCTTTCTGCTCGGCAAGACGGACGAGGAGGGCCTTCTGCTGCGCTCGCCCTCGTTCTACGGCGAACACCGGATCGAGTTCATTGAAAGCGTCCGTGTCGAGGCGATCGAGCGGCTGGAGCGGTGGGTGCGCCTGTCAGACGGCCGCACCATCGATTACGACCACCTCGTTCTGGCCACCGGGGCGCGTCAGCGGCCCCTGCCGGCGACCGGCGCCGAGCTTGAGGGCGTGCTGGACCTGCGCACCCTGCAGGACGCCCAGGGCCTGAAGGCCCGCATGGCGGCCGCCAAGGGCGCGGTGGTGGTGGGCGGCGGCTTCATCGGCCTGGAGTTCGCCGCCGTGGCGCGCTCGCAAGGCGTCGCCGTGACCGTGGTGGAGATCGCCGATCGGGTCATGGCCCGCGCGGTGACGCCACAGATGTCCGCCTTTTTCCGGCGCAAGCACGAGGAATGGGGCGTCGATTTTCGATTCGGCGTGGGCCTGCGGGAGATCCGCGGATCGGGCGCCGTCAGCGAGGTCGCCCTGGGCGACGGCTCGCTCATCGACGCCGATCTGGTGTTGGTGGGCATAGGCGTGATGGCCAATCTCGAACTGGCCGAGGCGGCCGGCCTTGAGGTGGGCAACGGCGTCGTGGTGGACGATCTGCTGAGAACCTCCGATCACGCCATATCGGCCATCGGCGATGTGGCCCTGCACCCTAACCGCTTCAGCGTGGCCGGACCGGTGCGGCTGGAGTCGGTGCAGAACGCCGCCGATCAGGCTCGCGTCCTGGCCGCTCGTCTGATGGGCAAGCCCAAGCCCTACGACGCCGTGCCCTGGTTCTGGAGCGATCAGGGGAACCTGAAGCTGCAAATGGCCGGCCTCAGCGCCGGACACGATCGGGTGGTGGTGCGCGGCGATCCGCAAAGCGACGCGTTCTCGACCTTCTGCTTCAAGGAAGGGCGCCTGCTGGCCACGGAATCGGTCAACAAGCCGGCGGACCACATCGCCTCGCGTCGCCTGCTGCAGGCCGATCTTCCGTTGACGCCCGAACAGGCGGCCGACGAGTCCGTACCGTTGAAGGCCTACCTCACCCCCGGTTAGGACGCGATCAGATCCCTGTCGGCCTTGGCGATGTCGCGGCAGCCCGTCAGCGCCATGGCCACGGTCAGTTCCTGACGCAGGGTGTGAGCAGGCGCGCCACGCCCTTCTCGCCCTCCGCCGCCAGGGCCCAGGCCCAGGCCCGGCCAATCAGACAGGCGTCCGCGCCCAGGGCCTTGGCCCGGAGAATGTCCAGGCCCGAACGGATTCCGCCGTCCATCAGCACGGTCATGCGCTCGCCCACCGCATCGGCGATCGGCGGCAGCGCAGCGATGGAGGCGCGCGCGCCGTCCAACTGCCGTCCGCCGTGGTTGGAGACGATCAGGCCCTCGGCCCCGGCTTGCGCGGCCAGCTTTGCGTCCTCGACGTCCAGCACGCCCTTGAGAATGATCGGTCCCTTCCAGTGCTCGCGCAGCCAGTCTAGGTCCTTCCAGGTGGCGCTGGGGTCGAAGTTGTCGCGGATCCAGGCCCAATAGGCGGCCAGGCCCCGTTCCCGGCCAGGCCCCCGCTGTTCCACGCCTTTCAGGTTGCCGAAACTGTGAGGTCGGCCGTGGACGAACAGGTCCCACACCCAGCCAGGATGGGCGGCGCCGTCCATCATCCGCCGCAGGCCGCGCGCCAGAGACGGCTCGCCGGAGAAGCCCGAGCGCGCGTCGCGATAGCGCAGGCCCGGGACCGGCATGTCCACGGTGAACACCAGGGGCGGCGCGGCCACGGCCTGGGCCCGCGCCAGGAGCTCGGCCAGGCGGCCGCGGTCCTTGATCATGTAGAGCTGGAACCAGGGCGGCGCCGTCACCGCGCCGGCGACCTCCTCGATCGAGCAGACCGAGACCGTGGACAGGCAAAAGGGCACGCCGGCGCCCTCGGCCGCGCGGGCGGCCTGGACCTCGCCGCGGCGCGCGTACATCCCCGCCATGCCGACCGGCGCCAGGATCACCGGCATGGCCAGATCCTGGCCGAACAGTCGGGTGGACAGCTTAAGGTCTCGGCAGTCGTTGAGCACTCTCTGGCGCAGCTGAATGGCCGCCAGGTCGGTCTCGTTGCGGGCGAGGGTCCGCTCGTCGAAGGCGCCGCCGTCGATGTAGTCGAACACCATCCGCGGCAGCCTGCGCCGGGCGAGCCTTTGATAGTCCTTGGCGGTTCCCGCGTGCATGATCCGTATTCGTCTCCCGCCGCCCGGCCCGGCCCTGCGCCCAGATATCACGGCGGGTTGAGCACGCCATCCCTCAACAAGGCGATTTCAGTGTTGCCGCCCAAGCCAAGCGGGCGGACACCATCAGGCGCCACACGGCATCTGGAGATTGAGGAGGTTCGCATGCCCGCACATCCATCCGTTACACCCCCGCGCGGCGAAGGCGTCTTGGTCGCCGAGACGGGTCGGGGCCGGTTTCAGGTGGAGGCCAAGACCGCCACCAGCACTTTCCTGGTGGACGAGCCGATCCCTGACGGCGGCCTAGGCTCGGGCCCCGGACCCTACGATCTGTTGAGCGCCGCGCTCGGCGCGTGCACAACCATGACGGTGCGTCTGTACGCCGAGCGCAAGGGCTGGCCGCTGAAGCGGGTCGAGGTTTCAGTTCTGCACCATCGCGCCACATTGGAAGCGCGGGACCTTTTTGATCGCACGATCGATCTGCAGGGACCGCTCGACGAGGAACAGCGAGGCAAGCTGATGCAGATCGCCGAGCGCTGTCCGGTGCACATGACCCTGGAGCGCGGGGCCGATGTCCGCACCACCCTCAGCGCCGCCGAGCCGACGCCGCCCCAGCCCGTCGCCAGCGAGCATATGCGGGACATGGAGGAAGCCTGCGCCGGCTAGCTGCGCATTTGTGACAGCCCTGCAGCGTTGGAGCGCCGCGCGAATTGGGGTGCTAACCCTGGCCCTCCGCGGCGTCCGGATATCGGCCCTGGAAGGCGAACTCGGGCACGGCCGCTTGCAACAGGCGCAGCACCTTGGCCTCGTCGAAATGAGCCGCCGCCGCCGCCAGTTCGGCCATTTGGCGGCGAAGAATGGCGATGTCGGTGGTGCGCGGACTAACCGAGAAGACGCCCAGCCCCTCGGCTAAGGTGTGCCGTTCATGCTCGTGAACCAGCTCCTCGTACAGCTTTTCGCCGGGCCGCAGGCCAATGAATTCGATCTGGATGTCCACGTCCGGCTGCTTGCCCGACAGACGGATCATCTGACGCGCCAGATCCACGATGCGGATGGGCTTGCCCATGTCCAGCACATGTACCTCCCCGCGCAGGGACTCCAGGGTCGAGCCCAGGGCGGAGGCCTGCAGCACCAGCTGCACCGCTTCGGGGATGGTCATGAAGAAGCGGGTCACATCGGGGTGGGTCACGGTGACCGGACCGCCGGCGGCGATCTGGCGCTGGAACAGGGGCGCCACCGATCCGGACGATCCCAGCACATTGCCGAATCGCACGGCGATGAACCGGGTCGGCCCGCCCTCCAGGTCCATGGCCTGGCAATAGGCCTCGGCCCAGCGCTTGGTGGCGCCCATGACATTGTGCGGATTGACCGCCTTGTCGGTGGAGATGAGCACCATGGCCGCCGCGCCGTGGCGCGCGCAGGCGTCGGCGACGATCTGCACGCCCAGCACATTGGTCCGCGCGCCCTCGATCAAATTGGCTTCGACCAGGGGCACATGCTTGAGCGCGGCGGCGTGAAACACGATGTCGGGCCGCTCGGCGGCGAACAGGCGCTGCACCGCCGGGCCGTCGCGGACGTCGGCCAGCACATCGCGGCGCTTGAGGTTGGGCGAACGTTCATCCAGTTCCTTGCCGATGGCGTAGAGGTTGTATTCGCCGTTCTCCATCAGCGTCAGCGCCGCCGGATCGAAATCGGCGATCTGCCGGCACAGTTCCGAGCCGATCGACCCGCCCGCGCCGGTGACCAGGACGCGGCGGCCTTGGATCAGACGCCGCATGGCCTCGCGGTCGAGCACGACCTGGGGACGGCCGAGCAGGTCGCGCAAATCCACCGGCTGCACCGCGCCGGTCCCGCCGACGTCAGCGTCCGCCGTGAAGTCGGTCAAGCGGGGCAAGCGCCCCACGGTCAGTCCCAGGTCGTTGGCCCGTTCCAACAGGTCGGCGATGGCGTCCTGCCCGATCTCGTCGTCGGCGATGACCAGGCGTTGCGGCCGGATTCGCCGCTGAGCGAGAAAAGTCAGGGCCTCGGCCAGATCCGTCGGACCGCCCAGCACGCCCACGCCGTGAATTTGCCGACCATGCCATTCCTCGCCCTCGGTCAGAATTCCGACCACCGAATAGTCGCGGTTCAGATTGCGGTGCAGTTCGCGCACGAAGGGCTCGATGCGGCCGGCCTGGCCGACCACCACCACGGGCACGGAGGCGGCGGCCATGCGGGGATGGGTGGTGAAGGGCTTTGGCGTGCGGCCGTCGGCGTAATAGCGGGCCAGGATTCGCGGCCCTGCGAGCAAGGCCATCATGAAGAAAAGGGCCAGCACGGGAGCGAGTGAAGGCGAAGGCCCCATTTGCCGCCCCCAGACGGCGAACGGGAAATAGACCAGCACGCCGGTCATCAAAGAGACCCGCACGATGGTCATGGCGTCCGACAGCGAAGTGTAGCGCCAGACCGTGCGGTTCAGACCGTGAGCATAGGCCACTGCGCCCGCGACGGCGGTGTAGACCGCCGTGTGAATGATCAGTGAGCGAAAGGCGTGCTGACCCGCGAGAACCATGCCGGTCTCGAAGGCGAGGGCGAAGGCTGCGCCGGAGGCCAGGGCGT
Organism: uncultured Alphaproteobacteria bacterium; assembly: GCA_963804105.1. Taxonomy (GTDB): domain Bacteria; phylum Pseudomonadota; class Alphaproteobacteria; order Caulobacterales; family Caulobacteraceae; genus BOG-938. The sequence continues at coordinate 8,531 of CAWDPL010000058.1, forward strand.
CATAGGCCGTGACGGCCCACAGGAAGGCCGAAGACTTGCGCATCGCTGCGCTGTTGGGGGTCTGTGTGACCGTCATCGATCCTCCGGCGCCGCGCGCCGCCGTCCGTCGCCCTCAGCCCTAACAACAAAAGGGCTTAGGGGGCAAACGTTTGAAACCACCGCACGAACCTGGGCAGTCCCTCTTCCAAGGCGATATTGGGAGCATAGCCGCACAGATCGTGAAGTTTGCGCACATCGGCGAAGGTGGCCGAAACGTCCCCCGGCTGCATGGGCTGCATCCGCTTGTCGGCGGTTTTACCCAATGCCTGTTCCAGCACCTGGATCATGCGCAGCAGGCCCACCGGGCGGCTGTCGCCGATGTTGAACAGTCGATGCTCGCCGGACGCCGCCGGATGGTCGATCACACCGATCAGGCCGTCAATGATGTCGTCGATATAGGTGAAGTCACGGGCCATCTGGCCCTCGCCGAACACCTCGATCGGCTCGCCGGCCATGATCTTCCGGGTGAAGCTGAAATAGGCCATGTCTGGGCGTCCCCAGGGGCCGTAGACGGTGAAAAACCTGAGGCCCGTCTGGGCCAGTCCGTAAAGGCCGCCGTAGGCGACGCTCATCAGTTCGCAGGCGCGCTTGGTCGCCGCGTAGAGCGATGCCGGCTGATCGACGGGATCGGATTCGGAAAATCCCGCGGCGTTGAGCGGCCGCTCGCCGTAGACCGAACTGGACGAGGCGTAGACCAGCTGCCCCACGCCCTGCCGTCGGCACGCCTCCAGCACCGAAAGATGGCCCGCCACATTGGCCCGCTCATAGGCAAAGGGATTTTCCAGCGAATGGCGCACCCCGGCCTGGGCGGCCAGATGCACGATCAGCGCGGGCCGGGCGCGAGCGGTGAGGGCTTGGAAGGCGGCGGCGTCGGCCACATCCATCCGAACGAGCTCAAAGCGATTGTCCGACGTCAGGCGCGCCGCGCGCGCCTCCTTGAGGGACACCTCGTAATAGGCGTTGAAATCGTCCACGCCGACCACGCGCTCGCCGCGGGCCAGGAGCCGCTCGCACAGATGCATCCCGATGAAACCGGCCGCGCCGGTGACGATGACGGTCACGATCTCGTCCTGCCCCTGGTCAACGCCCCTCCCTAGACTAATTGCGCTCCGGTTTCGAGCCGGCCGCTCAGCGCACCCGGTAAAGGCGCAGTGGCTCGCCGGGAGCCGACAGAGGCTCCAGCCAGGCCGGCGCGGCATCCTGGTCCAGGCGCCGCAGCAGGCTTTCGCTGCGGCGCGTTCACGTGATTGTACAGACCTGCGTGCGCCGGGCAGGCCGCCACATAAGCCACGCGCAGCGCGCGCGCCTTGGCCCGCGCCGCGTCCGGGTCCGCCGAAAGGGCGTCCTGGGCGGCCAGGATGCCCCAACTCATCCGGTGATAGGGAGCGTTCAGGATCGAGTGAGGGGTGCGCGCCAGAATGAAAGGACCCAGGTCGATCTCGCTCAGCACCAGGCCGGGCGGCAGGGCCGCCAACCGTCCATAGGCGCTCGCGTCGTAGCAATGATCCGCCCGATTGGCCGCCGCCGCCGCCGCGTCCCGGCGCGCGAAGACGGCCTGGGCCAGGACATCCATCGGCGCGGTCGAGACCGCGAGGGCGAAGGCGAGCGTTGGGACCAGCGCGCTATGGAATCTTTTGCGCGACAGCTCCGTCAGGGCCGAAGCCAGCACGGGCGCGGCGAGCCATAGCAGGTAGCTTTCCATCCGCGCCGCCATGGCGGCCATGATCACGGCGAGCAGCAGAAGGGCGCCGATCAGCAGCCAAGCGAAGTCGGTACGGCGCGCGGGCGAGGTCAGGACGAAGCCGAGCGCGGCCAGGGCGAGGGCGGCGCTCGCCGCCGCCAACGGCCACATGATCGGGATAGTGGGCGAACAGCTGGGGCCAGGCCATCAACTCCTGCACATGACCGAGCCACAGGGGATAGAGGCGCGGATCAATCTCGGCCATGGGTCCGCGAAGGCAATGGGGATCCAGCGCCAGATAGGCGGCCAGCGCGGCCGCGCCCGCCCCGGCGACAGCAGCCCCTCGCACCGGACGCGACGCTGAACCGCAGGCTATGGCCGCGCCCGCCAGGCCCAGCCCGCCGAGCACAAGTCCCAGGACGAGATTGGCGCCCATGGCGTCGCACACGGCTAGGCCCCAGCGCCATGGCGGGGTCTGGATTAGGAACACCGCGCCGGAGACTGCCGCGAGACTCAGGCCGAAGGCGATCGTCGGGTGACGTTCTCGACGGTCCAGAACGAAACGCAGGGCGATACCGGCGCAAATCAGCGCGCAGAACAGCAGGGCCTCCAGCCCTACCGCCAGACCGAGGGCGACGGCCGCTCCCGCCACGGCCGCGCCGCGCATGCCGCCTTGCGCGGCGCCCGCGGCGGCGAGCAGACACAGGGCGATCTGGACGTTGTGGTGGTCTACCCGCCCCGGAGCGAACTGGGCATAGAGCGGCAGTCCCACCGCCAGCATAACCGCTGCAGGCAGCACCGCCCGTCCGCCGCCGAGCCTTCGCGCCAGCATCAAGGCCGACAATACGGCGGGACCGATCCACAACAGCGGCCAAATCAGCCGCGCGCCGGTTTCCGCGCCTTGCGAGCCGAACAGGGGCGTCAGCAGCAGCGTCAGACCCGCTATGCCGCCGTCGATCAGGCGCGACCAGTGCATGATCGAGCCCAGCGGCGGCTGCAGCCGGGCCACGCTCTGATCGTACCAGCCGTGGCCGTGAAGCAGGTCGCGCACCAGGACCAGGCGCATGGCGTCGTCGGTGTCGCCGAGATTGTCGGCCAGGCGCGGCCCATAGACCAGGGCCAGCGCCAGGGCGACCGTCAGGCACACCGCCGCGGTCGTCCACAGCATGCGCCGGGGCGAGCCCAGGTCTGGCGTCAGGGTCTGGAACATGGGCGGGTCCGCGGCGCCGAATCTGGTCGGGCCCGACTATGCCTCCGCCCCGTTTACAGAGCTTGAAGGGCGCGGCGAACGCAAACGGGCCGGCTCGCGCGAGCCGGCCCGTCCGTTTCAAGTCCCCTAAACGCCGCTTAGGCCGTCTTGACCTTCAGCAGGGCGGTGTCGATCGGCAGTCGGCGCACCCGCACGCCCGTGGCGTGATGGATGGCGTTGCACAGGGCGGGGAGCACCGGCGGCAAGGCCGGTTCACCCAAACCGGTGGGCGGATGGTCGGACAGCAGGAATCGCACCTCCACCGGCGGGGCGTCCTTCATGCGGATCATCGGATAATCGTAGAAATTGCTCTGATCCACCTGGCCCTTGGTCAGGGTGATCTTGGTCCCCAGAGCCTGGCCAAGTCCGTCGATCACCGACCCTTCGGCTTGATTGAGCGCGCCGGTCGGATTGATGACCTGATTGCCGATGTCACCAACAACCCAGACCTTGTTGACCTTGATGGCGCCCGCCGAAGAGACCTCGCACTGCACCGCATGGGCGAAATAGCCCAGGTGGCAGTAGTAGTAGCCCATGCCCATGCCGCTGCGCGCCGGAAGGTTGGCGCGCGCGGTCTTCCAGTTGGACATCTTCTGAAGTTCCTCCAGCACCCGCCGCGCCCGGCCGGTGTCGAAGGCGTCACGCGCGCCGGTCGTGCCGTAGAGACGCGGCTCGCCCAGCAGGGCGTAGTGGAAGTCGAAGATATCCAGCCCGCCCGCGTTGGCCGCTTCGTCCATGAAGGACTGCATGGCCCAGCACAGGGCGTTGCTGCCCGGCGCCCGCATGGCGCCGGTGGGCGCGCCGAGCGGCATGAGCGAAGCCTCATGGGTCAGGTGATCGATCAGCCGCGCAGGAAGCTCGTAAGGCTGCAAGGCCGCGGCGCCTGCGAACTTGCCGTTTCCGTCGCCATAGGCCACGTAGTGATGCTTCCACGCCGCCAGCTTGCCGGAAGAGTCCAGGCCGGCCTTGAGATAATGGAAGCCGCCCGGGCGATAGAAGTCGTGCTTGATGTCGTGCTCGCGCGGCCACAGCAGCTTGACCGGCGCGCCGACCTCACGGGAAATCCATGCCGCTTCAACGGCCTGGTCGTTGACCAGACGCCGGCCGAAGCCGCCGCCGCCCCGGGCCATATGGACGGTGATGTTCTCCGGCTTGATCCCCAGGACCTGGGCGATGCCCGAGCGGGCGCCTTCGGGGGTCTGGCTGTTGGTCCACACCTCGGCCTTGTCGCCCTGAATGTGCACGGTGCAGTTCTGCGGCTCCATGGTGGCGTGGGCCACGAAGGGATAGGAATAGTGGCCCTCCACGACCTTGGCCGACTTGGCCAGAGCCGCGTCCACGTCGCCGTCCTTGCGGATGGTCAAGGTCGCGGGCTGCTTGGACAGGGCGTCCGCCTGCTGGGCGAAGCTGTCGGTGCTCTGATCGGCGTGGGGACCGTGATCCCATTCGATCTTCAGCTTGTCCAAGGCCGCCGAGGCGCGCCACCAGCTGTTCGCCACCACGGCGACGCCGCCGATCAGGGTGTGCGGGTCGGCGCCGCCTTCGACGATAAAGGCGTGGGTCACGCCCGGCATGGCCTTGGCCGGGGCCAGGTCCACGGACTTCACCTTGCCGCCGAAGGTCGGGCATTTGGCGTAGACGGCGTACAACATGCCGGGAACGACCACGTCGATGCCGAACAAAGGCTCGCCGCGCAGCACCCTGGGACTGTCGACCCCGCGCTTGGACTTGCCGATGATCTTGAAGTCCTTGGGGTCCTTCAGGACGACGGTCGCCAGATCCGGCGCCGGCAGGGCCGCGGCCTTGTTGGCCAGTTCGCCGTAGGTCAGCTTGCGGCCGCTCGGGGCGTGGGTGACCACGCCGTTGGACGTGCTGCATTCGGCGAGAGGAACCTTCCAGGTCGCAGCGGCGGCCTCGACCAACATCTGCCGGCCGGCGGCGCCGACGCGGCGCTGGGGCAGGTAATTGGTCGGCGTCGCCGTAGACCCGGAAGCCACCTGGGCGGTGTACTTGGTGGGGTCCTGGTCGGCCTGCTTGAGGCGAACCTTGGACCAGTCCGCGTCCAGCTCCTCGGCGATCAGCATGGGCAGCATGGTCTTGATGCCCTGGCCGGTTTCCGGGTTCTTGGCCACGATGGTGATGATCCCGTCGGGCGCGATGGTGATGAAGGTGTTCAACTCGCTCGCCGCGCCTTCGGCGGCGCGGCCGCGGACGTGAAGCCGGCGCTGAGCAGCAGGCCGCCGCCCACGGCGGCGCCCGTCTTCAGAAAGGCGCGGCGCGAGGCGACGAGGTCGAGGGGCATGTCGTCGGCCATCACACGATCTCCGGTTCTGGCGGGCCGGCCGGCGCCGGGGTCTGGCCGGCGGCTTGATGGATGGCGGCGCGGATGCGGTTGTAGGTGGCGCAGCGGCAGATGTTGAGCATCGTCTTGTTGATATCCTCATCGCTCGGCTGGGGCGTCTTGGCCAAAAGGGCCGAGGCGGACATGATCTGTCCGGCCTGGCAGTAGCCGCACTGGATCACGTCGTGGTCGATCCAAGCGGTCTGCAGCTTCTTGCCGATCTCGGTCTCGCCGATGGCCTCGATGGTGGTCACCTTGCGCTCGCCGACCGTCTCGATGGCGGTCTGGCAGGCGCGCACGGCCTTGCCGTCCAGATGCACGGTGCAGCATCCGCACAGTCCGCAGCCGCAGCCGAACTTGGTTCCAAGCAATCCGATGGTGTCGCGCAGCACCCACAGTAATGGCGTGCCAGGCTCGACCTCGACGTTGCGGCTCTTGCCGTTCACCGTCAGCCTATAGGCCATGGGCTTCCTCCTATATTCGTACATATATATTGCAGCGCAATATTATGGACCCGCGCCGCGCTGAACGCCAGAGCGCTTCCGCCCGCGCCGCAAGCAGGCTAGCTTGAAGCATGGGCGGTGTTCCTAAGCCAATCCTGTACGTTGTCGCGGTCGG
>CAWDPL010000059.1:0-8408 GCA_963804105.1 uncultured Alphaproteobacteria bacterium
GCGCCGGGGGCGCGCCCTTCGGCGATGTGCACGACATCTTCAACGAGGTGTTCGGCGACGTGTTCGGCGAGATGTTCAACGCCGGGCGCCGTTCATCGGGGCCCCAGCGCGGCCAGGATTTACGCTATGACCTGGAAATCACCCTGGAGCAGGCCTACGGCGGCGCCGAGGTGGAAATCTCCGTGCCCGCGGCGCTGACCTGCGAAGCCTGCCAGGGCTCCGGCGCCAAGCCTGGAACCAGCGCGGCGCGCTGCCAAACCTGCGGCGGCGCAGGAAGGGTTAGAGCCAGCCAGGGCTTTTTCTCCATCGAGCGCACCTGTCCGCGTTGCGGCGGGGCGGGCGAAATGATCACCGACCCCTGCGAGAGCTGCCACGGCCTGGGCCAGGTGCGCCAGCAACGCACCCTGCAGGTGCGCATTCCGGCCGGCGTGGACGACGGCGCGCGCATTCGCCTGGCGGGCGAGGGCGACGCCGGCGGACGCGGCGGGCCGCGCGGCGACCTTTACATTTTCATTTCGGTCCTGCCGCACGAACTGTTCGAACGTGACGGGCTTGACCTGCACTGCGCCGTGCCCGTGCCCATGTGCACCGCGGCCCTGGGCGGGGAGATCGAGGCGCCCTGCCTGAAAACGGCCGACGGCGCGGCCTCCGACTGCCGGGCCACGGTCAAGGTGCCCGAGGGCGCCCAGACCGGCCGGACGGTGAGGCTCAAGGGCAAGGGCATGCCGTCCTTGCGTTCGCGCGAGCGGGGCGATCTGGTGGTTGAGCTGTTCGTGGAGACACCCACCCGCCTGACCGCGCGTCAGAAGGAGTTGATCGAAGAGTTGGCGCAAACCTGCGGCGCCCAGCACCATCCCCGCTCGGCCGGCTTCTTCGACAAGGCCAAGCGCTTCTGGGACGACATCACCGGCTGCGAGGCTTAAGGGCGGCGAAGCCGAAAAATTTAACCACCAAGAACACCAAGAGCACCAAGGAAACGCCGACCTCTTGGTGTTCTTCGTGTCCTTGGTGGTTAAACTGACTGGTCCGACGGCTCGTGAGGAATATCAGATGACGGCCATCCTCGTCGCCGGCGGCGCCGGCTATATCGGCGCCCAGACCTGCAAGGCGCTGAAGGCGGCGGGCTTCCTGCCCGTGACCTTGGACAATCTGTCGACCGGCTATGCCCCGGCGGTGAAATGGGGTCCGCTGGAGCGGGGCGATCTGCGCGATAAGGACCTGGTGCGCGCGCTGGTCGCCAAATACGACATCAAGGCCGCCCTGCATTTCGCCGCCTACAGCCTGGTGGGCGAAAGCGTGCGCGATCCGGCCAAGTACTATGACAACAATGTCGGCGCGGCGACCGCCTTCGCCGACGCCCTGATCGGGGCGGGCGTGAAGGCGCTGGTGTTCTCCTCCACCGCCGCGGTCTACGGCACGCCCTCGGTCTCGCCGATCCCCGAAAGCCACCCGACCGTCCCGATCAATCCCTACGGCGCCTCCAAGCTGGCCTTCGAGGGCGCCTTGCGCTGGCTGGGCGAGGCCCACCCCTTCGCCTGGACCGCCCTGCGCTATTTCAACGCCGCAGGCGCTGACCCGGATGGAGAGGTCGGCGAAAGCCACGATCCGGAAACCCACCTGATCCCGCTGCTGTGCCAGGCGACGCTGGGCAAGGGTCCGCCCCTGACGGTGTTCGGGCAGGACTACGACACCCCCGACGGCACGCCTATCCGCGACTACATCCACGTCGTCGACCTGGCCCAGGCCCACGTCCTGGCCGTCCATCGCCTGCTGGACGGCGGGCGCAGCGGCGTTTTCAACGTCGGCACGGGCGAAGGCTGCACGGTGATGCAGATTCTGGAGGCCGCCGAGCGGGTGCTGGGCAGGAAAGTCCCCTACACCGTCGGTCCCCGCCGCGCCGGCGATCCGCCCTCGCTCGTGGCCGATTCCTCGCGCCTGAAGGCCGCCTTCGGTTGGAAACCGGTCCGTTCGGATTTGGACTCCATCATCGCGGATGCGGCGCGGTGGCAAAGGGAGCGGACGTATTAGGCGCCCAGCTTGCCCATCATCTCGCCCTCATCCATCCCCGCGATCTCCAGCGTCTTGATGCGGGCGGTCTCGCCCGAAACAACGGCGACGGCGGATTTGGGAACGCGCAAAGCCTTGGCGATCAGCCTGATGAGGGCGGCGTTGGCCTCGCCCTCGATGGGCGGCGCGGCCACGCGGGCTTTCAGATAGGGCTTTCCGTCGTCGTCGCTCGCCCAGCCCTCTAGACCGTCTCGTCCGCCGCGCGGGGTCAGTCGGACACGCAGGCGCGTGGACAGGGACGGTCCGCCGGCTAGCCGGCGCCCCCGCCGCCGAACAGGCCGATCAGATAGTTGAACAGGCCGGTCCACAGGTAGATGCGCACGCCTTCCAGGATGATCAGCGCGATCAGGGGCGTGATGTCGATGCCGCCGAGCGGTGGAATGACCTTCTGCAGCGGGCGCAGGATCGGGGCGCAAATGGCGTCCAACATGCGGCTGAGCTGATAGACATAGCGGTTTCGCAGGTTGACCACATCGAAGGCCACCAGCCAGCTGAGGATGGCGTTGACGATGATGGCCAGGATCAGCAGGCCCAGAATGGCGTCGCCGACGAAGTGGATGAATTGAAGGATAGGCACCATGGATCGTCTTGCCCCGGCTGGACGCCCGTCTTGGCGTCCCGGATTCATCTAAATGCATTCGCCGCCTAATGGATACGGTTTCGTTCGCAGGGCCGATGGCTCCGTTCGCCGCCTGCATCCTTGACAGGTCCGGGGGGCGGACCTTATCTGCGCGCCTTCCCGTCCTGGGGCCGTAGCTCAGTTGGTAGAGCGTCTCGTTCGCAATGAGAAGGTCAGCGGTTCGATTCCGCTCGGCTCCACCAGGACCTACCCCAACAATGACGTCTATGAAGGCCGGTCGACGGGCTAAACGGGATTGAGCGCGTCGGGGGCCGCAGGGTCGTTCGGCCGCCAGATCCAGCCGTCGTCTGTCGACCAGGTCCACAGGCCGAGCCTGGCCGGGCCGCCGTCGGCTTGCAACAGGACGCTGACGCGAGCCTGACGCGCATGGGATCGGCCGGCGAGGAGGACTTGAAGGTGAAATCTTGGCGGCTTTGATCGCCTCTTGGTGATCGGAAAAGTCGAGGTGAAGCGGTTCGCAAGCGATCGCCTCCACCCATGCGAATAGCGTGAAGGCCGGCACAGCTTTGATCTCATTCCCCACACGCGGTCGCCCCTGGCCGCGCGGCCGCATATGCCCTCTTAGGGTGTGCCTGTCAATTTGCGCCACCTAAGCGATAGCGGCCGTGGCCGGTCGGCGTGGTCTAGCCGCGCTTGAGCGCTCGCTTCAGCTCCGCCGGCCGCACGCCGCCCAAGGCAAACAGCAATATCCCATAAAGCGGGAGGGCCAGGGTGCACACCAGGGCCACGGCCGGCTCCTTGGCCTTGAGCGGGCCGACCGCCAGGAAGCGCACCGCATGCTCGATCGCCGGGCGCTCATGCGAGGCGAAGGCCAGGAGGAGGCCCAAAACGACGCTGGCGGCGGCGATGCGGGCGATCCGCGCCATCGCGTGGGCGGAAACTGTGTAGTGCCCGCGCCGCGCCAAGGCGCCCAGCATCAGGAACACGCTGAGCCACGACGCCGCGCTGGTGGCGGCGGCGATGCCTTGGAAGCCGATGGCCAAGAACAGGCCCACGCCCAGGGCGATGTTCACCACCACCTGGAGCAAGGCGAAGCGCATGGGCGTTCTGGTGTCCTGGCGGGCGTAGAAGGCCCGATTGACGATCTGCATCAGCACGAAGGCCGGCGCCCCCCAGCCGTAGTGGAACAGGGCCTGGGCGGTCTGATGGGCGTCATAGACGTTGAAGGCGCCGCGGGTGAACAGGCCGTCGATGATGAAGAAGGGCATGGCGACCAGGGCCGCGGCGGCCGGCAATGTCAGCGCCAGGGCGTAGGTGATCGCCTCGTCCAAGGCCGCCTGGCCCCCGGCGTGGTCTTCGGTGTGCACCGCCTTGGACAGGCGCGGCAGCAGGGCCACGCCGATGGCCACCCCCACCAGCCCAACCGGCAGCTGGTAGAGCCGGTCGGCTACGTTCAGCCATGACCGCGCGCCGGGCACATAGGAAGCCAGCATCAGGGAGACGAAGATGTTGATCTGGAAGGCGCTGGCCGACAGGGCGCCGGGCACCGCCTTGCCGATTAGGGCGCGAATCTCGGGATTGAGCGTCGGCCAGACCCAGCGCAGGCGCGATCCGGACTTGAGCAAGCCCCACCACAACAGGCCGACCTGACACAGTCCCGCCACGACCACCCCCGCCGAAGCCCACTGCGCCGCGGCGATAGCGTTGGTCTGCGGGAGGACGAAGATCAGCATCACCACATTGAGCACGGTCGGCGCCGCGGCCGAGACGATGAACCGGCCATGGGAATTCAGGACGCCGGACAAATGGGCGTAGATGGCCATGCACGGCAGGTAGGGCATGGTCAGTTGGGTCAGCAGCACCGCCAGCTTGAACTTGACCGGGTCATGCACATAGCCGCTGCCGATCACCAGCATCAGCCAGGGCATGGCCAGTTGGCAGGCGATGGTCAGGGCGATGGTGATCGCCGCCAGGCCCGCCATGGCCTCTTCCGCCAGCTTGTCGGCGACCTCCGCACCGTGCTGGTGCAGGGCGCGCACATAGGCGGGCTGGAAGGCCGCCGCGAAGGCGCCCTCGCCGAAGATGCGGCGGAACAGATTGGGGAACATCAGGGCCGTGTAGAAGGCGTCCGCCGCCGGGGTCGCGCTGGCGCCCATGCGGTAGCTGATCACCAGATCGCGGAGGAAGCCGGCAAACCGGCTGACCAGGGTCAGGCTGGAATTGACCATGGAGGAGCGGATCAGGCCGGAACCTGAAGGGCGGGAAGGGGGCTGATCGGGGCTGTCGGCGCTCACGGCTTGGGCGGTACGCTGTGGGTGACACGCGGTCAAGCGAGCCGCCCAACTCGCCTTTCGAACCGTGCGTTCGTGGAGCGAGCTTTCGAAGAACGCTGGATTGCCCCAAAGCCCATGGAGAGATTGGAGCTACGCGTCCCAGTCAAGTCAAGGCCGGCCCTCCGGGCCGCCACTGAGCGGTCGCCGCAGGCGAGCCTTGAGTTGACTGGGACGCGTAGCAAAACTGCTCGCCATGAACTTAAGGGCAAAATCCGCCGCGGGTTCTAAGAGGGGCGCCAGTCCTTACCGCCCCACGCTGGCCCGCGCCCGCTCCAGCCGAGGTCGCCCGCCAGTGGGGGCGGCCTCATCATCGTTCAGCGCCTTGAGCAGCGCCCCCTTCAGCGCGTTGGCCTTACGTCCATCCGCCAATTTCCCCGTGCCGTCATGCACATAGAAGGCGTCCACCGCCCGCTCGCCGTAGTTGTCGATATGGGCGGATTGGATGGACAGCCCCGCTTCGGACAGGGTGCGCGCCAGGGCGGCCAACAGACCGGGCCGGTCGCGGCCGGAGGCCTCCACCACGGTGGCGTCCTCGGCGGTGTCGTTATCGATCGCCACCGTTGGGGCGATGGAAAAAGCCGCGGCCCGGCCCAGATCAGCACGGCGCGCAGGCTCCAGCGACAGAGGCTCGCCGCGCCCGGCCGCCTCCAGTCCGGCGGTCAGGCGCTCGATCATGCGCGGGCTGTCGCAGCCGAACGGCGCGCCGGCGGCGTCCTGCACCTGGAACACGTCCAGCGCCTGGCCTGTCTTGGAGGTGTAGACCTTGGCGGCCACCACATTGGCGCCCATGGCCGACAAGGCCGAGGCCATGTCGGCGAACAGGCCGCGACGGTCCCTGGCGGTCACGGCCACCTCGGTGGCGTTATATTCGGGCCGCATGCGCGCCAGAACGGCGGCCCCGCCCGCCTGGCCACCGCGCTGAATCAGTTCGGCGTGGAGCACCTGATCGGACAGCGAAAAGCCGGTGAAATAAGCGTCTTCCATGGACGGGGCCCAGTCCGCCGCCGTGGGCGCGGTCTGCACCAGCCGCTCGCGCGCCTCGATCGCCGCCTGTTGTTGAACCCGACGGAAGGCGGCGGCCGGATCGGAGCCGCGTCCGCCGCGGAACACCGCCTCCGTCGCGTGAAACAGCTCGCGCAGAAGCTGGCCCTTCCAGCCGTTCCAAACGCCCGGTCCCACCGCGCGGATGTCGGATGTGGTCAGCACCAGCAGCTGGCGCAGGCGTTCGGGGTTTTCCACGATGCGGGCGAAGGCGGCCACCGTGCGCGGGTCGGCCACGTCGCGCTTTTGGGCGAAGTCGCTCATCACCAGGTGGTGCTCCACCAGCCAGGCGACGGCTTCCACCCGTTCGTGCTCCAGGCCCATCCGCTCGCACACCGCGCGGGCGGATCGCGCACCGGCCTTTTCTTGCCCGCCCGCACCGCCCTTGCCGGTGTCGTGCAGCAACATGGCCAGGAACAGCGCTTCCTTGTCGGCGATCAGCGGCCAGGTGGCCACCGATAGGGGGTGGTCCTCCACGAGACGCCCGGCGGCGATGTCGGCCATGACGCCCACCGCCCGCAGGGTGTGCTCGTCCACCGTGTAGGAGTGATACATGTTGAACTGCATCTGGGCGACGATGCGGCCGAACTCGGGAATGTAGCGACCGAGCAGGCCGGAGTCGTTCATCAGTGTCAGCACGTTGTAGGTGTGCTTGCCGCGCGCCAGAACGTCGAGGAAGGCGCTCGCCGCCGCCGGATCGCGCCTTACCTTGGGCGTGATCAGGTGCAGGGAGCGGGTGACGGCGGTGAAGGCGTCCGGGTGCAGATCCAGCCCGCGCCGGTCGGCGATCACGAACAGACGCAGCAGATTGACCGGGTCCGCGTGAAAGACATGGACGCCGTCCACGTTCAGCCGAGCGCCGTCCTCGTAGAAGCCCGGTTCATCCAGCGGCTTGCGCGGGGCGCGGCGCTGACCGAGCAGACGCGACAGGCCGCGCGGCTCGTGCTTGGCCTGCTCGCTCTCCAGCTTGGCGCTGAAGGCGCGGGTCAGGGCGCCCACTTCCTTGGCGATGAGGAAATAGCGCCGCATGAAGCGCTCCACCGCCGGCGCGTCGCCCCGGTCTCCGTAGCCCATGCGGCGGGCGAGCTCGGGCTGCAGATCGAAGCTGAGCCGTTCCTCCGGCCTGCCGGTGATGAAATGTAAATGACAGCGCACCGCCCACAGGAAATCGAAAGCCTGGATGAACAGGCGCACCTCGCGCTTGTCGAACAGGTCCAGTTGGACCACGCCATTGCGCAGTTCGCCGTCCTTGTCCTTGGGCGGGTGGGTGTACTGGGCGATCCAGAACAGGGTGTGCAGGTCGCGCAGACCGCCCTTGCCCTCCTTGACGTTGGGCTCGACCAGATAACGCGAAGCGCCGGCGCGAGCGTGGCGCTCGTCCCGCTCCTTCAGCTTGGCGGCCACGAACTCGGCGGCCGTGCCCTTGACCACTTCGTCGCGGAACCGGCGTTGCAGTTCCTCGGCCAGGGCCTCGTCGCCGGTCAGTCGCCGCGCCTCCAAGATCGCCGTGCGGATGGTGAAATCCTCGCGCGACAGCTTGATGCATTCGTCGATGGTGCGCGAGGCGTGGCCGACTTTAAAGCCCAGGTCCCACAAGGCGTAGAGCATGAACTCGATCACGCTCTCGGTGTGGGCCGTGGGCTTGTAGGGCCGCAGGAACAACAGATCGATGTCCGAATAGGGCGCCAGCGCGCCCCGGCCGTAGCCGCCCACCGCCATCAGGGCCATGCGCTCGCCCTCGGTGGGATTGCGCGCGCGGAAAACGTGAACGGTGGTGAAGTCGTACAGGGCGCAGATCACCTGATCGGTGACCCCGGAAAGCAGCGTGGCGGTCTCAATGCCGCCGGCGCCGCTTTCGAGCCGCTCCTTGGCGATCATCCCCCGCGAAACAGGGCGGCGCGCAGCACATCCAGCGCCCGCCGGCGCTGTTCCGCCGGATCGCCCAGGGCGTCCAGCGCCGCGGCGGTCAGCTGCGAGCGCAGACGCTCGCCGTCGACGACATACTCCAGACGGGTGGGGCGAAGGCGGACGGGCGGCATGCAGGCTAGATAGTTTGCTTCGTGCGCTATTGCGAGCGCGCGCTAGGCATTCCGGAGAAAGCGCGCCGCGAAGAACCCATCTGTTCCGCCCTCCAGATGGAATGGCAGGATTCGCAGCAGACCGTCCTGGGTTACGCTGGCTGCAGGCGCGCCGCCTTCGCCCGGCGCGATGGGCTCCAGGGTCAGCTCGGGATGGCGCTGCAGAAACGGCGCGATCGGCCTTGCCCTCCTCGGGCTCGAGCGAACAGACGCAATAGATCAATCGCCCGCCAGGCTTCAGCCGCCGCGCCGCCGCGTCCAGAGCGGCGCTGCACCCGGCCAGTTTGGCAATCTCGCTCGGCCGCGCGC
>CAWDPL010000060.1:0-56423 GCA_963804105.1 uncultured Alphaproteobacteria bacterium
AAACCGAAGGGCGCGCCCCCCGGCGCCCGGCCCTGGCCGTTCACGCCCGCATGGCCGAAACGGTCATAGGCGGCCCGCTTTTGCGGGTCCGACAGGATGGAATAGGCCTCGTTCAGCTCCTTGAAGCGCGCCTCCGCGCCCTTGTCCCCGGGGTTGCGGTCCGGGTGGTGCTGCATGGCGAGCTTGCGGAACGCGCTTTTCAGATCGCTGTCGCCGGCCGTGCGTTCGACCTCAAGAATCTCGTAGTAGCAACGCGCGGTCAAAACCTGGGTCCTCTTTGAAGCGCCGCTGTGGGCCTGCAACCCTCACCTGGGGCCTGGCGCCGCCGGCGGCAAGTGATCGGGCGGACAAAACCCCTCGCGCGGGCGCGCGAAGGGCCCTGCCGTTTCCAAATCAGGACTTGTGGTCGTCCACTTCCTCGAATTCGGCGTCCACAACGCCTTCTTCGGGGCCGCCGGCCGCGCCGGGTTCGCCGCCTTCAGCGCCGGCCTGGGCCTTGTACATGGCCTCGCCGAGCTTCATGGAGGCCTGAGCCAGGGTCTGGGTCTTGGCGGTGATAGCCTCGGCGTCCTCGCCCTCCAGCACCGACTTCAGATCGGCCACGGCCTGCTCGATGGCCGACTTCTCGTCCGGCCCGACCTTGTCGCCGAACTCGGCCAGGGACTTTTCGGTGGAGTGGATCAAGGCGTCGGCGTGGTTCTTGGCTTCGACCACCGCCTTGCGCTTCTTGTCTTCGTCCGCGTGGGCCTGGGCGTCCTTGACCATCTTGTCGATGTCGGCGTCCGACAGTCCGCCGTTGGCCTGGATGCGGATCGACTGCTCCTTGGCGGTCGCCTTGTCCTTGGCCGTCACGTGGACGATGCCGTTGGCGTCGATGTCGAAGGTCACCTCCACCTGAGGCACGCCGCGCGGGGCGGGAGGAATGCCCACCAGGTCGAACTGGCCCAGCAGCTTGTTGTCATGCGCCATGGGCCGCTCGCCCTGGAACACGCGGATGGTCACGGCCGACTGATTGTCGTCGGCGGTGGAGAAGGTCTGGCTGCGCTTGGTGGGGATGGTGGTGTTGCGTTCGATCAGGGGGGTGAACACCCCGCCCAGGGTCTCGATGCCCAGGGTCAGCGGCGTCACATCCAGCAGCAGCACATCCTTGACATCGCCCTGCAGCACGCCCGCCTGGATCGCGGCGCCCAAGGCCACCACTTCATCCGGATTGACGCCCTTGTGCGGCTCGCGGCCGAAGAAAGCCTTCACCGCTTCCTGCACCTTGGGCATGCGGGTCATGCCGCCGACCAGCACCACTTCGTCGATTTCGCTCTTCTTGATGCCCGCATCCTTCAGCGCCTGCTCGCAGGGGCCGATGGTCTTGGCGATCAGGTCGTCGACCAAGCCTTCCAGCTTGGCGCGGGTCAGCTTGATGTTGAGGTGCAGAGGGCCTGAGGCGTTCATGGAGATGAACGGCAGGTTGACCTCGTACTGAGGCACCGAGGACAGTTCCTTCTTGGCCTTTTCCGCCTCTTCCTTCAGGCGCTGCAGGGCCAGCTTGTCCTTGCGCAGGTCGACCGAGGTTTCCTTCTTGAACTCGTCGGCCAAAAAGTCGACCAGGCGCAGGTCGAAGTCCTCGCCGCCGAGGAAGGTGTCGCCGTTGGTCGCCTTCACCTCGAAGACGCCGTCGCCGATCTCCAGGATCGACACGTCGAAGGTGCCCCCGCCCAGGTCGTAGACGGCGATCTTCTTGCCGTCGTTCTTCTCCAGCCCATAGGCCAGGGCCGCGGCGGTGGGTTCGTTGATGATGCGCAGGACTTCAAGGCCCGCGATCTTGCCCGCGTCCTTGGTCGCCTGACGCTGGGCGTCATTGAAATAGGCCGGAACGGTGATGACCGCCTTGTCGACCTTCTCGCCCAGGTGCGCCTCGGCGGCTTCCTTCATCTTCTGCAGGATGAAGGCGGAGATCTGCTGGGGCGAATAGTCCTTGCCGTGGGCGCGCACCCAGGCGTCGCCGTTGGGGCCCTTGACGATCTCATAGGGCACCATGCCCTTGTCCTTGGCCACCACCGGATCGTCGAACTGACGGCCGATCAGGCGCTTGATGGCGAAGAAGGTGTTGGCCGGATTGGTCACCGCCTGGCGCTTGGCCGGCTGGCCGACCACGCGCTCGCCGTCGTCGAGCAGGCCCACCACCGAGGGGGTTGTGCGCGAGCCTTCCGCGTTCTCGATCACCTTCGGCTGCTTGCCGTCCATGATCGCGACGCACGAATTGGTCGTGCCGAGGTCGATACCGATAATTTTGCTCATGAGATCTGTCGCTCCCTGCGGGCGAACGAACGGGCGGCCTTGTTCAAGCGCCGATCCATCTGCCGTTCCCCGGTTCGATCGGGTCTCCAAAAATGAAGAGGCTTTAGGCGCCTCCGATGGCCTTGAGGACACGTCCTCCTACAGGGCCGCATATGGGAAACTGGGCGCCCAACGCAAGCCCGCAACCCAATTCAGCAAACTGATTCAGCCCTTAAGGGCCGCGCCCCTTGCGCGGATTTGGGCCCGGGCCGACATTGACCGCTTGATCGACGGATTTCAATTGCATCCGGCGGCGCTTGACCGCGGCGAGCAGGAGGCCCTGGCCCAGACGGTCATGGCCCAGGCCGAAAACGCGCCCTTTTATAGCCCCGTGGTCCCGGGCGGGCGTCGCATGTCCGTGGCCATGACAGGACTGGGGCCCCTGTCCTGGACCAGCGATGCGGACGGCTACCGCTATACGCCGACCCATCCGGTAACCGGCCGGCCGTGGCCGCCGATGCCGCCAGTCCTGCTGGAGCTTTGGCGACGGTTTGCGCCCGCCGCGCCCGAGCCGGACGCCTGCCTGGTCAATCTGTACTGCGGCGACGCGCGCATGGGTCTGCATCAAGACCGCGACGAGCAGGACTTTTCCGTTCCGGTTCTGTCGATCTCGCTTGGTGACATGGCCCTGTTCCGCATCGGCGGGCAAAAGCGCGGTGACCCGACCCGCTCGCTCAAGCTGTCCTCGGGCGATGTCTGCCTGCTTGCCGGTCCTGCACGCCTGGCCTTTCATGGCATAGACCGGGTGATCGCAAGCTCCTCCACCGTGGTTCCCGGCGGCGGCCGGCTGAACCTGACGCTGCGGCGCGCGCGCTAGGTCCAGCAACAACGAAGAACCACGAAGGCCATCAAAATGTCCGTCATCCTCCGGCCGCCGGAACGGCGGACCGGGGGACCCAAGCAACGATTGCAATTGAAACCTCGTTTGGGTCCCCCGGTTCGGCCTTCAGCGGCCCGTGGGATGACGATTTGAAGAGGTCTTCGCGCCTTCGTGGTTCAAAAATTCCGCAGATTGGCCTCGGACTAATAGCCCTTCTTCAACTCGCCCGCCGACAGTCCATCCACTGTTCCCTTGGTCAGCCACTCCAGCGAGGCCTTGAACAGCAGCAGATGATTTTTCTCCCACATGGCATTGTGGGAGGAGCAGGCCAGGTCGATGAACACCTTGTTGGGCGAGCCCAGGGCGGCATAGATCGCGTGGACCCGCGCCTGCGGCACCTGGCCATCGTATTGGCCTGAGGCCAGCATGACCGGCGTGGTCATCTTGCCCACCACCGCCTGATCGAACCCCCAGCTCGGCACATGGGGCGCGCGCCGCCCGCCGGGGCCCCATGAGGCCCCAACCGGATCGGATTTCAGCAGCTCGCTCCAGATCGCCGCGGCGGTTTCGGGCGCGTATTGGCCGGGGCAGGGCGCCTGCATGTCCCATTTGGCCTTGAAGTCGGCGTGGGACTGGAAGTCCATGGGCGGGGTGTCGGGCGCCCTTTGGTCGCCTCCGTCGCGGGTGAGGGCCGGCGCCAGCAGGACTAGGCGGGAGACCTTGTCCGCGTGCTGGGCGGTGTAGCCGCCCGCGCGCGGCCCGCCCTGGGACCAGCCGATCAGGACCAGCCGCTTCACATGTCGCTGCGCGCGCAGATGATCGACCACCACGTCGATGTCGGTCCAATCGGACTGAATGGTGGTGACGGGCCCCTTGAACGAGGCCTCGCAGGGCGCCGGCAGCTTGGCCGGGATCAGCTCGGCCTGCTGTTCGCGCGAGAGGTTGCACGGATCGTTCATGGGCGCCGGGCGGCTGGAGCGGCCATAACCCTCCATGTCCATGGAAAAGACGTCGAATCCGGCCCGCGCCAGGTAGGCCATCCAGCTGTAGTCCTTGTAGGGGACGTCAAACGCCACTTCGGCCGGGGTGCCCGCGCCATGAACGAACAGCACCACGCCGCGTCCCGCGCCCTTGGTCTTGGACGAGACTACCTCGCGGACATAGAGCCTGGCGCCGCCGGGCGTGGGCGCCAAGGCGGCGGATTCGATGCGGATGACGTGGTCGCTGCGCACGATCCTGCCGGGCGCGGCGTGGACGGCGGATACGGCGAGCAGGCTCGCGGCCAAGGCGGCCGGCAGCATCTTCATGGCGTTTCCTCCGGGTGTATTGTTGGCGGCAGCTTCGTTGTGAGCAATCAATTAGCCGCCTGCGCCTCGTTGGCGCGGGTGAGCCCTGAAAGCCCTGGAGGATTTTGAGCTCCGGATTTCGGCCGGGTCAAGGACGGGCCGTTCAGGCCCGCCGCTGCGCGGCCGCCGAAGGCGGTCCTTGAGCCGGTCGAAGTCCGGAGCCACGCTTGGCCGCCAAGATTTTCAGGACCCGGACCGCTTGGGGCTATTGATACGATCAAGCGTCGGCGAGGTCCGCGATCACCCGGTCCAGCACCAAGCGCCCGGCGCGGTGGCGTACAGCCGTTCTTCGTCGGCGCGGATCAGGCCCGCCCGCACCAGATCGGGCAAGGCGCTGAGCGGCAGCGGCTCAAGCTCGGTGCGGAGAACGCCCTCGTCGATGCGCAGTCCCATGAGCAGGCGCTCCTCGGCCGCCTCCTCGGCGGTGAGGGTCTCGCGCCCTTCCAGGCCGTGGCCGAGGGCTTCCACCACCGTGAGATAGGCCTTGATGTCGGGATAGGTCTGGGTCGCCGCGCGTCCGGCGGTCCTGGTGATGCGGCCATGGGCGCCCGGGCCTATGCCCAGGTAGTCCTGGCCGCGCCAGTAGACCAGATTGTGCCGGCTGCGCGCCGCGAGTCCGCGCGCATGGTTGGACACCTCATAGGCGTCAAAGCCCGCGTGGTTCAGCACCGACTGGGTGATCTCATAGAGCTCGGCGGCCAGATCGGGATCGGCCGGCGCGAAGGCCTTGCGCTTGACGGCCCGGTCAAAGGCCGTCCCGGGCTCGATGGTCAGCTGATAGGGTGAGATGTGCTCGGGGCCGAGCGACAGGGCCTCGGTCAGTGTCGCGGCCCAGGCCTCCGCGGTCTGGCCGGGCAGGGCGTAGATCAGGTCCAGCGACAGGCGCGGGAAGGTCTCCGCCGCCAGCTTGGCCGCCCGGCGGGCCTCATCCGCGCCGTGATTGCGGCCGAGGAACTGCAAGCGCCTCGTCGTCCAGGGCCTGAACGCCCAGCGACAGGCGGTTCACGCCCGCCTGGGCGAAGGCGGAAAACCGCCCGGCCTCCGCGTCGGTGGGATTGGCCTCCAGGGTGATTTCCAGATCGTCGGCGACCGGCCAAAGGGCCTTGGCCTCCTCGATCAGCCGCGCGACCCAGGCCGGATCGGCCAGGGAGGGCGTACCGCCGCCGAAGAAGATCGAGACCAGCCGTCGCGGCCCGATCATCCGCGCCTGGCCGCGCAGATCGGCCAGGATCGCCTCGCCCAGCGCCGGGCCTCGCCCGCGCGCCGGTCCAGGGCCACGTTGAAGTCGCAGTAGGGACAGATGCGCGCGCAATAGGGCCAGTGCACGTAAAGGCCCAGCGGGGCGGGATCGGGGCCGAGCGACATTGATTATTGCCGCTCTTTTATCCGCTCATTCCCGCGGAAGCGGGAACCCAGTGAGAGCCAGGGGCGCCGCCGCCCGACTGGAAAGTCCTGGGTCCCAGCTTCCGCGGGGATGAGCGGGCGGGAAAATTGGACCGAATGATCTGAATTCCGATGGGTTCTAGTCAAACAACGCGGCCTTCAACTTGGCGAAAGCCAGAGCCCTATGGCTGACGGCGTCCTTGGCGGGGGGGTCCATCTCGCCGAAGGTCAGATCGCCGCCCGTGGGGATGAAGATCGGGTCGTAGCCGAACCCGCGTGTTCCGCGCGGTGGGAAGGTCAAGGCGCCGTCCACGCGCCCTTCAACCACCACGGCGGGTCCGCTGTCCGGCCAGGCCACGGCCAGGGCGCAGGTGAACCAGGCCGAACGGTCGTCCGACCCGGTCTCCTCCAGCCGCTCGGCGACCTTGGCGATGGCCTGGCTGAAGTCCTTGTCCGGCCCGGCCCAGCGGGCGGAGAAAATGCCCGGCGCGCCGTCCAGCGCCGCGACCGACAGGCCCGAATCGTCGGCCAGGGCGATAAGGCCGGAGGCCGCCGCGGCGGCGCGGGCTTTGAGCAGGGCGTTGCCGGCGAAGCTCGTTTCCGTTTCGTCCGGTTCGGCCAGGCCGAGCGATCCCGCCGCGAGCACCTCGAAGCGCCCCTCCAGCAGGGCGGCCAGCTCCCTGGCCTTGCCGGGGTTGTGCGTGGCGGCGACGATGCGCTTGCCGCGCGGCAGGTTCAGCGGCATATCGATCTTCCTCCGGGAGGCTTCATTGAAACGGTTCTACGCCGCCGCAGCGCGGTTCGCACCCCAGGCGCGTACACGCCCATGAGCGAAGCTGTCCGCGGCCTGATGGATGAACACGTCCTGCCGGACTCCTACGCCGAGATCGTCGACAAGGTCCATCGGCCGATCGCCGAGCATCTGATCGCCCTGCGCGCCCAGGCCGGCAGGCCGATCATCGTCGGGGTGTGCGGATCGCAAGCCAGCGGCAAGACCACCCTGGCGGCCTTCGTCAAGGGCCTGCTGCAGGAGGCGGGCCTCAAGGCCGAGGTGCTCGGCATCGACGACCTCTATCTCAGCAAGGAGCGGCGCCAGGCCCTGGCCGAGGCGGTGCATCCCCTGTTCATCACGCGCGGTCCGCCGGGCACGCACGACGTAGCGCTCGGCCATCAGGTGCTTGACGTCCTCACCGGCAAGAGCCCGCCCGATGACGTGCGCATGCCCCGGTTCGACAAGGCCGCCGACACCCTGGCGCCGCTCCAGACCTGGCCCGCCCTGACGGGCGCGGTGGACGTGGTGTTGTTCGAGGGCTGGTGCGTCGGCGCGCGGCCGCAGGACGAATCGCAGTTGGCCGAGCCGGTCAATGACCTGGAGCGCACGCGCGATCCGGACGGCGTCTGGCGGCGCTATGTCAACGACCGGCTGGGGGACGACTACGCCGAACTGTTTGCTCGCATCGATTGCCAGCTAATGCTCAAGGCGCCGGATTTCGACGCCGTGTTCCAATGGCGCGCCCTGCAGGAAAAGAAGCTTGGCGATAAGCTGCGGGCTGAGGGCGGCCTGGGCGATGGACGCAGGCTCATGAGCGAGGACGAGCTGCGCGTCTTCCTGGCGCATTATCAGCGCCTGACGCAGTGGATTCTGGCGGAGATGCCGTCGCGGGCGGACATCCTGGTGACGCTGGAGCGGGACCACAGGGTGAGCGGGCTTAGGCTGTGACTCCCTTCCCCCTCGATGGGGAGGGGCAGGGGATGGGGGTGCGCCACTGAGGTTTGAGAATGTGACGCAGGAGGCGTCGCCGCCTCCTACGCCATACTCTTCAGCGGTGCGCCTCCACCCCCAATCCCTACCCTTCCCCCATCGAAGGGGGAAGGACGCCTTGTCCGAAAGGCCCACACCCCTCCGTCGATCGCATGGCGAGTCTGCTTTCGAAGGGCCGGGCCCAGTCAAGGATGGCCGAAGGCCACCGCTGCGCGGCGGCGCAAGGCGCCGTCCTTGACTGGACCCGGCCTTCGAAAAAATCATTCCATCATGCGAACAAGGGCGGGGGTGAGCGCGCTCGCCCGCGCTAAACGCGACGCGCAATTCGGCCATGCACCGTCGCGCCGGGCGCCTCTGGAAACGAAAGCGACAGTGTTGCCAACACCGCGATCGCCAGACGGGAGCGCAGAACATCAGCAACGGCGGCGCCCCCGTGAAGCACTTTCCCCACGAAGATTTGGCTCAGAGCCACGTCCACGATAATGGCTCATTCGCCAGACGACCTTCCGCCAAGATGATCGTCACCACTTTGAATGGGCGACTTGAACTGTAATCGCCTTACGCCGTCGCCGCCCTCTGCAGTCTCCAGCAATTCGCCCACGCCCTTGCGCGCCAAATCGAACAGCGCCTCGAACTCGGCCCTGGAAAACCCGCGCTTCTCGCCCGTCGCCTGGATCTCCACGATGTCGCCCGAGCCGGTGAGGACGAAGTTGGAGTCGGCTTCGGCCTCGGAGTCCTCCTCATAGTCCAGGTCCAGCACCGGCTACGCCCTGGTGCACGCCGCAGGACACCGCCGCCACCTGGTCCAGGATAGGGTCGGTCTTGATCACGCCCTCGGTAAGAAGATAGCGCGTGGCCAGGCGCAGGGCGACCCAGGCGCCGGTGATGGCGGCGGTGCGCGTGCCGCCGTCGGCTTGGACCACATCGCAGTCGAGCGTGATCTGCCGTTCGCCCAGGGCCTTCAGGTCGATGATCGCGCGCATGGAGCGGCCGATCAGGCGCTGGATCTCCTGGGTGCGGCCCGATTGCTTGCCCTGGGCCGCCTCGCGCCGGCCGCGGGTGTGGGTGGCGCGGGGCAGCATGCCGTATTCGGCGGTGACCCAGCCCTGGCCCTTGCCGCGCAGAAAGCCCGGCACGCCCTCCTCCACGCTGGCGGTGACCAGCACCTTGGTGTGGCCGAAGGAGACCAGGCATGAGCCCTCCGCATAGCGGTTGACCTTCGACCTCCAGGGTGACCGGGCGAAGCGCATCGGGCGCGCGTTGGGAAGGACGCATGGCGCAAAGCCCCTTTCGGGCGTTTACTGACTGGAACGCGCCCTTGCGCGGACCGAGGCGGCGCTTATCCTAAATGCGGGACGCGCCGTCCATGGCCAGTTTTTCCGGAGTTCCCGCAGGGAGCATGGCGACATTCCTTTCCTCAGGCCCAGGCGCGCCGACGGCCAGCGGTCCCACGCTCGGCCAACTCGACGAGCGGGCGCGGGACATCTTCCGCCGGATCGTGGAGACCTATCTGGAGACGGGCGATCCGGTGGGCTCGCGCACCATCTCGCGCGGCGGGGTGGCCCTGTCGCCGGCCTCCATCCGCAACACCATGCAGGACCTGGCGCAATTGGGCCTGCTCGGCGCGCCCCATTCCAGCGCTGGACGCATGCCCACGCACATGGGTCTGCGCCTGTTCGTGGACGGTCTGCTGGAGGTCGGCGATCTGGGCGACGAGGAGCGCCAGCAGATCGAGACCCGCCTGGCCGGCCGCGGGCGTAACATGCAGGAGGCCCTGGACGAGGCGTCCTCGCTGCTGTCGGGCCTGGCCGGAGGGGCGGGCGTGGTGGTCGCCCCGGCGCGCGACGCCGGGGTCAAGCACGTGGAGTTCGTGGCCCTGGGGCCGGATCAGGCTCTGGCGGTGATGGTGTTCGAGGACGGCCAGGTGGAGAACCGCCTGATGCGTCGCGCCGGCCGGCATGACGCCTTCGGCCCTGCAGGAGGCCTCCAACTTCCTCAATTCGCGCATTTCGGGCCGGACCCTGCTTGAAGCGAAGGCGGAGATCAGCGGCGAACTGGACCGGGCAAAGCGCGAGCTGGACAGACCGCAGCGCGACTGGTTGAGGACGGTCTGGCGGCCTGGGGCGGGGGCGAGGAATCCGACCGGGCCCTGATCGTGCGCGGCCGGGCCAATCTGCTGGACGACCGGTCCGCGCACGAAGATCTGGAGCGCGTGCGCATGCTGTTCGACGACCTGGAACAGAAGGAACAGCTCATCGACCTGCTCGACGACGTGCGCGAGGCCGAGGGGGTGCGCATCTTTATCGGCGCCGAGACACGGCTTTTCTCACTGTCGGGTTCCGCTGTGATCGCGGCGCCCTATATGAACGGGCGACAGAAGGTGGTGGGCGCGATCGGCGTGATCGGTCCGACCCGCCTGAACTACGCCCGCATCATCCCGTTGGTGGATTACACCGCCCGGGTGCTCGGGCGGTTGCTTGAGACCTGAGAGGACACGACCATGACCGACGAATCCGCGCCGGCTGACCCGAATATCTCCGAAGAAGAAGCCGAATTCGACGCCATGGTGGCGCTGGAGGCGCTGCAGACGGAGAACGCCGCCCTGCGCGATCAGGCCCTGCGCTATGCGGCGGAAGCGGAGAACACCAAGCGCCGCGCCGAACGTGAGGCCAATGACGCGCGCGCCTTCGCCATCCAGAAATTCGCCCGCGACCTTTTGGGCGTGGCCGACAATCTGGCCCGCGCCCTGCAGCACGCCCCGCGCGAGGACGCCGACCCGGCGGTGAAGAACTTCGTGCTCGGCATCGAGATGACCGACAAGGAGCTGGCGCAGGCTTTCGAGCGCAACGGCCTGAAGAAGATCGACCCGGTCAAGGGCGCCAAGTTCGATCCGCATGTGCACCAGGCCATGATGGAGCAGGAGGCGCCCGACGTGGAGCCCGGCGCGGTGGTTCAGTCGGTGCAGGCGGGTTTTGAGCTTTATGGGCGCGTGGTGCGTCCGGCCATGGTGGTGGTGGCGGCGAAGTCGGCCGGCGGCAAGGCGCCGGGCGCCGGCTACGCGGCCGCCGAGACGGATGCGGGCGGGGCGGTGGATACGAAAGCTTAGGGCGGCTTTCAGTCAGCCCCTAGCCAGCTTCAACCCGTCATCCTAGGGCTTGTCCCTAGGATCCAGCGTTCAAACATACCTAGTCCGACAGGTTCGCGGGAACGCATGATCCGGCGTTGCAAGCGGATTCCTGGACCCTAGGGACAAGCCCTAGGGTGACGGTTGAAAGGGTGCGCTTTTCTTCAGCAACCGCCACCACCCTCCGCCGGGATGAGAGGAAAATTTGGACGGTCAGCCTTCCCCGCACCCCGGGCACTCCGGATCGGCGCTCAGACGCACCGTGCGGCTTTCCCCGTCCAGGGCGTCGTACAGCCACAGCCGGCCGGTCAGCGCCTCGCCCGCGCCGGTGATCAGCTTGATCGCCTCCAGGGCCATTATCGAGCCCACCACCCCGGCCAGGGCGCCGACCACGCCGACGGCGGCGCAGGTTTCCGCGTCGGGCGGGATGTGGGGCACGAGGCAGCGGTAGCAGGGCTGGCGCTCGTCGAGCGGTTTGCCGCGCGTGAGGCCGGCCGCGAAAACCCCGACCTGGCCGCTCCAGCGGCCGATGGCGCCGGACACCAGCACCTTGCCCTGGGCCAGGCAGGCGCCGTTGACGGCGAAGCGGGCGGCGAAGTCGTCCGTGCCGTCGAGCACGAGGTCGTAGTCCCTGACCAGATCGGCGGCGTTGGCCGAGGTCAGGGCCTTCGCGATCGCAATCACCTGCGTATGCGGATTAAGGGCGGCCAGATGGTCCGCCGCCGCCTGCGTTTTGCTCCGGCCGATGTCGGCGGCCGTGTAAAGCACCTGCCGCTGCAGGTTGGACAGGGCGACCGTGTCAGGATCAACCAGCCCGATCTGGCCCACGCCCGCCGCCGCCAGATACAGCGCCGCCGGCGCGCCCAAGCCCCCGGCGCCCACGATCAGAACCTTGGTGGCCTTGAGCTTCTGCTGACCGGGCCCGCCGATCTCGCGCAGGACCAGATGGCGGGCGTAGCGCTCGACCTCATCTTCGGAAAAGCTCAAGGCGGGCTCTCCCCGCTGTGGCGCTCCGAGCGCGCGCTGCGGATCGCCGCCTGCAGGGCCTTGCCGAAATCGCTGCGCTCCTGGGGGCCCAGCTGGCGCGCCACGATCAGGCTGCGGCCCGACAGGCGCAGGCGCACATGGGCGTCCTCGGCCTCGCCCTCCAGCTCCACCCGCGTGAAGGCCGTGGGCGAGCGCCATACGGTGCGCGCGCTGGCGCCGAACTCGTGCGTGACCAGCACCTCATCGGCGGTGACCTGCACCCGTTCGGCCTGGCGGCCCTGACGATAGCTGGCGCGGAAGGCCAGGGTGACGGCCAGGAAATCCAGGCCGAGAAAGAACGGGATCGGCGCGGCGTGCAGGGCCAGCACCATCAGGGCGCCCACCGCCAGGTTGATGAAGGCCAAAACGCCCAGCAGAGCATAAAGCCCGGCCTTGGGCAGGGATCGGTTGGGCCTGAGCACGGCGTCCAGGTGAAGGGGGGCGTCCATGGGCTTAGCTTAGCGCAACGCGCGGCCGGTTCGACCGTTCTTCTTAGGGTCGGACCTCTTGCCACGCATAGACATCATCAATGCCAAACAATAAAACTATCAATTAGATTTATGATCGGCCTTGACCTATCCCCAATCCACCGGGCCGCACGGCCCACCCCATCGTGGTCCAAGGAGTTCAGTCATGTTGACCGTCGGCGACAAACTGCCGGATTTCAAAATTGTCGGCGTGAAGCCGAAATTCAATCGTCACGAAGAGGACGGCGTCAGCGCCTTCGAGCCCCTCACCCAGGACAGCTTCGAGGGCAAATGGAAGGTGATCTTCTTCTATCCCAAGGACTTCACCTTCGTATGTCCCACCGAAATCGTCGCCTTCGCCGCCCTCGCGCGCGAGTTCGAGGATCGCGACGCGGTGGTCTTGGGCGGCTCGACCGACAACGAGCATGCCAAGCTCGGCTGGCGGCGCGAGCATCCGGACTTGCACAGCCTGCCGATCTGGCAGTTCGCCGATAGCGGCGGCCGCTTCGCCCGCGCGCTCGGCGTGCTGAACGAAGAGGAAGGCGTGGCCTATCGCGCCACCTTCGTGGTCGATCCCACGGGCGTGATCCAGCACGTCTATGTCACCAACCTGAATGTCGGGCGCAATCCGCAGGACACCCTGCGGGTGCTGGACGCCCTGCAGACCGACGAGCTCTGCCCTTGCAATCGTCAAGTCGGCGGAGACACCCTGGCGGCCTGACTCTATGGCCCCGCCCCGGGGGCGGCGTTCGTCCTCCCTCAAGCCGTCCCCGGGGGCTTTTCCTTGATCTCAAGCCGAAAGGCCAAGCCATGTCGATCGACGCCCTCAGAGACCTTCTGCCCGCCTACGCCAAGGATCTCAGCCTGAACCTGTCGTCCCTGGCCAATGAGGCCGTGCTGAACGATCAGCAGAAGTGGGGCTGTTTCCTGGCCGGCGCCTACGCCGTGGGCGAGCCACGCACGGTCAGGGCCGTCGACGAAGCGGCGCGGGCCGCGGGGCTGTCCGAGGAGACCGCCGACGCGGCCAAGGCCGCGGCCGCGATCATGGGCATGAACAACGTCTACTACCGGACCCTTCATCTGATGAAGAACGCCGAGTACCGCACTTTGCCAGCGCGCCTGCGCATGAACGTCATCGCCAATCCCGGCGTGGACAAGACCGACTTCGAACTGTGGTGCGTGACGGTGTCGGCCATCAACGGCTGCGGGGCCTGCCTGGACGCCCACGAGGAAGAGCTGCGCAAGCGCGGCGTTCCCACGGTGCAGATCCAGGCCGCCTTCCGCATCGCCGCCGTGATCAACGCGGTTTCGCGGGTGCTGGCGGCGGAGACCGCTTAAGCGGCCTGAAACCAGATCGGCTCGCCCCAGAAGGCCTCCACCAGGCCGGTTTGGCGACCAGGCGCACCGGTCGTGAGAAAGCGCCGTTCGCCCGACGCGCCGGGGTCGTATTCCGGATGGGCCGCCAGATAGCGCTCCAAGGCGTCGGCCGTGGCGGCCGGCTGGTGGATCAGGGCCGCGCCGGGCGGCAGGGCGGCGCGGAACAGATCGCCCGCCAGCTCATAATGGGTGCAGCCCAAAATCCAGCGGTCCGGCGCGCGTCCCACCCGGCGGGTCAGGGCGTCCACATGGCCGGCGATCACCGTGGCCACGGCGGCCTCGAGCGCCCCGGACTCGATCATGCGGGCCAGGGACGGACAGGGCTCGGTGAACACGGCCAGATCGCCGCGCCGCTTGTCGATCTCGATCTCATAGACCCGGCTGGCCGCCGTCTGCGGCGTGCAGAACACCCCCAGGGTTTCCAGGGCCTGCAGCTTTTCGGGCGGATCGCGCGGTTCCTGTGTCCAGGGCAGGCCCGTGGCCGCTTCGATGGTGGGCACGATGATGCCGAGGAC
The DNA here is from genome assembly GCA_963804105.1 of uncultured Alphaproteobacteria bacterium. GTDB lineage: Bacteria > Pseudomonadota > Alphaproteobacteria > Caulobacterales > Caulobacteraceae > BOG-938. Next base: position 14,152 of record CAWDPL010000060.1, read on the forward strand.
GTTGGCCGGCAGGCCGCGCGCGGAGCGAAAAGCCGGCAGCCAGGTCTGCTGCAGTCGCCGCAGGGCGATGGCGGAGGCGGTGTTGCAGCCCAGCACCACCAGGTCCGCTCCGGCGGCGAACAGGCGCTCGCAGCCCTGCCGCGTCAGTTCGACGATGCGCTCGCCGGGCAGGGCGCCGTAAGGGGCGTGGGCCTGGTCGGCCAGATAGATGAAATCGGCCGTGGGCAGCCGCCGCGCCAAGGCGCGGTGGATCGACAAGCCGCCGACCCCCGAATCGAACACCCCGATCGCCATGCGCCGGGCATTAAACCGGCCGCGCGGCCCCGTCCATCCGCCGTTGCAGACGCCATTGCCACAGGCAGATCCCCGGCGTGACCGCCAGCTCCATCACGAGGGCGCCCTGCATGGCGCCGTCCGGCGCGCCTGTGCGCCAATAGCTGATCAGCCGCCCCAGGCCCCCGACAGCCACCAGGAAGGTCAGGAGGCGCACCATGGCGCCTCGCCGTTCGATGGCCGGGATCGCGGACCAGAAGGCCAGGCCGATGGCCAGCAACAGTCCCGAAAGATAGGCGAAATGACTGTCCAGCGATCGATCTCCGCTCGGCCGGCCGGCCATGGCCGGTCCCACCAGGACGCCCGCCAGCCCCGCGCCCACCGGAACCACCCCGCCCAGGGCGACGGCGATCTGCAGAGGGACTTTGGACCGGAAGAACGGCGCCGCCGCCGACGGGACTTGGGAAGGTATCGCGCTCATGATCCTCATACGCGCCGCGCGCGCCGTTGGATCGCCGATGGTGGCGGGACCGCCGCCGTTCGCGTATCAACCCAGCCGGGTGGAGCGTGGACACGGCCGGGACGTCATGAGGATCAATCGACGCCAATTGTGCGCCCTGGCGGTTTCTGGACTGACGGCGGGCGTTGTCGGCCGGCCGGCGGGCGCGCAGGTCCCTTCGCTGGGGCGCCCGGCGCCGGACTTTCAGGCCCTCACCCTCGACAACAGGCGCCTTGGCCTGCAGGATTTCGAAGGCAAGGTGCTGGTGCTGAACTTCTGGGCGACCTGGTGCGCCCCGTGCAAGGCGGAACTGCCCCTGCTCGACGAGGCTTACCGGCGGCTGGCGGGGGCGGGCCTGCAGGTCCTGGCGGTGACCACCGAGGATTCCCTGCCCTTGTCCCAACTGAAACCCCTGGCGCGGGCCCTGGCCTTGCCCATGGTGCGCGCCTTTCGCGGGCCCTATGCGCCGCTGGGCGCGGTGCCGACCAATTTCGTAATCGATCGCCGGGGGATGCTGCGCTACGCCCGCGCGGGCGCATTTACGCGCCCGGATCTCGCGCGGGTCCTCGAACCGCTGCTGGCCCGGCCCGCGCCCGGCCCGCAGGCGGCGGCGAATATTGCTTAGCGGTTAAGTCCAGCGAGACTCTACGCCGCCCGGGCTCCGGTTTCGAAAGCGAGGCTGGTTTCGAAGTCGATCAGGATGTCGGCCAGTTCCTCCGAGTTGGGCTTGGCGCGCGAATCGGGCGGGAAGCGGAACCGCCAGAAGCTGACCACGTGCTGCACGGCCGCCAGGCGCTCGCCCAGTTCGTAGAACAGCGTCGGCGCCTTCATCAGAAAATCGCGAAAGGTCTTGCGGTTCGCCGTTCTTGGTCAGGTCGGCATAGGCGTCGTCGTAGACCTTCAGGGTTGACCGCACCGTGTCGCAGGCGTCGGAAATGCCCTTAGTCAGCCGAGATTTGCAGGCGGCGATCGTGGCCCGGTCCTCCGCGTTGGGCGGTCCAACCGGCCTGATGGCCATCATCTCCGCGAGGACCGGACGAACCTGCGGCGCCAGTTCGCTCATGACCCACTTGTAGTAGATGAAGCCTTTCCAGCAGAACACGCCCTCGTCGAAGGCCGCCTTGTCCAGCCCCATGCCCCTGCGCAACGGCTCCATGTCCTCATCGGCGCTGTCCGCCAGGATCTTTGTCGCCAACTTGGAGGTCATCGCGTTGACGGATGCGTCGACATCGCCGAACGACAGGCCGATCAAGGCCGCGATTTCCTTTTTCACGAACTCGAACATCTTGTGCATGTCAGCGTCGGCGATGTCGAAATAGCAGCGCGCGGGGGTGATCCCCGCGCGCTTGAGCCGTTCGCGCATGAGAAACGGATCGAGCGAGGGCAGGGCGTCCAGCTGCTCCAGGAGATCGACGTCCGCCTGGGTCGCGGGGGACAGCGTTCCAAGCAGGTCTTCCAGCACCTCGATATAGCCCTTCTGGCCGATGAAGAACGCGCGCGCGCCCGCGCGCAGATCGCTGATGTCGATCGGGAGGATGATCTTGGTGGCGTTCCTGCGGCCGTCCGAGAACAGGTCGCGCTCGTTCGGACGCAAGCGGTGTTTGACCACGAAGCAGCGATTAAGCAGCGCATTGCGGAAGAACGGTTGCTGGCGATAGGCCTCATCTTCCCCATGCCGCCGGTAGACCGCCACCAGATTCAAGGTCCGCGCCGTGGAGGCGTTGGATTGCAGACTGATGAGGCTGCGAACGGCTCGATCGCCGCTCCCTTGGCGACGGGAATGATGGGCGCTGGCCATGGTGCTCTGGATAATCCCGCGTCGGAGCCGCGGCCATCGGGACGAGTCGACGGCCTGGGCAGGTCTTAGCTTGGACGAAGGCGACGCCTCCCGCGAGACGATCGAACCGAGCCTAATGAAAGCCATTGCCTCCAAAAACAGATAAATATTGGTTACCGAGGAAATGTTCAGCTAAAACTCCGCTGGAAACGCCGCGAACGAAACAACGTCCAGCAAGGCCGAGGGGCCGGTTTCCAGCGAATACTTCTCTAAGGCGCCGCGCGATTTTTGAGATTCCGCCGATCGGGCTCTCGCAGGGCGCCGAATGAATCGCGGGGTTTTTCGTTCGTTGCTCGGCCGAAAGCGATCTGGGCCAAAGGTGAAAGCTTTGTGGCGCCGTAACGGTCGAGAACCTATCGGCGTTGAACGAGCCCTGAAAGGAAAAGCCGTCGACGAAGACTGTTGTTTGACGGCGCGGCGCCGGCGCGGCGTTCAGCCCGTCGGCGCGCGCTCAAGCCTTGCCCATCCCCTTGAGGCGGTAGAGCGCATCCATCGCCTCGCGCGGCGACATGCCGTCCAGGTCCAGAGCCGCCAGGGCCTGCTCCACCGCGCTTGGGCCGGCGAACGCGGCGGCGGCCGGCTCGGCGACGGCGGCGAACAGGGGCAGATCGTCCAGCCGCGCCGGCGATGAGGCCTGGCCCTCCAGCCGTTCGAGCACCTGACGGGCGCGCGCCACGACCGCGGGCGGCACGCCGGCCAGCTTGGCCACCTGCACCCCATAGGAGCGATCGGCAGGGCCGGGCTGGGCTTCATGCAGGAAAACCAGTTCGCCGTTCCATTCCTTGGCCCGCAGGGACAGGTTGCCCACATGGGCCAGCCGGTCCTCCAGCCGCGCCAGTTCGTGATAGTGCGTGGCGAACAACGCCCGGCAGCGGTTGACCTCGTGCAGCGCCTCCGCGCAGGCCCAGGCGATGGCCAGGCCGTCATAGGTGGCCGTGCCGCGGCCGATTTCGTCCAGGATCACCAGGGACCTGGGCGTGGCCTGGGTCAAGATCGCCGCCGTCTCCACCATCTCGGCCATGAAGGTGGAGCGTCCGCGCGCCAGATCGTCCCCCGCGCCCACCCGGCTGAACAGCCGGTCCACCACACCCAGTCGCAGACGCCGGGCCGGCACGAAGCTCCCGGCCTGGGCCAGGATGGCCAACAGGGCGTTCTGGCGCAGGAAGGTGGATTTGCCGGCCATGTTGGGCCCGGTGACGATGGCCAGCCGCGCCCCGGCCTGGCCCGCGCCATCCAGTTTACAGTCGTTGGGCGTATAGGGCGCGCCGGCGCGGCGCACGGCCGCCTCGACCACCGGATGGCGTCCCGCTTCGGCTTCGAACGCCAGCGATCGGTCGATCTGCGGCCGGCAGGCCTGCTCGTCATTGGCCCACTCGGCCAGTCCAGCCGCAACGTCGATGCAGGCCAGGGCCCCGGCGCCAGACTGGATATCCGCCGCCAGATCGCGCGCGCGCGCCACCCAGGCCTCGAAGATCTCGACCTCTATGGCCAAGGCGCGTTCCGCCGCCTGGGCGATGCGGGCGTCCAGGTCGGCCAACTCCACGGTGGTGAAACGCGCCTGATTGGCCAGGGTCTGGCGATGGATGAAGGTGGCGTTGAGCGGAGCGACGAACAGGGGCTCAGCCTGCTTGGCGCTGGCCTCCACGAAATAGCCCAGCACCGCGTTGTGCCGGATGCGCAGGGCCGCGCCCGTCTCCGCCTGCAGGCGCTGCTCCAGCTGGGCCACCACCTTGCGGCTGTCGTCGCGCAATGCACGCGCCTGATCCAGCTCCGGGCTGATCCCGGCGGCGACAAAGCCGCCGTCGCGGGCTTGGGCGGGGAGTTCGGCGGACAGGCCCTGGGCCAGAACGCGGATGAATTCCGCCAGGGCGGGATGTTCGTCCAGGGTCAGAGCCAGGGCCGGCGTGCGCGATCTCATCCGGCGCCCCGCCGCCGAGGTCGCGGTCCGAACTGATCAGCTCCGCCAGTTCCGCGCCGCAATGCAAGGCGTCTTTCAACGCCCCCAGATCGCGCGGTCCGCCTCGGCCCAGCGCCAGGCGCGAAAAGGCCCGCGCCGGATCGCCCGATCCCTTGAGCCGCCGCCTGACCGCCTCGCGCGTCCGAGTCCGCTCCAGGAACCACTGCACCGCGTCCAGCCGCGCCTCGATGGCTTCCGGGTCGAGCAGCGGCCGGCCCAGACGCGCGGCCAGCAGCCGCGCCCCGCCGGAGGTGACGGTGCGGTCCACCGCGGCCAAGAGCGAGCCCTCACGCGCGCCCGACTGGCTCGCGTTCGATCTCCAGGCTGGCGCGTGTGGCCGGATCGATGGCCATGACGTCGGCCTCGACCGCCCGGCGCGGCGGGCTGAGCGCCGGCAGGCGTCCCGCCTGGGTCGTCTCAAGATGCGCCGCGATCAGGCCCAGAGCCGAGATTTCCGCCCCGGACAGGGCGCCGAACCCATCCAGGGTCTGAACGCCGTACAGGCGCTTGAGCCGCGCTTCGGAGGCCTGAGGCTCGGCCAGGGCCTGGGCCATCGGCTGGATCGCGCCGGTTTGCGCCTTGAAGGCGGCGGCCAGAAGCTCGTCGGCGAACAGACGGTCGGGAACCAGGATTTCCGAGGGCTGCAGGGCGGCCAGGGCCGCCGCGACGCCCGCGCGGCCCACGCTGATGCAGTCCACTTCGCCGGTGGAGATCTCCACGCTGGCCACCGCCGCCTGGCCCGCGCGCACGGCCACGGCGGCCAGGCGATTGGAGCCGCGCGCGTCGAGCAGCCCGTCCTCGGTCAAGGTGCCGGGCGTGACCACCCGCACCAGATCTCCGCCGCACCACCGATTTGGAGCCCCGTTTACGCGCCTCGGCGGGGTCCTCCATCTGCTCGCATACGGCGACCTTGAAGCCCGCGCGGATCAGCTTGGCCAGATAGGCTTCCGCCGCGTGCACCGGCACGCCCGCCATGGGAATGTCCTGGCCCGCGTGCTTGCCCCGCGCGGTGAGCGCGATGCCTAGGGCCGAGGCGGCCTTGACCGCATCCTCGAAGAACAGCTCGTAGAAATCGCCCATGCGGAAGAACACCAAGGCGTCGGGCTGGCGCGCCTTGGCCTCGAAGAACTGGGCCATCACCGGGGTGGCGGCGGCCAGGTCTGCAGCGTGCGCGGATGCGGGATCGATCACGGCGTTCATTTGGCGGAACGCTAGCCAGAGTCTGAGCTTCAAGAAAGGGCTCGGCGCTGGTATGGGCCTTAAGGTTGTTGATGGATTTGCCCATGTTTGACGCCGCTGAGCCCCGCCACGACTGGTCCCTCGCCCAAATCGAGGCCCTGTTCGACCTGCCGTTCACCGAACTGGTGTTTCAGGCGGCGGCCGTTCACCGGGCCTGGTTCGATCCGGCGCAGGTGCAGCGCTCCCAGCTGTTGTCGATCAAGACCGGCGGCTGCGCGGAGGACTGCGGCTACTGCAGCCAGTCAGCCCATTTCGACACGGGGCTGAAGGCCTCGCGCCTGATGGCGGCGCAGGCGGTGATCGACGAGGCGAGAGCGGCCAAGGCGTCCGGCGCCCAGCGGTTCTGCATGGGCGCCGCCTGGCGCGAGCTGAAGGACCGCGATGTGCCCGAGCTGGCGGCGATGATCTCGGGCGTCAAGGCGCTCGGCCTGGAGACCTGCGCCACCCTGGGCATGCTGAGCGCCGACCAGGCCAAGGCGCTGAAGGCCGCGGGGCTGGACTACTACAACCACAACCTGGACACCGGGCCGGACTATTACGAGCAGGTCGTTTCCACGCGCACCTATCAGGACCGGCTCGACACCTTGGCGAATGTGCGCGCGGCGGGGGTCTCGGTCTGCTGCGGCGGCATCATCGGCATGGGCGAAGCGCGCAAGGATCGCGCGGGTCTTCTGTTGGCCCTGGCCAATCTGCCTGAGCATCCCGACAGCCTGCCGATCAACGGCCTTGTGCCCATCGAAGGCACCCCGTTGGGCGATAAGGTTCTGAACGGAGAACAGGCGGTGGACGGGCTGGAGTTCGTGCGTACTGTGGCGGTCGCCCGGCTGGCATGCCCCAAGGCGGTGGTGCGCCTGTCGGCCGGCCGCGAGGCTATGAGCCGCGAGCTTCAGGCCCTGTGCTTTTTGGCCGGCGCCAATTCGATCTTCGTCGGCAGCCGCCTTCTGACCACGCCCAACCCCGAGATGGACGCGGACGACAAGCTGTTCGCGGATTTGGGGCTGCGGCCGATGGCGGCGGCGTCCCGCTAAACGCTCGGATCACCCTTCGGCCCAGAACAGGCATTCACCACGAAGATCGCGGCTAAGTCTGATCGCGCATGCAAACCCCCGACGACCTGTTCGCCTTCCTCGACGCCCACGCAATCGCCCATCGCACCGCATGGCACGAGGCGGTGTTCCGCGTGGGCGAGGGCGAAGCGATCAAGGCGGGGCTGCCGGGCGGGCACAGCAAAAACCTGTTCCTCAAGGACGCCAAGGGCCGGCTGTGGCTGATCTGCGCCTTGGACCGGACCGTGATCGACCTGAAGAGCCTGCCGGCCAGGATCGGTTCGGCCCGCCTGTCCTTCGGCTCGCCCGAACGGCTTTTCGACGCGCTCGGCGTGCGTCCGGGATCGGTCAGCCTGTTCGCCCTGATCAACGACGAGGCCCACGCCGTGACCCTGGTGGTGGACAAGGCCCTGCTGGACGCCGATCCGATCCATTTTCATCCCCTGGTCAATACCGCCACCACGGCCGTCAGCCGCGCGGGCCTGTTCCGTTTCCTCGGGGCCCTCGGCGTGGAGCCCTTGATCGTCGATTTCGCCGTAATCTGAGCAAGACGACGTTGCGGCGGGGCGGCCGTGGGACCATCTTGGCCTGCAAACGCCATCGGGAGTTCGAACATGCTGCTGGGAGACGTCGGCGCCGCAGGGGCCGGCAAGCCGGCCAAGGCCGGCGACATCAAGGACGGCTCGGACGCGAGTTTCATGGCCGACGTGATCGAGGCCTCGCGCGTTCAGCCGGTGATCGTCGACTTCTGGGCCACATGGTGCGGTCCGTGCCGCACGCTGGGCCCGGCCTTGGAAAAGGCGGTGATCGAGGCCAAGGGCGCGGTCAAGCTGGTCAAGATCGACGTGGACAAGAACCCCGCCATCGCCGGCCAGCTTCGGGTGCAGTCGATTCCCACGGTCTACGCCTTCGTGGACGGCCAGCCGGTGGACGGTTTCCAGGGGGCGGTGCCGGAAAGCCAGATCAAGGCCTTCATCGCGCGCCTGGCCGCTCCCGCCGGTCCGGCGCAGATCGCCGAGGTTCTGGCCCTGGCCGCGGAATCCCTGGCGCTGGGCGATATCGGCGGCGCGGCCCAAGCCTTCGCCGCGGCGCTGCAGATTGAGCCTGCCAATCTGAAGGCCATCGCCGGCCTGGCGCGCTGCTACCTGACCGGCGGAGATATCGAACGGGCGAGCGAGGCGTTGCAGATGGCCCCGCCGGACGCCAAGGACCCAGAGCTGGACGGGGTGCGCGCGGCGCTCAAGCTGGCCGCCGAGGCGCCGACCGAGACCCGCGCCCTGGAACAGGCCGTGGCCGCTGATCCCGACGATCATCAGGCGCGCCTGGACCTGGCCAAGGCATTGGCCGGCCAAGGCCGTTTCGAGGCGGCGGCCGATCACCTGCTGAACATCATCGCCCGGGACCGCGAATGGAACGACCAGGCGGCCCGCAAGCAGCTTCTGACGGTGTTCGAGGCGGCCGGCCCAAGCTCCGAGGTAGCCAAACAGGGCCGGCGTCGCCTGTCGACGATCCTGTTCTCGTAAGGCCGCGCATGAGCGACGAGATTCAGCTGAGCGCCGAAGACCTGCCCAAGGTGATCTCTGTGTTTCCGCTCGACGGGGCGCTGCTCTTGCCGCACGCCTCCCGGCCGTTGAATATCTTCGAGCCGCGCTATCTGAACATGATCGACGACGCCATGGCGGCCGAACGCATCATCGGCATGGTGCAGACTGCCCAGACCGCCAGCGCGCTGGGGTCGCTCGAGCGGCCGACGCTCGCGCCCGTGGGTTGCGCGGGGCGCATCACCGCCTTTTCCGAGACCGGCGACGGCCGTTATTTGATCACCCTGACCGGCGTGGCGCGCTTTCGCCTGGGCGAGGAGCTGCCCGCCTTCACGCCCTATCGCCGGGCGCGGGTCGATTTCAGCCCCTTTCAGGACGACCTGTCGCCTCTGTCGGGCCCCGAAGACGACCGCGACGCTCTGCTTGAGCCCTTGCGCGTCTTTCTGGATCGACGCGGCATGCGTATCGACTGGCAGGCCGTGCAGAGCGCGGCCATGCAGCCCCTGGTCAACAGCCTGGCCATGGCCCTGCCCTTCGACAGCGCCGAACAGCAGGCCCTGCTGGAGGCCACGACCTTGGCCGAACGCCGGCGGACCCTCATCACCCTCCTGCGGATCGACGGCGCCTTCGGCCCCAACGAACCGCCGTCCTTGCAATAGGCCCCGCCATGTCCGATCCCGCCGCCGCCGCCACAGACCGGGCCGCTGTCGATCCCCGCCTGCTGGAGGTATTGGTCTGTCCGCTCACCCGCGGCCCGTTGATCTATGATCGTGATCGCGCCGAGCTGGTCAGCAAGACCGCGCGCCTGGCCTATCCAGTGCGCGACGGGGTGCCGGTCATGCTGCCCGAGGAAGCCCGCCCCCTCGACGACGACGAATGACGGCGCCTCATCCATGGCCGATGGCCCTGACCTTGGCCAAGGGCGGACGCGTCCTGTCGATTGAATTCGACGACGGTAAAACGTTTTCGTTATCTTCCGAGTATCTTCGGGTGATGACCGGCAGCGCCGAAGACCGCGGTCATGGCGCCGGTCCACGCCCGCCCCTTGCGGGCAAGGCCGGTGTGGCGATCGTCGCGATCAAGCCGGTCGGCGCCTACGCCGTGCGCCTGGTGTTCGACGACGGGCACGACACGGGATTGTACAGCTGGGATATTCTGCACGACCTGGGCGAGCGCGAAGCGAAGCATTGGGCCGCCTATCTGGAGACACTGAAGGCGGCGGGCGTGTCGCGCGAGCCACAGGGGCGCGACTAGAGCGCACTGCGACCCGATCACACATTCCGCGCGCGATCCGGGCCGGGCTAGGTCTCGGCCATGATCTACACCTTCAAGGTCGCGGCGAAATACGCATCTCCGGAAGCCGAGCCGCTGGAAACCCTGCATCAGGCCCACGGCGTGGACGTGATGCGGCAGGCCCGCGACCTCATCGACAAGCACCCGGACTGCGCCGGCGTGGAGGTGTTGCTGCTGCAGACCCGCCTGTTCTACCTGAAAAACGAAGCGGCGGCGGCGCCCGGCGCCTGACTTGCGCGCGGTCAGAGCGTCTCGCCCCTCAGCAGGCGCGGCAGCTCGCCGACCGCCCCGCCCGCCTCCTGCATGAAAAACCGCCGGGCCGGGCCGAAGGCGCCCACCGCGCTCATGCCCACGCCGCGCGCCAGACGCAGCAGGGGATTGTCGTTGGAGAACAGGCGCACGAAGGCGTCCATGCCCGCCGCCAGCATGACGTTGTCGAAGCGCCGCCATTGGGCGTAGCGCTCGAGCACCAGGGTCGAGCCGATGTCCTCGCCCAGCCGCTGAGCTTCGACAAGAACCTCGGCGAGGGCGGCGACGTCCTTCAGGCCGAGGTTCAATCCCTGGCCGGCGATGGGATGCACGCCGTGCGCCGCGTCGCCGATCAAAGCGAGACGCGGGGCCGCGATCTGTTCGGCGAGCTCCATGGCGAGTGGATAGTTGAAACGGCCGTCCAGAACCTGCACGGCGCCCAGGAAAGGACCGAACCGCCGCTCCAGATGCGCCTGGAAGGCCTCCGGCGAGGCCGCCATCAAGGCCTCGGCGGCCCGGCTGCTCTCGGTCCACACCAGGCTGGCCCGGTTCTCGGTCAGGGGGAGGATGGCGAAGGGGCCGCTCGGCAGAAAGTATTCGTGCGCCACACCGTTGTGCGGGCGCTCCAGGGCCACGGTGGCGACCACCCCGCTCTGGCGGTAGGGCCAGCCGATCACGCCGATTCCCGCGGCCCGACGCATGGCCGATCCCCGGCCGTCCGCCGCCACGGCCGTCGGCGCGGTCAAGGTTCGGCCGTCGTCCAGAGTCAGGCGCGCCGCGGCGCCTGAAAAATCGGCCCGGACAATACGCGCGGGCGCCAGAATATCGATTCCGGCGGCTTTCAGGGCCTCCGCCAGCGCCAGCCGGACGCGACGGTTTTCCAGCATATAGCCCAGCGGCTCGCCGTCGGACCGGTCTTCGATCTCGCCGGAATCGAAGCGCAGGAGAAAAGGCGTGGGTCCGCTGGGCGCGCCGGCGCCGGGTCGGCGGCCATCGGTGACCAGGATCTGTTCGATGCGTTGGGCGTAGGGTTCCAATCGGTCGCCCGCGCCGATGGCCTTCCATTGGCGGAAGGCGCTGTAGGCGATGGCCCAGGCCCGGCCATCGAAGGCCGGCTCCCACTGATCGGACATGGGCGCCCGGTCGATCAGCAGGGGCTTCAGCCCGCCCGAGGCCAGGGCCAGGGCCAAGGTCGCGCCGGCCACGCCGGCCCCGACGATCAGGACGTCCGCGTCATGAGTCGAAGTCATGCGGCCATATGCCTGCAGCTTCGCCGGCCCAGCAACTGAAACCCTCGCCCCCGCCGAAGGTGCGAGAGAGGCTCCAGAGTAAACACGCCTTAACCAAAACGGCCCACAACACTCGGACTTGTGTTCGGAGGACCCATGGCGGGCAAGGCGGCGGCGAACGGTGCGGGCGTCTATGTGATGCGCGGCCTGAAGGCGGGATGGAAGTCATCCGGTCTCGGCGCGCTTTCGCGGCGGGGTGATCACCGTATTGGGCGTCGCCTCGATCGCCGCCCTGGCCAGCTACCACGCCGACGACCCCAGCTGGAACACGGCCACGGCCGAGCGGGCGCGCAACTTGCTGGGCGATTTCGGCGCCAAGCTGGCGGATCTGGACCTGCAATCCTTGGGCCTGGGCGCGTGGATTTTAGCCGCGCTCATGGTGATTTTCGGCCTGAGCCGGGCGGCCCACCGCGAGCCGCACAGCGCCCGCGGCCAGCTGCGTCTGCGCGCGCTGGTCGGCGCGTTTGGCGTGCTGGCCCTGGCGGGCGTGCTGGCGGCGCCGCCGGCGCCGGCCGTCTGGCCCTTGGCGGAGGGCCTCGGCGGGCTGTGGGGCGCGGGCGTGCTGGGGCTCGTCGCGGGCCTGTTCCGCTTCGCCCGGCTGCCGGACGCCGAATGGATCGCCGCAGGTCTGCTGGCCGTTGCCGCGATCGGCGCTCTGGCGGCCTCCATCGGCATGGGCCGAGGCGACCTGGACGGTCTGGCGGACGGCGCCGTCGCCTGGGTTCAGGGACTGACGCACCGCCGCAGCGCCGAGCCGGAAACGCCCCGAACGGCCGCCCGCCGCCGAGCCGTCCGCAGACCGGCCGGCGAGACCCAAACCGAGCCGCCCGAGCCAGCCATCGGCGCGCCCGCCCCGGCGGTCAGCGGAGGCAAGTCGATGAAGGCTTCCAAGCGCGAGGCGCGCGAGATACAGGGCGCCTTCGCCTTTCTGCGCGAGGACGGCTTCCGTCTGCCGGAACTGAGCATGCTGGCCAAGCCTAAGGCCCGCGCCGCCTCGGTGGACGAGGGCGGTCTTCGCCAGAACGCGCGCCTCCTGGAAAGCGTCCTGGCCGAGTTCGGCGTGCGGGGAACCATCGACCAGATCCGGCCGGGTCCGGTGGTCACCCTTTACGAGCTGTCGCCCGCGCCCGGCGTCAAGCACGCCCGCGTGGTCGCCCTATCGGACGACATCGCCCGCTCCATGAGCGTGTCGGCTTGCCGGGTGTCGGTGGTGCAGGGCCGCAACGCCATCGGCATCGAATTGCCCAACGCCCGGCGCGAGACGGTCTATCTGCGCGACCTGCTATCCTCTAACGAATATGAGAAGGCCGGCCATGTCCTGCCCATGGCTCTGGGCGAGACCATCGGCGGCGAACCCTATGTGGCCGACCTGGCCCGCATGCCCCACCTGCTCATCGCCGGCACCACCGGCTCAGGCAAGTCGGTTGGCGTAAACGCCATGATCCTATCGATTCTGTATAGGCTGGCGCCCGATCAGTGCCGCTTCATCATGATCGACCCCAAGATGCTGGAGCTGTCGGTCTACGACGGAATCCCGCATTTGCTGGCCCCCGTGGTGACCGATCCCAAGAAGGCCATCGTCGCGCTCAAATGGACCGTGCGCGAGATGGAGGACCGCTATCGGCGCATGTCCAAGATCGGCGTGCGCAACGTCGCCGGCTACAATGAGAAGGCCCGTGAGGCCCTGGCCAAGGGCGAGCACTTCGTGCGCACGGTGCAGACCGGCTTCGACGAGGCCGGCCGGCCGGTCTACGAGGAAGAAAAGATCCGGCCCGAGCCCATGCCCTATCTGGTGGTGGTGATCGACGAGGTCGCCGACCTGATGATGGTGGCCGGCAAGGACATAGAGGGCGCGGTCCAGCGCCTGGCCCAGATGGCCCGCGCCGCCGGCATCCACCTGATCATGGCCACCCAGCGGCCCTCGGTGGACGTGATCACCGGCACCATCAAGGCCAACTTCCCCACCCGCATCAGCTTCCAGGTCACCAGCAAGATCGACGCGCGCACCATCATGCAGGAACAGGGCGCCGAGCAGCTGCTGGGCCAGGGCGACATGCTGTACATGGCCGGCGGCGGCCGCGTCATCCGCCTGCACGGCCCGTTCGTGTCCGACGGCGAGGTCGAGGCCGTGGCCAAGTTCCTGCGCGACCAGGGCGAGCCGCAGTACCTGGAGGAAGTCACCGCCGCGCCCGAGGAGGACGACGAGGGCTCGGGCTTCGGCGGCGAAGGCGGCGGATCGGGCGACGACCTCTACGACCAGGCCGTCGCCGTGGTCACCCGCGACCGCAAGGCCTCCACCAGCTACATCCAGCGCCGCCTGCAGATCGGCTACAACCGCGCGGCCTCGCTGATGGAGAAGATGGAGCGCGAGGGGGTGGTGGGCGCAGCCAACCATGCCGGCAAGCGGGATATTTTGGCGGGGCCGCCGCCGGGGTAGGGGCACGGTGTGGACTATTCGGCGGTTCGCAACCAGCCATATTCCGCCGGACCAACTGCAACTGTTGGCTCTTCTCGCGCGCGAGCATAATCTCGCCAAGCTTCCTTGGAGATGTCGGTATGCACTTGTTGCTAGGCTTAGCCGTATTCCTGTTGATACCGCTATTCTTGTTGCATTTGCCCAAAATTGACCAACACCCGCGGGTCGATGGCTCCGATTGGCGGGTCCGATCCAAGCCAAAGTGGGAAAACCTGGGAACCATACAGGTACAAAGGCGGACGTGGGGATGGAGGAAAATGAATTGAACGCGATTTAAGTCATCGTCAGGCCGCCGAGGCCTGGGTTACGGGCGATTTTGAATGCTGGCGACAACAGGAATTCGTAGCGGTAGCGCTCCCACCCCGCCCCCAAAACGCATGATGGAATGATTTTTCGAAGGTCTGGTCCAGTCAAGGATGGCCTTCGGCCACCGCTTCGCGGCGACGCGCAGCGTCGTCCTTGACAGGACCAGACCCTTCGAAAGCACGCTCGCCATGCGTTTGAGGGGGAGATGCGGCGGGTCAGATTGAGCGTGCTCCACCGCGCAGCAGGGGAGCACGCGCTGATACCTTGTTCCGAGTTCCTAATTGACCATCAGCCCGCCCAGCAGCAGCCGCGCGCCGGGCCGGCCGAGAACCTGATCGGTGGTGGTTTGCAGCCGACGCGCCAGATAGTCCGCGTCAGGCGCCGTTCCGGGCCGCAGCGCGCCGCCGTAGGCCTGCAGGACCTGAGCATAGGCGTCCTGCAGTCGGGGCATGGCCAGGAGCACATAGGCGTGCACGCTCGGGTCGGGGGCGTCCACGCCCGCCTCCACGGTCAGAACGCCGTGTCCGCCGTCAGGGCGCACCACCGTCGCGGCCAGGTCGGGAACTTCTACGAACGTGCCTTTTTGCGATTTGTCGCCGCCGTCGGCGCGGGCTAGCGCCGGGGACAGCAGAATAACGGCGGCCGACAGGGCCAGGATGTTGCGGCGGGGCATCATGTCCCCATCTATCGCACGGCGTCTGTTGACGCTCGATTACCGCAGGCGCAGGACAGGACGCGCAGAAGGGACATCCCCATGAGCAGCACGAGCACGCCGATTCTCGTCCCGCCCCTGACCAAGGCGCCCTCCGGACAGGGCCGTATCTGGCTCGGCATGAGGCGCGGCCTGGCCGGCCATTGCCCCAATTGCGGCAAGGGCAAGCTTTATCGGGCCTATCTCAAGGTCAAGGCGTGCGACGCCTGCGGCCACGACAACACCCAATATCCCGCCGATGACGCCCCGCCCTATTTCACCATCCTGATCGTCGGCCATCTGGTGATCGGGCCGATGCTGTTCTTCCCCTTCATCTGGCAGGCGCCCACGGCGCTGGTGCTGGGCACGACCCTGCCGGCCATCGCGATCCTCACCCTGCTCCTGCTGCCGCGGGTCAAGGGCGCGGTGGTGGGTCTGCACTGGGGGCTGAAGTGCAAGGGCGACCCGAGCGGGCTTGAGGTTTAGGCCGCCGCGCGCCCCGCCTTTCGCCGAAAGCGCTTGCGAGCCCACAGAGAAGCATCGCCGGCGACCCGGAGCTTTTTCTAGGCGTCCGTTGTGATCTTCCGGGTTCAAACCCGGCTAGCGTCCCCGCGCCCGGCCGGTTAGGGATTTGGCTCTCATCCGCTGACGAAGGCCGCCCATGCTGGAACTGGAGTGTTTCCCCACCGCCGCGCGTCCGCCCGAGCTCGTGCCAGGACGCCCGCAGCGCGCTTGGATGGACCGATTTCACGAGCGCCATCCCTATCGCTGCCTGCCCCTGACCATGGCCAACACCACCGGCTGGGAGCTTTTGTGCCCGATGGCCTTCACCGCCGAGTGGAACGGCGGCAGGAACCAGGCCGACATCACCTTCAAGGCGGACTATCCGCACCCGGATTTCGACGACTTCATCAAGTCGCACTTCTCCGAGGGCGTGATCACCTTTCATCCCGGCTATCTGTTCCGCACGCCCAATCGCTGGTCCATGTGGGTGACCGGCCCGCCCAATCACATCAAGGACGGCATTCAGCCGCTGACCGCCCTGGTGGAGACCGACTGGCTGCCCTTTCCCTTCACCATGAACTGGATCTTCACCCGTCCTGGCCGCGTGCGCTTCGAAAAGAAGGAGCCGTTCTGCTTCATCACCCTGATGCAGGACAAGCAGCTGGAGGAATTCAACGTGGTTCAGCGCTCGCTGGAGGGCAACAAGGCGCTGAAGGACCAATACGACGCCTGGACCAATCGGCGCGGCGAGTTCAACAAGCGCCTGCGCAACCGCGACCCAGAAACCGTGCGCGAGGCCTGGCAGCGGTTCTATTTCCGCGGCGAGATGCCCGACGACACCGGACCAGCGCCGGCCGAGCATGTGAACAAGCGACGGCTCAAGTCGCTGAAGCTGGGTCTCTAGGGCCTGCCGCCGCCGATGGCCTTCATGGCGGCGAACAGGAACCAGGCCGGAAAGGTTCCCCGGCTGATTTTCATGGCGATGGACGCCTCGGTTTCAGGAAGACCGGCGGCGCTCAGCCGACGCGCCAGCTCCGCATAGCCGACATCGGCGCGCTTCAACTCCGCTTTCAGATGCCGCTTGGCCAGCTGCATCCATTCCGTCTTGGCTGAGTTCATAATGGCTTCCCGCCCCAATTTGGGAGTTCTATGCCGTTATCGATATATAAATGTCAAATTCAATGCATGACATCACGGTCCGGCGACGGGGTCTCGCCGCCAACGGCAGGGCGGCCTACGCCCTCGTCGCGGGTTCGTCGCCCGGCTGCGTCTGAGCCGAGGTCGGTCGGCGGCGCGCCCGCGAAGGACGACCTTGCAAAGTGTGGGGGCCTCTGCGATAAGCCGCCTCTCTTTTTGAGGAACCTCGCTTGCGAGGTCGGAGCGCGGGCGTAGCTCAGGGGTAGAGCACAACCTTGCCAAGGTTGGGGTCGTGAGTTCGAATCTCATCGCCCGCTCCAATCTTCCCAATGAAATCAAAGCCCCGCCTTGGGGCCAAACGATGTGTCCAAACGAGATCATCGTTGTGACGCGACAACAGGCATCGCGGCGCCGCGGCGGCCGCCCTCGAACCATAGCGGTCTTCACGCTCCATACGGGCTGCGAGCGGCATTGACCGGGGCCTACGCCGGCTGAAACCGGGCTGACCCGCCGCCGACGCCCGTCGTCCATTGGCCACAGCGGGTGCGAAACCTAGCTGACCGCCTCAGATCTCCATTCCGACAAGGACTTACCGCGAATCCGCCCCGGTATGGCCGGGCGGCATGTTCGCCGTCGCTCGGTAGCGCCGCGAACCACGGCGCAATATTAGTTTACATTTGGCGTATTGCCTTTGCCAGAGCAAGTGTCGTTATAAACAACGTCGCTTGTCGGACGCGGTTCTGCCTGGACTAGGGAAAAACTTATCGATGACAGGAAAATCTAGCGAGTTTTAACTCGGATGGGATTTATTCGATATTTTGCCAAAGGTGGCGTGTCATCTTTGGAATACTCGTCTTAGGCGAGCGCTTTTGGCAAACAATGCCTATGGTGGAGTCGCGCGGGCAAATATAGTTGCGACACTCTGCCACTCCCCAGAAGGCGAGTGACCACAAGGGGCGCCGCTCGGTAGGGCCGCGCACACTAGCTATTGCAAAGCTTGATGTCGTCGGCTCGCGGCCGGCGGCGCTACCGGGAATGGCGGCGTTGCGGTCAGGCTTACCCCTGGCCTAGCTTCGCCGCGGGGCAGGCAGGCGACGCGTCCAAACGCGGCGAGGGGTCGGGGGATTTTACAGCTATGGGAAACGCCATGATCACCGCTGCGCGCTGCGCAAACCCCGCGCGCGGCGGGAATTCGCGCGTCAAAGGCGGAACGCTTGCGCTCCTGCTGGCCTGGATGGTGATGGCTGCGGCCCCGGCCGCGACGGCGCAGACGGTGGTGAACGGCGGCGGCGGTCCCGGCTACACGGTCACTCCCAATTCCGCGCTCGCAGCGAACAACAACAATATTGTCGGCCCGTCCTTGACGGTCGGCAATTCCTCGACCCAGACGATCTTCACCGGCTTCGCCACCGTCGGCGGCAATGGCTCGGGCGGCGGCGGCGGCCTGGGCGGCGCGTTTTTCGTCGACCAAGGCGCTTCGCTCACCCTCAACAATGTGAGCTTCGTCAACAACAGCGTGACCGGCGGCCAGGGCGGCGGCGTCCAAGTCGAATTCGGTGGCCTCGACCGCGTTTTCGATCGCCAGCGCCACGGCCAATGCGTCGGCGCTCGGACAGGATAGCCCCACGGTCACGGCGACCTACAGCAACGGCGACGTGCAAATTCAAAGCTTCACTCTAAGTCAGCCCAGCACGCTGTTTGGCGCGGGCAGCGGCGTGGGCCTCGCCGTTCAGGGCCAGACGACAACGGTCGGCGCCTTGGTGTCCTCAACCACCCTTAACGGGGACGGCACCGAGACCGTCAATCTGACGGCTCCGCTCACCCTGGCGCCTGGCAATGGCGTTGATCAGGTGAACGTCGGCCTTTTGGGCGCCATGACGTTTGTGAATGGCGACTCACCCGTAAACGTTATGCAGGGGATGCAGGTCGTCACTTCGACCGGCGCGGCCGGCACAGTCAACACCGTCAATACCGACAATAACGGTAACGTTACATCCTTCACGGTAACGGACAGCCACGGCAACGCCATCACGCTTACGCCGGGCGAGTCGGTTTATGTCATCAACGCCGAGCAGTACAACTTCACGCGCTTGGCGGCGACGTTGAACGATCAGACGTCGAACATCTTGACGTCCACGGGCCCCGTGGCGGGATTCGCCGTCGGCATGACCGTGAGCGGCACTGGGGTGCCCACCGGAACCACGGTGACCGGCGTAAACGTCACGACCAATCCGACAACGGGCGTGTCCACCACCACCGTGACCCTGAACAATGCGGTCGACTTGACCACCGCGACCGATCTGACGGCCACGGCGAACCCCGTTGTGTCCAACACCGGTCAGGCCGTGCTGAATCTGCCTTCGGTGGCGGGGCTGGCGGTGGGCGAGACGCTTTCCGGCACGGGCATACCTGCCGGCACCACGATCGTGTCGATCTCCGGCAATACGGTGACTCTGAACCAGCCCTTGGGCCAAGGCGCGGTCAACGCCATCGAAAACGGCGCCTTGCTGGTCGCGGTCGATCCGGTGGTCAGCACGGGCGCCAATACCGTGACGCTGGCCTCGGTCGTCGGCCTCAAGGTGGGCGCGGAGATCACCGGCCAACCCGGCATTCCGGCCAACGCCCAGATCACCGCGATCAATACGACGACCAATACGGTCACCTACGCGATCAACCCGGGCCTAGCGAACGCCAACACCGGCGGCGCCATGAACAATCTGAACGCGCCGGGCACGCCGGGCGCGAACGGCGGCAATGGGCAATCGGGCTCCAACTACAGCGCCCTGTATGACAATGGCGAAGGCGAACCGGGCACCAATGGCCAGACAGCCGGCAACGGGTCCAACGCCGCCGGCGGCAATGGCGGTACAGGCGGCAGCGGGAGCAACGGTTCGGCGACCAACAAGACATTGATCGTCTTGACGACGTTCGACACCGCCACCGTGATCGCCGACTTCTTCCGCACGGAGTTCCGCCGCGAGCGGGCTCTTCACCATCCCGGACGTGCCGGCCGATATCGCCCATACCGTTATCGACATTGGCCGCATGTCCTTCGATATCGCCCAGCTCGCCGCCTGGGACGCCGCTGAGGGCCAGGGCCTGGTGGCGCTAGGCGGCCCCGGCGGCCAGGGCGGCTTTGGCGGCAACGGCTCCGATTTCTTCGGCGGCGGCGCCGGCGGCCCCGGCGGTAATGGCGGCCAGGGCGCGCAGTCCAATTCGATCGGCGGCTTGGGCGGTCCAGGCGGCAATGGCGGCACGGGCGGGTTCGGCGCCGGCGGCGGCGACGCGGGCGGCGGCGGGGCCGGCGGCTCGACCGGCTATCAAGCCGATGGTCCCAATGGCGTGCCGGGCGTGGCCGGTTTCGGCGGCGGGGTAGGCTCGCTCAACGGACAGTTCGGCGGCGGCGGCCTGGGCGCCGGCGGCGCGATCTTCTGCCGGGTTGGCTGCACCTTGACCATCACGGGCAACAGCGTTTTCAAGAACAATACCGCGCTGGGCGGCTCGAGCAGCAATCTCGGCCAGGCCGGTCAAGGGGTCGGTCAGGATCTGTTCATGATGACCGGCTCGAACGTCACCCTGTCGCCGGGCACAGGCAACACCATCACCTTCTATGACTCGATCGGCGACGACAGCCTTGCGAGCATGACGGCAAGCCCGATCGCGGCCGGATATGGAGCTTCGCTCCAAATCGGCGGAGGCGGCACGGTGCAGTTCTTCGGGACCAACACCTATTCGGGCGCCACCCAGATCTCCGGCGCCACGCTGGAGGCCCAGGACGGCGTGGGCGTCAACCCGATGAGCCAGATCGTGTTCAACGGCGCGGGCTCGATCGGTTCCAACCTGTCGACCTCGACCGCGGGCGTGTTGCTGTCGGGCGGCGATTTCACCCGCGCCGCGGGCATCCTGCCCAACGACGTGACCTGGACCGGCAGCGGCGGCTTCGCGGCGACGTCGGCCGGCCTGGCCATCAATCTGGGCACGGCCAACGGCGGCGCCTTGCAGCCGCTGGTCTGGAACCAGAACGGCTTCGTGACCAACGGCTCGACCCTGATCTTCGGGTCCGACGCGGTGGATGCAACCGGCGTTGTCACATTCAATAACGCTATTGATCTCAATGGCTTGAACGGCCAGATCGCCGTCTACCACAATGCCGGAAACACCGCGGCCTATGATGCGGTGATGGCAGGCGCGATGACCAACGGCACGCTGAGCGTCAACGATACCGGCTATACCGGCACGCTGGTGATGTCGGGGCATAACAGCCTGTCGGGCCTCACGCTCAACGCGGGCACGCTGACGACGCTCCTGAACGGCGTCGCCGGGACCCTGATGAATTCGACGACCGGCGGCTACGTCACCATCAATGGCGGCAACCTGATCCTGGGCGGCCCCGAGAAGCTGACCACGGTGAACGTCGCGGCGGGCGGCGGCATCATGGCCGACGGCGCCATAACCGCGGGCGCCATCACCAACAACGGCGTGATCGGGTTCGGCAGCACCCTGAACGCGGCCTCGATCACCAACAACGGCATGCTGCTGATGGCCGGAGCGACCACCGTAACCGGAGCCTATGTGCAGAACGCGGGAGGCTCTCTGACGACGGACGCCAACCTGTCCACCGGCTCGCTGTCGGGTACGGGCGGCTCAATTGATCTGATGAACAGCGCCAATACCTTCACCGTCAACCAAACCAGCAATGGGACCTACGCCGGCGTGATCGAAGGCGCCGGAAACCTGACGGTCGACGGCGGCGCGACACTCACCCTGACGGGCGCCAACACCTACACCGGCGCGACCACGATCGGCGCGCTCACCACCCTGGCCCTGCAGACACCTGGCTCGATCGCGACGTCCTCGGGCGTGGCCGACAACGGCATCTTCGACATCTCCCAGACCACGGGCGCGTCGATCGCCACCTTGTCGGGTAATGGAACCGCGCAGCTCGGCGCGCAGGCCCTGACGATCACCAACGGCTCGACCACCTTCTCCGGCGTGATCGCCGACGGCGGCATCGGCGGCGGGATCGGCGGCAGCCTGATCACCGCGGGCGGAATCCAGACCCTGTCGGGCGCCAATAGCTACACCGGCGCCACCACGATCAACGCCCTCTCGACCTTGGCGCTAAAGGCCGGCGGCTCGATCGCGACCTCCTCAGGCGTCGCCGATAACGGGTTCTTCGACATATCCCAGACCACCTCGGGGGCGTCGATCGCCACCCTGTCGGGCAGCGGAACGACGTCGCTAGGCTCCAAGACCCTGACGATCGCCAACGGCTCGACCACCTTCGGCGGCGTGATCGCCGACGGCGGCCTCGGCGGCGGCGCGGGCGGCAACCTGACGCTCGCCGGCGGAACCGAGACCTTGACGGGAACCAACACCTACACGGGCGCCACAACCACCAACCCAGGCGCCACCCTGGCGCTGCAAACCGGGGGGTCGATCGCGGCCTCCTCGGGCGTGGCCGACAACGGAACCTTCGACATTTCCCAAACCACGGCGGGCGCGGCGATCACGACCCTGTCGGGCGCGGGCAAGGCGTTCATCGGCTCCAAGATCCTGATGATCACCAAGGGCTTGACCACCTTCGCCGGCGTCATCGCCGACGGCGGCATCGGCGGCGGCGCGGCGGGCAGACTGATCGTGTCGGGCGGGACCCAGACCCTGACCGGCGTCAACACCTATACCGGCGCCACCGGCGTCAGCAGCGGCGCCACCCTGGCGCTGAAGACCGGCGGCTCGATCGCCGCCTCCTCAGGCCTGGCCGACAACGGGACCTTCGACATCTCCCAGACCACCACGGGCGCGTCGATCGCCACCTTGGCCGGCAGCGGGACGGCCGCGCTCGGCTCCAAGACCCTGACCATCGCCAACGGTTCGACTATCTTCGCCGGCGTGATCGCCGACGGCGGCATAGGCGGCGGGACGGGCGGCAAGCTGACCGTCGCGGGGGAAGTCCAGGCCCTGACGGGGACCAACACCTACACAGGAACCACCAGCATCAGCAGCGGCGCCGATCTGGCGCTGTCCGGCGCGGGCTCGATCGCGACCTCCTCGGGCGTGGCCGACAACGGAATTTTCGACATTTCCCAGACCACCGCGGGCGCGTCGATCGTCACCCTGTCGGGCTCCGGCCAGGCTTTCCTCGGCGCCGAGACCCTGACGGTGACCAACGGCTCCACCACCTTCGCCGGCGTCCTTCAAGACGGCGGCATGGGCGGCGGCGCGGGCGGCAATCTGACGGTGTCAGGCGGAACCGAAACCCTGACGGGCGCCAACAGCTATACCGGCGCCACAAGTATCAGCAACGGCGCCACATTGGCGCTGAAGACGGGAGGCTCCATCTCCACGTCTTCGGGCGTGACCGATAACGGAACCTTCGACATCTCCCAGACCACCGCGGGCGCGTCGATAACCACCCTTGGCGGGGCCGGCGCCGTGGCCCTCGGCGGCCAATTCCTGACCATCACCAACGGCGGCGCGGGCTCTTCGGGCCTGACGCCCGCGGGGGTTTTCTCCGGCTCGATCAGCGGCTCAGGCGGCCTATCGATCACCGGCGGGCATCAGGAGCTGACCGGGACCAGCACCTATGCCGGCGGCACGACCGTGACCAATGCGACCCTCAGCATCGGCAGCGGCGCGTCTCTCGGCGCGGCCACCGGCCCGCTGACGCTCAACAACGCGACCCTGGTGGCGGACAACAATCTGACCACCTCGCGCCCTGTCACCCTGACGGGAACCGACACGGTCAATACGGGCGCCTATACGGTCGGTCTGAGCGGCAATATCGGCGGCTCCGGCGCTCTATATGTCACGGGCGCCGGCACGCTCACGCTGTCCGGCGACAACACCGACAGCGGCGGCATCACCGTCGGCCCGAACGCGACACTGGCCACCACGTCCAGCGCCGCATTGGGCACGGGCCCGCTGGCCTATGTGACGGCCAACAATACGGTTGTGGACGCCTTCACCGGATCGACGCATGTGACCGGCCCGCTCGACCTGGTCAACGGCGCCCAGACCGATCTCTACATCAGCTCGGTCAATAGCCTGGTCGGGCTGGGCACGGTGAACGCCAACGTCATCATCCAGAGCGGCGGTCTGTCTGCGCCAGGCGATGGTCCCGGCACGATAACGGTCGTTGGTTCGGTCACCGATATGGCGGGATCCACCTACCAGGTCGACGTGGACGGCCCGGCCTCGAGCGTGGGCTGCACCAACGCCTCGGGCTGCGCCGGAACTTACAGCAGCCTGATTCTGACGGGAGCGGGCAGCGTCTACACCGCGGGCGGCGTGATCGCGCCGATTCTTCGCGGCATCGGCGCTCCGGCCAACAACAACTATACCCCGCCCTTGGGAGCCGCCTTCCTGGTGGTGCAGGCGGCCGGCGGGGTGGCGGGCAGCTACTCGGGCCTGACCCAGCCCACGGCCGGCTTGGCCGCGGGCACGCGTTTCGACACATTATATCTGCCTAATGCGATCGAGCTGGTCGTCACGCCGACCAGCTTCAAGACCGTCACCGGCATGGGCAGCCTCAACGTCAATCAAAACCAGGTGGCGGGCGCGGTTGACGCCCTGCGCGGTCCGGCCGGTCCTCGCAATAATCCCGGCGCGACGCAGGATCTGGGCATTCTCTACAACGTGGCGGCTCAAAACCTGCCGCAGGCCTACAGCACCCTGTCCGGCGAGGTCGCCACCGGCGCCAAGGCCGGCGCATTCAAGATGACCACCGAGTTCCTCTCCTTGATCTCCGACGCCGGCATCGATGGCCGGGGCGAACAGGGCGAAATGGGTCCGAAGGTGTGGGGCAGCGCCTTTGGCGTCGCCGGCCAGACCCACGGCAACGCTTTGATCGGATCGTCCAACCTGACCTCGCAGGCCGAAGGCGTCGCCTTCGGCGCCGAATATCGCTTCAGCCCCAGCTTCATGGCGGGCGTGGCGGGAGCGGGCGGCGCCACCAATTGGAGCGTCGCCCAGTCCCTCGGAAAGGGAACCACCAGCGGCTACATGCTGGCGGCTTACGGTGATTGGCGGTCGGGGCCGGCCTATGTGTCGGCCTCCGCCGACGTGGGCTTCCACGACGCTTCGACCAACCGCGCCGCCCTGTTGGAGCAGATCAAAGGCAAGTACACCGGCCAGGCGTACGGCGGCCGATTGGAGGCTGGCTATGTCATCCCTCTCAACTCCGTCACGATCACGCCCTACGCCGCGGTGCAGGCCCAGACCTACACGACCCCGACCTATAGCGAGCGGGACGGGGCGGGCGGCGACTTCGGTCTGACCTACAACGGGCAAACGTCATCGGACACCCGCACCGAACTGGGCGCCCGGTTCGATACGCAGGTCGCAATGGGCGGCGGATCCCCGCTGCTGCTGAGCCTGCGCGGCGCCTGGGCGCATGACCAGATCGGCGATCCCGCCATGCAGGCGACGTTCAATCCCGCCCTGCAGGCCGGCGCCGCGCCGGGGGCCAATACGGCCTTTGCGGTCATGGGGGCGACTCCGGCCCAGGACGCCGCTCTGCTGTCGCTCAGCGCCAAGATGCGAGCGTCCAACCACCTGTCCTTCGATGTCAATTTCGACGGCGGCGAGTTCGCCAACGGCTCCAGCAACTACGGCGTCAGCGGGACGATGCGCTTCCAGTGGTAGTCGCTGTCTAAGGCTCTCGCCCGCATCAGGGGGGCGTGACCATAACCCGGTCGCGCCCCTCGCGCGCGTTCGCCGTTGTCGCTCAGAGCGTACGGGCGACCCTGAACGCGCTGACGTCGTAGCGCGGCGCGGACAAATCCAAGCTCACGTGCAGGGCCGGGTGAAGGAACTGGGGCTTATTGTTCCACGATCCGCCGCGCATCATGTGCTTGTGGCAATTACCCACCAGATTGGGCGAACCGTCGGCGGGGGTTGCCGCCCCGGCGTCCGGCGCGCAATCGGCCAGCCATTCCCAGCCGTTGCCGGTTGTGTCGTAAAGGCCGAAGGGGTTGGGCGCGAAGCTGCCGGCCGGCGCGGGATGGATGTTGGCCAGCGCGCTGCCGCAGCCGTCGCAATTGGCGTGATTGACCCCGATGTCGTCGCCCCACCAGTAGATCGATGTGGTTCCGGCGCGATTGGCGTATTCATATTCTGTGTCCGACAGCAGCCGATAGGCGTGGCCGGTCTTCTTGGACAGCCAGGCGACGTAGGCCTGCACGTCATTCCAGCTCATGCACACCGCCGGCGTGTCGCCGGTCTCCTCAAAGCCCAGCCTGGCCCAGCTGCGCCCGGGGCGAACCTTGTCGCCGTCCTTCTCGTGGGTCCAGCAGGCATTTCCTGCGTCGTAATGGGTGTCCGCCACGAAGCGGGCGTACTCGCCCACGGTGATGGGGGTCTTGGCGACCGCGAAGGCGTAGCCGATGCGCACCCGGCGCAGGGTCGCCTCAAACGGCAGCCGGTTGGGCTCGCTCGGCGGGGAGCCCATGGTGTACTCGCCGGCCGGAACCACGACCATTTCCGGAAAATCCGCGCCGTCCCACAACTCAAGGGGCTTGGCCGAGGTCCGCCAGATCAAGGGAGGCCTGTTGATATCGGCGGACATGGCCGGCGCCGCGGCGAGCAGCTTCGCGGTCTGAGCCTTGATCTTGGCGATCGCGCCATCCAGCCGCGGATGGGCCGCTTGATAGGCGGAAAAACGCATCTCGCGCTGCTTCAGCCAAGCGCCGTCGTCGAAAGCCGAAGCATCGACGACAGCCAAGCCTGCGGCGGCCAGCGCCGCGACGGCCGAAATCCTGATCCAATTCAAGCTCATATCCGTTGCCTCACCCTATCCGGCCTTCTCGTTTCGAGATGAATGCGGAAAGCCTTGGATCGAAGGCTAGCCCCCCATTACCGAGGGCACAATCGGCTCCAGCAAATGCGGGCCGCGGGGGACTGGTCAGTCGGATGCTTTAGCGGTCTGCTGCGCCTGAAGGTCCAAAGAATTGTTGAGCGCCCGGCATGTCCTCTTCCCTACGCGTCCGCCCCGCCGTTCCCGCCGACGCGCCCGATATCTGGCGTTTCGTGCGGCTGCTGGCCCAATACGAGCGTCTCGAACACACGGTGACCGCCGATCAGGCCGATATCGCCGACGCCCTGTTCGGTCCCGGGCCGCGGGTGTTCGCCGATATCGTCGAACTGGACGGATCCGCCGCGGGCTTCAGCCTGTGGTTCTACACCTATTCCACCTTCGCCGGCCGAGCGGGGGTCTATGTCGAAGATCTATTTGTGCTGCCGCAGGCGCGGGGCCGCGGCGCGGGGCGGACGCTGCTGGCTGACCTGGCGCGGCGTTGCGTCGATGAGGGACTTGGTCGGCTGGACTGGGCCGTGCTGGATTGGAACCAGCCCGCGATCGCCTTCTATGAGAGCCTGGGCGCGCAGTCCCTGGACCAATGGCGTCTGCGCCGGGTCAGCGGGCAGGCCCTGACACGCTTGGCCGCGGAGCGCCGCTCGACGCCATAGCCGAGCGCGTCCGTTCCGCGTTACCCTCACCGCCACGAAGATGATTCAAGGCCCGCCATGCCAGTCTCGCGCCCGCACGCGCCCTTTCCACTGCCGACGACGACCTCGCCCACGGCGCGCAACGCCCTGATCCTGATCTCGGTGGTGGCGGCGGGCTGGGCGCTTTACGCTTTGCACGCCATCCTCACGCCCCTGGCCCTGGCCCTGTTTCTGATGGTGATCATCGACGGCTTCTCGCGCGTGCTGCGTCAGAGGCTGCCGCGCCTGTCCGACGCCCTGGCCCTGACTCTGGCCATACTGTTGACCCTGGCGGCCTTCGTCGGCGCGGCCGCCCTGGTGGCGGCCGACGCGAGCCAGTTCGTCGGCCAGCTGGTGGCCAATCTGCCGCGCCTGAACAAGGTCATCGCCGAGGTGGGGCCGCATCTGGGCCTACACGCCGCCCCGACGGTGGACGAACTGATGCGCCAGCTCGATCCGGCCCGCTACATCGGCGCGGTGGCGGAGGCGCTGCAAGGCTTCGCCTCGGGCGCCGCCCTGGTCATGATCTATCTGGGCTTCCTGTTCGCCTCGCGGCCCGGCGTGCGGCACAAGACCGAACGACTGTTCGTCGACCCGGTGGAGCGCGAGGGCGCGCGCCAGGCCTTCATGCACATCCGCAACGGCATCGAACGCTACCTGTGGATCCAGACCGTCACCGGATTGATGATCGCCGGCGGCTCGGGCGTGGTCATCGCCCTGGTGGGCATGGACAACGCCCTGTTTTGGGCCTTCCTGATCCTGGTGGCGAGCTATGTGCCGATCATCGGCGGCCTAATCGCCCTGCTCCTGCCCTGCCTGTTCGCCCTGGTGGCGTTTGACGCCCACTGGCACGCCATCGCCCTGGTGATCGGCCTCAGCCTGATCAATTTCGGGGTGGGCAATGTGCTGCTGCCGCGGATGCAGGGGCGCAGCCTGAACCTGGAGCCGGTGGTGATCCTTTTGGCCCTGTCGTTCTGGGGCCTGGTGTGGGGACTGCCGGGCATGTTCCTGTCCACGCCCCTGACCGTGACCCTGATGGTGGTGTCCGAACAGTTCGAAGGCGCCCGTTGGCTGGCCATCCTCCTGTCCGGCGACGGCGAGCCTGAAGCGCCCCTGGCCGCGGCCGGGCCTGATCCCAGCGCCGAACTTCGGCTTCCGGCCGCGCCCAAACCACGGGCGGCCCGACGTAACAAAAAGGTGAAGCCGACCCCGTGAAAATTCGCGCGCGGCTTCCCATCTAACGGCCAGGGCCGGTTTGTCCCCCCTCACCGGCCTCTGAGCGGCGCCTTCGTTCGTCCCCGCGATCCAGGCGCCCGCGAATGGTCTTGGCCGAGTCGCCCCCTCGGCAAGACAGCGCCGTCGGGCGGCCCTGCCGCGCCGACGGCGTTTCGCGTTTCAGGCGCGGCGAGCCGGCTTTTCGGCCCAGCATTCGCCTTCAAGACGGTCTATGGTTCGGCGTGGGCGCACGCTGGGTGGAGGAAGGCCGCATGGGTGTTGAGCCGATCGCAGCGGCCGCCGGGTTTTCCGAGGGCGAGGTGATCGCCGCCTACGCTCGCGCGCCGGCCGCGGCGGAACGCGAGTTCATCCGCCAGGCTCTGGAGGATTTCAGACCCAGCGACCTGCCGCACCTCACACCCGCCGATTTCGCCGTCGTGTGCCGGGATGTGTGGGCCCTGTGCGAGCAACAGGCGCCGGCCGATCCGTGCATGAGCTTGAGCGACGCCGTGGGCGCGGCCGGTCGGCCCCTGTCACTCGATCTGCTGGCGATCGTCCAGACGGACATCCCGTTCCTGGTGGATTCGGTGATGGCCGAACTGGTGGAGCAGGGGCTCAGCATCCGCGCCATGCTGCACCCGGTGATCCCGGGCCGGGCCAAGACCGACCCGCGCCGCTCGGTGATCGCCGTGCTGTTCGAGCCCCTGGACCAGGCGCGGCGCGAGGCTTTGCTGGACGCCCTACGCATCACCCTCGCGAACGTGCGCGCGGCTGTGGCTGATTTCCCCGACATGCTGGCCCTGATGGGCCGAACCGTGGCCGAACTGGAGCAGACCGCGCCGGAAGGCCCCGAGCGCGACGAGGCCCTGGCTCTGTTGCATTGGCTGGAAGAGGACCGTTTCGTGTTCCTCGGCGCGCGGGTCTACGACTATCCGCGCACGCCCACCGGACGCTACGCCCACCAGGAGCCGCGGTTCGAGTCCGGCCTCAGCCTCGGGCTGCTGCGCGATCCTGCGCGCGGCGTCCTGCGCCGCGACAACGAACCAACGGTGCTCACAAGTCGCCTCACGCGCCTGATTGAGGCCGGTCCGCCCCTGACGGCGGCCAAGTCCAACCAGATCTCGCGGGTGCATAGGCGCGCCTACATGGACTACATCGGGGTCAAGCGGTACGGGCCCGACGGGCGGCCCTGCGGCGAAGTGCGCTTTTTGGGGCTGTTCACTGCGGCGGCCTATGACGAGCCGGCCCGCGTCGTGCCCCTGGTGCGCCGCAAGGTGGCCAACGTCCTGGCGCGGGCCTCGAAAACCGAGGGCAGTCACGACCGGCGCCGTCTCACCACCGTGCTGGAAAGCTATCCGCGCGACGAGCTGTTCCAGATCGACGAGGACGATCTGCTGACCATCGCGCTGGGCGTGGTGCATCTGTACGACCGGCCGCGTCTGGGGCTGTTCGTTCGCCGCGATCCGTTCGACCGTTTCGTTTCGGTGCTGTTCTATACGCCCAAGGACCGCTTCAACGCCGCCTTGGCGCGACGCGCCGGCGACATCCTCGCCCGCGCCTGGGGCGGCCGCATCTCGGCGTCCTATCCCGCCTTCTCCGACGCCCCGCTGGCGCGCACCCTCTATGTCGTGGGCCTGACCCCGGGCGAACACGCCGAGCCGGATTTGGCTGAGCTCGAGGCCGAACTGGCCGAGGCCGCGCGCACCTGGCCGGACCGGTTCGAGGAGGCCCTGCGGCTGCGCGGCGGCGGCCAGGTCGCCGCCCTGCGCCGACGTTACGGCTCGGCCTTCCCCGTCAGCTATCAGGACCAGTTCGATGTCGCCGAGGCGTTGGCGGACCTGGACGTGATCGCGACCCTCGGCCCCGAGCAGCCCACGCAGGCGCGCGTCTACCGCGCAGCCGCCGACGGCCCGGACTGCCTGCGCCTGAAGCTTTATCGGTTGAACGAGGCGGCGCTGCTGTCCGATCTGTTGCCCATCGTTGAGGCCATGGGCCTCAAGGGGTTGGCCGAACACGGCTTCGAAGTCACGCCCGAGGGCTCAGCCCCCGTCTGGGTGCATGAGCTGTTCCTGCGCCACGTGTCCGGCCTGTCCGTGAACCTGGATCGGGTCAGGACGCCGCTGGAACAGGCCGTGGTGGCCGTGTGGGGCGGACGGACAGAGAACGACGGCTTCAACCGCCTGGTGCTGGAGCTGGGAGTCTCCTGGCGAGAGGCCGCTCTAATCCGCACCCTCGCCCGCTATCGCCGGCAATCGGGCCTGGACCCAAGCCGGGTCGTACAGGAAGCCGCCCTATCGGATTATCCGGCCGTGCCGCGCCTGATCCTGGATCTGTTCCATGAACGCTTCGATCCGGCGCTGCCCGCGTCCGCTGCCGAACGTCAAGACCGGTCCGACCGGATTTTCGCGCAAATCCTCGAAGCGCTGCAGGCGGTGGAAAGCCTGGATGCGGACCGGGCGTTGCGGCGGCTGGCGCTGCTGGTTCAGGCCTGCGTGCGCACCAACTACTATCAGTTGGGCGCCGACGGCGAACCCAAACCCTATATCAGCATCAAGATTGCGAGCCGGTCCCTTGCCGACCTGCCCGCGCCCAAGCCCTATTTCGAGATCTTCGTCTGGTCGCCCCAGGTGGAGGGGGTGCACCTGCGCTTCGGACCCATCGCGCGAGGCGGCCTGCGCTGGAGCGACCGGCGGGACGACTTCCGCACCGAGGTGCTCAGTCTGGCCAAGGCTCAGCAGGTCAAAAACGCGGTGATCGTGCCGGTGGGCGCCAAGGGCGGCTTCTATCCCAAGCAACTCCCGCGCGGAGGGTCGCCCGAGGCGGTGCAGCAGGAGGCTGTCGCCGCCTATCGCACCTTCCTGCGCGGTCTATTGGACCTGACCGACAATCTGGACGCCCTGGGCGAGGTGATCGCGCCCAGGGACGTCGTGCGCCACGACGGCGATGATCCCTATCTGGTGGTGGCCGCGGACAAGGGCACGGCGAGTTTCTCGGACATCGCCAACGCCATGGCCGCCGAATACGGCTTCTGGCTGGGCGACGCCTTCGCCTCTGGCGGATCGGCCGGTTACGACCACAAGGCCATGGGCATCACCGCGCGCGGGGCGTGGGAGGCGATCAAGCGGCACTTCCGCGAACTGGGCAAGGACATCCAGACCCAGGCCTTCACAGTTGTCGGCGTGGGCGACATGTCCGGCGACGTGTTCGGCAACGGCATGCTGCTGTCGAAGAAGATCAGGCTGCTCGCCGCCTTCGACCATCGCCATGTGTTTCTGGACCCTGATCCGGACCCGGAAACGTCCTGGGCCGAGCGCAAGCGCCTGTTCGATCTGCCGCGTTCTTCATGGGGCTCGTACGATGTGAACCTGATCTCCAAGGGCGGCGGGGTGTTCGCCCGGTCGGCCAAATCCGTGCCGATCTCGCCGGAGGTCGCCGCGATGCTGAGCATCCAGGCCCAGACCCTGACCCCGGCCGAACTGATCCGCGCGGTGCTCAAGGCGCCGGTCGAACTGCTCTATCTGGGCGGCATCGGCGCCTATGTGAAAGCTGCCCGGCAGAGCCAGTTGGACGTCGGCGACAAGGCCAACGACACGGTGCGGGTGGACGGCGAGGAATTGCGCTGCAAGGTCGTGGGCGAGGGCGCCAACCTCGGCGTGACTCAAGCCGGGCGCATCGCCTACGCCCGCGCGGGCGGACGCATCGATACGGACGCCATCGACAATTCCGCCGGCGTGGACACCTCCGACCATGAGGTGAACATCAAGATTCTCACCGCCGCGGCCGAGCGCGCCGGCGCGCTCAATCCCGCCGACCGCGACGCCCTGCTACAGTCCATGACCGAGGACGTCGCCGGCCAGGTGCTGACGCACAATCACGATCAGACCTTGGCTCTGAGCCTGTTGGAACGGTCCGCCGCGCAGGAATTGGACAACCATGCCCGCTTCATGACCGATCTGGTCGCCGCGGGGCGGTTGGACCGCGCGGTGGAGGGCCTGCCCGACCGCGCCGCCATCGCCGAGCTGGCCAAGGCCGGAAAGGGCCTGACCCGGCCGGAGTTGGCGGTCCTGTTGGCCTACGGCAAGCTGGAGCTCTCGGCGGAAATTCTCGCCAGTCCCGCGCCCGACGACGTCTTTTTCGCCGGCGCCCTGGAGCGCTATTTCCCCGCCGCGCTTGGCCGCTTCCACGAGCAGATGCGGCGGCATCGGCTGCGGCGCGAGATCATCGCCACCAGCGTGGCCAACGCCATGGTCGACGTCTGCGGCCCGACCTTCGCGTCCCGTGCGCGCGCGGCCAGCGGTTGCGACACCGCCGGTCTGGTGACCGCCTTCGAGGCGGCCTGGCGGGTGTTTCGCCTGGACGAGCTCTGGCGCGAGATCACCGCGCTCGACGCCGATCCCGCCTGGGCGCAGGGCCAGCTTGTCCTGTATGAGGAGGCCTGCACGGCCCTGCGCGGCCAGACCTACTGGCTGGCGCGGCGGGTGGTGAAAGGACAATCGGGCGTGCAAAGCCTGATCGACGCCTACCGGCCCGCCGCGGACCTCTTGCGGGCGGAGGGCCTGACCGTGCTGTCGCCGCTTGAGCGGACCCGAGCTCAGGCCCGCATCGACGCCTCCGTCGCCGCCGGCGCTCCGCCCGATCTGGCGGCGAGGGTGGGTCTGTTGGGGCCGCTGCTGGCCCTGTCGGACGTGGCGGACCTGGCCCACGCCGCCGGCTGGGCGGTCCTGCCGGCCGCCTGGGTCTATCATCAGGCCGGGGCGACCTTCGCCTTCGATCGTTTGCGCGCCGGCGCCGCGGGGCTGCTGGCGGGAGACATCTATCAACGCCAGGCCGCGCGCCAGATGCTGGAGGACCTGCTGAGCGAACAGGCCCTGCTGACCCGCGCCGTCATGGCCCAGGCCGAGCGCGATGCGGGTCTGGACAACGCCGAGGCCGCCCTGGCGTCTGTGGGCGCCTGGATCGCTCCTCGGGCCGATCAGGTGAAGGCGGCGCGCGATCTCGTCATGGAAATGGAGGCGTCCGGCGATGGCTGGAGCTTCCCCAAGCTGACCATCGCCAGCACCGCCCTGCGCGCCCTGGCCGCCGGCGCGCGCTGAACAGCTCGGTCAATGCCGGAATACGCGCACGCCGGTGAAGGCCATGGCCAGGCCGCGCTCATCGGCGGCTGCGATGACCTCCTCGTCGCGGATCGAGCCGCCGGGCTGGATGATGGCCGTGGCGCCGGCTTCCGCCGCCTGGATAAGGCCGTCGGCGAAGGGGAAGAAGGCCTCCGAGGCGCAGGCCGAGCCCTTGGCGAGTGATTGCGGCAGGCCTGCCGCCTCAGCCGCCTCTGCCGCGCGCAGGGCGGCGATGCGGGCGGAATCGCGGCGGTTCATCTGGCCCGCGCCGATGCCGGCGGTCTGGCCGTCCTTGGCGTAGACGATGGCGTTGGACTTGACGTGCTTGGCGATGGTGAAGGCGAACAGCATGTCGGCCACCTCGCGCGCGGTGGGCTGACGCTTGGTGACGATCTTCAAGTCGGCGGCGGTGATGCGCGATGCGTCGCGCGATTGCACCAGAAAGCCGCCCGCCACCGAGCGGAACACCTCGCCGCCCGCCAGGGGATCGGGCAGGGCGCCGGACAGCAGAAGGCGCAGGTTCTTCTTGGCCGCGAACACGGCGATGGCGTCCTCGTCGGCGTCCGGCGCGATCACCACCTCGGTGAAGATCTTGACCATTTCCTCGGCCGCCGCCCGTCCAGCCGGCGATTGACCGCCACGATGCCGCCGAAGGCCGACACCGGGTCGCATTGCAGGGCGCGCTCATAGGCGCTCTTGAGATCATCGCCCAGGGCCACGCCGCAGGGGTTGGCGTGCTTGATGATGGCCACGGCGGCGCTGGCCTTGGGGTCGAACTCGGCGACCAGCTCCAGGGCCGCGTCGGTGTCGGCGACGTTGTTGTAGCTCAGCGCCTTGCCCTGCAGCTGGCGGGCGGTGGCCACGCCCGGCCGGCGCGGCTCGGGGAACTGATAGAAACCCGCCGCCTGGTGCGGGTTTTCGCCATAGCGCATGGCCTGGCGCAGATCGCCGGTGATGGTCATGCGCGCGCGGGGAAGGGATCCTCGCCGCCGTCCTGGGCCGCGAACCAGCCGGCGATGGCGGCGTCATAGGCGGCGGTGCGGGCGAAGGCGCGGGCGGCCAGGGTCTTGCGCAGGATCAGGGGCGTTGATCCGCCATTGGCCTTCAGCGATTCCAGCGCCTGGGCCATATCCTTTGGATCGGTGCACACCACCACATAGCCGTGGTTCTTCGACGCCGAGCGGATCATGGCCGGGCCGCCGATGTCGATGTTCTCCACGCATTCGTCAAAGCCCGCCCCGCGCGCGACCGTGGCCTCGAACGGGTAGAGATTGACATAGAGCAGATCGATGCCGCCGATGCCGTGATCGGCCATGGCCTTGGCGTGCTCGGGCGCGTCGCGCACGCCCAGAAGGCCGCCGTGCACCTTAGGGTGCAGGGTCTTTACCCGGCCGTCCATCATCTCGGGAAAGCCGGTCAGCTCGGCCACGTCCTTGACCGGCAGACCCGCCGCCGCGATGGCGCTCTTGGTGCCGCCGGTGGAGACCAGCTCAACGCCCAGTTCGACGAGCGCCTTGGCGGTATCGATCAGGCCGGTCTTGTCGGACACCGACAGCAGGGCGCGGCGAACGGGGTGCAGATCGGGGGCTTTGGGATAATCGGGCGCTGCGGGCACGGCGTGTCTCCTTGCGGGATCAGAAGCTGTGCCCAGGCGCGCGGCGATGCATCCCGCGCTCCCCGGTGGTTGCCCACCTCTAAATCGCCAGTCACACGGAACGGGCGGACCATAGGCGCTGGCCGCCCGCTGTCAACGCGTTCGCGCCCTTGCCTGCGACCCTGATTTTGCCGATGGTGCGGGCCAAGCGACGCCGCGCAGGACAGCGGCGTGCGCATCATAAGGGGGAAACGGAATGGCCATGCTGACTCGAGGCATTCTGGCGGCCGGCGCCGCGCTCGGCGCGGTGTTCATGGCGGGCTCCGCGATGGCCCAGGCGCCGCGCACAGGGGCGGCGCAGGTCGATTCGGGACACCAGCTCTACAACGCCCGCTGCGCCTCCTGTCACGCGGCGGATCTGGGGGGCCATGAAGGTCCGGCCCTGACTGGTCCCAACTTCCTGGCGCAGTGGGGCGGCCGCACGCCTGAGGAATTGGGCGAATTGGTCAAGGCCAGCATGCCGCCGGACCGCAAGAACCTTACGGACGACGAAACCAGCGACCTGATCGCCTTCATCATGTCGGCCAACGGGGTGGCGCCCGTGGCCGAGGCGCGCACGCCCAGCCGCGCCGCCAACATCACGTCCACCATCCGTCAGGCCAGCGGCGGCCGCGCCCTGCCGACCAAGCTGACGCCGGCGATTCCCGTGTTGGCCGTCAAGGGCGTCGTTCCCAACTACGCGCCGGTCACCGACGCTCTGCTGGCCGCCCCGCCGCCCGGCGACTGGCTGATGGTGCGCGGCAACTATCAGGCCTGGAGCCACACCCCGCTGAAGGAAGTGGACAAGAGCAACATCAAGCACCTGCGGCTGGTGTGGTCCTGGGCCATGAACGAGGGCGGCTACAATGAAGCCACCGCCGTGGTGCACGACGGCGTGCTGTTCCTGGGTAACACCGCCAACATCGTCCAGGCCCTGGACGCGGCCAGCGGCCAGCTGATCTGGGAGCAGCGCCTGGGCACGACCATCGCCGCCGGTCCGGGCGGGGTGCGCAACCTTGCGCTCTACGGCGACAAGGTGTTCGTCGCCACCACCGACGCCCGCGAAGTGGCGCTAGACGCCAAGACCGGCAAGGTGGTGTGGGACGTTCCCCTGGGCGACGCCACCAAGGGCTATATGAACAGCTCCGGCCCCATCGTGGCCCAGGGCGTCGTGCTGCAGGGCCTTGGCGGTTGCGACCGCTACAAGACCACCGGCTGCTACATCTCCGGCCTGGACGCGGAGACTGGCAAGACCCTGTGGCGCTTCAACACCGTGGCCAAGCGCGGCGAGCCGGGCGGCGAGACCTGGGACCCCTTGCCGGACCTGGAGCGCGCCGGCGGCGACACCTGGATCACCGGCAGCTACGACCCCACGCTCGGCCTGACCTACTGGGGCGTGGCCCAGGCCAAGCCCTGGATGCGCGCCAGCCGCGGCACCGACGGGGACGCCTTGTACACCTCTTCCACCGTGGCGCTGGACGCCAAGACCGGCAAGCTGAACTGGTACTTCCAGCATGTGCCGGGAGAGAGCTTCGACCTGGACGAGGTGTTCGAGCGGGTGCTGATCGACGTGGACGGCCGTCCGACGGTGTTCTCGGCGGGCAAGAACGGCATTCTGTGGAAGCTGGACCGCAAGACCGGCCAGTTCCTCGGCCTGACCAAGACCGTTTTCACCAACGTGTTCGACAAGATCGACGAGAAGACCGGCAAGGTGCACTACCGCCCCGATCTGCTGGACCAGAAGATCGGCCAGTGGGTGCAGCAATGCCCCTCATCGGAGGGCGGCCACAACTGGCACGCCATGAGCTACAGCCCTCAGGCGCATGAGGTGATCATCCCCCTGGCCCAGAGCTGCCAGCAGATGAACGCCCGGGCGGTCGCCGAAGGCGAGGGCTCGGCGGATCGGCGGCTAGCCGCAACTTCCAGTTCATGCCGGGGACGGACGAGAAGGTCGGCAAGCTGGCGGCCTATGATGTGTCCACCTTGAAGGAGAAATGGGCCATCACCCAGCGCGCGCCGTTCCTGACCGGCGTTTTGACCACCGAAAGCGGCCTGGCCTTCGTGGGCGACATGAACCGGGTGTTCCGCGCGGTGGACGTGGACAATGGCCAGGAGCTGTGGCGCACCGTCCTGCCCACCTCGGTGCAGGGCCTGCCCCTGTCCTTCTCCGTGAACGGCAAGCAGTACATCGCCGTGACCACGGGCCTGGGCGGCGGCAGCCCGCGCATGGTCCCCGGTGAACTGATTCACGACATCTACTACCCGGACCACGGCAACGCGCTTTATGTGTTCGCGGTGGAGTAGGGCGGATTGCTACGCGTGCTCCCTCCATCGCGTTGACGGCGCTGAGTGACTGTGGCGCGAAGGAATGCCCCACGGGAGATGACGCTCCGCCAGTGCTAGACATCCCGCCAAAATGGTCATAATTATGGTCATAATTAGGAGCGGGACCATGACGACCTATAGCGTTGCGGACGCCAAGACGGGCCTGCCCGGCCTGATCGACAGGGCGCTGGAGGGTGAAGGAGTCGTCATTACCCGACATGGCAAGCCGGTGGCGGAGTTGAAGCCGATCGCGCCGGTCCACGCCCGGGCCGACCCCGCGTCCTACGACTGGCTGCGCAAACGCCGCCAAGCGCGCAAGGGCGTGGGCCTGACCTCGGTGGATATTCTGAACAGCTACGACACGCGGACGCGTGAGCGCCTATCTTGACGCGAGCGTCCTGCTGCCGACCCTGATCGAGGAGGCCGGCAGCGGGCGGTGGATCGGTATCTCGCGGCCGTCGGCGAGGCGCTTGTAATCAGCGAATTCGCGGCGGCCGAAGTGGCGTCGGCCCTGTCTCGCCTGGTCCGGACGGGCCGGTTGGAAAATCAGGACGCCCAGGCCCGGCTGGCCGATTTCGACGCCTGGCGCGCGGCGGCGAGCGAGGACGTCGCTCTCCAAGCCTCCGACGTGCGTTTGGCCCACATCTTTGTCAGACGGTTCGATTTGATGCTGCGCGCGCCCGACGCATTGCACGCGGCCACTTGCCGACGGTGCGATTACCGGCTGGTCACGATGGACAAACGCTTGGCTGCGGCGGCCGAGGCCTTGGGCCTGCGGGTTTATGTTTTGTGAGCGGATTTAGCTCTCGTACCGCGTCATCACCAAACTGCCGTTGGTCCCGCCGAAGCCGAAGCTGTTGGACATGACGGTGTCCAGGCGCTTATCCACGCGCTTGCGCACGACGGGCAGGTCCGCGAAGGCGGGATCCAGTTCGTCGATGTGGGCGCTTTCGGCCACGAATCCGTTGCTCATCATCAGAAGGCAGAAGATCGCCTCCTGCGCCCCGGCGGCGCCCAGCGAATGGCCGGTCAGGGCCTTGGTGGAGGAGATCAGGGGCGCGGAGTCGCCGAACACCGCGCGCACCGCCTCCATTTCCTTCAGGTCGCCGATCGGGGTGCCGGTGCCGTGCGGGTTCAGATAGTCGATGGGCCGGTTCAGCCCCTGCATGGCCAGGCGCATGCAGCGCGCCGCGCCTTCGCCCAAGGCGCCACCATGTCGTAACCGTCGGAATTAGCGGCGTAGCCGGAAGTCTCGGCGGAGATCTTCGGCGCGCGGGCCTTGGCGTGCCTCAGCTGTTCCAGACCACCATGCCCGCGCCGCCCGCGATGACGAAGCCGTCGCGGTTCTTGTCGTAGGGGCGCGAGGCGCGCTCGGGCATATCGTTATAGCCGCTGGACATGGCGCCCATGGCGTCCAACAGCACCGACAGGGTCCAGTCCAGTTCCTCGCAGCCCCCGGCGAAGACGATGTCCTGCTTGCCCATTCGACCCGGCGTGGGTCAGCCGGAGCTCTCGGGTGCGGTGGCAATGCCGGGGTCACTGGGCCGCGCTCCTCATTCGCGGCGCGTCCGATCGCTGGACGCTGGCGGCCCTCGAGGGCCACCCGTTCGCCGCGCTGGAGCACGCCAAGGGCCTGGCCGGAGACGCCTTCGTAGTCTCGGTCAACGACCATGGGCCGACCGCGGTCATCGGATTAAGCAGCGGGCGTCGACCAGGTGGGGGTGGGAGTCCCAATCACGGCAGCCGCGGGAGTCCTCAAACTCTCCCCGCGCGACGCCTTCGCGGAGATGCACCCGCACACCCTCCTGTGGACGAACCTCGACGCCACCGGCTGGGCGCTCTCGGCCGCCAAGGGCGAGCTGGCCGCCTGGGTGCGCTTCCTCACCCTCCAGGTCTGTCGCGACTGCTCGACGCATCCGGAAGATCAGCTGGCGGCCACTCTGAGCGGGCCGGTCGCCGCGCTGGTGACCCGGATCGCCCCCGAGCAATCGCGCACCGCCAACGACCTCAATCGCTACTTCCTCGTTCCTGAGGTGCAGGCGGCCCAGGTCAAGGATCCGGTCGCCGCTCACGCTGCCCTGGCCGCTCTCCTCGAAGAGCTGCGGTCCCATCACGCCCCCGTCCCTGCGGAGGCGGTGAGCCTGCCGCGGGGTGAAAGAATTGCCGCTGCGGCTGGGCAGCCGAGCGGGCAGTGGACTTCGGGCTGGTGGGCTCGACCCTCTACCTGGCCAATGCCACCGACGCCCGCGATGCGTTCCTGTCGGCCCTTCCCGAGGTTCCTCGGACCCCCCGGCACATGCCGGACTGGTCCACCTCGATCGTCCGACGGCGGCCCCAGGCCCTGGCCAAGCTGAGCGTCTTCGACACAGCTGCCTCGCCCGATTTGGCCTCCCTCTTCGGTGTGGCGGTCGAAGCCAATCCGCTCCTTCGGGCGCTGGGCGAGGCCGACCTGGTGCTCGATTCCGAGGGGACGTCAGCGCGGGTCCGGGGGACCCTGCACCTGGCACCGCCGCCCCATCCCTGAGTCACCAATCCAGACGGTCACTCCATCAACGTCGGGTCCTCCTCCTCCACGCGAACCTCACTGGGCGTGCCATCGGGGAAGTCAATCTGGACTCCCGGAGGGGCCCGCAGCCTGACCGGCACTCCGGGCCAAAGGTCGGCCTCCGCCGTTCCCTCCGAGGATGTCGTCAGGGTTTGGTCAACCACCTGAAGACCCTGCAGCTCGGTGGAGACTGTGAGGTCGCCCACGTAGGGGTGCCCCTGTGACCGAGAGGCGCGCAGGCGGAAGGTCTTTCGAGTCAGGACCAGGGTCACACCCTCGGTGGTTCCGGAGGTGGTGACTGAGCCTGAGGCGCCGTCGAAGGAGGCGCCCACCACGATTCGGGCTCCGGTGGCGACCACCACTTCGAACTCGCCCGAGCTGTCGGTCTCGGCGCGACTCAGGCACTGCGGCATGGGGCCGCACATGTGCAGGCTGATCGACCCGCCCAGCAAGCAGCTGGGGAGGGAACCAAACGGATCCCGCTCGGCCACCTCGGCCTGAGGGTCGGCCTCGTCGAGAAAAATCATTGCGCCGGCGACGGGTGCCTGGTGGGCGTCGAGCACGCGGCCGCGGAGGTGGCCCTCGCGGCGCAAACGGAGGAGGACGCCCCAATCGCCGGACCGCGTCTCGACTGCGTCGGTGCCCTCGCTGTCGTCAAAGCCACGCAGGGACACGGTGCCCTCCGGCAGCCCGGTCACCTCGAAGCTGCCATCGTCGTTGGAATAGACCGAGCGGAGGTAGCCCGCCGCCTCCACCACGACGTGCGCGCCGGTCAGCGGGCCCTGCTCCCCCAGGACACGACCGGCCACCGTTAGCCCGTGGCGGAGCACCAGGGTCACCTCCTCGACCTCCTCCCCGGCGCCGAGCGAGAGCGTGTCGATGCGCTCCGGCAACAGACCGTCGCCTCGGGCCAGCAGCGTGAATGGACCGCCAGGTCCATGCGCGACGAAGCTGCCATCGGACTCGTCGAGCTCGATGCTCACCTCTTCGCGGGGGCAGCTGAGGGTGGCTCCCTCGATTGGTTGGCCATCCTCGTCGTGCAGCCAGCCGCGGACGATGGCTTCAGGGTCCGGCAGGGCTCGCCGTCGGCTCGGGGGAGCGGGAGGGGTTGCATAAAGGGGACCGGCCTAAGGGTCGGCCCGGCAGACATCGAAGGCGCGAGCGCGACCGGCGGTACGCGAGGAAGGTGAAAGGCGGTCAAGAGCCCCAGGACGGCCAGGGCAATGACGCCGCCTGCCAGCACTCCGCGCATGGCCATTGGACAGCCGCGGGAGCCTCAGGGTTCCGGCCCCCCGTCTCCCCGAAACCCGAGGAAGACGCGTGACT
Source organism: uncultured Alphaproteobacteria bacterium (assembly GCA_963804105.1). GTDB lineage: Bacteria > Pseudomonadota > Alphaproteobacteria > Caulobacterales > Caulobacteraceae > BOG-938. The sequence continues at coordinate 55,132 of CAWDPL010000060.1, forward strand.
TGGCGGTGAGGTCGGCGCCAGCCCGGGTATGGTAACGGCGGCCATGGCCAACGACCTCTCCACCGCCTCCGGTCGCCGTCGGGTCGTCATCATTGGGGCCGGCTTCGGTGGCATCTACGCTGCCCAGCAATTGGCCAAGCACGACATCGCCATCACCATCGTCGATCGCCGCAACCACCACCTCTTCCAGCCGCTGCTCTACCAGGTGGCCAGCGCCGCCCTGAACCCCAGCGACATCGCCTACCCCATCCGCAGCATCTTCCGCGGCAGGCCCCAGGTGGAGGTGCAGCTCGCAGAGGTACTCCGGATCGAGACCGCGTCTCGACGGGTCGTGCTCGACGACGGAGCGCTGACCTACGATCGCCTGATCGTCGCTACCGGGGCGACTCACAGCTACTTCGGGCATGACGCCTGGGCTGCTCACGCTCCGGGCCTGAAGACCGTCGAGGATGCCCTCGAGATCCGGCGGCGGGTCCTCTTGGCCTTCGAGGCCGCAGAGCGGGAGTCGGACCCGGTGCGGCGCAAGGAGTGGCTGACCTTCGTCGTGGTCGGGGCAGGTCCCACGGGGGCGGAGCTGGCGGGCGCCCTCGCGGAGATCGCTCGCCAGATCCTGGGGCGCGACTTCCGCCACGTGGCGCAGGGAGAGTTTCGGGTGGTGCTGGTCGAGGCCGGCCCTCGTGTCCTCTCGTCATTTCCACCGGCGCTCTCGGCGGCGGCGCAGCGGGCCCTCGAAGGCCTGGGGGTCGAGGTGCGAGTGGGAGAGGCGGTGACCGCCATCGACGGAGCCGGCCTCAATATCGGCTCCACCCGCTTCGGTGCGCGAACCGTCCTTTGGGCTGCAGGGGTGGCGGCCTCGGGCCTGGGGGCCACCCTCGGCGTCCCCTCGATCGCGCCGGTCGGGTGCGGGTGCAACCCGACCTCTCGGTGCCCGGCTGGCCCGAGGTCTTCGTCGTCGGTGACCTGGCGGCGGTGAAGCTCGACGCGGAGCGCTGGGTGCCGGGCGTGGCACCGGCGGCGATGCAGGAGGGTCGGCACGCCGCCCGACAGATCCTGCGCCAGCTGAAGGGCCTCCCCACTGAGGCGTTTCGCTACCTCGACAAGGGCAACCTCGCCACCATCGGCCGAGCCAAGGCCATCGCCGACCTGGGCAGGGTGCGGCTGACCGGGCTGGTCGCATGGGTGGCGTGGCTCTTGATCCACATCTTCTACTTGATCGGATTCCGGAACCGGCTGCTGGTGATGATGGAGTGGGCGTGGACCTACCTGCTCTTCGACCGGGGCGCCCGACAGCT
>CAWDPL010000061.1:0-11075 GCA_963804105.1 uncultured Alphaproteobacteria bacterium
ATTATTTTAAAGACCTGCCCCGAAATCAAGGGCCTCACCATGCGCGTTCACGGAGAAAGCGGTATTCCCGAAGGCAGCTATCCCTTCTGGAAGACCCTATTCGAAGCAATCGCCGGGTGCGGACGTACAGTTGAGATCGACATGCATGCCTGTGCAAGGGCGTCAACCAGACCATGATCGACATTGCCACCGCCACGGGCATGCCCGTGAAGCTGGGCGCGAAGTACACGGCCGAGCATCAGGGACTGGGTTACAACCAGGCGGACATTCGCGCTCTGAAAATTCCGAATCCGAATCATCATGAGTCTGCGCTGTTTGCTGTGAGCAATGGTGCGCGCTTGTTTACGCGTTATGGATACGGAGATTTCTTCCAGGAAGGAAGCAAGGCGCAAGTGGTTTACCGCTGATGGCCCGGCAATGCAGCGCCACCTGCTTTCAGCCGACCCTGAGATGGCTGCCGGTCTTGTTGCCACTTCGCACTTCTGTGGTGCGGCAGGCATCGATCTGATGGAGCCTCTCACTTTCAAGGGGCGCGAAGGTTCGGGAAATCCGGGTGGCCGCTGTGCCTATGCGGACAAGTCTCTGAATCCGAAGTACGATGCAACGAAATTCGATCTCTACTACCGTGTGTGGGGCCGTCGCCTCTACAATAGGCGAGGACGGCGTGCTTGAGCGGATCGTCGAGGCCAAGGAGGCGAGCCCGCAGGAGTTGGCCGTGACCGCCTGCAACTCCGGGGTTCTCGCCGCCGACGCGGCCTTGCTGTTTGATCTGCTCAGCCAGGTGGAAGGCCGACAACGCCAAGGGCGAGTACTACCTGACCGACGTGGTCGGCCTGGCCGCCGGTCGGGGGCTGACGGCGTTGACCACATTCGCCCGGAAGACGACGGTGATGGGCGTCAATTCCCAGGCCGAATCGGCCAAGGTGGAGGCCGCATTCCAGACCCATCGGCGGCAGGTGCTGATGGCCGAGGGCGTCAGCATGAGCGCGCCGGACACGGTGCATCTGTCGTGGGACACCCAGATCGCCGCCGGCGCGACAGTCGAGCCCTATGTGATGTTGGGGCCCAAGGCTCAAGGTGGAGGCGGGCGCGGTGATCAGAAGCCTTCAGCCATATCGAGGGCGCGGTGGTGCGCGCCGGCGCCGTCGTCGGACCCTATGCGCGGCTGCGGCCCGGCGCCGACATCGGCGCGGACGCCCACGTGGGCAATTTCGTGGAGGTCAAGAACGTGACCCTGGGGCGCGGGCGCCAAGGCCAACCATCTGAGCTATCTGGCGACGGCGCGGTGGGGGCGGGGACCAACATCGGCGCGGGCACCATCTTCTGCAACTACGACGGCTTCGATAAATCGCGGACTGAGATCGGCGAGGGCGCCTTTATCGGCTCCAACACCCCTGCTGGTCGCGCCAGTACCGTGGGTGACCGGGCGTCTTACCGGACCGGATCGGTCATCACCCAGGATGTGGGGCCGACGCCCGGCGCTGGGGCGCGGCGCGCCAGACGGTCAAGCCCGGCTGGGCCAAGGCGTTTCGCGCCTTGAAAGGCGGCCACGCGCAAGGACCGGTCATGAGCGATATCGAGGGACAGAAGAAGCGCTCGGGGCAGGCCGCCGCGGCCTTGGTCGAAGGACGGCATGACCGTGGGCCTGGGCACCGGTTCGACCGCCGTCTTATTCGGTCCAGGCGCCTGGGCGCGCGGGCGGCGGCCGAGGGGCTGAAGCTGCGCTGCGTGGCGACGTCCCAGGCGACGGCCGCGCTCGCGCAAAGCCTTGGCCTGCCGCTCATCGAACTGGATGACGCCGGCCGCATTGATCTGACCGATCGACGGCGCCGACGAGATCGGCCCGGGCCTATCGCTGATCAAGGGCGGCGGAGCGGCCCTCCTGCGCGAGAAATTGGTGTGGGAGGCTTCGCAGCACTGCGTGGTGATCGCCGACAGGGGCGAAGGGTGGTGACCAGTCTCGGCAAGTTTCCCCTGCCCATCGAGGTGGTTCCCTTCGGCCACAAGACCACTCGCTCCTGCGCATCTGCGACGCCCTGGCCGAGGCCGACATCGGCGTAGCGCCGCGCCTGAGGATCAAGGACGGTGCGCCGGTGCGCACCGACGGCGGCAATCTGATCTACGACGCGCCCTGCGGAACCATCGCCTATCCGACGGTGCTGGCCGAGGCGCTCAAGAGCGTCACCGGCGTGGTCGACCACGGCCTGTTTTTGGGCATGGCCGACGAGGCGATCATCGGCACGGATGAGGGCGTGGGAGCGGTTGGCGCCCTAAGGCGTTGCGCTTTATGGGGCAAAGATATACATTTTGAGTACGTATATCTAGGAGCAACTCATGCAAGTCTCTAAATGGGGCAATAGCCTTGCGGTTCGGCTGCCCAGCGCCGTGGTTGAGGCGCTCGAATTGAAGGCGGGCGACGAGATCGAGATCGAGATTGCCGACGAAAGGCAATTCGGCATTGCTCGAAAACCCACCCGGCCGGCATTGCTTCAGCGTCTTCGTCAGTTCCGCGACGCTTGCCGGCCGACTTCAAGTTCGACCGGCAAGACGTCAATGCCCGCTAGCTTCTTCGACACCAACGTCCTGCTTTACACGATTTCAGACGACGTTCTGAAGGCCGATCGCGCGGATCATATTCTCGCGGAAGGAGGCGCCATCACATCCAAGTTCTAAACGAGATCGCCAATGTAGCCCGGCGAAATGCAAGAAATATCTTGGGCCGAAACGCGGACGCTTTTGGAAACGTTTGGAGGCCTGTTGGCGGTCCATTCGATGACGATCAGCGTTCATCACACGGGGCTTCGTTTGGGGGAGCGTTATGGCCTATCGATTTACGACGCCATGATTGTCGCTTCGGCGCTCACGCTGAATGCGACGTTCTTTGGTCGGAAGACATGCAGCACGGCATGGTCATTGAGGACCGTCTTCGCATCGTCAATCCGTTCCATGCGACGCCGTGAATTCAGATGGCCCATTTTTTGGGCTTTGAGTTGGGCGTTGAAATCCCCACTTATTTGCACGGCCCCGCTTAGGGCCGCTGCAGCCAGGAGCGGCCCATGGCCCAATATGACTACGACCTCTTCGTCATCGGCGCGGGCTCGGGCGGGGTGCGGGCGGCCAGGCTGGCGGCCATGTCCGGGCCAAGGTCGGCGGTGGCCGAGGAGGACCGGGTGGGGGGCACCTGCGTGATCCGCGGCTGCGTGCCCAAGAAGTTCATGGTCTACGCCTCCGAGTTTTCCCGCAATTTCGCCGAGGCGGAGGGCTACGGCTGGTCAAAAATCGATAGCGTCTTCGACTGGACCCGGTTCCTGATGGCCAAGGACGTGGAGATCGGCCGCCTGTCGGGAATTTACGCCTCGAATCTGGCCAAGGCCGGGGCCGAGCTGGTCCATGCTAAGGCGCGGCTGACCGACTCTCACACCATCGAGCTGGTGGGTAAGCACAGGACCGTCACCGCCGACACGATCCTCATCGCCACCGGCGGACGGTGTCGCTTCCGACGGACGTGCCCGGGATCGGGCACGTGATCACCTCCAACGAGGCCTTTCATCTAAAGGCCCTGCCCAAGTCGATCATGGTGTGCGGCGGCGGCTATATCGCCGTGGAGTTCGCCGGCATCTTCAACGGCTTGGGCGTGGAAACGACCTTGGTCTACCGCGGCCCAAATATTCTGCGCGGATTTGACGAAGACGTGCGCGCTCATGTCTCCGAGGAGATCGAGAAACGAGGGATCAGGCTGATCGTCGGGACCCAGCATGAGCGCATGGAGAAGATCGATGCCGGGATCGTCAGTCATCTGAGCAATGGCATGACCTTGACCACCGACCAGGTGATGTTCGCCACCGGCCGCGCGCCCTATGTGGAGGATCTGGGGCTGGACAAGGCCGGGTGCGGCTCAACGAAAAGGGCGCGATCGCGGTCGACGAGTATTCGCGCACCAATGTCCCCAATATCTACGCCGTGGGCGATGTGACCGACCGCATAAACCTGACGCCCGTGGCCATCCGCGAAGCCGCCGCCTTCGCCGCCACTGTGTTCGGCAATAAGCCGACCAAGTTCGACCACGAGCTCGTTCCCACCGCCGTCTTTTGCCAGCCTCCGATCGGCTGCGTGGGCCTGACGGAGACCCAGGCGCGTCGGGCGGGGCGGACGGTGGACATCTACCTGACCAAGTTCCGGCCCATGAAAGAGGTGTTCTACGGCGGGACCGAGCGGGTGCTGATGAAGCTGGTGGTGGACGCGCAAACCGACGTGATCCTGGGTTGCCACATCGTCGGACCCGACGCGCCGGAGATGATCCAACTGGCCGCCGTGGCCGTGAAGATGGGCGTGACCAAGGCCGATTGGGACAACACCTGCGCCCTGCATCCGACCCTGGCGGAGGAACTGGTGACGATGCGCGAGAAGCAGGCGGCGATGCAGATGAGCCCCGCCTAGCTTTGCCAACGAGGGCGCTTTGGTCTAAAAGCCGCGCCTTCAAAACGAGTGCCTAAGATGAGTGAACGCTGGACGCCCGCGTCCTGGAGATCAAAGCCCGCGCTGCACATCCCGTCCGACTATCCGGACGCGGCGGCCCTGGCGCGCGCGGAAGATGTGCTGCGGACCATGCCTCCCTTGGTGTTCGCCGGCGAGGCGCGGCGGCTGAAGTCGCTGCTCGGCGATGTTCAGGCCGGGCGCGCGTTCCTGCTGCAGGGCGGGGACTGCGCGGAGAGCTTCAAGGAGTTCGCCGCCGACAACATCCGCGACACCTTCCGCCTAATCCTGCAGATGGCGGTGGTGCTCACCTTCGCCGGCGGCAAGCCGGTGGTGAAGGTCGGCCGCATCGCCGGCCAGTTCGCCAAACCGCGCTCCTCGCCGGTGGAAACGCAGGGCGACGTGACCTTGCCGTCCTATCGGGGCGACAACATCAATGGCATGGAGTTCGATGCCGAGGAGCGGACGCCCGATCCCGAGCGGTTGCTGCGCGCCTATAACCAGTCGGCGGCCACGCTGAATCTGCTGCGCGCCTTCGCCTCGGGCGGTTACGCGGACCTGAACAACATCCACAAATGGACTCTGGGCTTCGTGCAGGACAGCCCGCAGGGCGCGCGCTACCGCGCCCTGACGGACAAGATCTCCGAGACCCTGGATTTCATGCGCGCCATCGGCGTCAATCCGGATACCTACCCGGGCATGCGTCAGGTGGAGTTCTTCACCAGTCATGAGGCGTTGCTGCTGGGTTATGAGCAGGCCCTGACCCGCGTGGATTCCACTTCGGGCGACTGGTACGATTGCTCGGCCCATCTTTTGTGGATCGGCGAGCGCACGCGCCAACTCGACCACGCGCACATCGAGTTCATGCGCGGCATCAAGAACCCCATCGGCCTGAAGGTCGGCCCGACATTGGAGCCGGATGATCTGCTGAAGCTGATCGACGTGCTGAGCCCGGACAACGAACCCGGCCGTTTGACGCTGTACGGCCGCTTCGGCGCCGACAAGATCGCCGCGCGCCTGCCGCGCCTACTGGAGGCGACAAAGAGGGAGGGCCGCGCGGTGGTGTGGGCGACCGATCCCATGCACGGCAACACCCTGACCGCGTCCAACGGTTATAAGACCCGGCCGTTCGACCGGGTGCTGTCGGAGGTGAAGAGCTTCGTGGAGATTTGCCGGGCCGAGAGCGTGCACCCCGGCGGCGTGCACCTCGAAATGACCGGCCAGAATGTCACCGAGTGCCTCGGCGGCGCGCGCGCCCTGACCGAGACCGACCTGGCCGACCGCTACCACACCCACTGCGACCCGCGCCTGAACGCCGAGCAGTCGCTGGAGCTGGCGTTCCTGGTGGCCGAGAAGCTGAAGGAAGACCGCGCGGGCGGGATGAAGGCGGCGGGTTAGCCCGATCGCTGCTTGTCGCCTCCGTTCCAAGGTCTTTAATGGGGCCGGTTCGGGAGAGGTTCTGCCATGCCTATGATCGGTGCTTTAAAGGTCAAGGCTCAGATCCTGTGCGGCGAGGATTTCGCCATGGGCCCGGGCAAGGCCGATCTGTTGGAGGCCATCGCCAAGGAAGGCTCGATTTCCGCCGCCGGGCGCGCGCTGGGCATGAGCTATCGCCGATCCTGGTTGCTGGTCGACACCATGAACCGGTGCTGGACCGCGCCTTTGGTGGAAACCACCGCAGGCGGCGGCAAGGGCAAGGGTGCGCGCCTGACGCCGCTGGGCCGCGAAGTGCTGAAGGGCTATCGCGCGCTGGAAGCGGGTCTGATGCAAGCGGCGGCAGAGCCGCTCAAGGCCCTGAGCGCCAAACTGCTGGCCGCCCCACGCGCCAGCCAGCATCCGGACGCTGCCTGAACCCGTTCAGAGGTTCAGTATCCAGCCCTCTTCCAGCGCCGCGCGAACCTCGTCCTCGCCAACTCCCTTGGGCGCGGCGAAGGCCTGGCCGAGCTTGCCGGCCTCGTCCAATCGGGCGATGCGTTCGGCCAGGCCGCGGACCTGGGCCTGTTCCTTGCCTTCGCCGGGCGCAGGGGAGGTGGGGACAAGCCCCAGCATGACCTCGGCGGCGAGCAGTTCCACGCCCGCCAAGTCAGTCTCGCCGATCGCATTCCAACCGGTCTCGAACGGCCACACCTTCATGGCCTCGCCGCGCGCCCGCTTCAGGCGCCGCACCAGGGGAATGCCGAGGATCGCCTTCGGGCCGCTCGCGCCGGCGTAATACAGCTTCCAGATCGAGGGGCCGTTCACCGCCTGATCGGCGCGGCGGAACTCCGGCAGGTCGCCCGCGCCATGCTCGCGCACCCGTTTGGGCTGTAAGGTCGTGAGGGTGTCGCGCGGCGGGCAGCCCCAGAACGGAAACGGACCGCCGGTGGTGCGCCGGTTGATCTCCGCGCCCACGCCGAAACGGTTGTTGGTGTTGTCGGCCTTGTCCTTGACCATCTTGTCCAGATAGTCCCACACCGCCAGCCATGGCTCGCCGGTCAGCTTCAGGGCGGCGGCCAGGCCGCGCGGAAAGCCCAGGGGAAAATCGAAACCGACAAAGGCGCGCTCGCCGCGCTTCTTCAAATCGTCGAGGATCAGAACCAGGCGCTTTTCCGCCTCCGCCCGCGTGGGCAGCACGAAAGCCTCGAACGCCAGACGGAACCGCACATCGCGTTTGAGCACGCCGATCAGCACGCTGTCGGGCCCGTTCCCCGGTTTGGCCGCGGCGCTCCAGTCGACGATCACATAGGCGTTGAACAGCCGGGCCACGGCGGCCTCCTTCAGCGGACCGCGCATCTATCCTATGCGGCGTCCCGGCGGAAACCCTTTCAGCGCGAAAAAGGCCGCAACAATCCGAGAGAATTCGTGATCGCGCCGGTCTTGCGTCCGGGTCGGCCTGCGGACACTTTCCGCTGCAACGCAACATGAGCTTGACCGTGGCATGACAGACTTGAGAGCGGGCGTCGTCGGCGCCGGGGTGTTCGGCGGCTATCACGCCCACAAGTACGCGGCCCTGCCGGGGGTGACCTTGGTCGGCGTGCTGGACGCGGACCCCGAGCGCGGGGGCGTTCTGGCCAACAAGCTCGGCGTACGGGCCTTCACCGATCCGGACGCGTTCCTGGACGGACTGGACGTGGTCACCGTCGCCTGTCCCGCCAGCGCTCATGCGCAGATCGCCGCCAAGGCGCTGGCGCTCGGCGTGCACGCCTATGTGGAAAAGCCCTTGGCGCTGAGCGTGGATGATGCTCAGGGCCTGGTCGATCTGGCCGCCGCCCATCGCTGCGTTCTGACCTGCGGACATCAGGAACGGGCGGTATTCAAGGCCATGGGGTTGCTGGATACGCCCGAGACGCCGGTTCGGCTGGAGGCCGTGCGCCGCTCGCCCTACACCGGCCGGGCGACCGACGTGTCCTGCGTGCTGGACATCATGATCCACGACCTGGACCTGGCCCTGGCGCTCAATCCCACCGAACCGGTCAAGGTGTCCGCGCAGGGCCGCATTCAGTACGGGCCGCACTTCGACGAGGTGTCCACCGAGATCGTGTTCGCCGACGGCATGGTCGCCGCTTTCAACGCCTGCCGCACCGACGAGGGCCGCACGCGCACCATGGGCGTGGACTACCCCTTCGGCCCCCTGCGTATCGATTTCATGACCCGCGCCTTCGAGAATGACACCGGCATCGCGCTGAACGCCGATTTCGCCGAAACGCCCGAGGGCAAGGACCCGCTGGGCGCCAGTGTCTCGGCATTCCTGGCGGCGGTGCGCGGCGAGGCCGAGCGCCCGCTGATCACCGGCGCGGAGGCGACGCGCGCCCTGGCCCTGGCCTTGAGGGTTGAGGAAGCGGCCAAGAGCTGATGGGCCGTCTTTCCCTCCGCGCCGCTTGCCGCTAAACGCAGGCGCCGAGGAGTTACACGCCATGAGCATCAAGAAGCCCGACGGGACCTGGGACAAGTCCAAGCTGCCCAGCCGCCATGTGACCGAGGGGCCCGAACGGGCGCCGCACCGGTCCTATCTCTACGCCATGGGGCTGGGCACGAAGGAAATAAGACAGCCGCTGGTGGGCGTGGCTTCCTGCTGGAACGAAGCGGCGCCGTGCAACACCACCCTGATGCGCCAGGCCCACGCGGCCTCTGCCGGGGTCAAGGCGGCCGGGGGCACGCCGCGCGAGTTCTGCACCATCACCGTCACCGACGGCATCGCCATGGGCCACGAAGGCATGAAGTCGTCCCTGGTCAGCCGCGAGGTGATCGCCGACAGCGTCGAGTTGACCATGCGCGGCCACGCCTATGACGCCCTGGTCGGGGTGGCGGGCTGCGACAAATCCTTGCCGGGCATGATGATGGCCATGCTGCGGCTGAATGTGCCGTCGGCCTTCATCTACGGCGGCTCGATCCTGCCCGGCCGCTGGCACGGGCGCGACGTGACCGTGCAGGACGTGTTCGAGGGCGTGGGCAAGCATTCCGCCGGCCTGATGAGTATCGAGGACCTGTGCGATTTGGAGCAGCACGCCTGCCCCGGCGACGGCGCCTGCGGCGGCCAATACACCGCCAACACCATGGCCTGTGTGTCGGAGGCTATCGGCCTGGCTCTTCCGCTGTCTTCGGCCCTGCCGGCGCCCTACCTGGATCGTGATCGCTACGCCGAGGCCACGGGCGAAGCGGTGATGCATCTGCTGGAGCGCAACATCCGCCCGCGCGACATCTGCACCCTCAAGGCCTTCGAGAACGCGGCGGTGGTGGTGGCGGCCACGGGCGGTTCGACCAACGGCGGGCTGCACCTGCCGGCCATGGCCAACGAGTGCGGCGTGCGCTTCACCCTGCATGACGTGTGCGAAATCATGCGCCGCACGCCCTATCTGGCCGACCTGATGCCCGGCGGGCGCTATCCGGCCAAGAAGATGGGCGAGGCGGGCGGCGTGCCCATGCTGCTCAAGATCCTGCTCGACGCGGGCCTGATCCATGGCGACGTGATGACCGTCACCGGCCGGACCATGGCCGAGAACCTGAAGGACGTGCAGTGGAATCCGGATCAGGACGTGATCCGTCCGATCTCCAATCCGCTCTCACCCACCGGCGGCGTCGTCGGCCTGAACGGCTCGCTCGCCCCTGACGGCGCGATCGTCAAGGTGGCCGGGCTGAACCATCGCCAGCACCGTGGCCCCGCGCGCGTGTTCGACGGCGAGGAAGCCTGTTTCGCCGCCGTGGAGGCGCGCGACTACAAGCCGGGCGACGTTCTGGTGATCCGCTACGAAGGCCCCAGGGGCGGCCCGGGCATGCGCGAGATGCTGTCCACCACCGCCGCCATCTATGGCCAGGGTATCAGCGACAAGGTGGCCCTGATCACCGACGGCCGCTTCTCCGGCGCCACGCGTGGCCTGTGCGTGGGCCATGTGGGGCCCGAGGCTCAGGTCGGCGGTCCAATCGCCCTGATCCAGGATGGCGACATCATCTCCATCGACGCGGACGCCGGGACCATCGAGCTGGAGGTCGATCCGATCATCCTGGAGCAGCGCCTGAAGCACTGGTCGCCGCGCCAGACCAACTACAACGCCGGCGCCATCTGGAAATTCGCTCAACAGGTCGGTCCCGCGCACCTGGGGGCGGTTACGCAACCTGGGGCCTGGGGGGAGACGCACGTGTACGCGGATCTGTAATCAATCGTCATCCTCCGGGCGCCTGAAAGGCGAACCGGGGGACCCAAGCGGCGGTTCAGGAAAGCCAGCGTCGCTTGGGTCGCCCGGTCAAGCCGGGCGATGACGATTAAGGTTAGGTCACCTCATCGGCTTCGTCATCCTCCTCATCCCAAGGCGGCTCCTCATCCGCCTCCCTTCCCTGCGCCACCTGCGGCCCCGGCTCGGTCTGACGCAGGATCGCCTCCACACCGGAGATCCACCGACGGGCGGCGGCGATGGCCTCGCCCACCGTGGCGCGTTCGCGCTTGGCCGGATCGATCGGCGGCCATAGCTCCAGCTCGAAATCCGGATCGCGCGGATTGTCGAAGATCAGGCGCAGGGTCACCCGATGGGCGGAATTGGGCGCCTGGTCCAGCGCCCGGCGCGGTTCTCCGCGAAAGGCGCGCGCGGCCACCTGATCGTCCAGAATCAGCTCCGCCCCCACCAGCTGGCGCAGCCTGTAGACCAGCCCCTTGACCCCGCCGTCCCACAGCACGGCGATCAGCCCCCGTTCCAGGTTCAGCCCGGCCGCGCGGCCGCGTCCGGGCGCGATGATCACCAACTCCGCCGGCCCGCCCAGCGCCTTGCGCAGATAGCGCGCCAGCCGCCGCTGCTCATCACGCCACCACGCCGCCGCCGACCCGGCCACGGTGACGAGACACCCGGCCAGGGCGAACAGCAGAAGAGTGCGCAGGGCTTCATGCATGTGCGGCGAAGGTTAGGGACATTTGGCGGCGGTGGCAAAAGGAGGCTAAGCAGCATGGGGCGACTTGACGGACGGTGGTAAATATGCCACCATTCAATATGCGCAACACGCGGCCAATCAGTTGGCTGAAGGGAGCCTTGCGGTCGTTCGGCGATTTCCCGCCCGTGGCCCAGACGATTGCGGAAGACGCCCTGACGATGATCGCAGAGGGCGGAACTCCCGATATCGCTAAGCCAATGACCGGGCTC
>CAWDPL010000062.1:0-4149 GCA_963804105.1 uncultured Alphaproteobacteria bacterium
TCGCCGTCCTGATGGGCGGGATCTCGCCCGAGCCGGGACGTCTCGCTGGTGTCCGGCGCGGCCTGCGCCGACGCCCTGGAGCGCCTTGGGGCCAAGGTCAGCCGGGTGGACGCCGGGCGCGACATCGCCCAGGTGCTGACGGCGCTGAAGCCGGACGCGGCGTTCAACGCCCTGCACGGCGCCTGGGGCGAGGACGGCTGCGTGCAGGGCGTGCTGGAGACCCTGGACCTGCCCTACACTCACTCGACGTGCTGGCCTCGGCCCTGGCGATGGACAAGGTCAAGGCCAAGGCGGTGCTGGCCGCGGCGGGGGTGACCGTCCCGGGCGGCGGACTGTTCGACCGGTTTGAAGCGGCTAAACGTCACGTCATGGCGCCGCCCTATGTGGTCAAGCCGAACGCGCAAGGCTCGTCGGTGGGCGTCTTCCTGGTGTTCGAAGGCGCCAACGGCCCGCCGCGCGAATTGGCGGCCGACAGCTGGACCTTCGGCGAGCGGTGCTGGTCGAGCCCTATATCCCCGGCAAGGAGCTGGCCGTTGCAGTGATGGGGCAACGGGCCCTGACGGTGACCGAAATCGTTCCGCGCACGGGATTTTATGACTACGAGGCCAAGTACGGGGACGGCGGCTCCCACCACGTCCTGCCGGCGCCGATTGCGGCCCCGGCCTTCGAGCGCGCCCTGCGCCAGGCCGAGGCGGCCCACGCCGCACTTGGTTGCCGAGGTCTTACACGATCGGACTTCCGTTATGACGAATTTAACGACCTTTTGGTCCTGTTGGAGGTCAACACCCAGCCCGGCATGACGCCGACCTCGCTCGCCCCCGAGCAGGCCGCTCAGCAGGGCCTTTCGTTCGACGACCTGGTTTTGTGGATTTTGGAGGAGGCCCATGGCCGCGGTGATGCGAGGAGGAGCGGGCGTCCACGCCAAGCCCCGGCCTAAGACCCAGGCCCCTCGCGTCAAGGCGAAGGCGCGCCCGCCCCAGCCCCCCGCCTACCGTCCCGCCAAGCTGCACGCCGCCCGCCGCGCCGGGCTCAATCCCCGCATCGCCCTCGTCATCGCCGCCGGCGTGTTCGCTCTCGGCCTGGGCGTGGCCCTGTTCAGCGGAAACCGCTCCCAGACCGTCGGCCATTTCGCCGGCATGTCCCTGGCCCGGCAGTTCGCCGCGCTGGGCTTCAGAACCAAGGCCGTGCGCGTGCAGGGCGCCCAGGCGGGCTCGGAACGCGACGTCCTGGACGCGGCCCAGATCGAGAAGGACGGACCGATCCTCGGCATCGACCTGGAAGCCCTGCGTCGGCGCATCGAGACCGTGGGCTGGGTCAAATCGGCCAAGGTCATCCGCCTGTTGCCCGACACCCTCCTCATCTCCGTGGTTCCCCGCAATCTGATGGCCGTTTGGCAGTTCCAGGGCGTGGACAGGGTGGTCGACGGCGAGGGCAAGGTGGTGGCCGGGGCCGACGCCTCAAGCTTCCCGACCTGCCCCTGGTGGTCGGCGACGGCGCGGGCCCGGCGGCGAACGCCGTCCTGCCCCTTCTGCGCCAGCGGCCGCAATTGATGTCGCAGCTTGACGCCCTGGTCCGGGTCGACGGACGCCGCTGGGACCTGCGGCTGAAGGACGGCGGCATCATCGAGCTCCCGGCGGAGGGAGCGGATTCAGCTTTGATCGAACTCGATCAGCTCGAGCAAAAAGCGCGGGTGATCGAATTGGGCTTCGAACGGATCGACCTGCGCGATCCGGACATGGTGTCGGTCAGGCCGAAAGGCTCAGCCGCGCAAACGACGGGGACAGCAAGCGCGCGGCTATAGACGCGGCGGGCGCCGGACGAGGGGCCTCCAGAACGGAGGCGAAGGTTAGGAGGCGGCTGAATGTCGCGGCTGGAAGACAGACAACAAGCGCGGGACGGGCTGAAGGCCTTAAATCCGCGCCAGCAGGTGACCGCGGCGCTTGATCTGGGCGCCTCCAAGGTCGCTTGTTTCATCATGAAACCGGACGGCGTGCGCAAGGCCGACCGCACCCTGCAGCCCGCCGGCGTGGGCTATATCCAGTCGCGCGGGGTGCGCGGCGGGGCCATCGTCAATACCGAGGAGGCGGTGGACGCCATCGCCCAGGCGGTGGAACGGGCGGAAACGGTCGCCGGGGTGCATGTGTCCAGCGTCACGGTCGCCACCTCGGGCGGCCAACTGGCCAGCCGCAGGGTCAGCGCCAAGGTTTCGCTCGGCGCCCGCCAGATCGGCGACAACGATTGCTCGCGCGCCATCGCCCTGGCCGTGGCCCAGGCGCGCGCGCCCAGCCGCCGGGCGATCCATCTTCTGCCCACTGCTGGTCGGTGGACGGCCAGAAAAAGCATCCGCGACCCGCGCGGCGTGTTCGGCCGTCAGCTCGGCCTGGAACTGCTGGTGGTGTCCATCAGCGAGGCCGCCTACCAGACCATCAGCTATTGCGTGGAGCGCGCGCATCTGAAGTTCGACGGCGTGGTCGCCGCGCTTTCGCCTCGGCCCTGTCGGCCGTCGAGGACGACGAGATGGACCTGGGCTGCATCTGCATCGACATGGGCGGCGGCTCGACCACCGTGTCGGTGTTCTCCGGCGGCTCGCTGGTGCATGTGGACGCCCTGGCCGTGGGCGGCTCGCACGTGACCGCGGACATCGCCCGCGGCCTGTCGACGTCGCTGGCCGGCGCCGAACGCATCAAGACCCTGCACGGCTCGGCCATCGCCTCGGCCAACGAGGACCGCGAGATGATCGAGGCGCCGCCGCGCGGCGACGACCCCGGCGCGGGTCCGGTGATCGCCCCGCGTTCCCTGCTCAAGGGCGTGATCGCCCCGCGCGTGGAAGAGACGCTGGAGCTGCTGCGTGAGCGGCTGAAGGCCTCCGGCTGTCCGCTGGAGCCGGGCGCGGCATCGTGCTCACCGGCGGCGCCAGCCAACTGGCCGGCGTGCGCGAGACCTGCGTGCGGGTGTTCGACCGACCGGTGGCCTAGGCCGTCCGCGCCGCGTGCCGCACCTGGCCGACGCGGCCTCGGGCCCGGCCTTCTGCACCGCCGCCGGCGTCCTGCACCGCGCCGCCTTCGGCCCGCGCGAAGCCGTCAGCGCCGCCCGCATGGGCGCGGCGGGCCGCAAGCCGACCCCGATCGCGCCCAACGCCGGACCCCTGGCGCGGGCGGCGGCGTGGCTGAGGGATAATCTGTAGAGGGGCGTCCTTCATCAGGTCAGGGCGATCGTCAGATTTCGCCCGACCGCCTTGGCCGCCCTCTGCAGGGTGATCAAGGTCACCGAGGGATTGCCTGGGTCGAGCAGACGGTCGAGCTGGGCGCGCGTGGTGTGCATCAGTGCGGCCATGGCGACTTTGGTGAGCCCTTTTTCCTTCATCGCGGCGGCGATCTGCTCGGCGATCAGCTCCTTGACCGCCAGGCCTTCCACCTCTTCACGAATTCCCTGCTCATCAAGGAAATCCGCGAAGGCGGCGCCGACACGACCCTTTTTTCCGTCCATCACTGCAACTCCTTCAACCGCTTGCGCGCCAGGTCCAGGTCGGCTTTCGGCGTGGCTTGCGACTTTTTGATAAAGCCGCGCAGCAACACCATGCCGCCGTCGACGATCCCGAACAGAACCCGCCCGATCTTGCCGTCGCTCAGGTCGCTGCGGATTTCGAACAATCCCCCCCATGGCGCGGCATGACGGCATTCCGATCGGCCAGCCGAACTCGGCCTTGGCGATGTCTTTGCCAATCGTGACTCTGTCGGCCAAAGCCAAATCCAACAGAAATTCGCGCACCGGCTCTCGGCCGTTGGCGGATTTCATAGAACCTGGCCGGCAATCGCTTTCGGTGATCGGCCATTGGTTATTTGTACCAGAATTGATACATATCCATCAAGCCCAATCGGCCGCCCCGTCGGGTCACGTAATGAGACATTCGCGGATGACGACGCGCGCTCGCCTTGCCATAGTGCCCGCCGAGGTTGTGGTCGGGGCTAAGTGTTCTATTTTTGTTCTGATTGTCAAGCGCGTGAAGGCGGTGGGTGCGGCAGGAAAGTAGTGTGTGTCCCCGCTTCACCGCGGCGGACCGCAAGCCGACCCCAATCGCGCCCAACGCCGGGCCCCTGGCGCGGGCCGCGGCGTGGCTAAGGGATAATCTATAGAGGGGCGCCTGATCGG
>CAWDPL010000063.1:0-19857 GCA_963804105.1 uncultured Alphaproteobacteria bacterium
TCTCTGTGTCCTAGCCGGTCCGGCCGCGGCCCAGACAGCCGCCGCGCCGCGCCAAACCGACGAGCTGGTGATCCATGCCGCTCCGCCGGTGGACCCCAAGGTCGTGTCGACCTTTCCCGCCGACGGCGGCAAGGCGCCAGGCGGGATCGTGGTGCTGAAGATCGTGTTCGATCAGCCGATGGTTCCCGAGGCCTGGTCATTCGGCCAGGCCGCGGACGGCGCCTTTCCCCATTGCCTGAAAACCCCGCGCCTGCTGAAACGACGAGCGCAGCTTCGCCCTCCTGTGCTCGGTGGCGCCCGATCGGGCCTATGCGGTGCAGATGGACGCTGCCCGTTTCGTCAGCGCCCGGGGCCGCTCGGCCAGACCGTTCCTGTTCGTTTTTCCACGACGGACGACACCGTCTACGACATGCAGACCGCGCTCAAGCAGGCGGGCCTGACCGATGCGGACGAGCCGATCATGACATGGAACGCCCAGCCGGGCGGAGTCTCGAGCGTCGCGCCGCCTAAGCCAGCGGAAGACACCGCGAAGCCCTGATCCGCCGCCGGCGCTGAGAATATCTGCAATCGCGCATAGGTCCGGACGGGGCGACGCTCTATACGTCAGCTTCCGGCAAGGCCGTCCAGGCGAAGGCCACATCGCCGCTGGCCGCCACATCGCCATAGGAGGATTCGTGGACCCAGCCCTCCCGGGTCCAGCGGGTGACGAACACCGACACCTGCCCGCTGAGCGGCGAGCGGAACGCGACGACGATCAACGAGCCGTCTCGCGGCGCCAAATCGATCGGTCTCCAACTCATGGCCTGCGGGTCTCCTGCACCATGGCCCACACTAGCGCAGAATTGGCTTGGGCGCGCCATCTCCCGTTAAGGCGCAGGCGCATCTTGAGCGGCCCTCGACAAGCCGGACCGCGGACCCTATTGCTCGCGGCGCGTCGCCGGAACCCAGCGGGGGCGATGCGTTCCGATCCAGCGAGGGCCCAGCGATGATCTTTTCAAACAGGCGTCTGATGCTGGGCCTGATATGCGCCGTGGCCCTGACTCCCACAGCCTTCGCTGGCCCGCGCCACGGCGCTGAAGTGAAGGTCAGCCACGCCTGGTCCCAGCCCACGCCGCCGGCCGCGCCCACGGCGGTCGGCTATCTGACGATCGCTAACCACGGCCGCAAACCCGATCGGTTGCTCAGCCTGTCCAGCCCGGCCGCCGCCTCGGTCGACCTGCACCTGATGTCCATGGATGGCGGCGTCATGCGCATGCGGCCCGTGCAGGGCGGTCTGGTCGTGCCGGCAGGCGGCGCGGTTCAGCTTGAGCCCGGCGGCTATCATTTGATGTTCGAAGGCCTGAAGCGCCCGTTCAAGGCCGGCGACCACATCCCGCTAAAGCTGAGGTTTCAGCGATCGGGCGTGATCCGCGTAATCTTGGAGGTGGCGCCGGCCGGCGCGGACGCCATGCCGGGCATGGCCATGCCCGGGCCCGGCGCAGGCCACTGACCGAAAGGCCACAGGCGGGGCCCATTGAGTTGTGACGGTCTTGGGACGGCGCAGTTAACGCCTATATCATCCTTGTTCCCTAGACTGACTCCAGGGAACGGGGTTGGGCTTCGAAATGAACTTCCTGGCGGACATTGCCGGCGCGAGCGGACTGATCGTCCTGTGCGCCATGACCATCAAAAGCCTTCTCGGCGACCGCTGAGGCGCGCCAAGTTTTTGATCGGAAAGCGAAAGGCCTTCCCCCCGCAAGGGAGGAAGGCCTTTGCCATGTTATCGCCTGCGAAACTGAGGCCGGGCGCCGGGCGGCCGGGGAGCCCCGCCGCCGCCGCCTTCGGTCTTGTGCCGAAAGGTGATCCGGCCCTTGGACAGGTCGTAAGGCGTCATCTCAACGGTGACGCGGTCGCCCACTAGGGTCTTGATCTTGTTCCGTCGCATTTTTCCCGCCGTATAGGCGAGAACCATGTGATCGTTGTCGAGTTTCACGCGGTACCGCCCTTCGGGGAGAAGTTCGGTGACGGTTCCTTCGAACTCCAGGAACTCTTCTTTCTCGGCCATCAGTCTTTCAAGCCTTAAAGGGCGCGCAAGTCGCCGGCGGATAACTTGCCGCTCTTGCGGTCGCGCTCCAGTTCATAGCTCAACTTCTGGCCGTCCCGAAGGCTGCCGAGGCCGGCGCGCTCGACCGCCGAGATGTGCACGAACACATCCGAGCCGCCGTCGTCCGGTTGAATAAAGCCGTAGCCCTTGGTGGTGTTGAACCACTTCACTGTTCCAGTCGCCATCTGGCGTTCCTCATAGAAAAAAGTCCACGCAGGAGTCCTCGCCTGCGCATCAAATTCGGGGGGATCGGTGGGCAGGTCCGGGCTCAACCGAAATCGAGCAAAGAAAAGCGGCCGAACCGGACGGAATTCGATATTCGGGAATATGGACGGATCGCCGATAAAAGCAACCGGCCGCTTAGCTTGCGCCGCCTTCGCCGGCTCAATGGCGATGCAAACGGGTCACACCGGGCCGGCGCGAAGCGAACGCCTCGAACCGGCCCGTCCGGCGGTTATCGCCAGCTCAGCCCCGCCAGCACCATCCGCCCGGGCTCTCCATAGCCGTAGGCCTGTTCATAATGGGTATTGGCCAGATTCTCGACCCGCGCCGTCAGGGTCAGATGGGTGGTCAGCTTCAGGCTGGCCCCGGCGTAGGCGATCATGAACGGGCGAAGCACGCCGGCATAATCCTGCGCCTGGTCCTGGCCGCGAAAACCGATCTCGGCCTGCGCGCCATGCGCGCCCCAGGCTTGTCCCCGCCAGGTCAGTGAGCCGGAGCCGGAATCGCGGGGAACGCGTAGGAGCTGCGCCGGTCCCGTGCCGTCGACCCCTTCGATGGCGGCGAACGCGCCGCGCACCGCCCAGCCTGCGCCAAGCTGACGCTCGCCGCTGAACTCCAGCCCCGCGGTTCTCACGTGGGACAGGTTCAGATAGCCGACCGGATAGAGGTAATCGATCTGATTGACGATGTTCAGGCCGAACAGGGTGACTTGCGCGCGGGTCGTCCCGTCGCCCGAGGTCCACTCGAGCGCCGCATCCTCGCCCAGCGCCTGTTCGGGCCGCAGATTCTTGGGCGGTCCGACCACGATGCATTCCAGGCAGGGATAGGTGATCTCATAGACCGAGGGAGCCTTGAAACCCTGACCCGCCGACGCCAGAAGCGAAAAGCCCGCGCCTAGCCGCCAGGCCGCGCCGCCGCGCGCGGTGGTCTGGCCGCCATAGGCCTGGAACTGGTCCTGACGAACGCTGGCGGTCAGATCCAAGCGCGAGTCCGGCGTCCAGCGGCCGATGACGAAGGCGCCGTCATCGTTGCGGAAGACCAGGCCGTCGCCGGTGTTCTCCGCCTCGCGTTTGTGCTCTGCGCCCACCTGCAGGCCCCAGGTCGGGGTCTGCCGCGTGGCGCTCCAGCGCAGCACCTCCTGGTCGCCGCGCGCGGAGAAGGGAAATTCGCCGTAATAGTTACGGTCGATCCCCATCAGATCGGCGCGCAGGTCCTGGTCGAAACCCAGGACGTCCTTAATCCGTATGCGGAGATATCCGGTCTCGCTTTCCGCCACGCCGGCCGCCGTGGGGTCCTCGACCTGCGCCGGATTGGAGAAGATGTCGTACTCCTCCGCCGCGTGGACATAGCGCAGGCGCCCGTCAAGGCTGACCTTGTCGCTCAGATCGACCCGACCGTTGAGGGTGACGGTGGTGTCATTGAAACCGTCCGGCTGGGTATTGCCGAACTTCTCGTCGGCGTTGGGCACGCCTGCGGTTCGAAAGCCGGCATAGCTCACGCCCGCCGCGTAGAGCGCGGTCGAGACCCCGGCCGAGGCGGTCTGGCGATAGGTCTCCAGCGACCCGGCCTCGCCGGCGAATGAGACGCCGTGAGGCTCCAGACTCGGTGATGGACACCACCCCGCCGATGGCGTCCGAACCCCACAGAGCGCCTTGCGGTCCGCTCAGCACCTCGATTCTCTGGGTGGAGGCCAGGTCCAGGCTGGAAAAGTTGAAGCTGCCCTGCGGCTGGGACGGATCATTCACCGGAACCCCGTCGATCAGCACCAGGGTCTTGTCCGAGGACGCCCCGCGCAGGCCGAGCGAGGATGTGCCGCCGAAGCCGTTCTCGCCGATGTTCGCACCGGGCACGGTGGCCAGCAGGTCGGCGGCGAACACGGCGCCGGCGCGATTCAATCTGGTCGCGGTCGATGACATAGGCGTCCGGGGTTTGCTTCAGCGGCTGGTCCAGACGGGAGGCGGTGACGATGACCGCGTCGGCCGACGGATCGGCCAGGGCCGGCCGGACGGGGATTAGGCCGAATACGGCCAGCGAGCCGCCGAGGGCGGCGAAGGCGAGGTAAAGGCGCGACATGGCGCGGGTCTCCTTCGGGCCGCCTCGCGCCGAAGGGCGGGCCGTGGGTGAAGCGATTGGCCGCGTCATCCGCCCTTGCAGGAGGACTTCGCCGGGCATGGCCAGTCGCCTTCACGGAAGGACCGCGCCTCAAGCCTGGTCCCGGGCTTGCGGACGAGCGACATGCCGGCGGCAGGTCTCCTGGCTCACGGGTCGTCGGATCAGGTCCACGCCTTCCCAGCCTACCCAAATTGGGTCGCCAGTGGCGTCGCTTACGCGTACGGGCCTATTCCTCGCCGTTTACAGTTGCGGGCACAGCCGCGGCTTTGGGGCTAGCCCCGCACCGCGTTCCCTCTTGGCCCCCGGAAGGGGAACCGCCGACGCTGGGTTGTGGCTCAACCGGAGCGATTGGACAAGTCAGAACGCCCAGCCCTTGGCCGCCAGCAACACTTCGAAGGCGGCCAGGATCACAAGGCCGCCGAGGAAGGCGGCGTGTTCGCGGTTGAAGCCGCCGGCTCGGCGGCGGCGCAGGCCCGGTTGAGGGCGATAGGGATGCTGCATGCGCGATTCCCCGGTTCTGAATGGCGCAACGATAGATCAAGACCGGCGCGCTTACGAGCCGTCCGTCGGCCAGACCTTGAAGGGATCCAGCAGCGGCCGACGCAGGGCCGCGGCCACCGCAGGGTGGGTGATGTCGCCGTCCAGCACGTTCAGGCCATGGGCGAGGCCGCGGTCGTGCTTGAGCGCATCCAGCCCGTGATCGGCCAGGGCCAGGCCGTAGGGCAGGGTGGCGTGCACCAGCGCTTCGGACGCCGTGCGCGGCGCCGCGCCGGGCATATTGGCCACGCAATAGTGCACCACGCCGTCGATGACGAAGGTCGGATCGGCGTGCGTGGTCGGATGGGAAGTCTCAAAACACCCGCCCTGATCGATGGCCACGTCCACCAGAACCGATCCGGCCTTCATCCGCGCCAGATGTTCGCGTCGGACCAGCTTGGGCGCGGCCGCGCCGGGAACCAGGGCCGCGCCGATCACCACATCGGCCGCCAGAATCTCCTGCTCGATCGCGTCCAGGGTGGAATAGCGGGTCACCACCCGGCCCATGAACATGTCGTCCAGTTCGCGCAGGCGCGTATCCGAGCGCTCGAGCACCACGACCTCCGCGCCCAGGCCCGCGGCCATGCGCGCGGCGTTGGACCCCACCACCCCGCCGCCCAGTATGCACACCCGCGCCGGCGGCACGCCCGGCACGCCCGACAGCAGAAGGCCCATGCCGCCGTTGTGCTTGAGCAGGGTTTCGGCGGCGGAGAACACCGCGATGCGGCCGGCCACTTCGGACATGGGCGCCAGCAGCGGAAGGCGGCCATGGCGGTCGGTCACCGTCTCATAGGCGATGGCTGCGCAGCGCGAGGCCATCAATCCCGCCGCCTGGGCCGGATCGGCCGCCAGGTGCAGATAGGTGAACAGGATGTGGCGCGGCCTCAGCCGGGCCCACTCGGCCCGCTGCGGCTCCTTGACTTTGATGATCAGGTCCGCCTCGTCATAGGCCTCCGCCGCGCTGGTCACGAGCTTGGCCCCGGCCCGGCGATAGGCGGTGTCGGGATAGCCCGCCCCCTCGCCCGCGCCCGCCTCCACCGTCACGGCATGACCGTGGGCGACGTATTCGCGAACCGCGGTGGGCGTGAGACCCACGCGATATTCGCCGGGTTTGATCTCCTTGGGCACGCCGATGCGCATGGGTCACCTTCCCTCCGCCGCGTGGATGTCCGCGTCCGACAGGCCGAAGTGGTGGCCGATCTCGTGCACCAGGACGTGGGCGATCAGCTCGCCCAGGGTCACCGCGCCGTTTTCGGCCCATTCGTCCAGGATCGGCCGGCGAAACAGCAGGATCTCGGCCGGCATGGTCAGCGGATCCAGGACCGACCGGTGGGCCAGGTCCACGCCCTGATAGACGCCGGTCAGCTCGAAGGGATCGTCAATGCCCATCTCCTCGAGCAGTTCTTCCTCGGCGAAATCGGCGACCCGCATATGCACCGCGCCGGCCATGCCCTTGAACGGCTCGGGCAGCGCGGCCAAGGCGTCCTGGGCCAAGGCGGCGAAGTCGTCCAGCGAGGGAGGCTTGGCGTTTTTCCAGTCGGTCATGGCGCCAGCCTACTCGTCCGGCATGATGATGTCGGGGTTTTCCGGCAGGCGCACCTCGAACAGACCGATGTCGAGCGCCTTTTGCGGGTGCAGCGGCTGCAGGGGCTGGTCGGTCAGGGCGACCAGGTCGCGCATGTCCAACGCCTCGGCCGTCTGTCGGTTGCGGCGAGCCTTGCGCGCCTGCTCCATCGCGGGCCGCAGCGCGTCGCCCGAGGCCGTGCGCCAGTAGGCCACCGACAGGCGCCACGCGGTGTGCTTGCCGGTGAAGGGGATCATGCCGCGTTCGGCGATGGGCTTGAGCTCGCAAAAGCGGTCCTCGGGGACGACCATCTTCAGCCGACCGGGCCGGTGGTCGTCGACCTTGCCGCCGTAGGCGTCCAGCGCCGCGTCCTCGGTTTTGAACACGGGCCCGGTGAACTCGCGCACGAAATGGACTGGCTCTCCGGCCAGGCCCAGGGCCTCGCGCTCGCGCGCGGCGCGGCCCTGGGGCGCAGCCAGGGCGGCCTCGGCGTTGGCGGCGACGGGATACAGAACGGCGCTCATGCCCCATTGTGCCTAAATTCCGAAGGTTTAGGGAGCCATTGCGGGCGCGAATGTCGCGGCAATTCCGTTGACGGCCCCGCGGACCTATCCTGGACCCAGTGATTCGCTGAGGGCGCGCCCCGCGCCGAGACTGAAGGCCTGATGGACGCCCTGCATCTCGTCCTGGCGACGGCCGCCGGCGCGGTCTGTCTGGCCCTGGCCGCCGCCTTCTGGGCGGCCGCCGGCCGACGCCTCGCCGATGCCCGCATCGCCGACCTGTCCCAGCGCTTGAACCGCGCCGAGCAGCAGGGCGAAGCCGCGCGCGGCGCCATCGAGGCGTTCGACGGAGCGGTGCTGTCGATCGAGGGCGACACCGTCAGGCTGGCGGCGGGCGAGGACGCCCTGCCGGCCATCGCCGCCCTGCTGGGCTCGGCCCCGTCGCCCTCGGCGGCCCTACCGCCCTGACTGCGCCGGGCGCCCCGCTTAGCGTGCAGATCGCCGCCCTGACCGACCGAGGCGAGCCCTTCATCGGCCAGGTGCTGACCCTCGGCGGAGCCGTCGAGGTGGAAGGGCGCGCTTCCGGCGCGCGTGTGTTGGCTGAGGCTGGCCCTGCGCCAGGCGGCGGAGACCGGCCTGCCGGGCGCGCCGATGATGGGCGAATTCCTGGACGCCCAGTCCGATCCGATCTGGCTGGCCGCGCCCTCAGGCGCCGTGCTGTGGGCCAATCAGGCCTGGCTTACGGCCGTCGAGGCGTCCTCGGTGGAGGATGCCGGCCGCCGGGGCCTCAATCTGGACGGCGGCGCCCAGACCCTGGCGGCGGAGGCCGCCGCGGCGGGGCAGCCGCGTTCGGCCGTCCGCTGGGTCACGCTGCAGGGCCGAAGGCGGGCGTTCCAGATCACCGCCCGGCCTCTGCACGGGGCGGCGGTGGCGGTGTGGGCGCAGGACGTCACCGAGTTCGAGGACACCCGCGAGACCCTGCGACGCCACGTGGAGGCGCACGACGAGACGCTCAACCACATCAGCGAGGCCGTGGCGATCTTCAGCGGGGCGCGGCGCCTGCTGTTCCACAACACCGCCTTCGCCGAGCTGTGGGGCCTGGAGCCGGCCTGGCTTGAGGAGCGGCCGAGCCACGGCGAGATCCTCGACCGCCTGCGACAGCGCCGCCGTCTGCCCGAGACGGTGGACTACGCCGCCTTCAAGGCCGGGGAACTGAAGCGCTACGAGAGCGCTGGTCCCATCGCCGACGAGATCTGGACCCTGCCGGACGGGCGCAGCCTGCGGGTGGTGCGCCAGCCCCATCCCCTGGGCGGCCTGCTACTGCTGTTTTCCGACATCACCGGCGAGCTGAAGCTGAAGGCTCAGTACAACGGCCTGATCCAGGTGCAGCAGGCCACCTTGGACAAGCTGTCGGACGCGGTCGCCGTGTTCGGCTCCGATGGGCGCTTGCGCCTGCACAACGAGGCCTTCGCCGCGCTGTGGGGCCTCAGTGCGGCCCAGATGGATGCGGTCGGCGATTTCGACGGCGTCGTGGAGCTGTGCGTGCCCCGGGTGCACGACCTGGGCTTCTGGCGCGAGTTGAAGGCGCGGGTGACCGACACCGATCCCCAGGCCCGCGCGCCCCTGGCTGGAGAGGTGCGCACCTCCGAGCGGAGGATCATAGCCTATCAGTCGCGCCCCCTGCCGGACGGGGCCACGCTGATCGCCTTCACCGACGTGACCGACACGCGCGAGTTGGAAGGCGCCCTGGCCGACCGCTCCCAGGCCCTGGAGGAGGCCGAGCGGCTCAAGCGCGACTTCGTGGGCAACGTGTCCTACGAGCTGCGCACCCCGCTCACCACCATCATCGGCTATTCGGAGCTGCTCGACCACATGGGCGCGGCGCTGTCCGACCGCGCCCGCGCGCACGTGGCCTCGGTGCGTCAGGCCGCCAGCCAGCTGGCCCGCTCCATCGACGACGTGCTCGACATGGCCCAGGTGGACGCCGGCGAGATGGCCCTGGACCTGGGCGATGCGCCCATCGACGAGCTCCTCAACTCCGCCGCCGAGCGTTGGGCGCGCGAGGCGGCCGACGCGGGGGCGAGCATCCAGGTGCTGGTGGACGAGGACATCGGCGTGATCCGCGCCGATGTGCGGCGTCTGGGCCAGACCTTGGACCACCTGCTGGAAAACGCCGTGCGCCAGTCTCCGCCGGGCGGCGTGATCACCCTGGCCGCGCGCCGGGCCCTGGGCGAGATTCAAATTCAGGTGTCCGACACCGGCCGGGGCATTCCCTTCCACGTCCAAGCCCACATCTTCGACCGCTTCGTGGGGCGCGACCGGGGCGGTCCTGGCCTTGGCCTCGCCTTGGTCAAGGCGCTGGTGGAGCTGCACGGCGGCTGGGTCGCCCTGCAGAGCGAGCCCGGCGCCGGCGCGACCTTCACTTGCCACCTGCCGGAGTCCGCCAACCCGGGCGCGGCCGCGCCGGAACTGCAGTTCTGAATCGCAAGGCCTCACCCTGCTGATGGGTCGGGCCCGCCCTAATCCACGACGCTGAACCGTCCCTTGTCGAACCACTTGAGCACTTGGCCCAGCTCGTGGCCGCGCTTGAGGGTCTGACCGCCCTGGCCGATCACGGCCCAGGCGCCTTGGCGCTGCGCCAGGACCGGGCGCTTTTCCACGCGGTAGATCGGGGTCTCGGCGGCGTGGCGGAACACCGAGAACACCGCCGCCTCCTTCAGGCCGTCGATGGCGTAGTCCCGCCATTCGCCGGCGGCGACCATGCGGCCGTACACGCGCATGAGCTGGTTCAGCTCGCGCCGGTCGAAAAACACCACCCCGGGCAGGGGGAAGGCCTGGGCGTCCATGCTCATGCGACGCAGAGCCTAGGTCGGATCGTCACGGAACTGAAGACTTTCGCGCTTGCGACGTGTGTCCGCGGCGACACAGTGCGCGCGGCGCGAACATCGGTCGGCGAAAACCACCTTCAAATGGCCTTATTTCGGTCTCGCCGCCGCCCCCTTGCGCCGCGATTTTGGGGGCGTCGGTCAGCCGGGAGCTTTGGTTCCGGACCCTGAACAGCCCCCCCAGCCCCCTGGGATCAAGATTTCCGGTTGGCCGACATTCCTCCCACAAGACATTCAAGCCCGCGTAAGCGGGCTTTCTTTTTTGGGCTTCGACGAGCCTTGAGGCCTATGGGCGGCCGAGGGGGCCAGGACGGCGAGGATGGGCCCGCCCCCCTTGGCCTGGACCAGGACGGCGCTCTTCAGACCACCCTCGCTCGCCGGCGGCTCCTCGTAGACTCGCGCGCGGCCGGTCCACGCGCCCAGCCGGTCTAGTTCGCGCGCCACATTGTGGTAGCGCACGGTCTTGCCGCTGTTCTCTCCGGCGGTCACCGCCACCTCGGCCGGGTCGCTCTGATAGCGCACCAGCCAGACCTCGGCGCCTCCGCGCGGGATACGGCCCGAGCTCACCTTCACCCGGCCGTCGCGCAGGAAGCGGATCGCCGGGCCATGCCGATGGGTCTTGGCCGCCTTGCGGATCAGAGTCTCGCGCGGACTGAGTCAGGGACTGGCCCGGCTCTGTCCTGCCGATCAGACCCCGGCCCTCGACCACCACCTGGGGCGTATAGACCTCGCGCACGCCCAGCGCCTTGGCGTAGGCCTTCTGCCGGTCGGAAAACGCCGACTGGGCGAAGGTGTCGCGCCAGCCCAGATAATCCCAGTAGTCCACAGGGAAGGTCAGGACGAGCACGTCCTTGCGCCTGTCCAGATTCATCGCCAGTTCGTCCGCCCCCTGACAGGCCGAGCAGCCCTGGCTGGTGTAGAGCTCGGCCACCACCGGCTGACGCTGGGCGGCCAGGGCCGTCCCGCCGATGGACGGGCTCTGGGCGATCAGGAGGCCGGCGAGGGCCATGAAAAGCGCGGGGCTGCGATGGAGCATCGCCGCGTACTTAAACGGAGTTGGGCCGCCCGCGCGCCTCACTTTTCGGTGCGCGGGCGCGGCGCGGATTACTCGGCCGCCTGCGGCTTGCGCGCCAGGTTGCGCAGCACGAAAGGCAGCACCCCGCCGTTGCGGTAGTATTCCAGCTCGGTCGGGGTGTCGATGCGGCAGACCACCGGGAAGCGGGCGATGCGGCCGTCAGACGGACGGTACAACTCCACCGTCACGGTCGAGCGCGGCGACAGGTTTTCCAGGCCGCGGATCGAGACAATCTCGTCCCCGCCCAGGCCCAGCTTGTGCCAGCCTTCTTCCTTGAACTGCAGGGGCAGGACGCCCATGCCCACGAGGTTGGAGCGGTGGATGCGCTCGAAGCTCTCGGCGATCACCGCGCGCACGCCCAACAGAGCCGTGCCCTTGGCCGCCCAGTCGCGCGAGGAGCCGGTGCCGTATTCCTTGCCGGCGAACACCACCAGCGGCCGGCCCTCGGACTGATAGCGCATGGCCGCGTCGTAGATCGCCATGACCTCGCCGGAGGGGAAGTGCTTGGTCACGCCGCCCTCGATCTCCGGGGTGATCTTGTTGCGGATGCGGATGTTGGCGAAGGTGCCGCGCATCATGACGTTGTGGTTGCCCCGGCGCGCGCCGTAGGAGTTGAAGTCCGCGGGATCGACCCCGTGCTCCATCAGATAGGCGCCCGCGGGCGAGGCCTTCTTGATCGAACCAGCCGGGGAGATGTGGTCGGTGGTGATGGAATCGCCGAACACCGCCAGGATGCGCGCCTCGATCACGTCGGTGACCGGCTTGGGCGTCATCTGCATGCCTTCGAAGTAGGGCGGGTTCTGCACATAGGTGGAATCGCCCTGCCAGGCATAGGTCTGGCCGCCCTTCACCTTGATCGCCTGCCAACTCTTGTCACCCTTGAACACGTCGGCGTAGCGGGCGGCGAACAGGGCGTTGGTGACGTTCTGATTCTGGATGTCGGCCACTTCCTGCGAAGTCGGCCACACGTCCTTCAGATAGACGTCATGCCCATCCTTGCCCTGGCCGAGCGGTTCGGTGGTCAGGTTCAGACGCATGGAGCCGGCAAGGGCGTAGGCCACCACCAGGGGCGGCGAGGCCAGGTAGTTGGCGCGCACGTCGGGGTTCACCCGGCCTTCGAAGTTCCTGTTTCCCGAAAGAACGCTGACCGCCACAAGGTCGCCGTCCTGCACCGCCTTGGACACCGGCTCGGGCAGGGGTCCCGAGTTGCCGATGCAGGTGGTGCAGCCGTAGCCGACCAGGTTGAAGCCCAGGGCGTCCAGGTGCGGCTGCAGGCCGGATTTGGTCAGATATTCGGTGACCACCTGCGATCCGGGCGCCAGGGAGGTCTTGACCCAGGGCTTGGAGGTCAGACCCAGCTCATGGGCCTTCTTGGCCACCAGGCCCGCGGCGATCAGCACCGAGGGGTTGGAGGTGTTGGTGCAGGAGGTGATGGCGGCGATCACCACATCGCCGTTGCCCAGGTCAAATTTCTCCCCGCCCACGGACACGCGCGCGGCGTCCAGGGCCTTGCCGAAATCGCCCGCGAGGGCTTCCTCGAACTTGGGCGCGGAATCGGACAAGAGCACCCGGTCCTGCGGGCGTTTGGGGCCGGCCATGGACGGCAGGACGGTGGAGATGTCCAGCTCCAGGGTGTCGGTGAACTCAGGCTCCGGCGCGCCGGGCTCGTGGAACATGCCCTGGGCCTTCGCATAGGCTTCCACCAGGGCGACGCGTTCGGCGTCGCGGTTGGTCTTGGCCAGGTAGGCGATGGTCGCGGCGCTGACCGGGAAAAAGCCGCAGGTGGCGCCGTATTCGGGGGCCATGTTGGCGATGGTCGCCTGGTCCTCGATGGTCAGATGGGTCAGGGCGTCGCCGTAGAACTCCACGAACTTGCCCACCACGCCCTTCTTGCGCAGCATCTGGGTGACGGTCAGAACCAGGTCGGTCGCCGTGGCGCCTTCCGGCAGAATGCCCGTCAGCTTGAAGCCGATCACCTCGGGAATCAGCATGGGGATGGGCTGGCCGAGCATGGCCGCCTCGGCCTCGATGCCGCCCACGCCCCAGCCCAGCACGGCCAGGCCGTTGATCATGGTGGTGTGGCTGTCGGTGCCCACCAGGGTGTCGGGATAGGCCACGCCGTCGTGGGTCCACACCGTTTGTGCGAGGTACTCCAAGTTGACCTGGTGACAAATGCCGGTGCCCGGCGGCACGACGCGGAAGTTGTTGAAGGCCGAGGAGCCCCAGCGCAGGAAGTTATAGCGCTCCAGATTGCGCTCGTATTCCTTGGCGACGTTCTGGCCGAAGGCCTTGGCGGTGCCGAAGAAGTCGACCATCACCGAATGGTCGATCACCAGGTCCACCGGGTTGAGCGGATTGATCTTTTCCGGATCGGCGCCGAGCTGGCTCATGGCGTCTCGCATGGCGGCGAGGTCGACCACGGCCGGAACCCCGGTGAAGTCCTGCATGAGGACCCGCGCCGGCCGGAAGGAAATTTCGTGCTCGACCTTGCCCTTATTGTCGATCCAGGCCGCGACGGCTTTCAGGTCGTCCTGGGTGACGGTGTCGCCGTCCTCGTTGCGCAGCAGGTTCTCCAGGAGCACCTTGAGCGACACGGGCAAGCGCGACGCGCCGGCCAGGCCGGCTTCCTCCGCGGCGGGAAGGCTATAGTACTGATAGGTCTTTTTCCCGACCTTCAGGTCTTTGCGAGCGTTGAGGC
Source organism: uncultured Alphaproteobacteria bacterium (assembly GCA_963804105.1). GTDB lineage: Bacteria > Pseudomonadota > Alphaproteobacteria > Caulobacterales > Caulobacteraceae > BOG-938. Next base: position 13,677 of record CAWDPL010000063.1, read on the forward strand.
TGTCTATAGACGGCATGGAATGATGATCCTCTGTCTGTTCAGGGCCGCCCGAAATCCGGTCGCGGGATCGCGCGCATATCGGACCGGACACACAGCGTCCGGCCCGGCGCAGCGGTGGGCCCGCGCGGCCGCGCCCGTTCTAGCCTCGTGCGGCCCTGGCGTCCATGCGCGCGGCGCCGGGTTTGCCCAGGATCGTCGGCCATGGTGATTTCCAAGGTCAGGATCGAGGGTCTTGCCCTGTCGCGCGGCGACCGCCTGCTGTTTGAGGGGTTCGATCTGGAGCTGAAGGCAGGGCGCGCAACCGCCCTGCGCGGTCGCAACGGCGCGGGCAAGACCAGTCTGCTGCGCGCCGTGGCGGGCATGATTCGGCCGCAGGGGGGAACGGTGACATTCGACGGGCCGGACGGTCCGATCGAGGCGGAGGAGGCGCGCGCGGCGGGCCTGCACCTGATGGGCCATCAGGACGGGCTCAAGCCCGGCCGTTTGGCGCGCGAGGAATTCGTCTTCCAGGCCCGCTGGTGCGGCGGCGATGAGGCCGGAATCGCCCGCGCGACCCAAGCGCTGGACCTGCACCGCATCGGCGAACTGGAGGTGCGCAAGCTGTCGGCCGGCCAAAGGCGGCGCCTCGCGCTCGGGCGCCTGATCGCCGCGCCGCGCCCCCTGTGGCTGCTGGATGAGCCTTTCGCCCCGCTCGACGCCGACCACCGGGCCCGCTTCGGAACCCTGATGGGCGAGCATCTGGCGTCGGGCGGCCTGATCCTGGCCGCCGTGCACGATCCCCTGCCGATCGAGGCCGACAGCGTGGAGATCGAGCCGTGAGCGCCGTGATCACACTACTGCGGCGCGAACTGGCCTTGGCCTGGGGCAAGGGCGGCGGACCCCTGGTGGCCTTGGCCTTCTACGCCGGCGTGGCGACGCTGCTGCCCCTGGCGGCGGGCGCGGCGCCTCAGCGGCTGGCGGCGGTTGCGCCCGGATCGGCCTGGCTGGCCCTGGCCCTGTCCAGTCTGCTGTCGCTCGAGCGCCTGTTCGAGCGCGATTACGAGGACGGCGCCCTGGACCTGCTCTCTCTCGGTCCCCTGCCGCTGGAGGCGGTCTCCGCGATCAAATGCCTGGCCCAGTGGATATCCACCGGCCTGCCCCTGGCCGCCTTCACGCCGATCGCCGCCATCGCCCTGGGCGCCGAGCCCCGGCTGATCCCCCTGACCCTCGGCGCCGCCCTGCTCGGCGGCCTGGGCTTCTCCTTCGTGGGCGGCATCGGCGCGGCGCTCAGCCTGGGCAGTCGCCGGGGCGGAGTGCTGGTGGCGGTGATCGTCCTGCCCCTGTTCGCCCCGCCGGTGATCTTCGGCGCCGGCGCGATCGAGGCCTTGGCCGACGGCCTGAACTGGACGCCGGGATTTCTGTTTCTAGGCGGCTATTGCCTGGCGGCGGTGGCGCTAGGGCCGTTCGCGATGGCGGCGGCGTGTAGGAATGCGCTGTCGTAGGCCCGCCGGATTTACACCCCTCCCAAGCCGGGATAGTATCGACATTGTTGATACTATTGGTGGCCCTTATGAAAATCCAGGTCAGGAAGTGGGGGAACAGCGCGTCGGTGCGAATTCCCGCCTCAGTCATGGCGGCGGCCGATCTCAGCATCAACCAAGCCGTGGATGTGCGGGAGGAAAACGGGCGGATTATCATCGAGCCGATCAAGGCGCCGGCATACGATCTTGATGAAATGCTCGCTCGAATGACCCCGGACACGTTCCACGAAGAGGTCGATTTAGGCCAGCCGGTGGGAAAAGAAGTGTGGTGAGCGGCTATGTCCCCGAGGCGGGCGACATCGTCTGGATTCAATTCGACCCCCAAGCCGGCCACGAGCAAGCTGGTCACCGGCCGGCGCTGGTGCTGTCGCCCGCGACCTATAACGGCCAGCGTGGCATGATGATCGCCTGTCCCATGACCAGTAGAATAAAGGGCTACCCGTTCGAGGTCGTGGTCAGTCAGGACCCGCCCAGCGTCGTCCTGGCGGACCAAATCAAGAATTTGGACTGGCGAGCCCGTAAAGCCCAGTTCAAGTCTGCGGCGCCGCCGGCCGTACTGGCGCAGGTCAAGGCCACACTGAACGTCCTGATCGGCTGATGTCGCCCGCCGCTCGCGAAAGAGGAGCGAGGCTTGGCGCTTGCCCCTCTCGCACGCACCCTTTATCTCCCCCCCATGATCACCTTCCTCGCCAATCCGCAGAGGTTCATGGACCTGTCGCGCTGGCTGGCGCCGAGCCTGGGCGTGTTGGCTGTGGCCCTGGCCTGCGTTGGCCTGGGCATGGGTCTGAACGCGCCGCCGGACTATCAGCAGGGCGCCACGGTGCTGATCATGTTCGTGCATGTGCCCGCCGCGTGGCTCGGCATGTTCGCCTACGCCTGCCTGGCGGGCTCGGCCTTCTTCGGCCTGGTGTTCCGCCATTCCCTGGCCGACGCCGCCGCTCGGGCCGCCGCCCCCCTGGGCGCCGGCTTCACCCTCCTGGCTCTGATCACCGGATCCCTGTGGGGTCGGCCCATGTGGGGCGCCTGGTGGGTGTGGGACGCGCGCCTGACCTCTGAGCTGATCCTGTTTCTGTTCTACGTCGGCTATATGGCCCTGCAGGCGGCCATCGACGACGAGGTCAAGGCCGACCGCGCTTCTTCGATTCTTGCCATGGTCGGCGTGATCATGCTGCCCATCGACCATTTCTCCGTGGTCTGGTGGAACAGCCTGCACCAGGGGGAATCGATCTTCGTCAAGGGCGGGCCGTTGCTGTCGGCGGTCTATCTCTGGCCCCTGGCCCTGATGGCCCTGGCCTACACCTTCGGTTTCGGCGCCCTGTGGCTGACCCGCATCCGCGCCGAGGTGTGGCGCCGCCGGGCCGGGGCCCTGGCCGTGCAGGCGGCGCGCTGATGGGCAAGTACGCTTTCTACGTCCTAGCGGCCTACGGCGTCAGCGCCCTGACGATCGGTATCATGATCGTCGACACCTGGCTGCGCGCGCGCCGCTGGCGGGGCGAGGTCCGGCGGCTGGAGCAGGCGCTCGGCAAGACCGGGCCCGAACAATGAAGCGACTTCTGCCCCTCATTCCCCTGGCGGTCTGCGGCCTGCTGGTGGTGCTGTTCGCCGGCTATGGCCTGCACCACGATCCGCACGTCAATCCCGCGGCCCTGGTGGGCAAGCCCCTGCCGGCCGACAGCCTGACGCCTTTGGCCGGCGGCCAGCCCACGCCCATCGGCTCGGCCGCGACCCCGCCGATGGTGGTCAATGTATTCGCCTCCTGGTGCGCGCCGTGCGCGGAGGAAGCGCCGCAGCTGATGGCGCTGAAGGCCGCGGGGGTGCCGATGGTGGGCGTGGCCTACAAAGACCAGCCGGGCGCCACACAGGCGTTCCTGGACAAGTACGGCGATCCTTTCGGCCAGGTGCTGCAGGACCGCTCGGGCGACGTGGGGGTGGATTTCGGCATCTCCGGCGTGCCCGAGACCTTCGTGGTCGATACGCACGGGATGATCGTGGCCAAGCATATCGGCCCCATGACCGATCAGGACGTGCAGACCCTCGCCGGCCAGATCGCGACCCTGCGCGCCCAAGCCGCGCGTTAACCCTTGCTTCATCCGCCGAGGGGCAAATTCACGGCTGGTTAACCATAATTCCAGGCCATGCCGCCGATCACCCCCATCACGTCGCCCGTCGCGCCGACGACGCCCGCCCGAACGCGCAGTCCCGAGGCGATCGCGGCCCAGCGCGCGTTTTTCAATGCGGCCCTCGGCAAGGCCACGCCTCAAGCGCCTCCTGTTGCGGCCAAATCGGTCGTTGAGACGGCCACCCTGCGCGCGCCCGCGCCGCCGGTTGCGTCCATGCCCCAACTCGACGCCGACGCGCCGCCGCCCAGCCGTCTTCTGCGGCCCGGCTCGCTGATCGATATCAAGGTTTAGATCGCTGCAGGCTCGCGCGAGGCGTTGCGCTAAACAGCCTCAGCCGCGACAGCGGCCTTCTTCTTGGCCTTCTTTTTCTTCTTTTTCTTGTCCGCCTTCTTCTCGGCCTTGGCCTTTTCCTTGGCTTTGCGGCGCTGTGCGGCGTCCGCTTCCGGTTCGGCGTGCGGCTTTCCGGCGGCCTTGGCCATCTCAGCCAGGGTCTTGAGGAAGGATTCGCGCTTGGCCGAGGGCATCAGGGCCAGGATGCGCTCGTCGGCCAGGGCCACGCGCGGCGCGGCTTCCTGCACCGAGGCGCGGCCGGCGTCGGTCAAGCTGACCGTATTGGCCCGCGCGTCCAGGGCGGAGCGCTCGCGGGCCAGAAGGCCCTTGCCGATCAGGCGGGCCACCAGCTCCGCCAGGGTCGAACGGTCGATGCCGGTGGCCTTGACCAGATCGCTCTGGGTGCATCCTTCGCGCGACTGTACGGCGGTGAGCACCGCGAACTGTCGCTGGGTGATGGCGCCCGGACCCGCCTCCTCGGCGTAGATGTCCAGCGCCAGTTGAAGGGCCCTATGCAGCAGATGGCTGGGGGATCGTTCCAGCGTGGAGTCTGCGGAGTGCGTCGCCTTGGCCATTGTTTCCCTGTCCTGAAGCCGGTCCGGCTCCATCCGCCCCCAAGTCGCCGGGCTTATATACGCCTTAGGCGTCAGTTTGACGACAGACCGTCCGTGGACGGCGAGGACGAGGATTCCTCCGGCTGGTCCGCCGGCGGGGACTCGGCTCGGTGCTCCGCCTGCAGTTCCGCCTCGCCAAGTTTGGCGTGTTTCATCAGGAACGGCAGCTGGGCCAAGGAAAAGGCGATGGACACCACCAGCAAGACCGGCCGGTGCCACACCACCCACACCTGATCCGGCTGGGTGCGCCAGATGGCTTCGTTGAGCGCCGCCTCGGTGAGGAACAGGGCGCCGTAGCGGATCATCAGGGTGCGCCATGCGGGCGGGTCCAAGTGAATCGCAGAGCCGAGCAGGGCCTTCAGCGGATTGCGCTTCATGGCCGCCCCGCCGAGCATAACCGCGCCGAGAAACAGATTGATCGCCGTGGGCTGCATTTTCACGAACCGTGTGTCGTGGAAATTCTGGGCGAGAGCGGCGAACACCAGGGCGAACAGGCCGGTGACCAGCGGCATGGGCGCGATGCGCCGCTCCAGGATCAGGCCCACGGCCAGGGCGGCGCCGGAGGCCGCCGCCAAGGCCCAGTTCGCCTTGATCATGTCCTTGCCGGTCAGGAAATAGACCGCCAGGAACACGGCCAAGCCGCCGTAGTCGATGATCGAGCGGATGGTCTGGTTGGTCTTGGCCGCGTTCACGGACGTTTCCCCTTGTGCTTGTTCTATTCGCTGTCCAACCCGACCAGGGATCGGGCGAAACGGCTTGCGTCGAACGGCTGGAGATCCTCGCACGGCTTCCCCCACGCCGATCAGCTTGATGGGCGCGTGGGCGGCTTCGGCCACGGGCACCAGCACCCCGCCGCGCGCGGTGCCGTCCAGCTTGGTCATCACCACCCCGGTCACGCCCGCCGTCCGGTCGAAGGCCTCAAGCTGGGACAGGGCGTTGCGGCCGACCGTGGCGTCCAGCACCAGCAGGGTTTCATGCGGGGCCGACGGATCAAGCTTCTTCAGCACGCGCACCACCTTGGCCAGTTCGTCCATCAGGGCCGCCTTGTTCTGCAGGCGCCCGGCGGTGTCCACCAGCAGCACGTCGAAGCCCTCGGCCTTGGCCCGTTCCAGAGCTTCATAGGCCAGGCCCGAGGCGTCCGCGCCGATGTGCTTGGCGATCACCGGAACGCCGGCCCGCTCGCCCCACACCTTCAGCTGCTCGATGGCCGCCGCGCGGAAGGTGTCGCCGGCGGCGATCAACACCTTGGCCCCGCGCCCCTTCAGGTCCGCCGCGATCTTGCCCAGGGTGGTGGTCTTGCCCGAGCCATTGACGCCCACGAACAGCACCACATACGGCTTGGGGCCGACGAGGGGATCGAAACGCCCTTCGTGCGGCGCCAGTTCGGCGGCGATCGCCTCGGCCAGGCTCTCGCGAATCTCGCTCTCGGTGGCCTCGCGCCCGAACCGCGCCTTGCCGAAGGCCTCGGCCACGCGGGCGGCGGCCTGGGGCCCGAGGTCGGCCTCGATCAGCAGATCCTCCAGCTTGTCCAGGGCGTCCTGGTCCAGACGGACCTTGGTGAACACCTCCACCACCGATTGGGTCATCTGCGCGGAGG
>CAWDPL010000064.1:0-80660 GCA_963804105.1 uncultured Alphaproteobacteria bacterium
CCTCGCAGATGGTCGATATCGGCGGGCGCAGCCTGCGGATGGTCTGCGCAGGCCCCGACCGCGGCGCCTCGACCAAGCCCACGGTGCTGCTGGAAGCCGGCGCCTTCGGCTTCTCCGCGGACTGGGCTGTGGTGCAGGAGCAGCTGGCGGACCTGGGCGTGCGCTCCTGCGCCTACGACCGGGCAGGACTGGGCTGGTCCGATCCGGGGCCCTCCCCGCGCGACGGCCTCGCCATTGTCTCCGACCTGGAAGCCCTGCTGAAGGCCTCCGGCGAGCCGGGACCCTTCGTGATCGTCGGCCACTCCATGGCGGGCTTGCGCCTTCGCCTGTTCGCCGCGCGCAATCCTCAGCTGGTGTCGGGCGTCGTGCTGGTGGACGCGGCCACGCCCGAGGACATGGACGACCCGCACACCCGCCACTACGTCTCGGCCTTCGTCGGGGTCTCGCGCGCGGTGGCCGCGATCGCCTCGTTGGGCCTGCTGCAACCGGTCAAGACCGCGCCTTTCGCCGACAAGATCGGCCTGACCCCCGAGGCCAAGGCCGAAAAGCAGGAGATGTTCGCATCCGCCCGCCACAACCGGGTGTCGGACGAGGAAGTGGAGACCTGGCCGATCACCGCCCAGCAGGCGCGCGAGGCCGGCCAATACGATCCCGCCTGGCCAGTGGCCGTGATCACCGCCGAGCACGGCGACGGCGCCGCCTGGAAGCCGCAGCACGATGCTGCGGCCATCGCCTCCCGCCACGGCTATATCGAGGAGGTCAAGGGCTCCGAGCATGCCTCCCTGCTGGGCCTGAAATTCGCCGATCACATCGTGCGCGGGATTACCTATGTCATGGACATGGCCGCCCTGCCGCCCGGCTCGATCTCGCCGCTGATGGATCTGGATGCGCCTTCGCCGAGGGTTGCCGTCGCGTCGGCGCCCTGACGCAAAAAAGCCGCGCGATGGGTGCGCGGCTTCAAAGCTCGGCTAAGACGAAAGCCTAAGCCCGAACGGGCTTCTTCGGGGCGGCGATCAGGCCTTCGCGCTGCATGCGCTTGCGGGCCAGCTTGCGCGCGCGGCGCACCGCTTCGGCCTTCTGGCGGGCGCGCTTTTCCGAGGGCTTCTCGTAATGCACGTGACGCTTCATTTCACGGAAGGAGCCTTCGCGCTGCATCTTCTTCTTCAGCGCCTTCAAGGCTTGGTCGACATTATTGTCGCGCACGAAAATCTGGACGATGACCCGGTCCTCCGAAGCAACATCGATCCTATTCCCCTGCAGGGACCCGGATCGACGAACAGGAAATTGCGCCCGGAAGTCGCCTTCCGTGCTTGGCGCGGCTGATACCAGAGCCGAGTTCAATTCGTCCATCGCTCTAGGCGCGGCAAGGCGTTATCCTGCAACCGATGAGCCAAACGAGCGACAATTGGGCCGACGCCGCCGAGGCCGGGGTGCTGGACGCGGCCCTGCCCCTGGTCGCTGAGCACGGCTGGAGCGCCGCGACCCTGCGGCGAGCGACCCAGGCGGCCGGCCTGTCGCCGGGCGATGTGGAGCTTCTGCTGCCGAACGGCCCGCGCGACCTGGCCGCGCTTTACGCTCGCCGGCTGGACCGCGCCATGCTGGACGCCTTGGCCGCCACGGACCCGCGCAGCTTAAAGATCCGCGAACGCATCATCCGCGCCGTTCAGGCCCGCCAAGACGCCGCCGCCCTGCACGAGGCCGCCAGCCGCCGTTGGGCCGGATTCCTCGCCTTGCCGACCAATCTGCCCCTGGCCCTGCGCCTGCAATGGGAGAGCGCGGATGCCATCTGGCGCTGGGCCGGCGACACGGCGACGGACGAGAACCACTATTCCAAGCGCGCCATCCTGTCGGCCATCCTGGGCTCGGCCCTGATGGTGCGCCTGACCGCCGGCAAGGCGGAAGGGGACGCCTATGTGCAGCGGCGCGTGGGTGATGTGATGAGCTTTGAGAAGTGGAAGGCGGGCTTGCCGAAGGGCGACTTCGCGGCCCGGGCGGCGGGGGGGCTGGGGAGGATGAGGTATGGCGGCTAAAGCGGCCGCAATCGATTCACGTGCCCCATCTTGCGCCCCTGGCGGGCCTCGCGCTTACCGTAGAGCCACAACCGCGCGTCCGGGTCGGCCGCCAGCTTGGCCCAATCCTCGGCCTCGAAGCCCAGCAGGTTGGTCATCTCGACCCGGGCCAGCGGCGCGGTCGGCCCCAGCGGCCAGCCGGCGATGGCGCGGACGTGCTGTTCGAACTGGTCGACCTGGCAGCCGTCGAGCGTCCAGTGGCCGGAGTTGTGGACCCTCGGCGCGAATTCGTTGACCACCAGGCCCCGTCCGGAAGCTCGAACAGCTCCACGCCGATCACGCCCACATAGTCCAGCGCTTCAAGCGTGGTGCGGGCGATGGCTTGCGCCTGGGCGAGGGTTTCGGGCGAAATGTCGGCGGGCGCCAGGGTCGTGCGCAACACGCCGTTCTCGTGGTGGTTCTCGCCGGGCGGATAGCAGGCGATCTCGCCGCCCCGGCCGCGCGCGGCGATCACCGACAGTTCGCGCGTGAAAGGCACGGCGGCCTCCAGGATGGCGGGCCGTCCGCCGACGCGGGCGAAGGCGTCCTTGGCGTCGCCGGGCCCCTGAACCCAGGCTGGCCCTTGCCGTCATAGCCTTCGCGGCGGGTCTTCAGCAGGGCGCGCGAGCCCAACCGGGCAGGGCCGCCGCGATGTCCGCCGCGGCGTCGATCTGGGCGAAGTCGGCCACCGCCAGGCCTTGGGCGCGCAGGAAGGTTTTTTCCGCGATGCGGTCCTGGGCCGTGGCCAGGGCCAGTCGGCCGGGCGCGGCGACGGCGCCGAAGGCTTCCAGGCGGTCGACCACCGCGGCCGGCACGTTTTCGAACTCGAAGGTGACGACCCGGCAGGTGCGCGCGAGATCCTCCAGCGCGTCGGGATCGTCGTAGGACGCGGTGATCGTGCGGGCGCAGACGCGCGAGGCGGGACAATCAGGCTCGGGCTCCAGCACGGTGACGTCAAAGCCCAGCCGCGAGGCGGCAAGGGCCAGCATGCGGCCGAGCTGGCCGCCGCCCAGCACGCCGATCATCGAGCCGGGCGGAAGGGGCGCCGCAACAGCCATCCGTCAGCGATCTTCCACGGTCTCGGCCACAGACTCGGTCTGAGCCGCGCGCCAGGCGGTCACGCGCCGGCCAGGGCGGCATCGCTCAGGGCAAGGATCTGCGCGGCCAACAGGCCTGCGTTCTTCGCGCCGGCCTCGCCGACGGCCAGGGTCGCCACCGGGATTCCGCCGGGCATCTGGGCGATGGACAGCAGGGAGTCCATGCCGTCCAGGCTGGCGGTCCTGATCGGCACGCCCAGCACCGGCAACTCGGTCATGGAGGCGGTCATGCCCGGCAGATGCGCGGCGCCGCCCGCCCCGGCGATGATCACCTTGAAGCCGGCGGCCTTGGCCCCCTTGGCGAAGGCGTACATGCGATCGGGCGTGCGGTGGGCGGAGACGACCTTGTCCTCATGCGCCACGCCCAGGACGTCGAGAATCTCGGCCGCGGCCTTCAGGGTCGGCCAGTCGGAGCGACTGCCCATGATGATGGCGACCGGCGCGCTGGCGCCCATGCTGCTCTCTGCCCCAACTGTTTGGGCCATAGGGGGCCCGGAAGGGCGCGGAGTATAGGCCGCGGCGCCCCGGCTGCAACCGGTGTCGCAGGAGGCCTTGCCGTTAGCTGCCGATTCCCATGGCGTGAAGGATGACAACCACGGCGCATAGCAAGATCGCCAGGGTCACGCCGTTCATGATGAGGATGCGCCGGTAAACCTGAGGCCGGTCGGCGAGGAGGACCTCAGAGCCCCGCATCGACCACTTGCCCGTCTTCAGGGCCTGATAAATTCGCCATCCCCGCTGAAGAATCGATAGAGCCAGGAACAACAGGATCAGGGTCAGCAGGGCGATGCGCATCATGAGAAAACCCCCTCGGCGCCTGAAACCCGCGGGAGAAGCGCCCTCATCTCGATCAGCCTATCATTCATAGGTTTCGTCGGGCAGTTCATAGGGACCCAGGTGCGCGCGCGCCTCCTTGAGCGCCTGATATTCGGCCTGCAGCTGCGCGATCACCTCTCGATTGTCGGCTGGCCCTCCGATGGTGGACGGACCCTGCAGAATTTCGAGTTCGCGATAAATCCTGTCCATGGCTGCGTCGATCTGCTCGCGCAGAGGCGTGTCGGGGTCGATCATGGTTCTTTCTATCGTCCGAACGCGATCCGCGCCATGCCCGGGGCTCAGCGATGCATTCCAAAGTCGGCGGCGACCCGATAAGGTCCGCTCATGACCGCTTCCGGCGCACGCCTTGAGCCACAGACCTCCCCCGATCCCGACGCCGCGGCCATGGCTCGAGAGTTGGCGGAGCTGCGCGCCCAGGTTCAGGCCCTGAGCGAACGGCTGGCGGAGGCGGAACGGCGGGCCGATATCGATGTGCTCACACCGCTGCTCAACCGCCGGGCCTTCATGCGCGAGGTTCAGAGAGCCATCGCCGTGGCCCGTCGGCACGATATCCCCGCCAGCGTGATCTTCTTCGACCTGGACGGCTTCAAGGCCGTCAATGACCGCTACGGCCACGCCGCGGGCGACGCGGCCCTGGTCGCCGTGGCCGAGCGGCTGCAGGCCGAGGTGCGCGAATCGGACGTGGTGGGGCGCCTGGGCGGGGATGAATTCGCGGTCCTCCTGCTGCACGCCGATCGCGAGGCGGCGACGCAAAAGGCCGAGGCCCTGCGCGCCTGCGTGATGCAGACGCCCGTGGCGTTCGAGGGGCGTCGTTCAGCGTCGGCGTCACTTACGGCGTGCGCGAAATCGCCGGCGCCGATTCGGCCGAGCAGGCCCTGGCCGAGGCCGACGCGGTCATGTACCTGCGCAAGCCGGTCAAGCCCTAAAGACCCCGACAGGGCGTGAAATCCTCAAGCGGAGTCAAAAAACTTGAACCACCAAGGTTGAAAAAATCGGCGGCCAGAATATCGCCATCCCGGCTTTGCCGGGGTTAAGCAGGTCAGGCGATGATGTCCGGGGTCAGTTGATCTTCCACGCGTTCGATCTGGTCGCGCAGGATCAGTTTCTTCTTCTTCAGGCGCGCGATCTGAATCTGGTCCGGGCGCGGTCCGGCTTCCAGGGCGTGGATGGAATCGTCCAGGTCCTGATGTTCCTGGCGAAGCTCGGCCAGGCGGCTTCGCAGCGCGCTCTCCGCTTCCGCCGAAAGTTCATCGTCATTCATGCGATGGACGGACCCGACGCCGGCTAATCAACTCTGCCATTAGACCACAGTCGCCGCGCCGGTAAAGCGCGCTTGCATCACCTTCAGGCGAGGTTTTCCGCCAGGTCGCGCAGGACCTGGAGGGGCGGCGCGGCGCCCCAGGCGCCCGCGGCGTCGGCCAGGGCGGACGCCAAGGGCAGGGCCCGCCCGCGGCCTTGCGGGGACAGGGCCTCCAGGGCGTCCATCAGGGCTCTTTCGGCCGCCAGCTCCGCCGCCTTGACCTGCGCGCGCGCCGCGTCGCGCGCGGTGTCGGCGATGCCGGCGCAGGGGCGCCTTGAGGCGTCGGCGGACCTGGCGGAGCGGACCGACCGCCGCTTCGTCCCACGCCCGCGCCATGGCGGCGCCCCGTGACAAGGTCGGCGCGCTCACGACCTGGCCGTCGGCCGCGGCCCAGGCCGCCCACAGCAGATAGGGAACGCACTGGCCGTGGCTGTCCTGCAGCTTGAGGCAGACGTCCTGCACGCCCGGACGGGCGTAGGCTTCCAGGGCCCAGTCCCACAGGCTCACGGCCGGGACTTCATGGGATTGCGACGGGGCCGATGTCCTCGCCCCAGCGCTTCACCGGCCGCCAATTCAGGCCGAGCAGGTCGAGCGCCCGGCCGACCGACTGGTCGACCACCTCCTCCAGGCTCTGGGGGCGGGCGTAAAAGGCCGGCAGCGGCGGGGCGATAATCGCGCCCATCTCCGCTGCGCGGACCATGGTGCGCAGATGTCCGAGGTGGAAGGGACTCTCGCGCACCATCAGCACCAGCGGCCGCCGCTCCTTGAGCGTGACGTCGGCCGCGCGGGTCAAGAGCGACGTGGTCATGCCGGTGGCGATTTCCGACAGGGTGCGCACCGAGCAGGGCGCGATGATCATGCCGAGCGTGGGAAAGGAGCCCGAGGCGATCGAGGCGCCGACGTCGCCCAGCCGATGGGTCACCGTGGCCATGGCGGCCAGGTCGGCGGGGGTCAGGCCGGTCTCCTGCTGCAGGGTCAAGGCGGCGGCCTTGGACACGACCAGGTGTGATTCGAGCCCGAGCTCGGTCGCGGCCTGCAGCACGCGCACGCCATAGACCGCGCCCGATGCGCCGGACACCCCCACCACCAGCCTCGGATTGACCGGCTCAGTCACGCCCTTGCCTCACGCTCACGCCTCCGTGCCCACGTAATCGGCGCCAAGGCCTTGCATTCGGCCCGCACCCCTTTGTGATCTGACAGTCGCCCCGGGGGGGTGTTCACTTCAAGGGCCAACAGCATGGAGGCGCGGTCATGGCCGTCGAAGCCCGTATTCGTGAACTCGGTGTCAGACACCAAACCCTGGAACGCGAAATCGAGGACGAGAATCGAAGGCCGCTCGGACACCCTGAGACTCAAGGAACTAAGCGACAGAAGCTCAAGCTGAAGGAGGAAATGGAAAACCTGCGCAGGGCGCGCCGGCTGCATTAGCCGTTCACGCTCCGCTGCGGCGTCGCATCAGTCCTCGTCCACCATATCCGCGTCGCTGAACACGTCCGCGGAGAACACGTCCTTGTCGAGACGGGCTTGGCGGGGGCCGGCCACGTCGGCCTCGGCCGCCGCCCTGGCTTCGGCCGCCGGATCGACCAGGCCGGTTTCCGCCGCCGGGCGCAGGCTGGGGCCTTCGCTGACGATGCCCTTGCGCGCGTCGTCCTTGGCCTTCTTCTGCGCCGCCTTCATCACCACGCCGTCCAGCTCCAGCTGGGTGACCAGGCCCAGGGTCACCGGATCGACCGGCTTGATGTTGCCGGTGTTCCAGTGCGAGCGGTTGCGCACCTGGTCGATGGTGGCCTTGGTGGTGCCCAAGAGCTTGGACACCTGGCTGTCGGGAACTTCGGGGTGATGGCGCAGGAACCAGGCGATGGCGTCGGGGCGGTCCTGCCGGCGCGACACCGGCGTATAGCGCGGCGCCTTCTTGGCCGGCTTGAGCAGCTCCGCGTGGCGGCTCTTTTGCGCGCGCATGCGGTAGCTCGGGCTCTCCTGCGCCGCGTCCAGCTCCTCGCGCAGCAGTTGGCCGTTGGCGATGGGATCGGCGCCGCGAATGTCGCGCGCCACTTCGCCGTCGGCGATGCCCTTCACTTCCAGCGGATGCAGGCCGCAGAAATCGGCGATCTGCTCGAAGGTCAGGGAGGTATTGTCCACCAGCCACACGGCGGTGGCCTTGGGCATCAGGATGTCGCTCATGCTTTTCTCCAAATCCGCCGCTAAAAACAACGGCGCCCGGCCTTTCGGCCGGGCGGGTGTTGCTCGGCACGCACTATATGACCGTTCGCCGACGAAGGGAACGGTTGGTTTTCAGACGGTCAGTACTGACCTTGCCCACGTGATCGCCCGACTCTAGGCGCGCATGGGCCTTGCCCGCCTCCGCCAGCGGAAAAACGGCGTCAATTACCGGCTTGAGAGCGCCGGAGACCACCAACGGCCACACATGCGTCTCCACCTGGGCGGCCAGCCGCGCCTTCGTCCGCATCGCGCGCTCTCAGGGTCGAGCCCGTCAGGGTCAGGCGCCGCCGCAGGATGACGTTGAAGTCGACCTCCGCCTTGGCGCCCGCCGGAAAGGCGATCATCACCACCCGCCCTCCGGGCTTCATGACGGACAGGTCCTTGGCCACCTGATCGCCGCCGACCATCTCCAGCGCCACATCCGCGCCGCCCGCGTCCTTCACCGCCTGCACCCAGTCCTGAGCGGTGGAGTCGATCGACAAGTCCGCGCCGAGCGCCCGGGCTCGGCCGTTTTCTCCGCTCCGCGCGAGGTGGTGATGACCTTGGCGCCCAAGGCCTTGGCCAGCTGGATGGCGGTCACGCCGATACCGGAGGTGGCTCCATGCAGGAGCAGGGTTTCGCCGGGCTGAAGGGCGCCGATCTCGAACACATTGCTCCACACGGTGAACACCGTCTCGGGCAAGCTGGCCGCCTGGACGAAATCCAGACCCGCCGGAATGGGCAGGGCGCACCGCGCGTCGACGGCCGCATATTCCGCATAACCGCCGCCGGCCATCAGCGCCGCGACCCGGTCGCCCACGCGCCAGCGCCCGGCGCCGGGACCCAGCTGCGCCACCTCGCCGGCGACCTCCATGCCGATGATGTCGCTGGCGCCGGGCGGCGGCGGATAGTGGCCGCGCCGCTGCATCAAGTCGGCGCGGTTGACTCCGGCGGCTTTCACGCGGATCAGGATCTCGCCTTGGCCGGGCTCAGGACGCAGCCGGGAAACCAGCGTCAGCGCCTCCGCAGGACCTTTGCCGCCCTGCACCAGGATCGCCATCATCGAGGCCGCGTTGGCCGGCTGTGTCATCTGGGGCGCTCTTTGGCTTGCGTCATGCTATTGTCATGCATCAGATAGTCGGTCGGACGGACCGAGCAAAGGGAAGCGCACCCATGCTGGAGGAACCGGTCGAACCGCGGCGCGCCCGCGGCGCCGCCTTGATCGAGGTTTCCAGGGAAGACCTGGAGCTGTTTGGCGTTGACGAACTGGAAAGCCGAATCGAGCGCCTACAGGAAGAGATCGCGCGCACGCGAGGCCAGCTTGAACGCAAGAAGGCCGGGCGCGCCGCGGCGGATGCGCTGTTCCGATTGGAGAAGGACTAATCGCCTTCATGTTGGCACGTCGGTTGCAGTCCGTCCCACTCGGCGTACGGAACGTCTCAAGGCCTGGAAAGGGCGCGCGTTATGAATGAAGCGGGAGCCGCAACGCCGACGCAGACCAGCGGGGTGCAGGACTTCACCGCCTCCGAACTTTTCGAGCGCACCTTCCAGGAAGGCATGGAGCTGGTCGAGGAGACGGCCGCCTATCTGGACGGGGCCGGCCGTCAGGACTCCAAGCTGCTGTCGCGCGGCGCGGCCCTGGCCTACGCCGGGGAAAGCATGCGCCTGACCACGCGTCTGATGCAGGTGGCGTCCTGGCTTTTGGTGCAACGGGCGGTGCGCGAGGGCGACATGCCGGCGGCGGAGGCCTTCAACGACCGTTATCGACTGGCCGAGCCGCGCGCCGAAAACGCTTCGGAGGCCGATGAGGAATTGCCGGGCGGCCTGCTCAGCCTGCTGGAGCGCTCCACGCGGCTGTACGAGCGAGTGCTGCACCTGGACCGGCGCATGTATGTTCACCTCGCCGACGACGTCGAGCACCCGGTGCTGGCGCAGCATGAGCGTCTGGCGGCGATGTTTGGAGAACCGCGGTGATCGGATGGCGAAGCCGGGCCAAAAACAAAAACCGGCCTTCTGAGGCCGGCTTTCATGAACTCGGGCCTTCGAACGGCCTTATTTCTTGAGGAAGCCGCCGTACTTGGCCGCGAACCGCGACACACGGCCGCCCCTGTCGATTAGGGTTTGATTGCCGCCTGTCCATGCTGGATGAGTTTTGGGATCGATATCCAGATTGAGCGTCGCGCCTTCTTTTCCATAGGTGGAACGCGTCTGGTAAGTTGTCCCGTCGGTCATCACCACGGTGATGAAGTGATAGTCTGGGTGAATGTCTTGCTTCATCTTGTTAACCGTATGCGCCCGGCTGCGAAGCCGCGGAACGAAAAACCCGCCGACATCGGGCGGGCGAAAGGAAGCCGCGCCTATACAATGTTTGGCCCTGAAATGGCAAGCGCCCCATGGACGCTGTAAGTAGACCCGCCGGCAAGGCCGACCCGACGCCCGAACGGCCAAGACCCGGCCCGGCGCTGCGCGACGCCATGGGCGCGGCCGCCAAGCGCCGCGCCAAACAACGCGACCTGCGTCCCTTAACTCGCCTTGCGCCGATCGTGGCGGCGCACAAGGGCGACGCCCTGGCCGCGGTGTTGTTCCTGCTCGTGTCCTCGGCGGCGACCCTGTCCCTGACGGTGGGCGCCCGCGTGGTCGTCAACGCGGGCCTGCCCGGCGGTCAGACATACGCGCATGTGGGCTTCGCCTTCGGCCTGCTCAGTCTGTTCGCGGCGGTCCAGGCGATCGCCGCGGGCTCGCGCTTCTACTTTTTCACGCGTCTGGGCGAGCGGGTCGTGGCCGATCTGCGCCAGGTGCTCTACCGCCATATCCTGACCCTGGATCAGGGCTATTTTCTCAAGGTGCGCACCGGCGAGGTCCTGTCGCGCATGACCACCGACGTGGCCATCGTCGAGGGGCTGGTGGCGTCCTCCTCCTCGACGGGTCTGCGCAATGGTCTGCTGGCCGTGGGCGCGGTGGGCATGCTGGTGGCGGTCAGTCCGCGCATGACCGGCATCGTGCTGATCATGATCCCCCTGGTGCTGGTGCCCCTGATCACCTACGGGCGACGGGTCCGCAGGCTGTCGGTCGCCGCCCAGGACCGTTTCGCCGAGGCCGTCGGCTACGCGGGCGAGACCCTGGACGCCTTGGACACGGTCCAGGCGTTCGGCCGCGAAGCCAGCGCGGCGGACCAGTTCGACGCGGCGGTGGACGAAGCGCTTTCTCGTGTCCAAGAAGCGCATCCTGGCGCGGGCGGTGCTCACCGCCGGAGCCATGCTGCTGGTGTTCGGCGCGGTCGCCGTGATCCTGTGGTGGGGCGTGCAGGCCGTCCGCGCGGGAACCATGAGCGCGGGCGTGTTGGTCCAGTTCATGTTCCTGTCGTTCCTGGCGGCCAGTTCGGTGGGCAGTCTCGGCGAGGTGTGGGGCGACGTGCAGAAGGGCGCCGGCGCCATGGAGCGGATCACCGAACTCCTCGCCGCCAAGCCTCACATCTCCGCTCCCGTCCACCCCATTCCCCTGCCTGAGCCCGGCGCGCGGCGAGATCGCCTTCCACGACGTGACGTTCGCCTATCCCAGCCGGCCCGAGCGCCCTGGCCCTGAACGGTATGAGCTTCAACGTGCGGCGCGGCGAGCGGGTGGCGCTGGTGGGGCCGTCCGGCGGCGGCAAGAGCACGGTGCTGCGCCTGCTTCTGCGCTTTTTCGATCCCGCAATCCGGCGCGGTCCTGGTGGACGGCGTGGACCTGACCCAGGCGGACCCGGCCGCGGTGCGCGCGCGCATGGCCTTGGTGGCGCAGGACACGCCGTTGTTTTCCGGCTCGGCCCTGGACAATATCCGCTTCGGCCGGCCCGACGCGGACATGGACGCCGCGGTGGTCGCCGCGCGCGCGGCCCAGGCGGAGGGCTTCCTGAACGCCCTGCCCGAAGGCTTCGACACCCTGGTGGGCGAGCGGGCCAGAACCCTGTCGGGCGGACAGCGCCAGCGTCTGGCCATCGCCCGCGCCCTGGTGCGCGAGGCGCCGATCCTGCTGCTGGACGAGGCGACCAGCGCGCTGGACGCCGAGAACGAGGAATTGGTGCAGAAGGCGCTGGACGAAGCCATGGCCGGGCGCACCACCCTGGTCATCGCCCACCGCCTGGCCACGGTGCTCAGCGCCGACCGCATCCTGGTGATGGACGAAGGCCGCATCGTGGAGGAAGGCGCGCACGCCGAGCTGGTGGCGCGCGGCGGGCTCTACGCCCGCCTGGCGCGGCTGCAGTTCGGCGCCGGGTTCTAGCTCGCCGCTCTCAGCCGTTCGAGGATCAGCGGGTGCAATTCCTGATTGGCGGCCAGATATTGCCGCTGGTCAGGGGGTCCTCGCCCTCCTCAAGACCCGACACCTTGCCGCCGGCCTCGGTCACCAGCAGCAGTCCCGCGGCCACGTCCCACGGCTTGAGCCCGCGCTCCCAATAGCCGTCGAAGCGGCCCGCCGCGACCCAGGCCAGGTCCAGCGCGGCCGAACCGAACCGGCGCACGCCGGACACCCGCTGGGCGACCTGATGCAGCTCCTTGAGGAAGGTGGCGTGGCCGGGGCGGCCCACGAAGGGAATGCCGGTGGCCAGAAGGCTCTCCGTCAGATCGCGCCGGGCGGCCACGCGCAGGCGTTTGTCGTTGAGGAAGGCGCCCTTGCCCCGCTCGCTCCAGAAGATGTCGGCCGAGGCGGGGTTGTAGGTCACGGCCGCGACGATCACGCCCTCGCGCTGCAGGGCGATGTTGACGGCGAAATGCGGGATGGCGTGCAGGAAATTGGTGGTGCCGTCCAAGGGATCGATGATCCAGACGTGGGTCTTGTCGCTGCCTTCCACCTCGCCGCGCTCCTCGGCCAGGACGCCGTAGCCGGGGCGCGCCTTGGTCAGCTCGTCCACCAGCACCTGCTCGGCCTTGATGTCGGCGGCGGACACGTAGTCGCCCGCGCCCTTCTTGGACACCTGCAGCTCGGCCACCTCGCCGAAGTCGCGCGCCAGCCCCCGGCCGGCCTTGCGGGCGGCGTCGATCATCACCTTGACGAGGGTTGAGGGCGTGCTCACGGGGCATCCAAGGGCTGGCGGGAACGGGCGCGGACCCTAGCGAGGCGGGGACGGCGAAGCAAGGACAGGCCTTTCATGGTATCGTCACCAGCCGACGGATAGTCTCCGGACGATCGCGTCCAGGCCGAATCGGGGAACCATGAAGCCGCCCATCAAAAGTCTGGCCGACCTCAAGCCGTCGGCGCCGACCGGGGCCTATGCGCGGCCCACCCCGAAGGTGTCGCGGCAGAAGACCGGCAAGGTTATGACGGCCGAGGAGCGCGCGGCCTTCCTGGCTTCCCGGCCCGACCTCGCGCCGAAGGCCTGATCGACGCTATTTCGGGCGCGCCTTCACCCCCTCGGCGATCTCGAAATTGAGCGCCTTGACCGCCGCGGCCGGGCCCAGCGGATCGTCCCACACCGCCGAGGTGACCGCCAGGAAGTCGGCGCCGGCCTGGGCCAGGCCGCGGGCGTTGTCCACGGTGATCCCGCCGATGGCCACGCAGGGGGTCTGCATGGTCTCCTGCCAGACGGTCAGGATCTCCGGGTCGGGATGATGGCTCACTTGCTTGGTCTTGGTGGGAAAGAAGGCGCCGAACGCCACATAGTCCGCGCCCGCCTCGGCCGCGTCCATCGCCAGGTGCCGGCTGTCGTGACAGGTGACGCCGACCATGCGGTTTGGCCCCACCAGCCGCCGCGCCTCGGCGTAGGAGGCGTCGGTCTGGCCGATGTGCACGCCGTCGCAGTCGAGCCGGGCGGCCAGGTCGGGCCGGTCGTTGAGGATCACCGCGACGTCGTGGGCGTGGGCGATGGGCTTCAGCGCCCGGACCACCTCGGTGATATGCGCCTCGCTCGCGTCCTTCAGGCGAATCTGCAGGGCCGCGACATCGCCCGCGCCCAGCGCCGCCTTGAGCGCGCTCGAGAAACCCGCGATGTCGGCGATGACCGGCGGGGTGATCAGATAAAGGCGGCAGAGAGAAACGCTCATGGGCTCGCGCTAAGCCGACCCAGCGCCGCCGTCAATGCAGGATCAGAAAGCGCAGTCCTTCGGCCGCGACGGCGACCGCCAGGGCGCTGGCGATGGCGATCGCGAAGAACCACGCGAGCCGCGCGATCAGGCCGCCGGGTTCAGTGGTAACCGGCATCGGCTCCGACCTTGCCGCGGAATATCCAGTAGACCCACGCGGTATAACCCAGGATCACAGGCAGCAGGACAAGCGTGCCGATCAGCATCAGCCCCAGCGCCGCGGGAGTGGAGGCCGCCGCCTCATAGGTGACGCTGTAGGGGACCACGAACGGCAGGAAGCTGACGGCCAGGCCCAGATAGCCCGATAGGAAAGCCAGAAATCCGCCGACCAAGGGACCTAGGGCATGGCCCTTCGGGCTGCGGGCGCCGACGAACGCCAGGATCAGACCCGCGAGGCCCAGCAGCGGTATGGGCGAGACCATCGCCAGGCGAGCCAAATCAACGCCGCCCGCGCCCAGTCCCCAACGCGCGGCCAATGGCGGATGCACGAACAGGGTCGCCACGCTGACCGCGGCCAGGATCAGCCCCACGAGCGGGGCTAGACGGACCGTCCAGCGCCGGGCCGCCTCGTGCAGACCGCCCCCGGTCTTGAGCACCAGCCATCCGGCGCCGAGCAGGGCGTATCCGGCCACGACGCCGCAGGCGACCAGCAGGCTATAGGGCGTGGCCCAGTCAAACGGCCCGCCGGCGAACTGGCCGCCGCGAACCGCGACTCCCTGGATGAAATCCGCCGAGCACCGACCCCTGCGCGAACGCCGCGGCGATCGAGCCGCCGGCGAAGGCCCAGGTCCAGAAGCGCTTGCCGCTCCGGCGGGCGTGCAGGCGGAACTCGAACGCCACCCCGCGCAGGATCAGGCCGCCGAGCATGGCCATCACCGGCAGATAGAGCGCGGGCATGAGAATGGCGTAGGCGTCCGGGAACACCACGAACAGCCCGCCGCCGCCCAGCACCAGCCAGGTTTCGTTGCCGTCCCACACCGGCGCCACCGAGTTCATCATCGCGTCGCGGTCGCCATCGGAGCGCGCGAAGGGGAACAGGATGCCGATGCCGAGGTCGAAGCCGTCCAGCAGCACGTACATGAGCACCGCCACGGCCAGCACGCCGGCCCAGATCAGGGGCAGATCAAGCGTCATGGCGGGGCTCCGTGGACGGGGTCGGCGCGGCGGCGAGCGCCGATCCGGGCGAACGGGGCCGCGACGCGGGTTCAGCCGCGGCGCCGGGGGCGGGACCCTGAGCGATCAATCGCAATATGTAGAGAGCGCCCACGCAAAACACGACCGCGTAGATGATCACAAAGGCGAGCAGGGAGGCCGAAATCGGCCCGGCGCCCACCGGCGACACGGCCTGCGCCGTCCGCAGATGGCCGAACACCACATAGGGCTGTCGGCCGACCTCCGCGGTGGTCCAACCGGCCACCACGGCGATAAAGCCGGCGGGGCCCATGGCGGTGGAGAACCACAGGAACAGGCGCGTGCTTTCCAGCGTCTTGCGGCTCCAGAGCCAGGCGCCCCACAGGCCCTGGGCGATCATCAGCAAGCCCAGCGCGACCATCACGCGGAACGCCCAGAACACCACCGCGACCGGCGGCTGATCGGCCGGCGGATAGGCCTTCAGTCCCGTCACCACGGCGCTCGCGCTGCCGTGGGTGATCCAGCTGCCGAGGTCGGGGACCGAGAGCGCGAAACGATTGCCTTGAACGGCGCGATCAGGCCAGGCGATGACATTGAACGCCTGGTGGCTCTTGGTGTCCCAGAAGGCCTCGATGGCGGCCAGCTTGGACGGCTGCACCTGGCCCACCTGCTTGCCGGCGTTGTCGCCCACCATCAGCTGCAACGGCGCCACGATCAGGGCCATGCCCACCGCCATGCGCAAGGCGATGCGGAACTCGCCCTGTCCAGGTTCGCGCAGGAGCTTCCAGGCCGAGGCGGCGCCCACCACCAGGGCCGTGGTCAGATAGGCCGCCAGCAGCATGTGGGCGAAGCGCAGCGGCAGGGTCGGCGAGAAGATCACCTGCAGCCAGTCGGTGGCGACGAACCGTCCGCGCGCGTCCATGACGAAACCGACCGGGTCCTGCATCCAGCTGTTGGCCGACAGGATCCAGAAGGCCGACACCACCGTGCCGCCCGCCACGATACAGGTGGCCAGAAAATGCAGGCGCGGCCCGACCTTCTTCTCGCCGAACAGCATCACCCCCAGGAAGCTGGCCTCCAGGAAGAAGGCGGTCAGCACCTCAAAGCCCAGCAGCGGTCCGATGGCGGGCGACACCTTGGCGGCGAACACGCTCCAATTGGTCCCGAACTCGTAGCTCATCACCACGCCGGACACGACGCCCATGCCGAAGGAGATGGCGAAGATCTTGATCCAGAAATGATAGAGGGCGCGGAAAGCCGGCCGCTGGGTCGCCAGCCACAGCCCTTCCAGCACGGCCAGAAAGCTGGCCAGCCCGATGGTGAAGCTCGGAAATATGATGTGCCAAGCCACGGTGAAGGCGAATTGCAGCCGCGCCAGGATGATGGTGTCCAGATGCACGGGTCCCCCCATTTCCGATCTTCGGCCTATCGCCGCCCATCAGCACCCGTCGTCGAGCCGGATCAAGCGTGGCCGCGCGCTTTAGGTTGCCATCGGCCGACGGCCGACGCGCGGCGGGACAAGATTGCGAATGAGTTGCGACATCCTTCGCAACCGCATGCGTCTGGGTCGCAATTCATCGTTCAGCCTAGTCTTCGTAGATGCCGATGATCAGGAGCCACGCGCCGGAAATGAGGAAGCCGAACAGAACAATGGTGGCGATCGCCGCGATGTAAAGTCCCGCGCCGCGCCCGAGAATAAGGAAAATCGCGCCGACGATTTCAGCAAGATAACACGCCGTGCCGCCCGCGAGCCGCGGCGTGTTCAAACCCACGGAACTCATGCCGGATCTGATGGCGACGACATAGCCCCTGACGAAGATGAAGGTCGCGATCAGCCAGAGGAGGAGCCACTCAAAGCCGAGCGCCAAGGGGGTTTGATTTCCCAAAAGCGCGAGGCTGCACGCCATGAAAACGGCGCTGTAGCCGGTCAACATGTTGATCGCGCGGTTCTTGTGGGTCGAGTTTCGGATAATGCCCTTGGGATTGATCGACATCGCGACAAAAATCAGCCCCGCCAGCGCCGCCGCGCCGCCGCCCACCATCAGAAAATAGTTGTTCCATGGGTCCAACATGGGATTTTCCTCAGTCCCCGTTCCAGGATGGGGCATGGGTGTTGAGTGACATGACATCCATTGTCCAACGAACCCGCCTTAATTCAGCAACGGGTATGGCGTCACGGAAATTTGTCCGGGTATGGGGATATGGGGACGGGCGTAGCCGGCGCCCAATTCCTCCGGGCTACCGTAACGGGGCGTGCGAGCTCCCCTGCTTGCGGGGGAGCTGTCAGCGAAGCTGACTGAGGGGGCGTGCCGCCGCACCAAGGGTTCAGCTCAAATCCATTTGCCACCCGCACGCCGCCTCCACCACGGAGCCTGTCCTCGGGTCGGCCTTCGGCCGAGCCCGGGGAGGTCCCCCTCCCCCGCTTGGGGGCGGGAGGTCGCTCGCGACATCTGACAGTGCCCCCCACGCCGCCCACCCCGCCCTGAAAGCCATGGTGACATTCGAGCTCCGGCTTTCGGCCGGGTCAAGGACGGGCCGTCCCGGCCCGCCGCCACGCGGCCGCGAAGCGGTCCTTGAGGCGGCCGGAAGCCGGAGCGATGCTGGCCGCGAGAATTGTACCGAGATATGCGTTGGGCAACTCGGTCGGACGGCAGACACGCGAAAGAACATCTCTTCCCCATGGTTTCCGTCCGCATACAGATGTGCGATCCTGCGTTCGGGGTTATCGGTTCCGTCAAGGTTGATCCGCATAGCTTCTGTTTGAGCATTCCCCGTGCGCATCTGATGCGTTACGGTCGGATCGCCAACTCACGTGACCGGCACCCCATTCGAGGGTTTTGGATGTCCTCAACAATTGGACCATAAGCGGGCCAGTAAATAGACGACGATCCCCGATCACCTGCTTGGCACAGACCTCCGGCTGGGTGAACGATGGTGCTAACGAGCGCCGCGGCTTCCATGCCAAGGCATCCAACATAAGGCCCGTCCGCTGGGCGACGCAGTGCGCATCTCCAAATTTGCTCCAGTAAGGCGAAATTCGGCCATCGCTGGGCACATCTGGCGCGCTCATTGAAAAAATCACGATGGTCCGTCCCAGCATAGGCGTTTTGACAGCTTCGGTTATTTCGGCGGAATTTGCTGATGCCGCTCAAATGCCGAGGGGCTTAATATTTTTCAAGCGCGAGTTGGGCTTCGACTGCCCGCATTCGCAGCCGCAGCATCAGCCTTTGCTCTTTCAATTTCGGCCTGCGCGGTGCTCACTCCTTCGCTGGCCGCGGCTGCATCCCTTGCAGCACTCGCCAGACCCAACCTCAAGCCTCCTCTTCGATGTTTCCCATCCACACGATGAGCACAGTCGAAATCACGCCAAGGACCAGACTGGCGATCAGCCCACACATTAGCCCACCCAAAAATGACAGCTGCGAGGGCGGGTGAAGGAGAATAATCGCAAGAAATCCGCCAATTCCTTTGGCGGCGCTCGCAGCGGTCTTTGCGGCGGGGGCTTTCCCCATGGTTTTCTCAATGTGACGATCGAGAGGGATACGAATAGTTGTAAATATGGGCTTAGGCCATTTCCGGGCGCGCTTACCGGCCGGAAAGAGGTGGGGCGTTTTACTTGAAATAATAGGGACGCACACCATTTCCCGCAGCCAATCCTCAACGTCCACCCTACGCCGCTCCCCCCTCCACCACCCTCAGCACCCCATCCGCCAACGGCCGCTGCAGCCCCTTCACCTCATCCCACGGCGCGTCGCTGAGCCACAGGTCGCGTTCGGCCTCGGTGGTCAGGATCACGGGCATGGCCTTGGAGTGGAAAGCGCCGACGTCGGCGTTGGCCTCGGTGGTCAGGAACCCGAAAAGCTCGCAGTCCTCCCAGCCGGACTTGATCTTGCGCACGCCTGACCAGGGGGTCCACAGGCCGGCGAAGAAGGCCAGGGGGCGATCCTCGCCAAGGGCGAACCACACCGGCTTCAGCGTGCCGCCCACCTGATCGGGCTCGCTGAAGGCGGTGAAGGGAACCAGGCACCGGTTCTTGGGTCCCAGCCACGGCTTCCAGTGGGCGCTGGAGGTATTGCGGATATTGGTCGTCCCCTTGTCGGGCTCCAGGCGCAGCAGCTGCGCGAAATCCACCGCCTGGCCCTTGGCGCGCAGCTTGTCGGCCCGCTTGGTCGCCGCGTCGAGCAGGGCCTTTCTGGACGACGGCATGCCCCAGCGCAGGTCGCGCATCTCGCGCTCGCCATCCTCGCCGCGCAGGACCACCGGCGCGGCGTAGTCGGGATAGACGCCCGGCATGGGCGGGGCGTTGTGGTTGCGGTCCCGCATCGCGCGGGCCAGGCGCCCGATCTCGGCACGGGACCGGGTGACGGAATAGAGGTTGCACATGCCGCCAAGCTAACGCGCCCGGCGGCTTTGGTCATGCCTCGCTCCCGTCTTCTCAGGGCTTGGACCTCCCACTCCCGTCATCCTAGGGCTTGGCCCTAGGATCCAGGGTTCAGCCGCCTTGACCTATCCGGACACCGCATCCCGTTTGACGCCTGGACCCTAGGGCCAAGCCCTAGGGTGACGGGGCTGGCGAAGCGGAAGGCGCACCGGCCCACCCCCTTGACGACTCACCTGCCCGTGTTCACCCTTCGTTCCCCATGCCCGCCGCCGCCCCTGCCCCTCCCCAGCCCGCCGACGCCTCCGATTGGGCGCGTGTCTTGCTGGAGCGGCAGCTGTGGATCCTGGGGCAGCTGGCCGAGGGCGGGCTGGAGATCGCCCGCGCGCTGGAACGCCAGGCGACCGGCGGCGGGTCGGGCGATGCTGCTCCTCAAACCGTCGACACTCACATCCCCATGGCCTACGCCCGCGTGGCGCGGGCGGTGCGCATGACCATTCTGCTGCAATCGCGGCTGATCACCGACCTACAGGCCCTGGAGTCCAAAGCGGCGGATGCGGCCTACAGCGCCAAATGTCGGCGGGCGCTCGACCGGCCGCCCCTTGTTCGCGAGCAGAAGGCGCGTCTTGAGCGGATCGTGCGGCGGATCGCCTGGGCCGACGGCCAGGGGACCGACGAGGTCGACCGGCTGGGGCAGGACGCCGCCGAGCTGCTGGACTGCGACGACCACTACGGCGATATCCTGACCCGCCCGGTCAGCGAGATCATTGAGCTCATCTGCAAGGACCTGGGCCTTGAGCCGGATTGGCCGCAGTTGGCCGAGGAAGCCTGGGCCAAGACGGAGATCGACAGCGGCAAGGTTGGCGCGCCCTTGGCGGGGTTGATGGACGCGCGCCGGCGGCCCGCCAACGATCAGGTCCGCTTCACGCCCCAGGCGGCGTCGCCTTGACCACCCACAACCCGGAGCCGTGGCCCTAAAGAGAAACGTCATCCTCGGGGCGGCCGCAGGCCGAGCCCGGGGACCCAGCAAGCGCTCGCTTGAAGCTGGGCGCCCTATCGCGCTTTCAGGTCTTCGCTGCTGGGTCCTCGGGCTCGCTCTTCGAGCGCCCCGAGGATGACGTTTCAGTTTACGGCCGCCGCGCCCCTACTCCGCCGCCGCCTTCGCCTTGCCGCCGATCGTCTGGGCCATTCGCCCGCCGCGTAGCGCTTGGCCATGGCGGCGGTGGACAGGGGTTTGATCTTCGACGCCCAGCCTTCGCAGCCGAACTCCTGGAAGCGCTGCAGGCACACCTTGCGCATGGCTTCCTTGGCGGGCTTCAGATAGGCGCGCGGGTCGAACTCGCCGGGCTTTTCGGCCAGCACCTTGCGGATGGCGCCGGTCATGGCCATGCGGTTGTCGGTGTCGATATTGATCTTGCGCACGCCGTGCTTGATGCCGCGCTGGATCTCCTCCACCGGCACGCCCCAGGTCTGGGGCATCTGCCCGCCGTACTGGTTGATGATGTCCTGCAGGTCCTGCGGCACCGAGGATGAGCCGTGCATCACCAGGTGGGTGTTGGGCAGGCGGCAGTGGATCTCCTCGATCACCGTCATGGCCAGCACCGCCCCGTCGGGCTTGCGCGAGAACTTATAGGCGCCGTGGCTGGTGCCCATGGCGATGGCCAGGGCGTCCACGCCGGTGGCCTTGACGAAGTCCACCGCCTGGTCCGGGTCGGTCAGCAGGGCCGATGGTCGAGCTTGCCCTCGAAGCCGTGGCCGTCCTCGGCCTCGCCCATGCCGGTCTCCAGGCAACCCAGCACGCCGAGTTCGCCTTCCACCGACACGCCGCAGGCGTGGGCCATGTCCACCACCTGGCTGGTGACCGCGACGTTGTAGTCGTAGTCGGCGGGGGTCTTGGCGTCGGTCTTCAGCGTGCCGTCCATCATCACGCTGGTGAAGCCGTACTGGATGGCGGTGGCGCAGGTGGCCGGCTGTTGCCGTGGTCCTGGTGCATGCACACCGGGATATTGGGATAGAGCTCGACCAGGCCGTCGATCAGGTACTTCAGCACGATGTCGTTGGCGTAGGCGCGCGCGCCGCGGCTGGCCTGGATGATCACCGGCGCGTCAACCGCCTCGGCCGCCTCCATGATGGCCAGGCCCTGCTCCATGTTGTTGATGTTGAAGGCGGGCAGGCCGTAGCCGTGCTCGGCCGCGTGATCGAGGAGCTGTCGAAGCGTAATCCGGGCCATGGGGTTCCCTTTTAGATCTTCAGCGCGGCCACGCCGGGCAGCGCCTTGCCTTCCATCCATTCCAAAAACGCACCGCCGGCGGTGGAGACGAAGGTGAAATCCTGCGTCACGCCCGCCGCGTTCAAGGCCGCTACCGTATCACCGCCGCCGGCGACCGCCACGAGCTTTCCGGCCTTGGCCAGGGCGCCGGCGTGGCGCGCCGCGATGACCGTGCCCTGATCGAAGGGCGGAATCTCGAACACGCCCAGCGGCCCGTTCCAGATCAGGGTCTTGGAGTTGGAGATGGCCCGGCACAGGCGCTCCACCGTCTCGGGCCCGGCGTCCAGGATGCGTTCGTCCTCGTCCACCTCGCCCAGGCCGCGCACCCGCGCCGCCGCGCCCGGGGCGAGCTTTTCGGCCACCACTATGTCCAGCGGCAGGAACAGCTTGCAGCTGTTGCGCCCGGCCAGGCGGATGATCTCGCGCGCGGTGTCGGCCAGGTCCTTCTCGCAGTAGGACGCGCCCACGTCATAGCCCTGGGCGTAGAGGAAGGTGTTGGCCATGCCGCCGCCGATGGCCAGCTTGTCCAGCTTGGTCACCAGGTGCTTGAGCAGGTCCAGCTTGGTGGAGATCTTGGAGCCGCCGACGATGGCCATCAGCGGCCGCTCGGGCGAGCACAGGGCCTTGTCCAGCGCCTCCAGCTCCTCGCGCATGGACTCCCCGGCATAGGCGGGCAGGCGCTTGGCCACGCCCTCGGTGGAGGCGTGGGCGCGGTGGGCGGCGGAGAAGGCGTCATCCACATAGATGTCGCCCAGGGCCGCCAGGGCCTTGACGAATTCCGGATCGTCGGCCTCCTCGCCGGCGTGGAAGCGCAGGTTCTCCAGCAGCAGCACCCCGCCGGGCGCCAGCGCCTTGATCGCCTTCTTGGCCGTCGGGCCGATGCAATCCTCGGCGAAGGCGATGGGCTGGCCCAGCAGCGTGGCCAGGGGCCCGACCACCGGCTTCAGACTCATCGACGGCACGCGGCGGCCCTTGGGGCGGTCGAAGTGGGACAGCAGCACCACCTTGGCGCCCTTGGCCTGCAGCAGGCGGATGGTCGGCAGGGCCGCGCGCAGACGGGTGTCGTCGCTGACCATGCGGGCGCCGTCCGGGCCCTCGTGGGTGGGCACGTTGAAATCGACGCGCACCAGGGCGGTCTTGCCCTTGAGATCGCCGGTCTGCTCCAGGGTGCGGAACATCATGGGCTAGCGGCCTTTAAACCATGTTCGCGCGTCATCGCGGACCCGCGCCGCGCCCCTGCAACCCGCAGGCCAAGACCCCCTCCACCGCACTAGAGGAACTTGGCCATCACCAGCGCGGTGTCGGCCATGCGCGTGGCGAAGCCCCATTCGTTGTCGTACCAGCTGAGCACCCGCACCAGCTGGCCCTCGATCACCTGGGTCTGGGGCAGGGCCACGGTGGAGGACGCGGCGATGTGGTTGAAGTCCATCGAGACCAGGGGCTCGTCGGTCGTGGCCAGGACGCCCTTCAGCGGGCCCGCCTGCGAGGCCTTGAGGATCGCCGCATTGACCTCTTCCACGCTGGTGGCGCGGCTGGGCACGATCTTCAGGTCGATCACCGAGACGTTCGGCGTGGGCACGCGGATGGACGAGCCGTCGAGCTTGCCCTTGAGCGCCGGCAGCACCAGGCCCACCGCCTTGGCCGCGCCGGTGGAGGTGGGGATCATCGACAGGGCCGCCGCGCGGGCGCGGTACAGGTCCTTGTGCATCTGGTCCAGCGAGGGCTGGTCGTTGGTGTAGGAGTGCACCGTGGTCATGTAGCCGCGCTCGATGCCCACCAGTCGTGCAGCACCTTGGCCACCGGGGCCAGGCAGTTGGTGGTGCAGGAGGCGTTGGACACCACCAGGTCGTCCTGCCGATGGCGTCGTGATTGACGCCGTAGACGATGGTCTTGTCGGCGTTGTCGCAGGGCGCCGACACCAGCACGCGCTTGGCGCCGCCCTCCAGGTGCGCGGAGGCCTTGTCCTTGCTGGCGAAGATGCCGGTGCACTCAAAGGCGATGTCCACGCCCAGCGCCTTGTGCGGCAGCTCGGCCGGGTTGCGGATGGCGGTGACCTTGATCGGGCCCTGGCCGATATCCAGGCCGCCGTCGACGACTTTCACCAGCCCCGGAAAACGACCGTGGGTGGAGTCGTAGCGCAGCAGGTGGGCGTTGGTCTCGACGGGACCCAGATCGTTGATGGCGACGACTTCGATATCGCGGCGGCCGTGCTCGTAGATCGAGCGCAGCACCAGCCGCCCGATGCGGCCAAAGCCATTGATCGCGACGCGCAGAGCCATGGAAAGTTCCTCTTGAGACGCCTAAGCGCCTGAAATCTTCGTGACTGAGTGTTTGGTCGGGGGGTTTTGCGTCCGGCAGGCGCGAAGTCAACCCTCCACGGGCGCAAATCGGATGGCGCACGGGCTAATCGCCGGACTCCGGCGGACCGGCGCGGCGGCCGAATCTGGACCGGCGCATGACCTTGGGCTTGCCCTTGGCCTTGGCCGTGATTTCCTTGAGCTTGACGCCCTGACGCACCGACAGGCTGGCGCCGGGCGCGCCCTTCTCGGGATCGCCGAAAGCCCGGCCGTAGGTGTTGAGCCGCTGCTCAACCGAACCGAGGAACTCGCCCTCCCACTGCGACAACTCGACGCCCGCCTTGTCGGCGGCGCGGCGGGTGCGGCGCAATGCATTGAGCGCGGCCCGCTTGGCCGCCGCCTTCGGGTCTGGCGGCTTGCGGTTCACAGCCCCCCGATTGCCGAGAGATAGAGGTCCAGCAGCGCCTCTTCCTCCTGCCGCTTGGCCTTGTCCTGTTTGCGCAACCGGATGACCTTGCGCAGAATCTTCACGTCGAAACCCTCGCCCTTGGCCTCGGCGAACACTTCCTTGAGGTCGGCCGATACGGCGGCCTTGTCCTCCTCGAGCCGCTCGATGCGCTCGACGATGGTCTTCAGCCGGGTCTGAGCGGCGGTGTTGAGAACGTCCAGGGAGGAGGAATCGTCGGCCATGGGGCAAGCGTCTCGCGAAATCGGGCGGATGGGAAGGCGCGGACCCTAGACCGCGGAACGCCGCGCGGCGTCCGAAAGATGGGCGAAGGTCACGATCGCGATGAAGGCCAGATAGAACAGCGCCATGCACGCCAGCATCAGACGCGTGATGCGGCGGCTGCGAAAGCCCGCGTAGAGCAAGAGCCATCACCGCCAGGGTCGCCACGCCCGCCGCGACCAGCGAGGGCTGCAGCCGCCAGGGCGTGAAGAACAGGCCCAGCGCCGTGGGCACGGTGGCCTGAATCATCATGGCGCCTGAAATATTGGCCAGGGCCAGCCGCACCTTGCCCTGGCGGATCCAGATGACGGCGTTGAGCGACTCGGGCAGTTCGGTGGCGATGGGGCTGAGCAGCAGGGCGAGGAACTGAGGGCCCAGGCCGACGGCGTGGCCCAGGTCGTCCAGCTGCCGACGAAAACGCGCGAGGCGACGAACACCACCCCCATCGCGGCCAGCGTCTGCAGCAGCGATAAGGGCGAGGGACGGGGCGGCCGCCCGCGGCTGCAGCTTCAGTGGCTCCAGCTCGCCTTCCGCTTCTCCCGCGTCACCGGCCGGAACTCCTTCCAGGCATAGGCGGCGTAGGCCAGGAGGAAAAGCACGCCCAGCCAGGGCTTGAAGGCGAAAACGACCAGGCCCGCCCCGAGCTTGACGACGAACAGGGCCATGAACCAGGCCTGGTCGCGGCTCAGCCCGGCGAAGTCGACGGCGGCGCTGGCGGTGCGCAAAGGCCGGCGGCTGGCCAGCAGGGTCCAGCCCGCTACGGCGTAGGCGATGGTCGCCAGCACCAGCGGACCGCCGAGGCCGCGCCCACGCCAATGTCTTTCTGGGCCGGGCCGCGCTGAAGGCCACCGCCACCAGGGTGACGACGCTTTCCGGCAAGGCCGTGCCAAAGGCCGCCAGCAGGGTGCCCGTGGCCTTCTGGCCCATGGCGAAGCGATGGCCGATCCACTCGACCCCGTTCACGAAGTACTCGCAGGCGAGATAGATGGCCGCCGGCCGAGCCGGCCAGGCTCAGAACGGTCACGATGGCGGACGGAGCTGCGGTCAAAACTCCGGCCTCACCAGGCGAACCGCGGCGGTGGGATCAGGGCGGCGAAGATCGGGCGCATGAGGCATAGGATCATGGCCGCCCGCCGCGGACCAGCCGCCTGAAACGAAAACGCCGCCCGTGGGGGCGGCGCTGCTGGACGCGACAGACCGAAGGGCGATCAGCCCTGCCGGGCCTTGAAGCGCGGGTCGGTCTTGTTGATCACATAGACCCGGCCCTTGCGGCGCACGAGCTTGCAGTCGCGGTGGCGTCCCTTCAGGGACTTCAGGGAGCTGCGGACCTTCATGACGGAACTCGACGGCCTGGATCGGAAATGGGCGCGGACGGCGCGAAGGGCGTGCGTATAGGGGCCAGGGCCGATTTAGTCAATCTCGGCTTTATGATTGGTCACGGCCGCAAGGCCGATTAGCCTGTCGGCCATGGACCGTCGATTGTTCATGATGCTGGCCGCCGCCGGCGTGGCCGATCCGGGGCCAACCCCCTGCCGGGCCTGGGCCCGGAACCGGGGCTGTCCCCGCCGGCGGAGACGGCCCGGCGCGCCGACCGGCGGGTCGGGCGATCCGCAGTTCGACGCCTGGCTGCAGAGCTTCTTCCAGCGTTCGGCCACGGCGGGATGGCCGCTCGACCTGCTGCGCCAACAACTGAGCGGCCTCACGCCCGACCCGCGCGTGACCGCGCTGGACAGCCGCCAGCCCGAACTGTCCAAGCCCATCGGCGACTACATGCGCGCGGCCGTGTCGGACAAGACCATTGCTCTGGGCCAGGCCAAGCGCGCGCAAGCCGCGTGGCTGCCGCCCATCGAGGATCGATTCGGCGTGCCGGGTCAGATTCTGACGGCTATCTGGGGCGAGGAATCGGCCTACGGCGCCTCGCAGGGCGACATGGACGTGATTCGCTCCCTGGCCACCCTGGCGGCGGCCGGACGGCGGCGGGACTGGGCCGAGAGCCAGATCTGGGACGCCCTGCGCATGATCCAGTCCGGCGCGGCCACGCGCGATCAGATGAAGGGCTCCTGGGCCGGGGCCATGGGCCAGACTCAGATGATCCCGGAGGCCTTCCTGTCCGACGCGGTGGACGGCGACGGCGACGGTCGGCGCGACATCTGGGGCTCTTCCGCCGACGCCCTGGCCTCGGCCGCCAGCCTCTTGGACCATTACGGCTGGAAGCGCGGCGGCGGCTGGGCCCGCGAGGTGCTGCTGCCGACCGGTTTCGACTACAGCGTGACCGAAGGCCCCACGCAGACTCCTGTCGCCTGGGCCCTGGACGGCGTGCGCGCGGCGGGCGGTCCGGACTGGAGCGAGGACGACGCCGGCGCCCCGGCCCAGCTGATCACACCCGCCGGCGCCGCTGGGCCCGCGTTCCTGGTGTTTCCCAACCACTTCGTCATCCGCAAGTACAATAACTCCACCAGCTACGCCCTGGCTGTGGGCCTGCTGGCCGACCGCATCACTGGCGCGCCGCCCCTGACCGTCGCCTGGCCGATCGAGCCGCCCATGACCAGCCAGGACCGCATCGGCGCCCAGCAGGCCCTCATCGCCCTGGGCTTCAATCCCGGGCAGCCGGACGGGGTCATCGGCATCAACACCCGCGCGGCCGTGCGCGCCTGGCAGAAAGCCCGCGGCTTGCCCGCCGACGGCTATCTGACCGTGGATCTTTCCCACCGCCTGCAAGGCGAAGCGGCGGCGGCGGGCGGCCCCGCCGCCGGCCCCGCGCCGACAGCTGCGGCAACGCGGAATTAAGCATTAACGCTGATGCTTGCCGCCTCAATCGGGCGGGGATGCATGTTCCAGATCATCGGCATTGTGGTGTTGTTCGGCGCCGTGTTCGGCAGCTACATCATCTCCGGCGGCAAGCTGCCGGTGATCCTGGAGGCGGCGCCGCACGAGCTGATGGCCATCGGCGGGGCGGGCGTCGCCGCCTTCCTCATCTCCAACAGCGTCACCACCATCAAGGCCACCGCCGGATCCTTCAGCAAGGTGTTCGCCGGGCCCAAATGGAAAGCCTCCGACTACCGCGACCTGCTGTCGCTGCTGTTCCTGCTGACCAAGACCATGAAGTCCAAGGGCGTGATCGCCCTGGAAAGCCACATCGAAAATCCTAAAGAGAGCAATATCTTCTCGCGCTTCCCGCGGATCACCAAGGATCACTTCGCCGTCGATTTCATCTGCGACACCCTGCGCATGATGACCATGAACCTGGAAGACCCGCACCAGGTGGAGGACGCGATGGAGAAGCAACTGGAAAAGCACCATCACGAGAATCTGGCGCCCTCGCACGCCCTGCAGAGCCTAGCCGACGCCCTGCCCGCCCTGGGGATCGTGGCGGCGGTGCTGGGGGTCATCAAGACCATGGGCTCGATCACGGAACCGCCGGAAATCCTCGGCGGCATGATCGGCGGCGCCCTGGTCGGCACCTTCATGGGCGTGTTCCTCGCCTATGGCCTGGTGGGGCCGATGGCGGTGCGCCTGGGCGCCATCGTCGAGGAGGAGTCCTCCTTCTATAAGATCATCCAGGGCGTATTGGTGGCTCACCTGCACGGCAACGCCGCCCAGATCTCGGTCGAAATCGGCCGCGGCAGCGTGCCCTCGACGGCCCAGCCCAGCTTCCTGGAGCTGGAAGAAGCCCTCAGCAACATCCCCACCGAGGCTTGAGACGCCCCATAAATGATGCGCCGCATGATCGCCGGGGGCTTTCGGGCGACAGATGTGACTTGCACATGCCCAGGATGACGGCATATTCCCCCTCAGCGTCGCATTGGCGCCTTGCCGGTTGACCTCAAAACAGGCTAACTCGGTGATGGCGTCGATGTAACTTTGGCGCTCTAACCTCCTTAGGGGACCAGGACCATGACCTCCGAAGTTCTTCGTAAGCTGCTCGTGGCGGGCGCCGCCGTCGCTGCTCTGTCCGTCGGCGCGTGCAAGAAGGCGGAAGCTCCGGCTGCCGCTTCTGACGTTACCGCCGCTTCTGACACCGGCGCCGCCTCCGACGCGTCTTCGGCCGCTTCTGACGCGACCGCGGCTTCTTCTTCCAAGTAAGCCCGGTACGTTTCGGCGTAACGGAAGGGCCGCCCTAGGGCGGCCCTTTTGCTTTGCGCGGAGATTCCATGACGGCGCAGCTTGACCCATCCGGTCTGGACTGGACCGCCGAAGGCGCCCCGCGCTCCCTGCGTTTCGACGACATCTATTTTTCCGCGGCCGACGGCCTCGCTGAATCCCGCGCCGTCTTCCTGCAAGGCTGCGGTCTGCCCCAGGCCTGGCGCGACCGTGACCGTTTCACCGTGGGCGAACTAGGTTTCGGCACAGGCCTGAACATCCTGGCGCTGCTGGACCTTTGGCGGCGCGAGCGCGCGCCGGGCCGGCGCCTGTCGATCTTCTCGGTCGAGGCCTTTCCGCTCGACGTGCAAGACGCCGCCCGCGCCCTGGCGGCCTGGCCCGAACTGGCCGATCTGGCCGCGCGGCTCTTGGATCAATGGCCACGCCGCGCGCCGGGCTTTCATCGGCTGACCTTTCCCGAACTGGACGCTACCCTCGACCTGGCGATCGGCGAGGCCGCCTGGGCGCTGGAGCAATGGAGCGGGACGGCGGACGCCTGGTTCCTCGACGGCTTCTCCCCCGCCAAGAACCCCCAGATGTGGCGATCCGAAGTCCTGATGGGCATGGCCGCGCATTCGGCGCCGGGCGCGCGGCTGGGCACCTTCACCGTCGCCGGAGAGGTGCGTCGCGGACTTCAGGCGGCGGGTTTTCAGATCGCCAAACAGCCCGGGCATGGGCGCAAACGCGAGCGGCTGGAAGGCCGCCTTGCGGGCGCTGTCTCGCCCGGACAAAGCGCGCCGCGGGTCGCGGTGATCGGCGCGGGAATTGCCGGCGCGTCCCTGGCGCGGGCGCTGGCCGCCCTGGGCGTCGCGCGCGCTGGTGCTGGACGCCGAGGGACCGGCCGCGCGGGCGTCGGGCAATCCGGCGGCCCTGGTCGCCCCTGCGCTGGACGCGGGCGGCGGGGCGCGAGCGGCCTTCTACGCCCAGGCCCTGGCGCGCGCCTGCGATCTGTACGGGCAGCTCGGGACTGAGGCGGTCATAGGCCAGGGCTGTCTGCAGCTGGAGCACGCCCCGCGCGACGCCAGGCGGTTCGACGCCGTCGCCGCCGGCGGAGCGTTCGATCCGCTTCGGCTGCAAAGGCTGTCGGCAGGACAGAGCGCCGAGCGCGCCGGCCAGCCCTTGGCGAGAGGCGGATTGGCCTTCGCAGACGGATTGGTCGTCCGGCCCCGGGCGGTGATCGAGGCTTGGCTGGCGTCGGCGGAAGTCATCGTCGGCCACGCCGCCAGCCTGGAGCGCACGGACGGCGCTTGGCGCGTGCTGGATGAGCAAGGCGCCGTCCTTGCGCAGGCGGACGCCGTCTGCATCGCGGCCGGCGCCCAGGCCCGAGCCTTGGAGCCCACTCTGCCTCTCGCTCACGTGCGCGGTCAGGCCAGCTGGGCGCGCACGGGAGCGCGCTTGAACTGCGCCCTGGCTTGGGGCGGCTATGCGGTTCCCTTCGACGGCGGCCTGCTGTTCGGGGCCACGCATGACCGCGAACGCGAGGACTTGCAGATTGAAGAGGGCGACCACCGCCGAAATTTGGCGACCCTGGCCGAGGTTTTGCCTGATCTGGCGCGCGGTCTGGAGCCTTCGGGCCTGTTCGGCCGCGCGTCGGTGCGCGCCGCCGCGCCTGACCGCATGCCCCTGGCCGGGGCGCTGGGCGAGGAGGGCCTTTTTATCCTGGGCGGCCTGGGCTCGCGCGGCTTCGTCACCGCGCCGCTGCTGGGCGAACATGTCGCCGCCGCGATCTGCGGAGCGCCCTCGCCCATGCCCAAGGATGGGCGCTCGATCGTCGATCCGCTCCGTTTCGGCCTCGCTGGGCCGCTCGGCCAGGCGCCGCAGGGTCCAGGCTTAGCCGCACGGGTTGTTAACACGTATCCGTTAAAGCGGTGCAAGGCGAAATGCCGGTCTTCGGACCTGGCATGCCGCTCGGGTTAAGCGGTCGGCGCACTCGCTCGCAACGGAGGTCTCCAGCGACGATGAGCCAGCGGGGAATGCTTGGTCATGGCTGACGATTCTGCGCGCTTCCTCGGATTCGCCTTCGCGTGCGCGGATTTGCTGTTCGAATTGGACACCAAGGGCGAGGTCACGCTGGCCTTGGGCGCCACCAAGCATCTGCTGGGCGCCGAGCCGAATTCGCTGACCGGCCAGACCTGGCGAAGCTTCATCAGCGAGGACGACGCGCCCCTGGTCGCCTCGTTCCTTGAGGGACTTGGCAATGGCGACCGTCGCGGGCCGATCCGGGTTAGCCTGAAGCCGGTGGGCGGACGCAAGCTCAAGCGCTATGTCGCTCTGTCGGCCTGCAGCCTGCCCCAGCTGGCGCCGCGCATCTCCTGCGCCATGACCATTCACGCCCTCGCCTCACCCGTCGTTGAGCCGGCTGGACCGAACGGGCTGCACACCCTGGAGGGACTGACCGCCGTGGCGGACGCCGCGCTCAAACATTCCGCCCAGTCCGGCATCGATCTGAACATGGAGTTGGTGGAGTTGGCGGGCCTGAAGCAGGCCGCCGACGCCTTGGGCGAAAGCGGGGCCGCCAACGTGCTGGCCCGCGTCTCCGCGGCCCTGCGCGCGGAATCCATCGATGGATCTTCGGCCGCCAAGCTGGAAGAGGACCGCTACGCCTTCGTCCGGCAAAAGATGGAATCCAGCGAACGGGTTGCCGAACGCCTGGGCCGCGCCATGACCGACGCGGGCGTGCCCCATGTCAAGCCGACGCTGGATTCCATGGAACTGAACGCCGAAGGCGCCGGCGACAGCGCCCGCGTGTTGCGCATGGCGCTCGACCGCTTCATCGCCGGCGGCCCGGCCGGCATGTCGGGCGGCGCGCTCGGCGGCATGATCAAGCAGACCGTGACCGACGCCAACCGCTTAAGGAGCCAGGTCGCCACGCGCCGCTTCTCCATGGCCTACCAACCCGTGGTCAATCTGCAGACCGGCGCCACCGATCACTACGAAGCCCTGGTGCGGCTGGGCGACAATCCCAATCCAAGCGAATCCATCCTCATGGCCGAGGGCATGGACATCATCCACGACCTGGACCTGGCCGTGGTGCAGACGGTGATCGCCGAGATGAAGAAGCCGGGCCGAGGGACATTGCGCCTGGCGGCCAACATCTCCGCCCGTTCGCTGGCGCAGCCCGCCTTCACCGACAAGCTGATCAGCTTGGTCAAGGCCGAGACCTCAGTCCGCGGACGCCTGATTCTGGAGATCACCGAGAGCGCGGCCATCGAGGACCTGCAGGTCGCCGACGCCCTGGTTCGCCAGCTGCGCAAGGACGGCGCCAAGGTGGCGCTGGACGACTTCGGCGCCGGCGCGGCCTCCTTCGACTATCTGCGCGCCATCGGCGTGGACGAGGTCAAGATCGACGGACGCTATATCCGCGAACTGTCCACCGCAGGCGGACGCAACGCGGCGGTGGTCCAGCATTTGACCGACCTGTGCCGCGAACTGAAGGTCACCACCGTGGCCGAGATGGTGGAAAACGAAGAGACCGCGGAGATGTTGCGCAAGATCGGCGTGGATTTCGGACAGGGCTTCCTGTTCGGCCGGCCGTCCCCCGAACCCAAGCCCGCCCTCATTCGCCGGGCGCCGGTGACGGCGGTCGCCGCACGGCGCGCGGGGGCCGCGGAAAGCTGGGGCTGAGCCTCACGCGCTGGAGCGGACGCCCTGGCTGGGCGCCGTTCGCAAACCCTTGCGCAAACCCTCCGTAAGGGGACGCTCGATCCAGCCGAAGCAATAGAGCCCCGCCGCCAAGGCCAGAGGAACCGTCAGAGCAACCCGCAGGGGGCCGGCCAGCCCCGGTGTCAACGCCAGCACCGCCGCGACCACCGGCAGATGGCACAGATACAGCGAATAGGATGCGTCCCCCAGACGAACGAAGGCGGTTGCAACGGCTCCGCCCTCGCGCACCGCGTCTTCCAGCTTGAGCGCGCCCGCCAGGATCAGGAACGCCGGCGCGCCAAAGATCAACGGCCGCCAGAAGTCCGAGCGCACGCCCAGACCCTGTTGCAGGGCGAGCAGAATGACGCCCGCAGCGATGGCTGCGAGGCCCGTCTGCGCCCCGCCGAGGCGCTGCAGGGCCCCCGAGCGCCAGGCGCGCGCCAGCGCAGCTCCGACCAGGAACTCCAGCAGCATGGGATTGGCCAGCAGGGTGTACCAGCGGTGATAGGCGAAGCCGACTAGGCCAGTGATGGTCAACATCACAGCCATGGCCCGAAAGCGTCTGTCCCTGGGGAAAGTTAGGCTCAGGGCGAAAACGAGGTAGAAGAAGACTTCGTAGGTCAGGGTCCAGCCGCTGGGCAACAGGGGGAACGGGCCGCCCCAGGGGTCCAGGTGCGGGACGAAGGCCAGGGACAGGATCGCGTGGCGCAGGTTCAGGTGGACCACCGGCAGCATCCTCGGCCAGCGCCAGGCCAGGGCCGCGACGATCAGGGTCCACAGCCAGTACATCGGCGCCACGCGCACGGCCCGGGCGGCGAGGAAGGCGGCAGGGGTCGGCGGTGCGCGCTCGGCCGCCAGCCACAGGACAAAGCCTGAAATCAGGAAGAACAGGTCCACGCCCGCCGCGCCAACGGCAAAGTCCATGCCGGACCACTGACAGGCGTGGAACATAACGACGCCCAACGCGGCGAGCGCGCGCAGGACTTGAACGGAGGTCAAGGGCTTCACCGATCCCCTGTCGCACGCCCTCCCGGGCCGAGGCAATCGGCTGAGACGGCGTGCGCTTAGGCGACCAGGCGCAGGTGGCTCGCCCTCGCCTTGGTCGGCGTCCGTCCCACGCCGAAAAGCGTTTGGGCGAGGCTGTCGATCAGGGCGCCGCGGCGGCGCAGGGTCTTGGCCCGGGGCGGGGCTATAGCCGGCGCCGGAGGCTCAACGCCATGCAGCCGATAGACCGTCCAGACGTGGCCGGGGGCGGCGCCGCGCCGGGCTGCAGCATCAGATAGTCCCAGGCGGCCCCGTCATCATCAAGCTTAAGGGCGCAGTTAAGCCGCCGGTCCCGGAAGGCCAGATCCTTGCCGGCCTTGACGGCCGCGCAAATGTGCAGGGACAGCCAATGGTCGAAGGCTGTCAGATAGTCTTGCATATCCATGATCAACACCTTCCATCGTCCAACGAATTGATCATTGAACCTATAGTTTAACCGTCACGTTAAGAGTTTGAGTGAACGAAAGATGAAGCAACGCTTCGTGGTTCACGCCCGGTCGATTTCAAGCGTCCAAAACGGCTTAAGCGGTAAGGCGCCCCGCCGCTGGGCGAAGGGGCACTCGGCAAGAAGGGATCATGAGCCGCGCCGGACGGGGACTATTGCAGGGACGAAGGCCGGGACGCCTTGAGCGCTGGTCGGTCAAATTCTCGCCCGAGGCCGCCAGCCTGAGCGAAGGTCTGCGCGCGGCCGCCGCCTGCGCCTCGCTGGCCGCCGTCGCCGTGGTGGGCCGCAATCCCGACCTGGCCTGGGCGGCGGTGATGGCCTTCTGGACCTGCCTGGCGGACCCCGGCGGTCCCAACCGCATTCGGGCCCGGACGCTGGGCCTGTTCACCGCCGCCGGAACCCTGGTGGCCGTGCTTTGCGCGGGCATGGCCAGTCTGGGCCTGATTCCGGCGGCGGCTACTTTGCTGGCGGTGGCGATCGTTTGCAGCTTCCTGCGCGTCTACGGCGCGGAGGCGGCGACCCTGTCCAATCTACTGGTGGTTTGCGCCGTGGTCACCATCGCCCGACCGACCGGCGATCCGCGCGCCCTGTTGGCCTTCGCGGGCCTTTGCGTGACGGGCTGCCTATGGGCCTCCCTCCTCAGCCTGACGGTCTGGCGCATCCATC
The DNA here is from genome assembly GCA_963804105.1 of uncultured Alphaproteobacteria bacterium. Lineage (GTDB taxonomy): Bacteria > Pseudomonadota > Alphaproteobacteria > Caulobacterales > Caulobacteraceae > BOG-938. The sequence goes on from CAWDPL010000064.1 coordinate 34,274, forward strand.
CCTACGCCGCCGCGCGCACGGCCTTGGGTCAGGTCTATCGACGGCTGGCCGCCATGGCGGTGGACCTAGCCGCGACCGCCGGCCCGCAAGCGGGGCCGCGGGACTGGTCGGCCCACGCTCAGCATCATCGCGGCGGCGTGCGCCTGGCCATAGAGGAGGCGCGGCGGCTGAGCCTGCAGGCGGTGGGCGGGCGCAGCGACCAGGACAACATCAGCGTGGCCTGCGCGCGGATTTTGGCGGCCCTGGCGGCGGCGGAGACGGAGTTCGCCTGCCTGATCGCCCTATCCGACGTGCTGGAGAGAGACGGCGCGGGCAAAGGCGCCCGGCTGCGGCGCACCCGGCGCCTGATCATGCAGATCGCCAGCGTCATGCACCGGCTGGACCGGCTGGTGGAGGCGACCGACGGGAACCCCGCGCCTCTGAAGATCGCCGCCCGGCGACTGGCGCGGGCCGCCGAGGCCGCTCCTGCGCAGATCTGCCGTCTCGTCGCGCCCATGGCCGCCGAAGCGCTGCACATCGCCGAGGACGACCTGGCGGATGTGCTCGGCCAGGGCGCGGCGCCGACCGGATCAGCCAGGCCGCTCGGCCCGCGACTGTGGGGGCCGATCAAGGCCAACCTGACCTGGAAGTCCCTGTTCATGCGTCACGCCGCCCGCGTGGCCGTCTGCGCGGCGGGGGCCTATGTCCTGGCCGAGAGCTTTCACCTGCCCTACGGCTATTGGATGACCACCACCGTGGTGCTGATCCAGCAGCCCTATCTGTCCAACAGCTGGATCCGCGCCATCGAGCGCGTGATAGGCGGGGTGCTGGGCGGCGGCCTGGCGGCGCTGCTGGGCCTGATCTTCCACTCCCAGCTGGCGCTGCTGCTGCTGATGTTCCCCCTGGCCATGGCCTGCATGTCGTTTAGGGCGGTGAACTACAGCCTGTTCGTCCTGTTCCTCACGCCCCTGTTCGTGCTGATCCTGGACCTGACCCATCCGGGCGTGCGCGAACCGGCCATCGCTGGGATCCGGGCGCTGAACACGGTGATCGGCGGGTTTGTCGCCCTGGCCGGGTGCCTGTTGCTATGGCCCGGGTCGGAGGGCGACCGGCTCAAGCAGGCCCTGGCCGACGCCATCGAACGCAATGGCAAGTTGGCCGGCGTGGCCCTGTCCTCGCCCGGTGATGACGTCGGCCCGATCCGCGCCGCTCGCCGCGAGGCGGGCCTGGCCAGCAACCGCGCGGACGAGGCCCGGCGCCGCGCGGCCCTGGAGATCTGGTGGCGGCGAGGCGAGCTCAAGGCCGCCGACGAAGCCCTGGCGGCCGTCCGTCGTCTGGCCGGCACGGCGGTGGCCCTATGGCTGCAGGGCCATCCCCAGGCCATGCGCAAGAGCGACAGGGCCATGGGCGCCTGGACCACTGACGCCGCCACGGCCGCCGCGCGCGCCCTGCGCGAAGGCTGGCCCCTGCCCTCCGGCCCGCCCCCCGCGCCGGAGGCGGGACGCGCCGAACCGCTCGTACAGGAAATCGCCGCCCTCTACCGCGCCGCCCGGCCGTTGGCGGGGCGGGCGTGAGAACGCGACCCACGGCGTTCGCTCCAAAGGTCCGTCAGTGCGGACGGCGGACCCTGACCTGTTGAGCCCCCGATCCTCACATTTCGGACCGATCTATTGGAAACGCCTAACGAAGCGACGCCCGGTCAGCTATCAACTTGGCGCTGAAGACACCGCCAGGAGGCTGCCGACAATGACAGTAGCTCACGTTCCGCACCAACGCATTGCACAACGCAAACAGGAAGGCGCGGCCGTCACCGCCGACGAGCACATAGGGTTCAACGGCCGTCTCGCCGTGCTGATCACCAAGACCGTCGGCTCCATGTGGTGCGCCTACGCTTTCGCGGCCTTGGCCCTCATCAGCCTGCCGGACGCCATTCACCAGGGCACCTTCGCCCTGGTCACCTGGATTTCACAAACCTTCCTGCAACTGGTGCTGCTGTCGGTGATCATGGTCGGACAGCAGGTCTTGGCGAAGGCTTCCGACAAGCAGGCGCTGCAAACGTTCCAGGACACGGAGGCGGTGCTGCAGCTGAGCGATGAGATCCATCGGCTGATCGAGGTCAACAACGAACTGACCGCCGAAATTCACCGCGCGGTCGCCAAGTCGCAGGCGTGATCTCTCGGTTCTGCGACAAGTCTGCGCCACCCAAAGAGCGCAGGCTCAGGCGCGCGCCCCATCCCGCCCAGCAGAACCCGTTAGCGAGCCACGAACAGATAATCCGCCGCGCCGCTGAACGCGCTCACCGCCGCGAAATCCGGCGCCATCAGCGCGTGGTAGCCCAGCGGCTCCAGCAGCGCCCAGATGTCCGCCGGGGTCGAACTCGCCCGAGCAAGGGACTGGTCGTTGATCTCCAGGAACAACGCCGGGCGGCAGGCGGCGATTGTCTTCAGGCCGCCGCGCAGCATGTGGGTTTCCCAGCCCTCGATATCGGCCTTGACGAAGTCCAGGCGTTTCAGACCCCGGCTTTCAAAAAAGTCGTCCAGGGTGGTCAGTTCGACCCTCTGTTCGAAGGCCTCGCCGCCAGGCTGATGGGCGCCCAGATGGGCCAGGCCGAAGCCCACGCCGCCGCGCCGCTTGATCGGCGTGGTCAAGGTGGACACGGCCGGGGCATCCGACAGGCCCATGGGGACGACCTCGACATTGCCGATGTGATTCCAGGCAAGGGCGGGCTCCAGAATGGACCTGGCGTAGGCGGACGGCTCGAAGGCGAACACGCGGCCTTGCGGCGCCATCTTGGCGAACAGCTTGGAGAATTGGCCGGCGTGCGCGCCCACGTCGAAGATCACGGCGTCGGCGGCGATATAGGGCTTGAACGCCCCCTCTAACTCGCGGTGATGCTGCTGAACGCTCGCCTTGAACAGGTGCGCCAGCCACCCGGCGCGCGAGCGGAATGTCAGCATGGTCTTGGTCCTTCGCGCGCAGCCTGGACGACCCGCCGCCCGGAATTAAAGTCGGGAACGACCGCACGAGGCAAGCGCTTAGAAAGTCCGCGCCACCCGCAGGCCGTGGTCGTCGACGCGCATGCCCACGTCATAGCGGATGCGCTGGGCCGAACGCAGGATGGTCACGCGCGCGCTCCAGGAGCCGCGGCGCAAGGTGCGCTGACCGCAATCGCCCCTCATGTCGGCCGATCCGTCCGTGGGCGCGCCGACGTAGGTCTCGTTCCAGCAATCGGCTAGCCAGGACCAGGCGTTGCCGGTGATATCGTAAAGGCCGAAGGGGTTGGGCTTGAAGCTGCCCACCGGCGAGGTGAACACGTAGCCGTCGTGGCAGGCTGTGTTGGCCCGCATCTGCGGGAAATGGGTCAGGGCGTCCAGGTCCGCGCCGTTGGCGTAAAGGCAGGCTGCGGCTTGGTCCTCGCCCCACCAGTAGGACGCCTGGGAGCCGCGCGGTTGACGTATTCGTACTCGGCCTCCGACAGCAGCCGATATTTGTGGCCGGTCTTCTTGGCCAGCCAATCGACATAGGCCTGGGCGTCATTCCAATTCAGGCAGACGGCGGGGTGGTCGTTGGTCTGCGGGAAGCTCGGCTGGCGCCAGCTGCGCCCGCTCCTGGGCTGCTGGCCCCCCTCGGAAGTGAAGCAGCTGTCGCCCGCGTCATAGCCGCTGTCGGCGACGAAGCGGGCGAACTCGCCCACGGTGATCGGATATTTGCCGACGGCGAAGCTGTAGGCGATGCGCACGCGGTGCAGCGGCGCCTCATAGCTTTGGTGATTGTACTCCGTGGCAGGCGATCCCATGGAATATTCGCCCGCCGGAACAACGATCATTTCCGGTAGGTCCGCGCCGTCCCACAACTCCACCGGCTTGTCCGACGCTTTCCAGGACAGGGCCGGCTTGTCCACGGCGGCGGGGTCCAAGGGCGGCGCGGCGGCGAGGAGGGCCGCGGTCTTAGCCTTGATTTTGGCGAGTTCTGCGTCTGGATGGGGATGGGCGGCCTGGAAGGCGGCGAAGCGCGCCTGCCGGTCCTTGAGCCAGGCGGACGTATCGTCGGCGCGGGCCGCGAAGGCCGTAAGACTTGCCGCAAAGGCCGCAACGCCCGCGACCCTGACCCAAAGACGATGCATGACGCCTCCCTTGTTTGGCTTCGCCCGGGTCTCGTTGGCGGACCCGCGCTTACTGGGCTGCGAAGCTAGGGCCTGGCCGCGGTGGAGACAACCGGGGGCCGTTGGTTTTGCGCGCTCCACGGGCGCAGGCATTTGCGCGTCTTTAGACCCAGCGCCGGCCTGCGGTCTTACGTTCACCGCAGTAGCCTGTATTTATTAGGGAAAATGGTGGACGCGACAGGGATTGAACCTGTGACCCCTACGATGTCAACGTAGTGCTCTCCCGCTGAGCTACGCGTCCGCCCTGGGAAGACGGCGGGGTATATCCGGAAGCAGCCCCGCGCTCAAGCCGCGAAGCGATCCCACCGCGCTCAAGTAGGCCCACGGCCGTTAGCGCGAAAGAGACCCCGCGCTCAAGTAGGCCGAAGGCCGGTAGCGCGAAAGAGCCCCCAGCGCTCAAGCAGCGAAGCGATAGCGCAAAAAAAGACTCTCTACGCCGCCACCATCCGCTCCACCTCGGCGACGATCTCGCGCAGGTGGATGGGCTTGGACAGCACCTTGGCGCCCTGGGGGGCGGTTTCGCGCGCGGCCAGGGCTACGGCGGCGAAGCCGGTGATGAACATGATGCGCAGCTCCGGCTGCAGCACGGCGGCCTGGCGGGCCACTTCGATGCCGTCTGCGCCGGGCATGACAATGTCGGTCAGAAGCAGGTCCCACGCCTGCTCGGGCAGGGCGTCCAGCGCCTCGTCGCCGTCCGCGCAGGCGCGCACCTCATAGCCGGCGCGCTCCAACGCCCGAATGAGAACCCGCGCAGGGAGTCATCGTCTTCGGCCAAAAGGATTCGAGTCATGGTCCCCCTAGGCGCCTGCGGCGCACAGTCCAAATATGCGCGCCCCTGGACGCAAACTAACGCAGCAGATGTAAACCGGCGATAAACCCGGCGCATTTGCCATCCACGCGTTGACGGGCCGCCGATCGTCCGCGCAAATGAAGACATGGATGGGTTGAACGGCTTGTCGCACAGCGGACGGGACCAGAGGGCCGAGCGGGCCTGCGATGGGCCGCTGACGGACGGATTTGCCGCTTCGCCGTCCGGCGGGCCTGCCTTCGAAATCCTGCAGCCTGAAGGCTGCGAGCCTGGCCGACCGCCCTCGCCCCTGGTGTTCGCCTCGCCCCATTCCGGCCGTTACTACCCGGCGGACCTGCTGGCTCAGAGCGCCTTGGACGGGGCCGCCATCCGCCGCTCGGAAGACGCCTACGTGGACCGGCTGATCGCCGGAGGTCCGGCCTTCGGCGCGGTCAACATCCATGCCCGCTACGCCCGCGCCTATATCGACGTGAACCGCGAGGCCTATGAGCTCGACCCGGCCATGTTCGAGGACGAACTGCCGGCCTTCGCCAGGGCTCGTTCGGCGCGGGTGGCTGCGGGACTGGGCTCCATCGCCAAGGTGGTGGCCGAGGGGCAGGAAATCTACCGGAGCAAGCTCACCTTCGAGCAGGCCCGCGGCCGCATCGACGCCCTGCATCATCCCTATCACCGGGCGCTGAAGCGCCTATTGACGGAGGCGCGCGAAGTTCACGGCGCGGCCATTTTGATCGACTGGCACTCCATGCCGTCGAGCGCGGCGGGGGAAGGCCCGCACGGGCGCAAGACGTGTGACATGGTGCTAGGCGACCGGTTCGGCTCGGCCTGTTCCTCGGGCCTGACCCGGCTGGTGGATGGCGCCCTGGAAGGCATGGGCTTTCGCGTGGCGCGCAATGCGCCCTATGCGGGGGGCTACACCACCGAAGCCTACGGGCGCCCGGAACAGGGTGTGCACGCCCTGCAGATCGAGATCAACCGAGCGCTCTACCTGGACGAGGCGACGCTGCAGCCCCACGCCGGTTTCGAGCGGCTGAGGCGCGACCTTGACCGCCTGTTCAAGACCTTGGCCCGGGATTGGCGCAGGGCAATCTAGCCCAGAGTTCCGGCAAGGCTTCGCCGCGGTCAGACGACAACGCAAAAAAAAGCCGCGCCCGTAGGCGCGGCAAGTCATAGGGAGGAAACGCCCAGGAAGGGCAGCGGCGTCAGCGACGCCGCACACCTTCTATATAGAGTGCATCGCAGCACGGATCAACCCTAAAAGACCCGAGTGCTATGCAAAAAACTGATGAAATTGTCAGTTTCCCTTACGGCGTAAGGGATTTTCCACATTGCAGCGATGCAACAAGATATTGCACTGCACAATTCATAGTGGCGAAGTTCAATCAATTCAGCTAACATCAGCATCGATTTCATAACGTCTCGGCCGTTCCGCGGCCGATTTGCCCGACAGGCTGGCGCCGGGCCCGCCCTTCGCGTACAACCCCCCGCCTTCCCGGCTCGCTCGCCCCTCCTCGCCAAAGTCTGAAATTCCATGGCCCTGCGCAACATCGCCATCATCGCCCACGTCGATCATGGCAAGACCACCCTCGTGGATCAGCTGCTCGCGCAGTCCGGCGTGTTCCGCGAAAACGAGGCCAAGGTCGAGCGCGCCATGGATTCCAACGATCAGGAGCGCGAGCGCGGCATCACCATCCTGGCCAAGTGCACCTCGGTGCTGTGGAAGGGCAAGGCGGGCGAGACCCGCATCAACATCATCGACACCCCCGGTCACGCCGATTTCGGCGGGGAGGTCGAGCGCATCCTGGGCATGGTGGACGGCTGTCTGCTGCTGGTGGACGCCGAGGAAGGCGTCATGCCGCAGACCAAGTTCGTGCTGGGCAAGGCGCTGAAGCTGGGCCTGCGGCCCATCGTGGTGCTCAACAAGGTGGACCGGCCGCACGCCGATCCCGACAAGGTGCTCAACGACGCCTTCGATCTGTTCGCCGCCATGGGCGCGGACGACGACCAGCTGGATTTCCCCCATCTATACGCCTCCGGCAAGCAAGGCTGGGCGGTGGTCAACATGGGCGATCCGCAGGAGAGCCTGGCGCCGATCTTCGACAAGATCGTCGAGCATGTGCCTGCCCCCGCCGCCGAGGCCCAGGTGGAAGGGCCGGCCCAGCTGCTGGCGGTGTTGATCGAGAACGACCCCTACCTCGGTCGCCTGCTGACCGGCCGCGTGGAATTGGGCCGCTTTTCCCCCGGTCAGGCGATCCACGCCCTGTCGCGCGACGGCAAGGAGATCGAACGCGGACGGGTGACCAAGATCCTCGCCTTCCGCGGCCTGAAGCGCCAGCCGATCGAGGTCGCCGAAGCCGGCGACATCGTCGCCATCGCGGGCCTGTCCAAGGCCACCGTGGCCGACACCCTGTGCGCGCCTGAGGTGACCGACGCCCTGCCCGCCCAGCCGATCGATCCGCCGACCATCTCCATGACCGTCTCGGTCAACGATAGCCCCTTGGCGGGCCGGGACGGCGACAAGGTGCAGTCGCGCGTGATCCGCGACCGGCTGCTGCGCGAGGCGGAAAGCAACGTGGCCATCAAGGTGGCCGAAACCGCCGAGAAAGACGCCTATGAGGTGTCCGGCCGGGGCGAGCTGCAGCTGGGCGTGCTGATCGAAAACATGCGGCGCGAAGGATTCGAGGTGTCGATCTCGCGGCCGCGCGTGGTGTTCCGCACCGACGAGGAGACCGGCGCCAAGCTGGAGCCCATCGAGGACGTGGTGATCGACGTGGACGACGATTTCACCGGCGTGGTCATCGACAAGCTGTCCCAGCGCAAGGCCGAGCTGAAGGACATGCGTCCCTCCGGCGCCGGCAAGACCCGCCTGACCCTGCAGTCGCCCTCCCGCTCGCTCATCGGCTACCAGGGCGAGTTCCTGACCGACACGCGCGGTTCAGGCGTGCTCAACCGCGTATTCTCGCACTACGAACCTTTCAAGGGCGCCATCGAAGGGCGCCGCAACGGGGTGCTGGTGTCCAACTGCGACGGCGAGACCGCCGCCTTCGCCCTATGGAACCTGGAAGACCGCGGCGTGATGTTCGTGGGCGCCAACGAGGCCTGCTACCAGGGCATGATCATCGGCGAGAACAGCCGCTGGGACGACCTGGACGTCAACCCGATGAAGGCCAAGCAGCTGACCAATATCCGCGCCGCCGGCAAGGACGAGGCCATCCGCCTAACTCCGCCGCGCCGCCCGACGCTGGAGCAGGCCATCGCCTATATCGACGAGGACGAACTGGTCGAGGTGACGCCCAAGGCCATCCGCCTGCGCAAGAAGGTGCTGAATCCAAGCTTCCGCAAGAAACGCCAGCGGGAAGACGCCTAGGCGCAATCCCACCCAAGAGGGCCAGGGCGCGAGTCCTGAGGTTGCACCTCTCTCAATCGCCACGGCGATTAAAAGAAGCTCCGGCCAAGTCAGGCGAGGGACGCGAAATTCGCGCCGCAATCAATGGTTTCGCCGACTTAGGTCACCTTCCTATAGACCGTGATCCCCAGCACCAGGAACAGCAGGAAGACTGCCAGGAACAGGAAGAAAAGGAACTTGGCGATGCCCATGGCCGCTCCGGCTATGCCGCCAAATCCAAGGGCGCCGGCGATGAGGGCGATCACCAGGAAGATCAGGGCCCACTTGAGCATGTCGGGTCTCCAATGCCAGGGTTGCCCAGATCAACGCCGACGCGCCTGAGCTGTTCCAAGCGATGCTGGCCCTTCACCCCAGCCAGGCCTTGGCCTGGGCGCGCTCCTTCAGGTGGAACACCTTGACCCCGCTGGGGATGAAGGGGCTGAAGGCCTGAGTCGCGGCGCGGATCCAGCCCACGTCCGAGACCACGGCCACCGCGCCCCAGCGCATCAAATGGGCCAAGCCCATCTTCCAGTCGTCCCACATGGCGCCGAACTCGAAGCCCATGAAATCGTCGGCGACCTCGCAATAGAACCGCACCTTGTCGTGACGCTTCAGCGCCGCCTCGACCGCCGGGATCAGCACGGTTTCATAGTCCTGGCGGGTCACGCTGCCGTGGTAGGCGATGGCGACGATGTCGTCGGCAAAACCTGTCAGCTGCTCGATCATGTCGCCTCCCATCGCTCTTCTTAGCCCTGTCCGGGCGGCGACACATTCTTCGCTCTGACCGCTCGTGTCCAGCGGGGCGGGACTTTCCTCGCCTGAAATTGGCCCAGATCAACACCGCCCGGAAATGGCCGTTCCAATGTGCGGGGACTTGGGGCGGCGGCGCGGGGAGGCTAAGAGGACGCATGGCGGATGTTGAGACCGGCACGAAACGCGCGACCAGCGCCCCCGCGAGCTTCGGCGAGGGGTTCTTGTACGACATCTGGTATTTCGCGGCCCTGTCGAGCGACCTGAAGCCGGGCAAGCTGCAGCGTTACGAGATCCTGGGCCAGCCGGTGCTGTTGGGCCGCGACCGCGCCGGCAAGGCCTACGCCCTGCGCGATGTCTGCCCGCACCGGGCCGCGCCACTGTCGGCCGGCCAGTTGGTGCGCGACGGCGCCGGGGCGGAGGCGGTGGAGTGCCCTTACCACGGCTGGCTGTTTCGCACCGACGGGGTATGCGCGGCCATCCCCTCCCTGGCCGACGATCAGAACATCGAGGCCGGCCGCATCCGCGTGCGGTCTTATCCGGTAGCGGAAAGCCAGGGCCTGGTCTTCATCTGGATAGCGTCGGACGCGCGGATGCGCGAGACGCCCGATCAGGCGCCCCCGAGCTTCCCCGGCGTGGTCGGCGGGGCGCCCAAACTGGTGGACCGCATGGTGTTCGACTCCCACATCGATCACGCCGTGGTGGGCCTGATGGACCCGGCGCATGGGCCCTACGTGCATCAGCAGTGGTGGTGGCGCTCGAAGGCCAAGCAGCTCGACAAGGCCAAGGCCTTCGAGCCGCGCGAAGCCGGCTTCGCCATGGTCCGCCACGCCCCGTCCAAGAACAGCCGGGCCTACCGCCTGCTGGGCGGCAAGCCGGAGACGGAGATCACCTTCCGGCTGCCCGGCCTGCGGTGGGAGCACATCAAGGTCGGCGCCCGTCAGGTCCTGTCGCTCACCTGCCTGACTCCGCTGAACGACAAACGCACGCGCATCACCCAGATCATCTGGTCCGACCACCCCGCCTTCAGTCTGCTCGGGCCGCTCATCGGCGCGGCGGCGCGCGCCTTCCTGCGCCAGGACGGCGCCATGGTGAACCTGCAAAATGAGGGCCTGCGCTACCATCCGACCCTGTTGTGGATCGACGACGCCGATCGCCAGGCCAAGTGGTATCAAGCGTTGAAACGCGAATGGGCCGCCGCGCGCCAAGCCCGACGCGCGTTCGAGAATCCCGTCAAGGAAACGGTGTTACGCTGGCGGAGTTGACGCGTCGGCGCCGGCGATCAGCACCTCCAACTGCTGCGCCAAATGGGCCAGCAGCTGTTCCAGGCCCCAGTGATCGAACACCGCCCGTCGATAATTGGCCAGGTAGCCGTCCCACAACATCTCGGCGATGAGTTGGGTATCCGCCTTGTCGGACAGCTCGCCCCGTTCCGCGGCCTCGGTTCAATATACCGGAGATGGTCGCCACGGCGGGACTGTAGGCGGGACGATGGCCGAGCGGGCCGTCCAGTCCCTGAGACCAGGAAAGCCCGGTCGCCGCCTGCAGCAGGGGCAACTGGTCGAGATGGAACGCGTAGGCGTCGCGGAACAGCCGCAACAGCGTCTGCCTGACTGGCAGGTCGACCGATTGCGCCGCCTCCAGCAGGTCGAGCTGGCGACCCAGATCTTCGGCGAGAACGGCTTTGAACAGGTCGGCCTTGTCCGAAAAGCTCGCAAAGACGGCGCCGGTGGACAGACCCGCCCGCGCGGCAATGTCGCGGATCGTGGCCGCGTCATAGCCGCGTTCCATAAAAAGACTGCGTGCGGCCTGCAGCACCTTGCTGCGGGTGCGGGCCTTGGCGCCTGCGCGACTGGAAGACGTCGGAGGTGGGCCGGAACCACGCGGACTTGTCACAAAAATACGATTTATAAGCTTGATCCAATGGTTAGGATCGAAACGAACATCAAAGTCTGATCGTTCGCATTACAACGGATGGGCACCCTAGTCGGGCATTTTTGGTGACTTATTTCAGCACTTGCCGTCCCTGAAACATGCTCAAACGCCACGGTCCGACAATAGGCTGCTATTGCCGGTTGGCTTGGACGCCCCATGGCCGCTAACATGGCGTCATGCACGCCGTATTCAATGTCCTGATCCCGTTTTGCCTGTTCGTCGTCGTCGCGATCCTGTTCGTCGGCGTCTTCTCCCTGTTCAAGGGCGGCGAATTCGGCCGCAACTGGTCCAACAAGCTGATGCAGATGCGCGTGGCGGCGCAGTTCATCGCCATTCTGGTGCTGCTGGCGGCGTTCTGGTGGTCTCGTCACGGGGGCGGCTGAGCCCCTTGAGCCGCCTCTACACCCGCACGGGCGACAGCGGCGAGACCGGGCTTTCGGTCGGTCCGCGCGTGCGCAAGACCAGCGTCCGCATCGAAGCCATCGGAGCGGTGGACGAAACCAACGCCTGCATCGGCTTGGCCCGCGCCCAGCTGACCGACGAACCGGCCCTGGACCTGATCCTGGACCGGCTCCAGCATCTGTTGTTCGACCTCGGCGCCGACCTGGCCGCGCCCGGCGGCGCGCGGCGGCTGGGACCGGAGCGCGCGGGCGAATTGGAAGCGATCATCGATCAGCTGACCGCCGAGGTCGAACCGCTGCGCGCCTTCATCCTGCCCGGCGGCATGGCGGCGGCGGCGGCCCTGCATCTGGCCCGCACGGTCTGTCGCCGCGCCGAGCGCGCGGTGATCAAGCTGGCGGAGACATCCGGCGATCCGGGGGAACCGGCCGCCCAGGTGTTTCTCAACCGGCTGTCGGACCTGCTGTTCGTCGCGGCGCGCTACGCCAACCGACGCCGGGGTGATGTGCTATGGCGCAACGACGGGCTTGCCTGAGGATTGGGCCGAGGACGCGGTTGCAGACCCGACGCCGAGGAGCTGAGCCTCGCGCGCGCTTGCCTCTTGCGCCCGCGCCCTCAGCTGGGCGGAATTGAGCGCGCCGATGGGGCGTCCGGTCAGATTTGGGAGATAGATCGGGGTGGCGCACACGCGCGAGAACGGGTCCCACCAGTTCCCATGAGCCTCGCAGGCCTTTCGCGGGGCGACCCACAGAAGCTCATAGGTCCACACGGCGACGCAGGAAATGGCGAAGAGGCCGAGGAAGAAGAGCTTCAGCCGGTCGATCAGACGGTTCATGGGCGGCTTCTATGCTGCTCCGCGCGCCTGTTCGCAAGGCTTAAGCGATCAAAGGCGCGGCCGGATCAGGTTGGACACCCGGAACAGCAGATCGGACGGATCGAACGGCTTTTGCAGCATGGGCTGGGCGCCCAGTTCGCTGAGGACCCCTTCGTGCTCCAGATAGCCGGTCATCATCAAGATCGGCTGGTCGGGTTCAAGGGCGCGCGCCGAACGGGCCACCTCGGTGCCGGTCATCCCGGGCATGGCGAAATCGAGCAGCACCAGGTCGAATGGCCCCTGTTCGTTAAGGGTTCGCAGCCCGGAGGGACCGTCGTCCGCGGCGCTCACCGAGTAGCCGGACTCCAGCAGCAGATCGACGATGAAGCGGCGCACGTCGGGATCGTCGTCCACCACCAGCACCTTCGCGCCGTCCGGCGCCAAGGGCGGGGCTTCGACGGGCCTGTTCACACTCGCCGTCATGCTGATCGGCAGATAGATGGTCGCCTCGACGCCCTCGCCCTCGCCCGTTTGGAGGCGCACGCCTCCGCCCAGCTGCTTGGCCAGGCCCAGAACCTGGCTCAGGCCCAGGCCTGAGCCCCGCCCCTGGGGCTTGGTGGTGAAGAACGGCTCGAAGGCCCGCTCGGCGACATCGGCGGTCATACCCGGCCCGTTGTCGCAGACCGTCACCGCCACATAGCGGCCGGCTTCCGGTTCCACCGGCCCGGCCGGAGCGCCCAGGTTGACCAGGGACGTGGACAGACGCAGCGCGCCGCCCCGGGGCATGGCGTCGCGGGCGTTCAGCGCGAGATTGAGCAGGGCGAGTTCAAGCTGCGCGGGATCGGCCACGGCGGGCGGCAGGTTGACGGCCAACTCATGTTCGACCTTCACCAGCCCGCCGAGGGTGACCGAGAACAATCCGCCCATCCGTTCGATCATGGCGTTGAGGTCCACCGACTGCGGCTCCAGCCGCTGACGCCGGGAAAAGGCCAGCAGCTGAGAGGTGAGCTTGGCGCCGCGCTCGGCCGCCTGAATGGCGTTTTCGATCTGCTCCTTCGCGCGCGCGTCGGTCACCCGGCGCACGGCCAGGGACAGACTGCCCAGGACCGCCGTGAGCACATTGTTGAAATCGTGCGCCACACCGCCGGTTAATTGGCCAATGCCCTCCATTCTCTGGGACTGGCGCAGGGCCTCCTCGGCCTTGAGCTTGGCCGTCACGTCGTGAAAGGTCGTGGCGCCCTGGACCACACGTCCGTCCGTGTCGCGGATCGGCGCGGCGGCCATTTCCAGCATGACGACCGCGCCGTCCGGCCGGCGATAGCGCTGCACCAGCCGCTCTGTGCGGTAACCGCGCCGCACCGCCCGCATCAGGGGCGAACTCTCGGCGCTGCGTCGGCGGCCCTGTTCGTCTATAGGGCCGTAGGGGACGTTGCCCTGGGAGATGGGCTGGCCCACCAGGGGATGGCCCATCAGGTGTTCCGCCTCCGAATTGGCGAAGCGGATTTCCCCGCCCGGGGCGTCGGCCACGATGATGCCCACGGGGGTCTGCTCCAGTATCGCGCGCAGCTGCAGTTCGTTGCGCTTGGCCTCGATGGCGGCCAGGGCTTCGAAACGCCGGTCGAAGAGGGCGGCGATGGAGGCCAGGAACAGGACGTACACCGCTCCGCACGCCACCGCATAGGCCAGGCCGGAGCTGTCCACGCCGTCGGCTGGGCCGGGCAAAGCCGTCAGGTCCAGCTTCAGACTGGCGATGGCGGCGTAGTGGCCGCCCACGATCGCCAAGGTCAGCCCCGCCACCGCCAATGCGCGCATCTTCGCGCTCGGCGCCTGACCCGCGGCGACCAGGCCCGCGGCCGCGGCCGCCATGGACACAAGCACCGACAGCGCCACCATCAACGGCTCGAATCCGATCACGGGAACGGTCCGCAGGCCGGCCAGGCTGACGAAATGGGTCAGGCACACCCCCGCGCCCAGGATCGCGCCGGCGGCGAGGGTCAAGGCCATCTCGCCGCGCCGTTGAGCGGCCACGAAGAAGGCCAGGCCGGCGGCGCCGACGGCCAGGGCCAGGGCCAGGGCCACCAGCGCCGGATCGTAATGGCCGCGCGCGCCCACCTGCGCGCCCAGCGTGGCTTCGAAATCCGCCGCCCATAGGCTCAACCCAAAGGCCAGGGCGGCGGCGATGAGCCAAGCGGATCGGGCCCGACCGATATTGGCGTGGATGCGGCCGAACAAATCCAACGCCGTCCACGACCCCGCCATGGCCGAGATCATGCAAAGCGCCACATACACAGGCTGGTACAGGCCGTTCATCGATCACCTTGGTATCGACCGAAAGAACGTTAGGCAATGCTCACGGGCGAGACTGCGACGAGGGTCGTCCTATGAGTGCAGCCCCCAATCCGCCCCGTTTACATTGCAGCGCAACAAAACACTTTCCCGTTCGCGGCGTTCTGGTGTTTAACAGGCCCCTCCTAGGCCCCGGACGCAAGAGTGGGGCGATGAAATGGGGAACCATAATGGCGCACATCAAGACGGTCGGCGTGATCGGCGCGGGCCAGATGGGAGCGGGCATCGCCCATGTCTGCGCCCTGTCGGGCTATGACGTGGTGCTGAACGACATAAGCGCCGAGCGGATCGAAGCCGGCCTGGCCGCCATCAAGCGCTATATGGATCGGCAAGCCGCCAAAGGAACCGTCGAACAGGCGGCCGTGGATCAGGCCCTGGCCCGCATCAGACCGGATATGGACTATGCCGGCTTCAAGGACGCCGACATCGTGATCGAGGCGGCGACCGAAACCGAGGAGATCAAAAAGACCATCTTCCGCAATGTCTGCCCGCATCTGAAGCCCTCAGCGCTTCTGGCTTCCAACACCTCGTCCATCTCCATCACCCGCCTGGCCTCGGTCACCGATCGGCCGGACCGCTTTATCGGCCTGCATTTCATGCGGCCGGTGCAGGTGATGAAACTGGTTGAAATCATTCGCGGCATCGCCACCAGCCCCAAGACCGAAGAAACGGCCCACGCCTTCGCCAAGTCGCTCGGCAAGGAAACCACCAACGCCGAGGACTATCCCGCCTTCATCGTCAATCGCATCCTGGTGCCGATGATCAACGAGGCGGTCTACGCCCTGTACGAAGGCGTGGGCACCGTCACCTCCATCGATCTGGCCATGAAGCTCGGCTGCAACCATCCCATGGGCCCGCTCGAGTTGGGCGATTTCATCGGGCTGGACACGGTGCTGGCGATCATGAACGTGCTGCACGACGGGCTGGCCAACTCCAAGTACCGGCCGTGCCCGCTGCTGGTGAAGTACGTGGAAGCGGGATGGCTGGGGCAGAAGTCCGGGCGCGGCTTCTACGACTACCGCGGCGAAAAGCCCGTCCCCACGCGCTGACTTCGTCGACGCAGGTCGCGGCAATAAATGCTGCGGTGCGGCATAACCATATGCTGCGCAGCAATCTGGACGGCGCGTTGACAGGCCGCGCCAGCCGCATAGGTTTCGCCCCATGAAGAACACACCGCATTTCGCCGTCATCGGATTTGGCGAGGTCGGCCAGATTCTGGCCGCCGACCTGCTGCAGGCAGGAGCCGAGCCCACCGGCCTTTACGACCTGAAGTTCGACGATCCGAACAGCATTCCCAGCCGGGCGGTCAAGCCGCCCCTGCGCGCCGCTTCCAACGCGCCCGACGCGGTGAAAGGCGCCCAGCTGGTGATCAGCGCCGTGACCGCCGCAAACGGCCTCGATGCTGCGCGGTCCGTCGTGGAGGGCCTGGAGCCCGGCGCCTTCTTCCTGGACCTCAACTCGGTTTCCCCGGGGTCAAGCGCCTGTCGGCGGAAGCGATCGCCGCGGCGGGCGGCCGTTACGTGGAGGCCGCGGTGATGACCTCCGTGCCGGGCAAGCGCATCGCCTCACCCATGCTGCTGGGCGGACCCGACGCGCAGGCCTTCCTGGAGTTGGCTGCGCCCCTGGGCTTTTGCGCCAAGGTCTATTCCGACGAGATCGGCCGCGCCTCGGCGGTGAAGATGTGCCGCAGCGTGATCATCAAGGGCATGGAGAGCCTGTTCACCGAAAGCCTCCTCACCGCGCGTCGGCTAGGTGTGGAGCGGGACGTGCTGGACTCCCTGCAGGACACCATCGCCACGGACTGGGACAGACTGGCCGGCTACATGGTCATGCGCACCCTCAAGCACGGCAAACGCCGCGCCGAGGAGCTGCGCGAAGTGGCCCGCACCGTGGCCGAGGCCCACATCCCTCCGGTCATGGCCAGCGCCATCGCCGAACGCCAGGACATGGCGTGGAAACTGGGCGAAGGGATTGATTTGGACGCGGGTTTGATGGACCTGCTCGACGCGGTGCTGAAGAAGCTGCCGGAAGAATAGCGCCGCTCACTTCCCCATCGAGGGGAAGGTTTCAGCTTCGCCGCCGCCAACCGCGCCTTGCGCGCGCGCTCGATCAGGCCCGCGACCAATCGATACCCCAGAAGCGCCAGGATGATCGCGCCGTAGATCAGAGGCGGGCGGTGATCAGCCTTGACCAGCAAGTAGTAGTGAACCACCCCCATGGGCGCGATCAGATAGATCAAGCGGTGCAGACGCTTCCAGCGGCGAGGCCCGAGTTTGCGGCGCAGCCGGTCAGCCGAGGTGATCGCCAACGGGATCAGCAGGGCGAAGGCGGCCATGCCGATGGTGATGTAGGGCCGCTTGGCGATGTCCTTGCCGATGGTGGGCCAGTCGAAGGCCTGATCGATGGCCACATAGGTGGTCAGATGCAGGCAGACATAGGCGAAGGCGAACAGGCCGATGCGCCGCCGATAGCGGATCAGCCAGGGCTGACGCAGCAGCTTGGCGGCGGGCGATATCGCCAGGGTGACAGCCAGGAACCTCAGGGCCCAAACGCCCGAGTTGGCGCAGCACATATTGGATCGGATTGGCGGTCAGATCGTCGGTGAAGGCGCCGAACACGAAAAAGCCGAGCGGCGACAGACAGGCCAGCCAGATCGCCAGGGACAGGAGGCGATCGCGCCAAACGCCTTCGGCCACGCGCGGCCTCAGTAGAGCTTGCGCGGATCGAGCCCGCGGTAGAGCGAGGCGACCTGATCGCCGTAACCGTTGAACGGCAAGGTCTTGCGCCGAAAGAACTCGCCGATGCGCCGCTCGGTGGCCTGGGACCAGCGCGGATGATCCACCTCCGGATTGACGTTGGCGTAAAAGCCGTACTCGTCCGGCGCCATGGTGCTCCAGGTGGTCTTGGGCTGGGTGCGTACGAAGCTGATGCGCACGATGGATTTGACGCCCTTGAACCCGTACTTCCACGGGACCACCAGCCGGATCGGCGCGCCGTCCTGGTTGGGCAGGGTCTCCCCGTAAAGGCCCACGGCCAGCAACGTCAGGGGGTGCACGGCCTCATCCATGCGTAGCCCCTCGCGATAGGGCCACTCCAGGACATTGTCCCGCTGGCCGGGCATCTGCTTGGGGTCGTACAGGGTCTGGAAGGCCACATATTTGGCGTTGGCGTTGGGCTGAGCTCGCTGATCAGGCTGGCCAGGGAAACCCGACCCAGGGGATGACCATCGACCAGGCCTCCACGCAGCGCATGCGGTAGATGCGCTCCTCCAGCGGATGCTTCTTGATGATGTCGTCGATGCCGTAGTGGCCGGGCTTGGCGCATTCGCCATCGACCGTGACGGTCCATGGCCGCGTCCTGAAGGCGCCCGCGTTGGCCTCCGGGTCGCCCTTGTCCGTGCCGAATTCGTAGAAATTATTGTAGCTTGGTGATGTCCTTGAGCGAGGTCGGCTTCTCGTCGATGGGCATCTTGTTGGGCGAATGGGGCAAGGGCGCGGCCTGGGCCGCGCCGGCCTCAAGCGCCAGGCCCGCGCCGCAGGGCCGCGCCGGCGGCGATGAACTCGCGTCGGCGCAGATAAAGGCCGTGGTTGGTGACGTCGCAGTCCTTCAGATCAGGCGCCGATCGGATCAACATTCCCGTTCTCCCATCGCCCATGCCCATGAGGCGCAAATCGAGCGTTCCCGTCAGTCGCCTTGGCTATCACACGAGACCGCGCCGGAGAAGCAAACGGGACGATGCGATTGCCTATCATTGCAATACGCCGCAATCGGGGCGGCGGTTCAGCCGCGGTCGCAAAGAAGGGCTTGAAACCGACGTCGTGAAGCTCTCTCTTTCCGACGGTATCGGTGGAGGGGGCGATGTTGAACAGTGCGCGCCGGCTAGGGATGGGATCGGTCGCCCTTGCCAGTCTGGTTTTGGGCTTTGTACTGACGACCGCCTTTCCAGCGCGCGCGCAAACGGATGAGATCCAAGTGTACAACGCTCAGATCGCCGCGCCCGGCGTGTTCAACCTCACTTGGCACAACAACTACACGCCGGAGGAAATCAAGACCCCGGCGTTTCCCGGCGCGGTGGTGTCCAACGGCTCGCTCAACGGGGTGCCCGAATGGGCCTATGGCGTGGCGCCGTGGATGGAAGCGGGACTTTACATGCCGCTCTACAGCGTGCCCGAGCACGGCGGGCCTGAGCTGGACGGGTTCAAACTGCGGACGCTGTTCGTCGAGCCCGACGCGGCCAAGCACGACTTCTTCTACGGCATCAATTTCGAGTTCAGCTTCAATTCCAAGCATTGGGACCCGCACGCCTATTCCAACGAGATGCGCCCGATCCTCGGCTGGCGCGTGGGCAAGTGGGATTTCATTTTCAACCCGATCCTGGACAACAGCTGGACCGGCGTTCGGCGCCTGGACTTCGCCCCGGAAACCCGCCTGGACTATAATTTCTCGGACAAATGGGCGATCGCCGCCGAGGAATATGACGACCTGGGCCAGGTGCATCGCTTCTTGCCGGCCAGCCAGCAAAGCCACGAGTTGTTCGGCGTGATCGACTACAGCGGCAAGCCGTTCGACGTGGAGGCGGGCGTCGGCTTCGGCCTGACCCAGGCGACGGACAAGGTCACGCTCAAGCTGATCCTCTCGCGCGACCTGAACTGAACGAAAAAGGGGCCGGACCTTGCGATCCGACCCCTTCATGTTCCGGTCCATCTGAACCCAACTGGGCCTAGAACGGATAGTGCGGGTGATCCTCGATGGTCAGCCACTTGACGTCGGTGAACTCGGCGATGCCGTAGCGGCCGCCGAACCGGCCGTAGCCTGAGCCCTTGACCCCGCCGAACGGCATCTGGGCTTCGTCCTGCACGGTTGGGCCGTTGATGTGGCAGATGCCCGCCTCGATGCGGCGAGCCACCGACAGGGCGCGGTTGATGTCCGACCCGAACACCGCCGAGGACAGGCCATATTCGGTGTCATTGGCCAGACGCACCAGATCGTCGTCGCCCGAACCGCGGATCACCGACACCACCGGGCCGAAGGATTCCTCGTGGTAGATGCGCATGTCCCGGGTCACGTGGTCGAGCACCGCCGCGTCCATGATGGAGCCTTCGCGCGAACCGCCGGCCACCAGCTTGGCGCCCTTGGACACCGCGTCCTTGATCAGGTTCTCCACGCCCACGGCCGCTTCCACGCTAACCAGGGAGCCCAGCACCACATTGCCGCCGCGCGGATCGCCGGCCGGCAGGCTCTTGGCCTTGGCCGCCAGCTTGTCGACGAAGGCGTCGGCCACCTTGTTGTCGACGATCAGCCGCTCGGTGGACATGCAGATCTGGCCTTGGTGCATGAAGGCGCCGAAGGCCGCGCCCTTGACCGCCGCGTCCAGGTCCGCGTCGTCCAGCACCACCAGCGGGGCCTTGCCGCCCAGCTCGAGCACCGCCGGCTTCAGATAATGGCCCGATAGAGCGCCGATGATCTTGCCGACCTTGGTCGAGCCGGTGAAGTTGACCCGCTTGACGGCCGGATGGGCGATCAGGGCCTCGACGATCTTTGGCGCGTCGGCGGGAGCGTTGGTCACCACATTGATGGCGCCGGCGGGCAGGCCCGCGCCCTGCAGGCAGGCGCCGATCAGCCGGTGCACGCCTGGGGAAATCTCGGAGGCCTTCAGCACCACGGTGTTGCCGACCGCCAGGGGCACGGCGATGGCGCGCACGCCCAGGATCACCGGGGCGTTCCAGGGCGCGATGCCGAGAACCACGCCTGCGGGCTGACGGATGGCCATGGACAGATAGCCTGGCTTGTCGGAGGGGATGATCTCGCCCGCCACCTGAGTGGTCAAGGCGGCGGCCTCGCGCAGCATGCCGGCCGCCAGGAAGCAGTTGAAGCCGCCCCAGGGCGCCGCCCCGCCGGTCTCCTCGGCGATCAGGCGAATGAACTCCGGCGTGGCCGCTTCCAGCGCGTCGGCGGCGGCGTTCAGCACCTTGCGCCGTTCGGTCGGGCTCTTGGCCGACCATTCGGGAAAGGCCTTGGCGGCGGCGTCGACCGCGGCGCGGGCGTCCTCAACGCTGGCCGCGGCGGCCACGGTGACCACGTCCCCGGTGATGGGGTTGCGGCGCTCAAAGGTGGCGCCGCCGGCGGCGGCGACATCCTTGCCGCCGATCAAGAGAGAAATATTCGTCGCGGACATGGTTTCCTCCAAATTATCAGGCGCCGACGGTCGTGGTTGCCAACGGTCGATATGCCAACGGTTTGCTGGATGCAATAAAGCCTGAAAGCAACCGCGATCCAAGCAGGCGCTAGCGTTAAATCGACTGAGCCACTTCGCGCAAGGTCTTGGCGAACCACACCACCGCCGGCTGGGCTAGCCGGTCGGCCCGGAACAGGGCGCCGATCTCCAGCGGCGCGGCGGCCTTGAGCGGCTCCCTCATCACCACATTTCCGCTGTTTGACGCCGTCTGCGCCAGCCGGCGTGGCACGAGCGCGGCCATATCCGAGCGACCGGCTATCACCACCGCCGAAAAGGCGTCCGGCACGGTGACGCCTATCGCCTGGGCCGTCGCGCGCCCGTCAGCGGGTTCCTGGGCGGAACGGCGGCTGATGGCCGCACCGACGCCGGCGGCGTCGCCCTCGATGGCGTCGCGATAGCCGGAGATGACGATGCGGCGCGCCCCGGCCAGCCCAGCTTCGGTCAGATCGCCCTGCGCCAAGGCGTGGCCCCGCCGCACCACCCAGACCATGTCCTCATGAAACAGGGGCACGAACTTGAAGCGCCGCGCCACGCCGTCGCGGCTGACGATGGCAGCATCGATCCGGCCGGAGTCGAGCCGTTCGTGGTAGTCCAGGCCGTAGGCCTCGATCTGCAGCTCCACCCGCGGGGCGCAGCGGTGAAGATGCTCAACCAGGGCCGGGACCAGAATGGTGCAGGCGTAGGGACCGGCCGCCAGGGTGAAGCGCCGCTCCGCGGTCAGGGGATCGAACACCGGCGGAGACAGAGCCTCCTGCAGCTGGCCGAGCGCCGCGTGCAGCGCGGGACCGATCTCCAGGGCCCGCGGCGTGGGTTCGACCCCGCCCGATTTGCGCATGAACAGCGGGTCGCCCAGAACGTGACGCAGCCGTCCCAAGGCGTGACTGACAGCCGATTGGGTCAGGCCCAGCCGATCGCCCGCGCGCGTCACCGAGCGCTCTTCCAGCAGGGCGTCGAACACCCGGAGCAGATTCAGGTCGAGATTACTGAAATGCAGTTCGCTCATGATAGTCTTGACGATATATCATTTTGCTCATGAGCGCATCGGCCCTAAATGCGTTCCGTCGTAGCAGGAACGCCCGGCCGGACCGGCGGCCGACGCAGTGCATTCCGAACGGAGTTCAGGAGCGTGAGCGTGGCTCGGGATTCAACAAGCGTCGAGGGCAGGAGCGGGGTGATTCAGCGGCTGCGCTGGCCGCTGTTGATCGGCGGGCCGGTGGTGATCCTGGCGATCGTCGCCTGGTTCGTCCTGACCGGCGGCCGCTATCAGAGCACCGACGACGCCTATGTGCAGGCCGCGCGCACCGCCGTGAGCGCCAGCATCTCGGGCCGCATCGTCGACCTGGAAGTGCAGGACAATCAGCCGGTCAAGGCAGGCCAAGTGCTGTTCCGCCTCGACGATCGCGACTACAGGAACGCCATCGCCCAGGCCGAGGCCCAGCTGGCCGTGGTGCGTCTGCAGGTGCGCACCGAGCGCGCCTCCTATGGTCAGCAGGAGGCCTCGGTGCAGGTCGCGCAATCCGCGGCCGCCTACGCCGACAAGGAACGGGTTCGCGAACAGGAGCTGGCGTCGGGCGGGGTCGCCTCGCAGCAGCAGCTGGACCAAGCCGTCAACGCCGCGCGCGATGCGCACGACCGGCTGATCGTAGCGCAACAGCAGGCCGAGGCCGCCAAGCTGACCGCCGACGACACCGGTCCCATCGACGCCCATCCGGCGGTGATGCAGGCCCTGGCCGCCCTTGAGCGCGCCCGGCTCAACGAGAGTTACACCACCGTGGTCGCCGCCCAGGACGGCGTCGTCGCCAAGGTCGAACAGGTGCAGCGCGGAACCTATATCAATGCTTCCCAACCCCTGTTCTGGCTGGTGTCGGGCCGGCCCTACGTGGAGGCCAACTTCAAGGAAGACCAGCTCGCCCACATGCGCGTGGGCCAGCCCGTCAGTCTGAAGATCGACGCCGTTCCCGGACCGCCGCTGAAGGGACATGTGGCCAGTTTCAGCCCCGGCTCTGGCGAGAGCTTCTCGGTGCTGCCGGCCCAGAACGCCACCGGCAACTGGGTCAAGGTGGTGCAGCGCCTGCCGGTGCGGATCGAGTTCGATCAGACCCCGCCGCAGACCGCCCACGCGGGCCTGAGCGTGACCGCCAAGGTCGACACCCGCGCGCCGGGGCGGCGCCCCATAGGCGCGCCATGAGCCCCGCGACGCCGGATTCGGCCAACAGGTGGGCGATCACCATCTCCGTCATGCTGGCGACGGTGATGAACTCGCTGGACACCACCATCGCCAACGTGGCCCTGCCCCACATCCAGGGCAGCGTGTCGGCGTCCCAGGACCAGATCGCCTGGGTGCTGACCTCCTACATCGTCGCCTCGACCATCTTCACGCCCATGACGGGCTGGCTGGCCGGACGGATCGGCCGCAAGCAGCTGCTCATGGTGTCCATCGCCGGCTTCACCGCCGCCTCGGCCCTGTGCGGCATGTCCGACAGCCTGGCGGAGATCGTCGGTTTCCGGCTTTTGCAGGGCATGTTCGGCGCGGCGCTCATTCCGCTGTCGCAGGCCGTGCTGCTGGACGTGTGGCCCAAGGAACAGCACAGCCAAGCCATGGCCATCTGGGCCATGGGCGCGATCCTCGGTCCGATCCTGGGTCCGGCGCTGGGCGGCTGGCTGACCGACAATCTGAATTGGCGCTGGGTCTTCTACATCAACCTGCCCGTCGGCATCCTGGCCTTCACCGGCGTCGTCATGTTCATCAGCGGCGTAAGGCGCGACAATCCCCGTCCGTTTGATTTCTTCGGCTTCGGCGCCCTGGCGACATTCATCGCCGCGTTTCAGTTGATGCTGGACCGTGGCCCCTCGCAGGACTGGTTCGGCTCCCAGGAGATCTGGACCGAGGCCATCGTCGCTTTGATCGCCTTCTGGCTGTTCGTGGTCCACTCCATGACGGCCAAGCATCCGTTCTTCGACCCGGGCCTCTTGCGTGACCGCAGCTTCCTGATCTCCACCTTCATGGGGCTGTTCGTGGGCCTTTTGCTTTATTCGAGCATGGCCCTGCTGCCGACCATGCTGGAGACGCTGATGGGCTATCCGGTGGTGACCACCGGCCTGGTGACCATGCCCCGGGGCCTGGGCGCCTTCACCGCCATGATCCTCATCGGCCGGCTGAACAATCGGCTCGACGCGCGACTCCTGGTGCTGGTCGGGCTGTTGCTGTGCACGGTGGCGGCCTTCCAGATGAGCCATTTCTCACTGGCGATGGACTCCCACCTGGTGGTGGTGTCCGGCCTTCTGCAGGGGCTGGGCACCGGACTGATCTTCGTGCCGCTATCGACCTTGGCCTTCGTCACCCTCAATCCCAATCTGCGCAACGAAGGTTCGGCCCTGTTCACCCTGGTGCGCAACATGGGCGGCAGCGCGGGCATTTCGGTGATCGAGGCCGTGCAGACCCACAACAGCGAAGTCGCGCATGCGGACCTGGCGCAGCATATTTCTCGCAGCAACCCCACGCTGCAGGCCTATCTGCCGCCGCAGTTCAATCTGAACTCCACGGCCGGCCTGGACGCATTCAACGCCGAAATCAGTCGTCAGTCGGCCATGGTCGCCTATGTGGACGACTTCAAGCTGCTGATCTTTCTGTCGGTGGCGGCTATGCCGCTGCTGCTCCTCCTGCGCGCGCCCGCGAAGAAGGCCGCCGAAACCGTCGAGGTCGTCGTTGACTAGTCGCTTCGCCATGCCCCTGGCCGCGCTGCTGCTGAGCAGCTGCGCGGCGGTCGGACCGAACTTCGCCCCGCCCCAGGCGCCGGCCGCCTCCGGCTTCGCCATGAAGGGCGACGCTCAGCCTCAGTCCATCGTTTTGGCCGACGCCGCGGCGCCCGCCGGCCATTGGTGGCGCAACCTCGGCTCGGCGGACCTGGACCGGGTGATGGACCGGGCGCTTGCCGACAGCCCGACCCTGGCGCAAGCCGACGCGGCGCTGGAGGCGGCGCGGCAGGAAGCGATCGCGGCCGGCGCTCAGCTCGGCCCGCAGGGCTCACTCAACGCCGCGGTCTCGCGCGATCGCATCAACCTGGCCGCTTACGGCTTCACCGAATTTCCAAATCCCACGGTCAATCTCTATTCGGTGGGCGGGGCGGTGTCCTACGATCTGGATCTGTTCGGCGGACGACGCCGCGCGGCGGAAGGCGCCCAGGCGAAGGCGATGGCCGAGGGCTTCCGGGCCGGCGCCGCCTATCTGACCCTGACGGGCGATGTGGCGATGCAGGCGGTGCAGATCGCTTCACTGCGGGCCCAGATCGCGGCGGCCAACGCGGTGATCGCCGATGATCGGGAAAATCTCGACCTGGCCCGTAAGGCCCTGGCGGCCGGGGCCGAGGCGCCGTCGGCTCAGGTCAGCGTCAGCGCCCAGCTGGCGGAGGATCAGGCGGCCCTGCCCGCCCTGACCAACGCCTTGGCCCAGGCCCGCCACGCCCTGGCGGTGTTGGTGGGCCGTGCGCCGTCGGACTGGACCGCGCCCGATTTCGATCTGGCGGACCTCAAGGCGCCGACCTCGATTCCGTTAGAGCTGCCCTCGCAGCTGGCTCACCGTCGCCCCGACATCCTCGCCGCCGAGGCGGACCTGCACGCCGCCACTGCCGATGTCGGCGTGCAGGAAGCCAAGCTCTATCCGGACATCACCCTGAACGCGGGTCTGACCCAGACCTCCCTGACCCCCGACAAGATTGTCGACTACGGCTTTTCCGGCTGGAACGTCGGGCCGGGCCTGAGCCTGCCGATCCTGGGCCGGGGCGGCCTGAAGGCCGAGCAGGGCGCGGCCCAAGCCCAGGCCCGCGCCGCCTTTTCCCGCTACCAGCAGACCGTGCTGAAGGCCTTCGGCCAGGTCGCCGACGCCCTACAGGGCCTAGCCGGCGACGACCAGGCCCTGGCCGCCGAAACCGACGCCCAGTCCCTGGCGCAGAAGAACCTGGACAACGCCCGCTTCGCCTACAGCCACGGCGGGGCGACCCTGCTGGACGTCACCGACGCCCAGCGCGGCCTGAACCGCGCGCGCATCGCCTTCGCCCAGGCGCAGGGACGACGGCTGGCCGATGTGGTCAGGCTTTATCTGGCCACAGGCGCGGATTGGAGCGAGCGCGCAGCGAAAAGCGCAGGCTAGGTCTTCAGCCGATATCCCGTCGTAAACAGCCGCCAGACCAGCAGCAACAGTCCCAGCGCAAGGACGCCCACGAACACCACGCCGACCGGCAGGTCCTGGTCCGCCGAGCCGATGAAGCCGTAACGGAAGCCGTCGATCAGATAGAACAGCGGATTGAAGCGCGAGGCGGCGCGGAACATCGGCGGCAGCCGGTCGACCGAGTAAAAGGTGCCCGACAGGAAGGTCAGCGGCATGATCACGAAGTTGGTCACGGTCGCCAGGTGGTCGAACTTCAGCGCCCACAGGGCGGCCAGAATGCCCGTGCAGGCCATGATCGCGCAGGCGCCCAGGCCGAAATAGGCCACGGCCCACAGATGGGCCAGGCCCAGGTGCGAGAACGGCAGGACGCACAGCCAGGTGACGAAGCCCACCAACAGCCCGCGGGTCATGGCGCCGAGGGTGAAGCCCGCGGTCAGTTCGGCGGGGCTGAGCGGCGGGGTCAGGATGTCCTGGGTCAGGCCCTGCATCTTGGTCTGCAGGAGCGACGATGAGGAATTGGCGAAGGCGTTGTTGAGCATGGTCATCATCACCAGCCCCGGCGCCATGAAGGTGACGAAAGGTATGCCGCCGACCGGCGGCCGCGCCCCGGCTGTGGCGACGGCGAACACCATCATATAGAGCAACGAGGTGATCACCGGCGCGCCCACGGTCTGGCCGCCCACCTTCCAGAACCGGCGGATTTCCTTCAGATAAAGGGCGTAAAGGCCCAGCCAGTTGGCGCCCACATAGCGGCGCGGCTCCAGCGACGCGGCCAGGGATTCGGAGACGTCTCGCATGGGGCTGATGTGCGCCCGCGCACGCGTCGGTGCAAGAGCGCCCAGTCGTCGACTGCGACAAACGCAACATCTAGTTCCTGTGGACGGACCGCATGGCGCCTATTGTGTGCGTCGCCTATTTGGTTACGATATGTTGTGGATATGGAGCGATATCCTATCTTTCGGGCGCAACATCTAGCGTCTCGGGTGACGCGGCGTCCCTAGCGGGTGGAGGCTGGACATGGGCTGGACCGACGAACGGGTCGAACTGCTGAAAAAGCTGTGGCTGGACGGCCTGAGCGCCAGCCAGATCGCCAAGCAGCTTGGCGGGGTCACCCGCAACGCGGTGATCGGCAAGGTGCACCGGCTGGGCCTTTCGGGCCGCGCCACGCCCTCCCAGCCGCAACGGACCGTCTTCAAGGCGCCCCGCGCGCCCCGGCCCGCGGTCGCCGCTCAGCCCCGCCGGATGAGCGAGCCTTCCCTGCCCTCGGCGCCGGTCCCGGTGTTCTATCCCGAAGAACCCGGCTCGGCCACGGTGCTGACCCTGGGCGCGCACATGTGCAAATGGCCCATCGGCGATCCCTCCACCGACGGCTTCACCTTCTGCGGCCGACGCAGCAACGACGGCCCCTACTGCGTGGAGCACGCCCGGGTGGCCTACCAGCCGCAACAGAAGAAGGGCCGCAGCTCGGCCTCGGAACTGGCCCGGTCGCTGCGGCGGTATATCTAGAACCTGCCGAACGTCATCCCCCGACTTGATCGGGGGACCCAAGCCCCCTTTTCCGAACGGACAGCTCGCTTGGGTCCCCCGGTTCGCCCTTCGGGCGCCCGGAGGATGACGGGTTGGAATTGCGTCGGCATGGTTGACCAACAAGTCATCCTGCGCCTCCTCGGCGCTGGCAAACCCTGAAAGCCTTGGAGGCATTTGAGCTCCGGTTTCCGGCTGGCTCAAGGACCGCGTTCGCGGCCGCGCAGCGGCGGGCCTGAAAGGCCCGTCCTTGACCCAGCCAGAAACCGGAGCAACGCTAGCCGCCAAGATTTTCAGGTCCCTGTCCGCTTGGGACAGACTGTTGAACACTCGCAGACAGGACACATTAGACCGTGACCGTGCCTGTTGTTTTGACACCTACCGCAGCCGAAGTGACGGCGCCCGCGCCTCGCGTGTGCAAGCCCTTCGACGCGCTGGCCTTGGAAAGGTTGCCGACCAAAATAGATCCCTTCAACGCGAGTATGGCCGACTATTGGCGTCGGTGGTCGAGGCGTCTGTCAGGCGGCAATTGGCCGATGAGTTCTGGAATGGTCCTGCAGTTCCGCTTGGAAACCAACTGGCAATTTCATGGTTGGGAAGTGCGAGGCGTAAAGGTTGGCTCCCAATGGTCGATCAGGGCGCGTCAAAAACCAGAATTGTTCAACGTGAAGCATCATCCGAGGCCGTGGGGCGCATGGACGCCAGTCGTTGTCCGGGAGGCAACCGCCCGAAAACTCGACGCTGAACTGTCTGACCCCTGTCTTTGGACCACGCCGCCTTTCCTGGCCGCCTCACTGCCGCTGTCTAAGGGGGGCTGGGTCAACAGCTACGACGGACCCCTTACGGCCTTTGACATTCGCAATGGCGCACAGCGTTGGGGCGGCGTTCAGGTGTCCTGGACTTCTGGTGTGCCGGGCCAACTCAGGTCAACACTGATGGAAGCCGCTTTTCACCAAAAGGTGCCTTTCGACGCCGATCTTGGGACCAACGTCTCCTCCCGTGAAGAGTGACGCCCGTCACCCCTTCGCCAAACTCACCTGGATCACGTCCGTGCGGCCGGTGCGAAAGCCCGCTTCGCAGTAGCTGAGGTAGAACAGCCACAGCCGGCGGAAGCGTTCGTCGAAGCCCAACTCGGTGATCGCTCGCCAGGCCGCCTGGAATCGCGCGGCCCATTGAGCCAGGGTGCGGGCGTAATCCTGGCCGTAGCGGGCGGCGGACTGCCAGGTGAGGCCCGCGCGGGCGATCTCCTGCATCAGCCGGCTTTCCGAGGGCAGCATGCCGCCGGGGAAGACGTACTTCTGGATGAAGTCGGTGTGGCGGCGGTAGTGGGCGAACAGTTCGTCCTTGATGGTGATGATCTGCAGGCCCGCCCGCCCGCCCGGCGCCAGAACCTGCGAGACCTTGTCGAAATAGGCCGGCCAATAGGCCTCGCCCACCGCTTCGAACATCTCGATGGAGGCGACGCGGTCAAAGCGCCCCTGCACGTCGCGGTAGTCGGTCAGCAGAATCTCGGCGCGGTCCGACAGGCCCCGCTCAGCCATGCGCTTCTTGGCGTATTCATATTGGGCCTTGGAGATGGTGATGGCCGTGATGCGCGCGCCGAGCTTGCCGGCGACATATTCCGCAAACCCGCCCCAGCCGCAGCCGATCTCCAGCACATGGTGTTCGGGCCGAATGTCGATGGAACGGGCCAGGGCCGCGTACTTGGCCTCCTGCGCCGCCTGCAGCGAGGCGCTGGGCGAGGAGAACACCGCCGAGGAATAGGTCATGCTGGGGTCCAGCCACGCGCCGTAAAAGGCCTCGCCCAGATCGTAATGGGCATGGATGTTGCGCCGCGCGCCCGCGCGGGTGTTGCGTCGGCCCAGATGCTTGAGGCCGTTGATCAGCCGCATCAGGGGACGGCCCTCCACCAGCGCCTGCAGCCGGTCGAAATTGAGCGACAGGGCCTGCAACAGCTCCGACAGATCGGGCGTGTCCCATTCCCCGGCCATGTAGCCTTCGCCGAAGCCCACGGCGCCGGCGGACATCACCCGGCGCACAAAGCGATAATCGCGCACGGTCAGGCGCGCGGCAGGGCCGGGCTCTGATCCCTCGATGCGGATCGTCTCACCGTCCGGCAGGGTCACTTCGAAGGCGCCGTAGCCCCAGTTGCGCGCCGCCAGGCGCACGAACGTGCGCACCAGGGCCGGGGCGCGGCGCAGCGACGGAAAGTCTTCGGGACGGACAAGGACTGCGGTCATGAACGCAGGCCCTTGGAGGCCAGGAATCCGAGCGTGGACGCCACGGCGCTGGCCGTCATGCCCCAGCACAGATCCAGCAAGGTGAGTTTGAGCGACCACAAACGCAGGGTCGCCTGATTGGTCAGGTCGTAGGTGGCGTAGGCGACCAGCCCGAGAAGCAGGCCCGATATGGCGGCCGTCTTCCAGTCCTGCGCGGCTAGGGCCGGGCGCACGGCGAAGAACACCAGACCGAAAATATAGATCAGATAGAAGGCCACGGCCGCGCCTGCGTCCACCTTATCGGCCAGGAACGGGCCGAGCACCGGCCTGTAGATGGGGGCTCCGGTCAGGGTTAGCCAGGTCATGTCCATCAGGACGAAGACAACCGCCGTCATCCCGTAAGCGGCCAGGAACTTGAGCATGTCAGGCCTCATCGACGGTCGGCACGGGCTTGAGAAGATAGTGGCTCACGCCCCATTCCTGCCCGCCCTGGTGGCCGAACAGCCCCGACACCGACAGGAAAAACAGCCGCCAGCGCCGCCGCCACAGGGCGGCGTGCACGCCGTAGACCTGCTTGAGCAAGGCGTCGATCGGCGCCCGGTTGCGGTCAAAATTGGCCAGCCAGTCCTCGGCGGTGCGCCGATAGTGCTCGCCGCTCCAGCGCCAGGACTGCTCCAGGGCGAACAGATCGCCGAACTGCTCGATCAGGCCGTGGCTGGGCATGACCCCGCCGGTGAAGAAATACCGCGCGATCCAGTCGGCCTTGTCGCTCTCGTCGAACCGGTAGGGCGTGGCGCGATGGGTGAACACGTGCAGGAACAGTCGCCCGTCCCGCTTCAGCCAGCCGCGCACCCGCGCCAAAAGGCCTGGCCAGTTGGCCATGTGCTCGAACATCTCGACCGACACCACGCGGTCGAACCGGCGGCCTTCGGGGGGTTCGAACCCATTCATGTCGGCGGTGATCACCGTCAGGTTGGATAGGCCGCGCGCGGCCGCCTGGGCCTCGATATAGGCGCGCTGGGAGGCGGAGTTGGACACGGAGACGATGCGCGATTTCGGATAGCGCTCGGCCATCCACAGAGACAGCGAGCCCCAGCCGCAGCCTAATTCCAAGATATCCTGTCCGTCGGCCAAGTCGGCGTTGCGCGCGGTGAGCGCCAGGGCCGTCGCTTCCGCGTCGGCCAGGTCGTCGCCCGGGGCGGCGTAGAAGCAGGAGGAATATTTGCGGTGCGGGCCCAGGATCAGCGCGAAGAACTCGGGCGGAAGTTCGTAGTGTTGTTCGTTGGCCTCGGCGGTGTTTTCCGCGATGGGCCGCTCGGCCATCTGCAGGGCGAAGCGGCGCTCGGCGCCGGCCGGCGCATGGGTCAGGCGCTTGCGCGCCGAACTCACCAGAAAGTCGATGCCGGCGCGTGTCAAAGCGTCGGGGGCGGGGGCGCGTTCAAAGGCGTTGATGGCGCTGGCCAGGGCGTTCATGGGCGGCTCCCGCGGTTGGGCGTCAGGACGGATGTCTCCGGGGCGGGGCGGGAAAGAAACGCGCCACCCTCGCCTGATAGTCGGCGAAAGCCCTGCCCCGGCTTTTCAGCATATGGGCCTCCAGGGGCGGCACGCCGGTTCCTTTATCCAGCACCAGATACATCAGGACCGGAGCGATCCACGCCGCCCAGCCCCAGCCGTATACGCCGCTCAAGGGCCAAGCGATCACCGGATAGGCCAGCCAGCCGAACCATTCGAAGAAATAGTTGGGATGGCGCGACCAGGCCCATAGGCCCCGGTCGCAGATGCGGCCGTGGCTTGAAGGATCGGCCTTAAACCGGCGCATCTGCTCGTCGGCGAGGCCTTCGCCAAGGATGGCCACGGCCAGGATCGCCGCGCCGGCCCAATCGCTTGGCCGGAGCCCCGGCAGAGGATTGCGGGCGGCCAGCATGACGGCGACGGCCAGCAGAAGTCCCACCGGCGCCTGCAGCATGAGAAAACCGAACAGACGGCTCTGGAACGCCGCGCCCCAGTCCTCGCGCAACTCCGCATAGCGTCGGTCTTCGGGCGATGAGGCGACGCGCAGGGCGACGTAGAGGCCAAGACGCAAGGCCCAGATCAACGCCAGGGACGCCACTAATACCTGCCGCCCGCACGGCGAGGCGCCGTTGACCGGCGCCAGCGCCAGGCTGGCGCCGGCCAGTCCTGTGCCGAAGGTCCAGAATACGTCGACCCAGCCGACGTTGCGCGTGAGCCTCTGGGTGATCCAGGCGCACATCATCACCGCGACAAGCAGGACGCCCGTAGTGGAGATCAAAGCGATCACGCTCGCCCCTTTTTGCTGCGGTCAAACCTGCAGCAATGGCTGCAGCAAACGCGCAAAACCCCGCGCCTTGACCCCGCCCTCGGCGGCGATCAGGCACAGGCAGGCCTCATCGCCCTCCACCGTCGGGCAATGGTCCACGCCCTCGTCCGCCTCGGCGAAATCGCCCGGACCGTAAAGGCCTGTCTGGTCGCGAAAGGCGCCGTAGATCACCGTGGTCAGTTCGGCGCCCAGATGGCCGTGCTGCAGCAGGCGCGCGCCCTTGCCCGCATGCAGCAAGTAGGTGCGCCAGCCGTCGGGGGCGCTGGACTGAATGTGCGCGACCCACAGATCCGGCGCCACGAAACGGCGCGCGCCGATCCTGCGTCCGGCCAGGGCGGCGGGCAGACGGCCCGCGCCGATGCCGCGCCGGTCCGCCCAAACGCGCCGCGACGGACGGACCGGAAAGGGCCGCTCGATCCGCGCCAAGGCCAAGTCCAGGGCCAGGGGGTTCATGTCGCAGGCCGGCAAGGTCTCGATCAGGGCGCCGCCCACCGCCTCGAACACGCCTGTCGCGCGCCGGCATTGCGCGCAGGACTCCAGGTGCACGGCGATCGCCAGGCTCGGGCCGTCGGCCAGGGCGCCGGAGGCGTAGGCGGCCAGGACGGCCGCGGACGGATGGTGATGAAGGCTCACGAGCGGTCTTCCAATGCGGCGCGTAGGCGGTTCATGGCCAGACGCAGGCGCGACTTGACCGTTCCCAGCGGCACGCCCAGTTCGAGCGATATCTGCGAGTGCGGTTTGTCCGAAAAGAAGGACAGGCGCACCACCTGGGCCTGCTCCTCGGGCAGGGCGCTGAGCGCCTCGCGCAACTGCTCATCGCGCTCGCCCATGGCCATGACGGCGTCCGCCGAGGGCGGCGGGTCAGGCTGCAGGCCGGGATCGTCCAGCCAGTCGTCCGGCCGGCGCTCGCGGCGAATGGCGTCGATGCGCAGATTGCGGGCGATGGTGAAGATCCAGGTGGCGGCGCCGGCCCGGGCGGGATCGAAATAGTCGGCCTTGCGCCAGACGGTGAGCAGGGCTTCCTGCGCCAGTTCTTCGGCCTGTTCCGGACGGCAGCCCAGCTTGACCAGATAGCTCTTCAGCTTGGGCGCGAAACGGCAAAACAGCTCGGCGAAGCTTTCGCGGCTGCGGTGCTGCGCGATCTGCAGGATCAGGACGGAGGCGTCGACGCCGGTGCGGCTGTGCAATTCCATGGCCGCGCTCACAGGGCTCGCCAGGGCCGTGGGACCGGCCCACGGGTCGCCAAGGCCGCCGCCCCCATCCCTCGTTCCGCCCGTTGATCGCCAGACTGCATCCATGGCCCTCGATACGCGCCGTCCGCGCCGACGGATCACCCGGCTCCGCTGCAAAGATCGGCGGTGGTGATCCGCCCTTTGGCGCGGGACGTAGACAAACTAGCATGAACGGCGATCGTGACATCGCCGCGCAGATCAAGGCCAAATCAGCACCATGACCTCCGCGACCGCCCATCGCCCGCTCGAAATCGCCGTGATCGGCGCCGGCATCGCCGGCATGTCGGCGGCCTGGCTGCTTAGCTCCAAGCACAAGGTCACGGTGTTCGAGGGCGAGGATCGGTTGGGCGGCCACAGCCACACGGTGGATGCGCCGGCGATGAACCTCGCCCAACCAGCCGATCCGGTGGACATGGGCTTCATCGTCTACAACGAGCCCGCCTATCCCAATCTGACGGCCCTGTTCAAACATCTGGGCGTGGCCACCCAGAGCTCGGACATGTCCTTCGGCGTGTCGCTGGACGGCGGGCGGCTGGAATATGGCGGGGCCGACCTGAAGGGCTGGCTGGCCCAGCCCAGCAATCTGTTCAAGCCGCGCTTCTGGTCCATGCTGGGCGATCTGGTGCGGTTTTATAGACTGGCGCCCGGCCATGCCTGCGCGCTGGACGCCGGCGCGACGAGCCTGGGCGACTATCTGGGCGCCAATGGCTACGGCGCCGCCTTCCAGGACGACCATCTGCTGCCTCAGGCCGCGGCCATCTGGTCCGCGCCGATCGAGGCCATCCGCGACTATCCCGCCGCCGCCTTCATCCGCTTCTGCCAGAATCACGGCCTGCTGAAGATTGTCGGCCGGCCGATCTGGCGCACGGTGGAGGGCGGCAGCCGCAGCTATGTGAAAAAGCTCACCGCCGCCTACGCGCGACCGCGTGCGCCTGAATTGCCCGGTGCAGTCTGTCCGTCGACTGATCGACGGCGTGCGGGTGACGGACGCCCAAGGCCGCGTCCAACGGTTCGACCATGTGGTGATCGCCGCCCACGCCGACCAGGCCCTGCGCATGCTGGCCGATCCGACAGCCGGAGGAAAGGGGCCTGCTCGGCGCCTTCCGCTACACCCGAAACCATGCCGTGCTGCACAGCGATCCGGCCCTGATGCCCCGACGGCGCGCGGTGTGGTCCAGCTGGAACTACATCGGCGCCTGCGAGACGCCCGATCATCATCGCCGCCTGTGCGTCACCTACTGGATGAACCGACTGCAGCACGTGCCGGCGGGACGGCCCCTGTTCGTGACCCTGAACCCTATTCATCCGCCCAAGGCGGGCAGCCTGATCCGCAGCGAGATCTACGAGCACCCGCTGTTCGACGCCGCCGCCATGGCCGCGCAGAAAAGCCTATGGTCGCTGCAGGGCGTCAATCGCACCTGGTTCTGCGGCGCCTATTTCGGCTCGGGCTTTCACGAGGACGGTCTTCAGGCCGGGCTCGCCGTGGCCGAGCAGCTGGGCGACGTGCGGCGGCCCGTGGACGGTGGCCGAGGAATCCGCGCGCATCCACTTGAACCCCAGCGCCGCCGACACCGTCGAGGCGGCCGCGTGACCGAGCCGTCGCCGGCTTCGGGGCTTTACGCCGGCGTGGTCGGCCACACCCGCCTGCGCCCGCGCCGCCACGCCCTGCGCTACCGCATCTTCATGCTGCTGCTGGACCTGGACGAGTTGGACCGGCTCGACGGGAGCCTTCGTCTGTTCAAGGTCAATGGCCCGGCCCTGCTCAGTTTCCATGAGCGCGACCACGCCGACGGCGGGCCCGGCGGTCTGAAAGCCAAGGTCGAAGCGCAACTGGCGGCCGCCGGCCTGCCCGTGGGCGGCCCCATCCGTCTGCTATGCATGCCGCGCGTGCTGGGCTTCGTATTCAATCCGATCAGCGTCTATTTCTGCCACGGCGCGGACGGGCGCCTGGGCGCGATCCTCTATGAAGTGAACAACACCTTCGGCGAGCGCCATTCCTATCTGATCGCCGCCCCCGTCCGGACGCAAGCGATGATCGAGCAGGGCTGCGACAAGCGCCTGTTCGTTTCGCCCTTCATGCGCATGGACATGGCCTATCGCTTCCGGGTTATTCCGCCGACGGACGACGTCAAGCTCATGATCGACGGAACGGACGCGCTCGGGCCGCTGATCACCACCAGCTTTATCGCTCGCCGACAGAACATCGACGACGGGGCCCTCTTAAGGGCGGTGCTGAGCCATCCCCTGATGACGCTGATGGTGGTGGCCGGCATCCATTGGGAAGCGCTCAAGCTGTTTCTCAAGGGCGTGCGGCTCGTTCCCCGGCCGCCCGCGCCGGCCGAACCCGTTACTGTCGTTCTTTGACCCCGAGCCGGATCGCCGGCCCTGGGTCTTGGAAGGGCCTTTTGCCCCACTTTTCGGGGACCGGCCATTGGGCGAGCGCCTCGGCCAGGTCGAAGCGCATGGACAGCTCGCCGGGCAGGGCGGCGTGGCGGGCTGGACGCGTCAGGCCCTCAGCCCGGCCGCCTCGCGCGCAAGTCTCTCGATCCGGTCCCAATCCTCCGCCGCGACGGCGTCAGATGGCGCCACCCACGAACCGCCCACGCACAGCACATTGGACAGGCCCAGGAACTCCTTGGCGTTGCCCGCGCCTATGCCGCCCGTGGGACAGAAGGCGACCCCGCCGAACGGACCCGCGAAGCCCTTGAGCGCGCCCACGCCGCCGGCCGGGACGGCGGGGAAGAACTTGAACGTATCCAGTCCGGCCGCCAGTCCCCTCATGATCTCCGACGCCGTGGCGACACCCGGTACGATGGGGATGGACGGGTGCTCCAGCATGAAATCGGCCAGTCCCGGCGAGAAGGCGAAACGCGCGCCGGCCTTGGCCGAGCGGTCCAGATCGCTCGGTGTCAGAACGGTGCCCGCCGCAAGGATTGCGTCGGGAACCTCGCCTGCGATGCGCGCCATGGCTTCGATCGCAGCCGGGGTGCGCAGGGTGACCTCCAGCACCTTCAGGCCGCCGGCGACCAGGGCGCGCGCCAGAGGAACGGCGTCCTGTGCGCGCTCGATGGTCAGCACGGGGACGACCGGACACAGGCTGAGGTAGGGGCGGCACGACATGGTCGATCCTAGCTGAAAAAGCGCCGTGGCGCCATGCTCGGCGCCATTGGCCGCCCGGCGCATGTGGCCGAACAGTTCGCGGCCCAGGCCGAAGGCGTGGCCGGACGGGGCTCGGCCGGGCGCGCGCGCCGCCAATTCGGCGGCCTCGACCTTGACCTCCAGCACGCCCCGCTCGCCGTCCAGGCTGACGATGTCGCCGGTCCGTATGCGGCCGATCGGTCCGCCGTCGATGGCTTCCGGGGTCAGATGAATGGCCGCCGGCGTCTTGCCCGAGGCGCCGGACATGCGTCCGTCGGTGACGAGGGCCACCTTGCGGCCACGATCCTGCAGCACGCCGAGGGACGGGCTGAGCGAATGCAGTTCCGGCATGCCATTGGCCCTGGGCCCCTGAAAGCGCACGACGGCGACGAAATCCTTGTCCAGCGCGCCCGCCTTGAAGGCGGCGAGGAATTCATCCTGATCATCGAACACGATGGCCGGCGCCTCGACCTTGCGATGTTCGGGCTTGACCGCCGAGGTCTTGATGATCGCGCGGCCGAGATTGCCGGTGAGCAGGCGCAATCCGCCCTCGGCGTCGAAGGGGTCGTTGACGGGACGCGCCATGTCCAGGTCGAGGCTTTCGGCCGGGCCGTCTTTCCACACCAGGGCGCCGTCCTGCAGGAACGGCTCTTGGACATAGCGCTCCAGGCCCTGCCCGGCCACGGTCAGAACATCGGCGTGCAGCAGCCCTGCGGCGAGCAGCTCGCGGGTGAGAAAGGACAAGCCGCCCGCCGCCTGGAACTGGTTCACATCGCCCGATCCGTTCGGGTAGATCCGCGCCAGCAGCGGCGTGACAGCCGAGATGTCGTCGAAGTCGGTCCAGTCGATCAACACGCCCGCCGCCCGGGCCATGACCACCAGGTGCAGGGCGTGGTTGGTCGAGCCGCCCGTGGCCATTAGTCCGACCAGGCCGTTGACCACCGCCTTCTCGTCGATCACTCGGCCGAGCGGAGTAAAGTCGTTGGCCGAGGCGCGCATCTGCACCACCCGCTGAGCCGCCGCGCGGGTCAGGGCCCCGCGCAAGGGCGTGCCCGGATGGACGAAGGCCGCGCCCGGAAGGTGCGCGCCCATCAGCTCCATCAGCATCTGGTTGGAATTGGCCGTGCCGTAAAAGGTGCAAGTGCCCGGCCCGTGATAAGCGCCCATCTCGGCCTTGAGCAATTCCTCGCGCCCGACCTTGCCCTCGGCGTAGAGACCGCGCACCCGCGCCTTTTCCGCGTTGGATATCCCCGAGGGCATGGGCCCGGCCGGAGCGAACACAATCGGCAAATGACCGAAGGACAGGGCGCCGATCATCAGCCCAGGGACGATCTTGTCGCACACCCCCAGGCACAGGGCCCCGTCGAAGGCGTCGTGGCTGAGCGCCACCGCCGTGGCCATGGCGATCACGTCCCGGCTGAACAGGGACAGCTCCATGCCCGGCCGTCCCTGGGTGACGCCGTCGCACATGGCTGGAACCCCGCCCGCCACCTGGGCCGTGGCGCCCACCGCGCGGACCGCCTCTCGGATCAGTTCGGGATAATGCTCGAACGGCTGATGGGCCGAGAGCATGTCGTTATAGGCGGTGACGATGCCGATATTCGGCGCGTCCGGGCTCATGACACGCAGTTTGTCTTGCGCCGGCGAGGCGGCGAAGGCGTGGGCCCAGTTGGCGCAGGACAGCTTGGCTCGGCCGGGCCCGGACCTGGCCGCCGCCTCGATCCGCTCCAGATAGGCGGCGCGCTCATCACCGCTGCGCTGCACGATGCGCTCGGTGACGGCGGCCAGTTTGGCGTTCAGCGGCTCGGACATGGGAGCGCTCCTTAGGCCGACCACAATATACGAACGCGCGGCGACTGTTGCAGGATCGCCCGGATCGGAAATTCATGAGCGTCCGATCCGGCCAGCGCCTGCTCGACAACCCTGAGCTTCTCTGGGCCCAAGATCAGCAGGATCGTGCACCGGCCGGCCGAAAGCCACCGCGCGGTGAGGCTGAGCCGGGGCTGCGGCGGCGGATGACGTTCTCCGCGCGGGACGGCGATGCAGGGCGGCGCATCGGGCGCCAGCCCCTCGGCGAGCGCCGGGTTGTGCGGAAACAGCGAGCCGACATGTCCGTCCTCGCCCATGCCCAGCAAAACCGCATCGGGCGCGCCCAGTTGGGCCAGCCGGGCCGACGCCTCGCGCGCGGCCCCCTCCGGCGTTGCGGCGTCGCCCTTGAGCGAGACGAAACGGGCGCGGGCGGCGGGGCCCTGCAGCAGGCGGTCGCGGATCAGGCCCTCGTTGCTCTCCGGATCGCCCGAGCCCACCCAGCGTTCGTCGGACAGGCTGACCACGACCTTGCTCCAGTCCACCGGCGCAGCGGCCAGCCGGTCGTAGACCGGGCCGGGCGTGCGCCCGCCCGTGGCGATGAACAGGGCGTGGCCACGCTCCGCGATAGCCTGGCTCAGAGCGTGGGTGATCGCCAGGGACGCGGCGTCGGCCATGGCCGCCTGATCGACAAATCGTTCAATCGTCATGCCAGGTCCGTCCGGAGCGTTCGATCAGGGCAAAGGCGCCGGCGGGACCCCAGGAGCCGGCCGGATAGGGCTTGGGAGTTTGGCCCGAGCGGCGCCAGGCGTCATTGACCCCGTCCACCCAGTCCCACGCCTCCTCGATCTCGTCCCGGCGTACGAACAGGGTGGAGTTACCGTTCAGGGCGTCCAACAAAAGACGCTCATAGGCGATGCGCTGGCGGGCGCTGTGGACCTTTTTCAGGCTGAGGCTGAGCGGCAGGCTCTCCAGCCGCATGCCTTCCAGACTGAGGCCCGGCGCCTGGTTCATCAGACTGAGGACGATGTCTTCCTCCGGCTGCAGGCGGATCAGCAGCTGATTGGGCACCAGGTCCTGGCGGCTCTCGCCCGAGAAGATGGAATGGGGCACCGGCTTGAACTGGATGAAGATTTCCGTGTCGCGGTCCGGCAGGCGCTTGCCCGTGCGCAGGAAGAACGGCACCCCGGCCCAGCGCCAGTTGTCGATGTGGGCCTGGAGGGCGACGAAGGTCTCCGTCTCGCTGGGCGAGCCCTTTTCCTCGGCGTAACCCGGTACGGCCTGGCCGCCCGCCACGCCCGGTCCGTATTGTCCGCGCACGACGAATTGCTGCACATCGGCCCGTGTGATCGGGCGCAGGGAGCGCAGCACCTTGACCTTCTCGTTGCGCACCGAGTCCGGCTGCAGGTCCGAGGGCGGCTCCATGGCCACCAGGCAGAGCAACTGCATCATATGGTTCTGCACCATGTCGCCCATGGCGCCGTACTCGTCGTAATAGGGCCAGCGGTCGCCCACCCCTTGCGTCTCGGCGATGGTGATCTGCACGTGATCGATGGTCAGATTATTCCACAGGGGCTCGAACAGGGTGTTGGCGAAGCGCAGGGCGATGAGGTTCTGCACCGTCTCCTTGCCCAGATAGTGATCGATGCGGAACACCCGGTCCTCACTGAACGCCGCCGCGACGGTTTCATTGATTGCGCGAGAAGACGCCAGATTCTTGCCGATGGGCTTTTCCATCACCACCCGCGCCGGATCGGCCGTCAGGCCCGCCGTCCGCAGGCTGTCACAGATGCCGCTGTAGAGGCTGGGCGACACCGCGAGGTAGTAGACGGGCCGCTTGACGCCCAGCTGCCTCATGCGCGCGCCCAGGGCCTTGACGTCTTCCAGCCGGGTGGCGTCGGCCGCGACATAGTGCACCCGGCGCAGCAGGCGGTCCGCCGAGCCGTTCGCCACCGTCTCTGGAGCGCGCGCTTGCAAATCGGCGCGCAGTCGGGCGCGAAAGGCGTCATCGTCCAAGGACGATCGGCCCGTGGCAAGCACGGGCAGACCGGGCGGCAGCAGGTTTTCGCATTCCAGGAAGGCCAGGGCCGGAAACAGCATGCGCTGGGACAGGTCCCCGCCGCCGCCGAACAGGACAATTCCGTCGCCTATAGCCTCAGCCATGCCACTTCCTCGGCCGTCTATTCCGAACCCCATCAAGGCATGCGTCGGCTCGCCGCGGCAAGCCTAGAGCCCTTCCCATTCATGTTGGTTCAACGTGAGTGGAGTAAGAAGGGCTCTCACATTAAAGCGACGACCCTGTTTATCCCGGCTGACTTGATTCAAGTCAGCCGGGACAGGGTCTAAGCCGGCGCTTGTCCCGGCTTATCCACGTCGATCAGAATGCCGTTGCTCTCGGTTTCGATTAGCGCCAGTTGCTCGCCCAGCCCGTCCAACAGGCTCCTCGCACCCTTGTCGCCGGTCAGTAGCGCCAGATCGGGAAACAAAGCGCGTGACAGAGCGACAGGGTTGCCCCTTTGCCCCTTGTGGATGGGGGCGGCGGCCGGCGCGCCTTGGGCCAAGGCTTGCGCGAGCCGAGCCGGGATGTCGGACGGGACCACGGGCATGTCGCCCAGAAAAACGATGACTCCTGCAGCATCGGCCGGCAGGGCGGCCAGGCCCGCGCGCAGGGATGCGGACAGGCCTTCTGCAAAATTGTGCGCCGTCACCACCGTCAGGCGCCCGCCCTGGCCGCGCCGTTCGGCGAAATCGCGCCCAGCCGTCGCCACCTCCGGACCGTCCGAGCCGGTCACCAGCAGGACCGCCTCCACCGGCGCGTCAAGCGCGACCGCCAGGGCGCCGTCCAGCAGAATCCCGCCACGCCAGGGCGACAGCAGCTTGCGGCCGCCAAACCGCGCGCCCTGCCCGGCCGCCAGCACCAGGGCGTAGAGCCGGCTCAAACCTGTTCGAGGGCGGCGGGCCAGACGCGCTGGGCATCCTGGGCCTGCAGGGTCTGAATGGCCTCGGCCACCACCGAGACCGCGATGTGCCAGGGCGCCCGCGCGCCGATGTTCAGGCCGATGGGCGCCTTGAGGCGTGCGATGGCCTGCGGACTGAGCCCTTCGGCCTTTAGGCGCGCGAGCCGTTCGGGCAGACGTCGGCGACTGCCCAGGGCGCCGACATAGCCAGCGGCGGATGCCAGGGCCTGCGCAAGAGCGTCGTGATCGATCTCGATATCATGGGTGGCCACGGCCACGGCGGTCCAGGGATCAAGTCCGAGTTCGGCGAACGCATCGGCGGCCTCGCCGCGGAAATAACGCACGCCCGGCAGGGGCGGCGGCTCGGCCGGACCCTTGGGCCGGATGAGCGCGGTCTCGAACCCCGCGTCGCTCGCCAGTCGCGCGATCGCCAGGGTGATCGGATCGCCGCCCACCACCACCAGCCGATGTGCCGGAACAAAGCGGCGATAGACGCCCTCGCCCGCCTCTCCGGCGGGCGCGGTGCTGTCATGCGCCCGGGCGAGGGCGGGGCGCAGGACGGGCGGAACCTGTGTCTCCCCCTCGCCTTGCGCCAGGCAGACCCGCCGGACGCCGTCGCTGAGCCAGAGCGCCATCTTGCGCGCGCGACTGAGCGCCAGGAGCCGCGCGGCGGCGGGATCGTCCGGAGCGATCACCTCCAGCATCAGCTCAATGCGCGAGCCGCACAGCAGCTGAATGTCCGGCGGGCCGCCGCGGCCGTAGATCAGTCGCCGGGGCGCCCCGTCGCTGAGCGCCGCATGAGCGTGCAGGGCCACGTCGCCCTCCACGCAACCGCCTGGAAAGAAATCCCGCCGCCGCGCCCTGGTCGAACAGCATCTGAGCGCCCTCGCCCAGCGGCGCGGCGCCTTCCACGGCGTACAGGCTCGCCAGCACGCTGGAACGCCCCGCGGCCACGGCGCGGGCCAGGGCTGGACGCACATCCGCGGTCAGGCCGAACTGCGGCCAGGCGGGAACTGTCCAGGATGAGGCCGAAAGATCGGGCATGGCGCCATTGTCGCGGACCGGAGCGGAGCGTCAATGCCGGCCTTTCCGAAAGCGGAGCCCGGCGCGCCGCTCGTATCGCGCCGTGTTCCTCGCTATATTGCGCCAGATGAGCCCGTTCGACACCCTTGCGTCCGCACCCGGCGCGGCTTCCGGCGCGGCGGCCGGACCGCTGGTCGATCCGTTCGGCCGGAGCATCGACTACCTGCGCGTGTCGGTCACCGACCGGTGCGATCTGCGCTGCGTCTATTGCATGTCGGAGCGCCAGACCTTTCTGCCCAAGGCCGAGGTGCTCAGCCTGGAAGAGTTGGACCGCCTGTGCACGGCCTTCATCGGCCTGGGCACGCGCAAGCTGCGCCTGACCGGGGGCGAGCCCCTTGTGCGCAAGGGCTTCATGGGCCTGGTCGAGAGCCTGTCGCGCCATCTGAAGAGCGGCGCGCTGGACGACCTGACGCTCACCACCAACGGCGCGCATCTGGCCGAGCACGCCCAGGCCTTGGCCAAGGCGGGCGTGCGCCGGGTCAACGTGTCCCTCGACAGCCTGGATCCGGCCGCCTTCCGCCGGATCGCCCGCGGCGGCGATCTGAACGCCGTGCTGGAGGGCATAAAGGCGGCTCAGGCAGCCGGGCTGAAGGTCAAGATCAACACCGTGGCGCTCAAGCACGACAACGCCGCCGACCTGCCCGCCCTGATTGACTGGGCCCACGGACGCAGCCTGGACATCACCCTGATCGAGACCATGCCCATGGGCGAGGTCGAGGAGGATCGCACCGATCAGTACCTGCCCCTGTCGCGGGTGCGCGCCGATCTGGAGTCCTTCTGGACCCTGGAGCCCCTGGCCGAGCGGACCTCTGGCCCCGCGCGCTATGTGTGGGTCAAGGAGACCGCCGGGCGGCTGGGCTTCATCACCCCGCTCAGCCACAATTTCTGCGAATCCTGCAACCGGGTGCGCGTGACCTGCACCGGAACCCTGTTCATGTGCCTGGGTCAGGATGATCAGGCGGATCTGCGCGCACCCCTGCGCGCGCATCCCGGCGATGACGGGCCGCTCATCGCCGCCATCCGCGAAGCCATGGCCCGCAAGCCCAAGGGCCATGACTTCCGGATCGAGCGGCGAGGCGAGGCCCCGGCGGTTAGCCGGTCCATGTCCATGACCGGCGGCTGACATGGCGCTCAAGGTGCTGCTGATGGGACGTCTGCGCGATGTGGCCGGATGGCGCGAACGCGATCTGGAGCCGGTTCCTGCCAAGCTTTCGGACCTGCGCGAACTGCTCGCGCGCGAAGACCAGACCCTTGGCGAGGCTTTGCTGGGCCGGGCGTGCAGGCGGCCGTGAACCGGGCCCTGACCCGCGAGGACCCCATCCTCGCCTCAGGCGACGAGGTCGCCTTCCTGCCGCCCATGAGCGGGGGCTGAGGTGGTCCGCATCCAGACCGAGGCGTTCGATCCGGCAACCCTGCTCAGCCAGTTCAGCGCGGGCCGAACCGATTGCGGCGCCGTGGTCAGCTTCACCGGCCTGGCGCGGGCGGCCACCGACGGCGAGCCGGTGAGCGCCCTGGAGCTGGACTCCTATCCCGGTTTCACCGAGGCGGCGATCGAGGCCATGGCGGCGCAGGCGCATGAGCGCTTTGAGGTCCGTGATCTGATGGTTGTGCACCGCTACGGACCCATCGCGCCCGGACAGGCGATCGTGTTCGTGGCCGCCGCGGCCGAGCATCGGCGCGCCGCGTTCCAGGCCGCCGACTTCCTGATGGACAAGCTGAAAACCGAGGCGCCCTTCTGGAAAAAAGAGTCCGGTCCGGACGGCGAGCGCTGGATCGAGCCGCGCGCGCCGGACTATGAGGACGCCGCACGCTGGAGCCCCCGATGAACGCCATTCTCCCCGCCCCCGGCGGCAAGCTGGATGAAAGCCTGACCCTGGTCCCCGTCCGCGTCGCCGTCCTGACCATTTCCGACACGCGCGATGAGGAAAGCGACACCTCCGGCGAAACCCTCGTCGGGCGGGTCAAGGACTGCGGCCACGATCTGGCCGCCCGCGCCATCGTGCGGGACGACGTCTCGGCCATCCGCGCACAGATCACGGACTGGGTCGCCTCGGGCGAGATCGACGCCATCGTCACCACCGGCGGCACCGGCCTGACCGGGCGCGATGTGACGCCCGAGGCGGTCGAGCCCCTGTTCGACAAGACCATCGACGGCTTTTCGGTGATCTTCCATCTTGTCAGCTATCAGACCGTCGGCCTGTCGACCTTGCAGTCGCGCGCCCTGGCCGGGATCATCAAGGGGGTGTTCGTGTTCTGCCTGCCGGGCTCGGGCGGCGCGGTGCGCGACGGCTGGGACAAGGTCATCCGCTGGCAACTCGATAGCCGCCACAAGCCCTGCAACATGGTCGAGCTGATGCCCCGGCTGTTGGAGCGCTGAATTGGCGGCCAAGCTCACACACCTCGACGAATCCGGCCGGGCGCGGATGGTGGATGTGTCGGACAAGGCCGCCACCGCGCGCGAGGCCCTGGCCAAGGGCTTGATCCGCATGGCGCCCCAGACCCTGGCGCTGGCGATTTCCGGCCAAGGCAAGAAGGGCGAGGTGATAGGCCACGGCCGAAATCGCCGGGGTGATGGCGGCCAAGCGCACGGCCGA
The DNA here is from genome assembly GCA_963804105.1 of uncultured Alphaproteobacteria bacterium. Lineage (GTDB taxonomy): Bacteria > Pseudomonadota > Alphaproteobacteria > Caulobacterales > Caulobacteraceae > BOG-938. The sequence goes on from CAWDPL010000064.1 coordinate 79,139, forward strand.
TCTCATTCCGATGTGCCACCCGCTGAGCCTGTCCTCGGTCAAACTCCGGATCGATCCGGCGCCGGACGGTTCGGGGCTGGAGGTTTCCGCACGCGTCAAGACGGTGGGTCCCACCGGCGTGGAGATGGAGGCGCTCACCGCCGTCTCAGCCGCCCTGCTGACGCTCTACGACATGCTCAAGGCGGCGGATAAATCCATGACCATCGAGGCGGTGCGCCTCATCGAAAAGACCGGCGGCGCCTCGGGCGATTTCCGGCGCGCGGGCGAATGAAGCTCCTGCCCGTCGACGAGGCGCGCGCGCGCATGCTCGAGGGCGTGGTCGCCCTGCCTGCCGAGACCGCGCCGCTCGACCCATGCGCGGGCCGGGTCTTGGCGCAGGCGGTGATCGCCTCGCGCGACCAGCCGCCGTTCGCATCCTCGGTCATGGACGGTTGGGCCGTGCGTCGCGCCGACGCCCAGACCGCCTCCGCCGACCTGCGGATCATCGGCGAAAGCGCCGCCGGACGCGGGTTCGAAGGCGTGGTGGGGCTCGGCCAGGCCGTGCGCATCTTCACCGGCGCGGCCATGCCGACCGGCGCGGACACGGTGGTGATCCAGGAAAACGCCGAACGGATCGGCGAGCAGGTGCGCCTGGGCCCGCTGACCGGGACGCCCGACGACATCCGCCCATCCGGCGCGGACTTTCGCGCCGGCGACCGGCTGCTGGAGCCCGGACAAAGGCTGGACGCCTGGCGTCTGTCCTTGGCGGCGGCGGCGGGCGTCGACGCCGCTGTCCGTGGCGCGCCGACCGCGCGTGGCGGTGTTGTGCACCGGCGAGGAGTTGGTGCGCGCGCCGACGGTCCCCGGTCCGCTCCAGATCTACAAGTCCGCCAGCCCGGCTCTGTGCGCTCTGATCGAAGCCTGGGGCGGGATCGCCCAACGGCTGGCGGCCGCGCGCGACGACGAGGCGTCGGTCATCGCGGCGCTGTCCCGGATCGAGGCCGACCTGATCGTCACCGTGGGCGGCGCCTCGGTGGGCGACTACGACGTCGTCAAGCCGGCCCTGAGCAAACTGGGCCTCGACCTGAAGGTCGCCTCCGTCAATGTCCGCCCGGGCAAGCCGACCTGGTTCGGCGTTCTGGGCGACGGTCGCAGGGTGCTGGGCCTGCCCGGCAATCCGTCCTCGGCCCTGGTCTGCGCCCAGCTGTTCCTGCGGCCCTTGGTGCTCGCGCTGCAAGGCGCCGACCCAACCCCGACGCCCTTCACGCCCGCTTGGCGGAGGCCCTCCCCGCCAACGGCGCGCGCGAACACCTGATGCGGGCGAGCCTGCAATCCTCCGCTGACGGAGCTTTGATCGTGCGCCCATTCGACGATCAGGATTCAGGCCTGGTCGGCGTGTTCGCCAAAGCCGACGCGCTGCTGCGTCGTCCGGCTAACGCTCCAGCGGTGGAGGTGGGTGAGGCGGTGGAGGTGGTGAAGCTGGATCGGCTTTAGGGTCGCTGCCCCGGAGGATGGCGCCGGGAACCGGACGTTCCGAACGTCG
>CAWDPL010000065.1:0-60610 GCA_963804105.1 uncultured Alphaproteobacteria bacterium
GGCGCTGAAGGATCAGGCGCGCGGCTGGAACGGTCTTGAGGGGCGACCTGGCCAAGGACGCGACCTGCGCCCAGGCCTTCACCTTCGACGAGGGCCTGTGGGACTGGCCGCAAGGCTATGGCGGACGCGCCGCGCCCAAGGGCCGGGGGGCAAGCCCTATGAGGTCGTGGTGCTGGACTACGGCGTCAAGCGCAACATCCTGCGCGCCCTGACGAGCATCGGCGCCCGGGCCACGGTGGTCCCCGCCTCCACCCGCGCCGAGGATATCCTGGCGCGCAATCCGGACGGGGTGCTGCTGTCCAACGGCCCGGGCGATCCGGCCGCGACCGGCGAGTACGCCGTGCCCGAGATCAAGAAACTGGTCGACAGCGGCAAGCCGGTGTTCGGCATCTGCCTTGGCCACCAGATGCTCGCCCTGGCGCTCGGCGCCCAGACCACCAAGATGGAACAGGGCCACCACGGGGCCAACCACCCGGTCAAGGACCTGACCACCGGCAAGGTGGAGATCGTGTCCATGAACCACGGCTTCACGGTGCACCGAGACAGCCTGCCCAAGGGCGTGGAGGAAACCCACGTCTCCCTGTTGACGGCACCAACGCCGGCATCGCCCTGACCGGCAAACCGGTGTTCAGCGTCCAGCACCACCCGGAAGCCTCGCCGGGCCCAACCAATTCGCTATATTGTTCGATCGGTTCGCGCGGGATGATGGATCGGGGCTAGGCTGCCGGCATCGGCGGCGCACCCGAGGGCCATGGCGCAGCCGGGTCGCGGATAAACGCCGCGACGTCGGCAATGACCTTGTCCCGCTGCAGGTCGCGCAGGAGCAGGTGATAGCCGTCGGCGTAGAAGGCGGTGCGGTCGCCAGGCCGCAGGCGCGCGGCGGCCTGGAACGACGGCCTGAGCGGAATGATCTGGTCCTTGCGCCGCACAAATAGGCCGTGGGAACTCCTGATCTTGCCGGTGTCCTGCCAGGCGGTCTGCATCAGGTCGACCAGGCCGTAGAGGGTATCGGTGCGCGCGCCCCACAGCATCAGCGGGTCCTTGCCCATGGCGATCAGCTCGGGAATGTTGTCCGAGGCGGTGATGTGGCTGGTCACGAAGGACGGTGGGTTGAACACCTTGTGCGGGGCGACCAGCTCGGCCAGGCGTAGGGCGATTTGATAGGCCAGGGGCTGGCTGGACCAGCCCCACACCGCCGGGGCCAGCAGCACGCACCGATCCGCGTCCGGCGGCCGGTCCGAAGCCAGGGCGGCGATGGCGACCGCCCCGCCCATGCTCTCGCCGACGATGGCCAGGATCGCCTTGGGATGGCGCCGGCGAAGCACGGCGCAGAAGGTCCGCAGATCCTCGGCCATCAGATCCGTCCCCGCCCATATGCCCCGCTGGGGCGAGCGGCCGAAGCCGCGCTGGTCGAAGGCGTAGGTCGCGATCCCTGCATCGCCCAGACCGGAGCGGCCAGATGGAAAGCGTTGGCGTAGTCGTCCATGCCATGCAGGCCCGCGATCACCGCCCACGGCTCGTCGTCGGGGCTCCATTGGCTGAGGCCTAGCCGCGCACCGTCGAAGCTGACGAAGGCGTCCAATTCGAGCCTGGGCCCGGCGAACTGCGGCCCCGGTTTCAAGGCACGCTGCAGCGTCGGGGCGCAGCCGGTCAGCGCCAGGGCGGACAGCGCCACCACCTCACGCCGGCGTAAGCTCAAAACCCTCTCCCCTCAGGGGAGAGGGTAGGGTGAGGGGCCGCGCCGCCGCAGGCCGCGTAAATCTCCCCGCAGACCCAGTCGAGGTCTTCCAGGACTTGGTGGTTCCAGAAGCGGATCACGCGAACGCCTTGCTGTTCAAGGTGGACCGTCCGCCGGGCGTCATAGTCGTTGCGTTCGGAATGTTGACCCCCGTCCAGCTCGACCACGAGGGCGGCCTCTATGCAGTAGAAATCGGCGAAGTAGGGTGGAAACGGGAATTGTCTGCGCCATTTCCAGCCTGCCAGTCGGCGGTCACGAAGTTTGCTCCAAAGCAGGCGTTCCGGGCTTGTCTGGCTTGCACGCAGCAAACGCGCCCTGGCGACCCCTTCCCTGCGTGGCATGAACGCCCCCTCACCCTACCCTCTCCCCCGAAGACGGGGGCGAGGGTTTTTTACGACGATCGTAGCCGCGCCAAAACCCTCTCCCCTCGGAGAGAGGATAGGGTGAGGGGCGCGCCGCCGTCTGACGCAGATGGAGGCTTGCCCCCTCGCGACTCCCCCTCTAAACGATCCGCTTAACCTGCAATTCGACCTGAACCGGACGCGCGGAGCCGCGCGCCTGTTCCCGCGCGCGAGACGAGCATGCCCAAACGGACCGACATCGCCTCCATCCTGATCATCGGCGCGGGGCCCATCGTCATCGGTCAGGCCTGCGAGTTCGACTACTCCGGCGTACAGGCGTGCAAGGCTTTGCGGGCCGAGGGCTACAGGATCATCCTGGTCAATTCCAACCCCGCCACCATCATGACCGACCCGGACGTGGCGGACGCGACATACGTCGAGCCGATCACGCCGGGCATGGTCGAGAAGATCATCGCCAAGGAGCGGCCTGACGCCCTTCTGCCGACCATGGGCGGCCAGACCGCGCTGAACACCGCCCTGGCGTTGGAGGCCTCGGGCGTTTTGGCCAAGTACGGCGTGGAGATGATCGGGGCCAAGGCCGAGGTGATCGACAAGGCCGAGGACCGTCAGAAGTTCCGCGACGCCATGGACAGGCTGGGTCTGGAATCCCCGCGCTCGCGGGCGGTGCACAGCCTGGAGGAGGCGCTGGAGAGCGCCGACTACATCGGCCTGCCCGCCATCGTCCGCCCGTCCTTCACCCTGGCGGGCACCGGCGGCGGCATCGCCTACAACATGGAGGAGTTCCGCGCCATCGTGGCCGGCGGCCTGGACGCCTCGCCGACCACCGAGGTGCTGATCGAGGAGAGCGTACTGGGCTGGAAGGAGTATGAGATGGAGGTGGTCCGCGACAAGGCGGACAACTGCATCATCGTCTGCTCCATCGAGAACATCGACCCGATGGGCGTGCACACCGGCGACAGCATCACCGTCGCCCCCGCCCTGACCCTGACCGACAAGGAATACCAGCGCATGCGCACGGCCTCCATCGCCGTGCTGCGCGAGATCGGGGTGGAGACCGGCGGCTCCAATGTGCAGTTCGCGGTCAATCCCGCCGACGGCCGCATGGTCGTGATCGAGATGAACCCGCGGGTGTCGCGCTCCTCGGCCCTGGCGTCCAAGGCCACCGGCTTTCCCATCGCCAAGGTCGCCGCGCGCCTGGCGGTGGGCTACACGCTAGACGAGCTGATGAACGACATCACCGGCGGCGACCCCGGCCTCGTTCGAGCCGACCATCGACTATGTGGTCACCAAGATCCCCCGCTTCGCCTTCGAGAAATACCCCGGCGCGGAGCCCTATCTGACCACCTCGATGAAGTCGGTGGGCGAGGTCATGGCCATCGGCCGCACCTTCGCCGAAAGCCTGCAGAAGGCCCTGCGCGGGCTGGAGACGGGCCTGACGGGTCTGGACGAGATCGCCATCCCCGGCGCCGAGCACGAGGGCGACGACCAGACGGTGAAAAGCGCTGTGCTTCGCGCCCTGACCCAGCCCACGCCCGACCGCCTGAGGGTGATCGCCCAGGCCTTCCGCCACGGCTTGAGCGTGGAGCAGGTCAATCAGGCCTGTGCCTATGAGCCCTGGTTCCTGCGCCAGATCGAGCATTTGGTGGCGACCGAGGCCCACATCGAAGACAAGGGCTTGCCCCAGGACGCGGACGGCCTTCGCGCGCTCAAGGCCCTGGGCTTTTCCGACGCGCGCTTGGCCAAGCTGGCGGGCCAGACCGAGGCGCAGGTGCGCAAGGATCGCCGCGCGCTGGGCGTGCGGCCGGTGTTCAAGCGCATCGACACCTGCGCGGCGGAGTTCTTCGCCAAGACGCCCTACATGTATTCCACCTACGAGACCGGCGCGCTGGGCCAGGCGCCGCAGTGCGAGTCCGAGCCCACGGCGGCGCGCAAGGCCATCATCCTGGGCGGCGGTCCCAACCGCATCGGCCAGGGCATCGAGTTCGACTACTGCTGCTGCCACGCGGCCTTCGCCCTGAAGGACATCGGGGTGGAGTCCATCATGGTCAACTGCAACCCCGAGACCGTCTCCACCGATTACGACACCTCCGACCGGCTGTATTTCGAGCCGCTGACGGCCGAGGACGTGCTGGAGCTGATCGATGTGGAGATGTCCAACGGGACCCTGCTCGGCGTGATCGTGCAGTTCGGCGGCCAGACGCCGCTGAAGCTGGCCCAGGCGCTGGAGGACGCGGGCGTGCCCATACTCGGCACCTCGCCGGACGCCATCGACCTGGCCGAGGACCGTGAGCGGTTCCAGCAGCTGCTGCACCGAATCGACATCGCCCAGCCGGTCAACGGCATCGCCCGCTCGGCCGAGGAGGCCTTCGCCGCCGTTCGCCGCATCGGCTATCCCGTGGTCATCCGCCCCTCCTACGTGCTGGGCGGCCGGGCCATGGAGATCGTGCGCGACGACGAACAGCTGGCCCGTTACATCACCAGCGCGGTCAAGGTGTCCGGCGACAGCCCGGTGCTGATCGACCAGTACCTGTCGCGCGCCACCGAGGTCGACGTGGATGCGGTGGCCGATGAGCACGACGTGTTCGTGGCAGGCGTGATGGAGCACATCGAGGAGGCCGGGGTGCACTCGGGCGACTCGGCCTGCTCGCTGCCGCCCTATTCCCTGCGGCCGGAAACCGTCGAGGAGCTCAAGCGCCAGACCGTGCTGATGGCCAAGGCGCTGAAGGTGCGCGGCCTGATGAACGTGCAGTTCGCCATCGAGGAGCCCCTGTCGGACCATCCGCGCATCTTCGTGCTGGAAGTCAATCCGCGCGCGAGCCGGACCGTGCCCTTCGTGGCCAAGACCGTGGGAATTCCCCTGGCCGCCATCGCCGCCAAGGTCATGGCGGGTCAGCCCCTCGCAGGCTTCAATCTGACCGACAAGCCCTACAACCACATAGCGGTGAAGGAGGCGGTGTTCCCCTTCGCCCGCTTTCCCGGCGTGGACACGGTGCTGGGGCCGGAGATGCGCTCCACCGGGGAGGTCATGGGGCTGGACTGGCGGCGCGAGGGCGAGAGCCTGCAGGGCGCCTTCGCCCGCGCCTTCGCCAAGAGCCAACTGGGCGGCGGGGTGCGTCTGCCGGCGGCCGGCGCGCTGTTCGTGTCGGTGCGCGACGCCGACAAGCCCTTCATCCTGGAAGCGGTGCGCCTGCTGAGCCAGGCCGGTTTCACCATCATCGCCACCGGCGGCACCTGCGCCTATCTGCAGGCGCAGGGCCTTCAGGTCGAGCCGATCAAGAAGGTGTTGGAGGGACGTCCCAACATCCTGGACCGCATGAAGAACGGCGAGGTGCACATCGTGTTCAACACCACCGAAGGCATGCAGTCGCTGCAGGACAGCTTCTCCATCCGCCGCTCGGCCCTGATGATGAAGATCCCCTATTACACCACCGCCGCCGGCGCCCAGGCCGCGGCCCAGGCCATCGCCACCGCGCCGGAGGGCGCGCTGGAAGTGCGGGCGCTGCAGAGCTACGCGTGAGGTTTGCGTCGCGGCGACTTGAGACAGGTCAAAGGCGCGCCGCCCCTTTCTGCTATCCGTAGATGCGCTGGCCGGTTCATCGGCCGCGTTTCGCCTTGCGGAAATTGGGTTCAACGGGCGCAACCGACTGTGATGTCGAGCGGTCGCCAAGCAGAAAGAACACGACGATGCGTTGGCTTTCGACTTCAGCGATTTCGCTGGCGATGATGTTGGGCGCGTCCGGCGCGCTGCACGCCCAGACCGCTGCACAGACCATCTGGAGCGGCGTCTACACCGCCGCTCAGGCCGATCGGGGCCGCGCCCTTTACGGCCCCCAATGCGGCCGGTGTCACGGCGAAATGCTGGAAGGCGTCCAGGACGCGCAGCCGTTGAAAGGCGCCAGCTTCCTGAATCTGTGGGAGGGCCAGTCGGTCGGTGATCTGGTGCAGCGCACGCGCAACACCATGCCGGTGCGCACGCCCGGCTCGCTCAGCGCGGCAAGCGCCACCGACATCGTGGCCTATCTGCTGCAGCAAAACGGGGCCCAGCCGGGCAAGACCGAGCTCAGCAGCGATCCGGCCGTTCAGTCCGCCATTCGCATCACGGCCTTTGCGCCGCCCGCCCCATAGGACCACGGCCCCTGAATTAGGGGAGCCGAAAGCGCCCGAATGCAAGGGCGGAACCTCCCCCTTGCGTCGGCGTTTTCCCGACCCTATGCTTTCGCCCCCGGACGAACACGCCCGCGGCCGGACCTCCTCAAGATCACCTCAGGGCGACTAGAAACAAATCCGCTATGGAAAAAGTGCCGATGACCGGCGAGGGCTATCAGGCTCTCGACGAAGAACTGAAGCGTTTGAAGTCGGTGGAACGGCCCAGCGTAATCGCGGCCATCTCGGAGGCGCGCGCGCACGGCGACCTGTCTGAGAACGCCGAATACCACGCCGCCAAGGACCGCCAGGGCTGGATCGAAGGCCGCATCGCCGAGATCGAGGACAAGATGGCCCGCGCCCAGGTGATCGACGTGTCCAAGCTGTCCGGCTCCCAGGTGAAGTTCGGCGCCACGGTCAGCGTGGTGGACGAGGACACCGAGGAAGAGGCTCGCTATCAGATCGTCGGCGAACACGAAGCCGACGTGAAGCAGGGCCGCATCTCGGTCACTTCACCCTTGGCGCGCGGGATGATCGGCAAGGAAGTCGGCGATGTGGTGGAAATCAACACCCCCGGCGGCGTGAAGGCCTACGAGATCCTCAAGCTCGAATGGGTCTGAGGCGGGGCTAAAATCCCGCCGCCGCTCTCAGCATTCCGTAGCCGGCGCCCAACACGACGACGATCAGCGGCGGCCAGTTGAACGCCGCGAGCATGACCAGTCCCGCTGCGGCCGCCGCGACATCGGCCGGGCCGAACACGGCGCTCGTCCATACCGGCTGATAGAGCGCGGCCGCCAGGATTCCAACCACGGCCGCGCCCGCCCCGCGCATGGCCGCCTGCGCGAAAGGAAGCGCGCGCAGCCGGCTCCAGAACGGCAGGGCGGCGAGCAGGATCAGCAGTCCCGGCAGGAATATGCCGACCAGGGCCGTGGCCGCACCCGCGACGCCTCCAGGCGGCGCCGTGGAAATCGCGCCCAGATAGGCGGCGAAGGTGAACAGTGGGCCGGGAACCGCCTGAGCCGCGCCGTAGCCGCTGAGGAAGGCGTCCTGGCCGACCCAGCCCGGCGCCACAACCGCATCTTTCAGCAAGGGCAGCACCACATGGCCGCCGCCGAACACCAGGGCGCCGGAACGATAGAAGGCGGCGAACTGGGCCAGGGCCGGGTCGCCCGTCAGATGAGCGGCCAAGGGCGCACCGACCAGCAGGACCAGAAACGCAGCGAGGGCTGCAAGGCCGACACGGCGTGAAATCGGGAAGACCTCGCCGCGCGCCAAGGCTTGCGGAGCCTGGCGACACAGCCACAGGCCCAGGACGGCGCCGCCGCCGATCGCCGCGATCTGGCCGAGCGCCGCCGGCAGGACAGTGACAATCGCCACCGCGAGCAGGGCTATGCCCGCGCGCCGGGCGTCCGGCGTCAGGGATTTGGCCATGCCCAACACCGCCTGGGCGACCACCGCGACGGCGACCAGTTTCAGGCCGTGCAAAAGGCCTTGCGCCAGCGTCCCATGCAGGCGTCCAACGCCCAGGGCGAAGGCCGTCATCAGGACCGCCGAAGGCAAGGTGAAGCCGGCCCACGCCGCCAACGCGCCGAGCGGACCGGCCCGCAGCAGCCCGAGGGCGAAGCCGACCTGGCTGGAGGCGGGGCCCGGCAGAAACTGGCACAGAGCGACCAGATCGGCGAAGCCAGCCTCGCTCAGCCATTGCCGGCGGACCACCACCGCTTGGCGGAAATAGCCAATATGCGCCACCGGCCCGCCAAAGGACGTCAGCCCCAGGCGCAGGAACAGGGCCAATACTTCCGGCCATCGGCCGCGCGGTGCGCCGTCCTGCGAGAGCTCGACCATCCATGCGCCCTGCCGACGCCCCTCGCGTCCACGCAAAGGCTTAAAGCCGGGGCGTTGAATAGGCTAGGCTAACGATGAAACGGAGCCTCCGCCCCTGATTCTCGCCGTTCTCCAGGCCCGCATGTCCTCCACCCGCCTGCCCGGCAAAGTCATGGCCGATCTCATGGGCGCGCCGATGATCGCGCGCCAGATCGAGCGAGTGGCTCGCTCGACCCGGATCGACCGCATCGTCCTGGCCACCAGCACTGATCCCGGAGACGATCCCCTGGCCGAGTGCGTTGGGGCTCTGGGCGTGGGCGTTCATCGCGGATCGCTCGACGACGTGCTGGACCGTTTTGTCGGCGTGCTGGATGCGTTCGGTCCGGCCGATCACGTGGTGCGGCTGACCGGCGATTGCCCCCTGGCCGACCCTTCGGTGATCGACCGAACCATTGCTCTGCATCTGGAGCGTGGGACTGACTACGCGGCGAACACCCCTGCTCACCGCACATTTCCCAAGGGCCTGGACGTGGAAGTGGTGCGCGCGCAGTGCCTGATCCGCGCGGGACGCGAGGCTCAGGAGCCCTATGAGCGCGAGCATGTGACGCCCTATTTCTACCGGCATCCGGAACTGTTTCCCCAAGTCTTCCTCAGCCAAGACGTGGACGAGGGCGAGGTGCGCTGGACGGTGGACCGGCCCGACGATCTGGCGTTCGTGCGCGCGGTCTATGGGGCGCTTTACGCGGAAAAGCCGGACTTCACCTCAGATGACGTGCGCGCCTTTGTGCGCGAACGGCCGGACCTGGCGATGTTCGGCGGAGACCGGAGGGTTTGACCATGGCGGCATCGGTGACGCTGCGGCCCCTGCGGCCGGACGACCAGGACCGGCTGCTGTCCTGGCGCAATTCGCCGGAGGTGTCGGCCTATATGTATTCCGACCACGCCATCTCGCCCGAGGAACACGCCCGCTGGTTCGCCGCCATCGCGGGCGATGAGCGGCGCGACTACCGCATCATCGAGGTCGACGGCGCCCCGGTCGGCGTGGCCAATTTCTACGACATCGACCGCGCCCAGGGCCGCGGGTCCTGGGCCTTCTACCTCGCTGACCCGTCGGTGCGCGGCAAGGGCGTGGGCGGGATGGTGGAGTTCCTCATGATCGAGCGCGCCTTCGGCGAATTGGGCCTGCGCAAGCTGTGGTGCGAGGTGCTGGCGTCCAATGAAGCGGTGTGGAAGCTGCACCTGAAGTTTGGATTCACTGTCGAAGCTCGATTCCGCAGCCACGTGGTCAAGCATGGCGAGCCCCAGGACGTCGTCGGCCTGGGGTTATTGGCGGAGGAATGGGCTTCAAACGGGGACCGCATGCTGGAAAAGCTTCAGCGGATGGGCTTTGTCAGGTAGCGAGGCCGCTTGGCGTTTTTGGCAAAGTTTGCCATTCTGGCCGTCAGCGAGGTTCGCCATGGCCACAATGAATGTCTCTCTCCCCGATCCCATGAAAGAATGGGTGGAGGCCCAATCCCAGACGGGGCGCTACAGCAACGCCAGCGATTATATCCGGGACTTGATCCGTCGCGACCAAACCCGGGCCGACCAGATCGTCGCGATGCAGGCCCGAGTGTCCGAGGCGATCGATAGCGGCGTCAGCCCCCGTTCCATGCAGGACATTCTGGTTTCAGCGCGCAAGGCGGCCAGGAGCCGTGGCCTATAGCCTTAGCGGAAAGGCCGAGGACGATCTTATCGAGCTCTATCTCCATGGAGCCGAGACCATTGGACCGGCGCAGGCCGAGCGCTATTTCGCCCAATTGCAGGACGCCTTCGATTTCATCGAAAAGTTCCCGAAGGCGGTTCGCGAACGAACGGAGATTAGCCCGCCTGTCCGCCCCTGCCGCACAAGGCTCATTTGATCGTTTATCTGATCGAGGACGGCGACGTCTTGATTCTGCGTGTTCGCCACGGGTCAGAAGATTGGGCGAGCCGCGTTCCTTGAGGCGGGGCGCCCGGCTGCACCGGAAGGACAGGTTCGCACTGGAGGCCTCAGCTTCGCGCCTATGTGGTCAAAGGCGGAGACCCACAGGGCGCGAGGTCCGCTTAAAGGCGGATCGTGGAATTTTCTCCCCGCGCTTCAAGCGTTCGTGGTGCTGGCGAGCAATACGTGGCCGCCCGTTCGCCTCCTCGCGGGTGCGAGTAGATTTCTGTGCGGCGTTAGTCGAGCGAGTATCGACGGGACGTCGAGGTCTTCGATGTGTTCGAAACCCAATCTGCGTAATTGCTCATGCAATTCGGCCGGAACGAAGTAGCTGCGAAAAGGCTCGCCCGCTGCAGCTGCCCGCGCCGCGCGATCTTCATATTGCGCGCGCAAGGTCGGGTCGATGTGCTCTCGCGGCTCCCCATAATCGAAAACCACTTCGGCTCCGGCCGGATGAGCGGCGATTTGCGAGAGGGTCGAAGTGACCGCGTCCGCGCTCAGGTAGGGCACGACGCCGAGCCAGGTGAAAAACGTGCGGACGCCCGGATTGAGCCCACACGCCGCGAGTTGCTCGGACAGGTTCTCGCGCTCGAAGTCCACCGGAGCGTAGATGACGCTTTCGGGCGCGACGATGCCAACTTCGTCCAGCCGCCGACGCTTCCATGCCTGGGTGGCGGGATGATCGACCTCGAACACCCTCAGTTGCTCGCCGAACGGATTGCGGTAGGCGAAGGTATCGAGACCCGCGCCAAGGACAACCAATTGGCCCACGGCACGGGTTTGGACTGCGAGCCGGAGCGCGCTTTCGGCGATATTCGAGCGGGCGACTACGAAGAATTTGATGCCGCGCCGAGCTTCCTGGGGTTCCCGGGTCTCGGCGGAAGAGTTCCGGATCGACGCCGAGAATTGGTATCGCCAAGGGGTCATTGAAGAAGCGCCCTTGCTCCAACACCTGATGCGCCGCCCGATAGGAAGCGGCGGCGAAGGCGGTGCGGCTGGGTTCGCGCTCCAACATGCCGGTGAACTTAGCCTCCGCATCAGGAAGAACGCTACCCCGGACCAGACATTCCCAACATCCGACTCAGTCGATAGCCGACCTCGGCGCCCTGTGATGGGGGTCGCCGGTATAAGCGGTTAGGGCAGCATAGCCTCGGCAGCCCTGTCTGCGCCGAGGCCGTCGCACAGGGCGGCGAGCCGGGCGGACATGCCCGCGCGAAGGGCGTCATCTTGAGCCAGGCGGCCATAGGCCCGGATCAGCGCAGCGTCGAACGAGCCATCGGCTTGCACTGCCAAGGTCAACTCGTCCCCCTCCATTCGCAGCGCCATATCGCGTTGGTTTCCCGCCAGGATCACGGTGACGGCGAGAAGGCCCAGGCAGGCGCGCTCCCAGGTGCTGGAGCCGCCGGCGCCGACGGCGAGATCGGCCTGAGCGGTCAGGCTGGCCATATCGGCGGCGTCCACGTGAAGCGCGACACGCGGGTCGGACAGGGCCTGCAACTCACCAAGACTGGGCGCGGCCGAGCCGAGGGCGACGTCGAGCTGGACATCGGCCAGGACCGGCAGCAGGGCCAGCACCACCTTGCCCGTCACCCCGCCCACATCGGTCAGGCCGAGCGAGACCAGCACACGGCGGATCGGGCCCTCGCCGCGTCGCGCAAGGGCTTGCGCCCGCATCGCCGCGAACTCCGGCCGCACCAGGGCGTAGCGTGGGCCGGCCAGCACCTGCGCGCCCTCGGGAACCAGGCCCAGATAATCATCCGCCACGCGACCATAGCCGGGGTCCAGCAGCAGGTCGCAATCGCGCGGGTGGTCGGCCAGATCGTCCGTCACCATCAGGCGGCGGCCGGGCGCGCGCAGGGCGCTCTCGTCGGCGCGGTGCAGGCGATAGTGGTCGATCACCAGCCAATTGGGGACGAAAGCGTCCGCCAAGGCGCGAACCTGTTCGACCGTTGCTTCGGGCGCATCCAGCGCCGTGATCCCGGCCGGCCCGAAGGTGTGGATCAGCCCCCTGATCATCGGCGTGGCGACGAAAGCGCAGTCGGCCCGCCCGATGAGCGCGCGCGCCAGGGTCAAGCAGCGCATGACGTGGCCGCCGCCGATCTCAGGTCCGCCGTCGGCGAAGAACAGGATGCGCGGGCGCCGATTCATCGCCCCCTTATAGCCGAGCCCGGTCCGCCGGTCGCGCCAAGGCCAGTGGAACCAGACCGATTTGATCGCTACATAACCGAACCTCCGACCTTCGCTATACGAGTTGCATGTCCGAACCCCGCTCTGTCCGCTGCGCCATCATCGGCTCAGGCCCCGCCGGATACACCGCCGCCATCTATGCGGCGCGCGCGCTGCTGAACCCCGTGCTGATCGCCGGCCTCGAGCCGGGCGGGCAACTGACCATCACCACCGATGTGGAAAACTATCCGGGCTTCGCCGATGTGATCCAGGGGCCATGGCTGATGGACCAGATGCGCGCCCAGGCCGAGCATGTGGGCGCGGAGCTGGTCAATGACGTGGTCGTCAGCGCCGACTTGTCAGCACGCCCCTTCCGCCTGACCTGTGATTCCGGCGCGGTGTTCCTGGCCGAGACCCTGATCATCGCCACCGGCGCCCAGGCCAAATGGCTGGGCCTGCCCTCCGAGCAGAAGTTCCAGGGCTTCGGCGTGTCGGCCTGCGCCACCTGCGATGGCTTCTTCTATCGCGGCAAGGAGGTCGTGGTGGTCGGCGGCGGCAATACGGCGGTGGAAGAGGCTCTGTTCCTGACCAACTTCGCCTCCAAAGTCACCGTAGTGCACCGGCGCGACGAATTCCGCGCCGAGCGCATCCTGCAGGAGCGCCTGTTTCACCACCCAAAGATCGAGGTGATCTGGAACACCGCCATCGAAGAGGTGCGCGGCTCGGAGGACCCCGTGGGCGTCACCGGCGCGGTTCTGCGCGATGTGCAGACCGGCGCGCTCAGCCAGATCGCCTGCGACGGCGTCTTCGTCGCCATCGGCCACGCTCCGGCCTCGGCGCTGTTCAAGGGCCAGCTGGAGATGGACGGCTCGGGCTATCTGGCGGTGGTCCCCGGGCTCGGCCTCCACCGCGATCAAGGGCGTGTTCGCCGCGGGCGACGTGACCGACGACGTCTATCGCCAGGCGGTGACGGCCGCCGGCATGGGCTGCATGGCCGCGCTGGAGGCGGTGCGCCTGCTGGCCGAGGAAGACCATGAGCGGGGCCATCACCCCTAGAGCCGCGTCGACGCCAACACCATCGGCACGTGGTAGGCCGCCGACCCGGCGCATCATAAATCCGTCATCGCCCCTTCCCCCCCAGGCGAGGGGGTCTATATGCGTTGAACCCCTTATGCTCAGTTCAAGCATAAGGGTGCGCCGCAGCAATTCGCCCTGCTTCGGCGTTTTATTAGGCTCCCGTAATGCTCAAAGTGAGCAAAAGGAGGCGGCCATGCATGACGGCTTTGCGGACTTCGCCTTCACGCCCGCTGTGGATGTCGCCACGCGGCCCTTGTGGGACAAGGTCAAGGCCCACGTCACGCCTCTGGAATGGCGCGCCCAAGCGCCGCTGATCGCCGCGATCAACGATCTGAAGCACGCCAAGAACGCCGTGATCCTGGCGCACAACTACATGACGCCGGACATCTTCCACGGCGTGGGCGATTACGTCGGCGACAGCCTTGGGCTGGCGCGCGAGGCGGCCAAGTCCGACGCGGCGATCATTGTGCAGGGCGGCGTGCACTTCATGGCCGAGACCTCCAAGGTGCTCTGCCCGGACAAGACCGTGCTGATCCCCGATCTCGGGCCGGCTGCTCCCTGGCCGCCTCGATCACGGCCCAGGACGTGCGCCTGATCAAGCAGCGCTATCCCGGCCTGCCGGTGGTGACCTACGTCAATACCACCGCGGAGGTGAAGGCCGAGACCGACATCTGCTGCACCTCCGCCAACGCCGTGCAGGTGGTCGAGGAGATCGCCCGCCAGTGGGGCGTGAACCGGGTGATTTTGCTGCCCGACGAGTTCCTCGCCCGCAATGTCGCGCGCCAGACCGACATCGACATCATCGCCTGGCATGGCCGCTGCGAAGTGCATGAACGTTTCACGGCCGCCGACATCGCCGAACTGCGAGAGGTCTATCCCGGCGTGCAGGTTTTGGCCCATCCGGAATGCCCGCCGGAAGTTCTGGAAGCGGCCGATTTCGCTGGTTCGACCGCGGCCATGTCCGACTTCGTGCTGCTGAAAAAGCCGCGCAAGGTGGTGCTGATCACCGAATGCTCCATGGCCGACAATGTGGCGTGCGATGCGCCGGAGACGGAGTTCGTGCGGCCGTGCAATCTATGCCCGCACATGAAGCGCATCAGCCTGCAGTCCATCTACGACGCCCTGCTGCACGACCGGTACGAGGTGACCATCGATCCGGTTATCGCCGCGCGCGCCAGGGCCTCCGTGCAGCGCATGATCGACCTGCCGCCGCCGGCCTCCCCCGCGCGATATGACCTGGTGAAAGCGCGCCATCACGTGGACGTGGCGCTGATCTAGCCATGACCGCGCGCAAGACCTTCGACGGCGTTTTGATCCTGGGCGCGGGGTTGGCGGGCTTGTCCGCCGCCCTGGCCTGCGCGCCGCGCAAGACCCTGGTGCTGTCGCCCGAACCCCTGACCCAAGGCTGTTCCTCGTCCTGGGCCCAAGGCGGCATGGCCGCGGCCCTGTCGCCCGACGACGAGCCCGAACGCCATGCCGCGGATACGGTCGCCGCCGGAGCGGGACTGGTGGACGCGGGCATGGCGGGCTTCCTCACCCGCGAGGGTCCGGCCGCCGTCCGGCGGCTGGCGGCGCTCGGCGCGCCTTTCGACCGCGAATCCGACGGCGCTTTTGTCCTCAGCCTGGAAGCGGCCCATTCGCGCCCCCGCGTGGCCCGGGTGAAGGGCGATCAGGCCGGCAAGGCGATCATGCAATCCGTGGCCGGAGCCGCGCAGGCCTGCCCGAGCGTCACCCTGCGCCAGGGCCGCGCCTTGGCCCTGCTGAAGGACAAGACCGGCCGGGTGCGCGGCGCCCTGGTCGAACAGGACGGCGAACGCGTCGAGATCATCGCCGCCGCGGTGATCCTGGCCGCCGGGGGCCTGGGCGGGCTCTATGCGGTCACCACCAATCCCTCCGCCGTGCGCGGAGAGGGTCTGGCCTTGGCCGCCGTCGCAGGAGCGAAGATCGCCGATCCTGAGTTCGTGCAGTTCCACCCCACTGCGATCGCCGTGGACGCCGATCCGGCGCCCCTGGCCTCCGAGGCCCTGCGCGGCGAAGGCGCGAGGCTGATCGACGGCGAAGGGCGCCCCTTCATGGCCCGCTATCATGTCCAAGGGGACCTGGCGCCGCGCGACGTGGTGGCCCGCGCCGTCCATCGCCAGAAGTCTCGCCGGACAGGGCGCCTTCCTCGACGCGCGCCAAGCCGTCGGCGATCGCTTTCCCGAGGAATTTCCGGCCGTGTTCGACGCCTGCATGGCCGCGGACCTGGACCCGCGCACCCAGCCCATCCCCGTGGCGCCGGCGGCGCACTACCACATGGGCGGGGTGATGACTGACCGTGACGGGCGAACCTCGCTGCCCGGCCTTTACGCCGTGGGCGAATGCGCCTCCACCGGCGTGCACGGCGCCAACCGGCTGGCCTCCAACTCCCTGCTGGAAGCGGCGGTGTTCGGCGCCCGCGCGGGCCAAGCCGCCCGGTCGGAGATCGATCCGGGCGCACAGCCCCTGCCGGCCACTGCGCCGCCGGAGTTGCCGCCGATGGCTTTCGAGGCGCTACGTCAAGCCATGAGCCGCGACGCCGGCGTGGTGCGCGATCGGCCGGGTCTGGAGCGCTTGCTGGCCGAGATCGAGGCCCTAGGCAGGGCGCACGGCGAAGCCCTGGTCCTGGTCGCCGCGCGGCTGGTGGCCGAAGGGGCGCTGGCGCGTCAGGAAAGCCGCGGCGCCCACTATCGCCCCGATTTCCCCTGCATGGCCTCTCCGGCGCGACGGACGGTCCTGACGCTCGATGATCTGGAGCAGCGGCGCGCCGAGGCGGAGTCGGCGGCTTGATGGAGCCACTGCCGGACCTCTTGATCGAGCCCATCGTGCGCGCGGCCCTCCTTGAGGATCTCGGACGGGCGGGCGACATCACCTCCGCCGCCTGCATCCCGGCCGGAACACGCATGAAGGCCCGCTTCGCCGCGCGCCAGGCCGGGACCATCGCCGGACTGGACTGCGTGCGCCAGGCCATCACCGCGCTCGATCCGGCGGCGGACTATCGTCAGATCGTGCGCGACGGCCAGGCCGTCGCGCCGGGCGCGTTCTCGCCGAAGTCGAGGCGGACGCCCGCGCCCTGCTGGCGGCCGAACGCGTGGCGCTGAACCTGCTGGGCCGGCTCAGCGGCGTCGCCGGCCTCGCGGCCGCCTATGTGCGCGCGGTGGAGGGAACGGGCGCGAAGATCGTCTGCACCCGCAAGACCACGCCGGGCCTGCGCGCCCTGGAGAAATACGCCGTGCGCTGCGGCGGCGGGGTCAACCACCGCTTCGGCCTGGATGACGCCATCCTGATCAAGGACAACCACATCGCCGCCTGCGGCGGGGTCGCTGCGGCGCTGCAGCGCGCAAAGGCGGCGGCGGGCCACCTGGTCAAGATCGAGATCGAGGTGGACAGTCTGGCCCAACTCGATGAAGCCCTGCCGCTTGGCCCCGACGTCGTGCTGCTGGACAACTTCAGCCTGGATGAATTGCGGGCGGCTGTCGCGCGCGCGAAGGGCCGGACGGTGCTGGAGGCTTCCGGCGGCGTGACGCTGCAGACCGTGCGCGCCATCGCCGAAACGGGGGTCGACGTGATCTCCTCGGGCGCCTTGACCCATTCGGCGCCGGCGCTGGATGTGGGGTTGGATGCAGTTTGAGGCGCGTTCGTTGGAGTCATTGACAACATCTTGATGTGTTGTAATTTAGTCCAACATGAAGGCGGAATTGCTGCTCCATGAACGGCGCCAACTCACTGCGGATTCGTTTGCGGAGTTGCGCGTCTGGAGGGTTCCGAAGCCTGTGCGAGGATCGGGACACGACTTCAAGTACGCCCTGGCCCTGATCGTGGGCGGCGCCTGTGTGCTTCGCTACGACAACGAGGCGGGCAAGGGAGATCATCGCCATTTCGGCGAGACCGAGAGCGACTACGCCTTCACGACGCCGGCTCAGCTCTTGGCCGACTTTTGGAACGATGTGGACCAGTGGAGGCCGCAATGAACACCGTCACCCTATCGGTCGCCTCCCGCGAGGAGGTGACTCGCCGCGCCTTGGCGGCGTTCGAGGGCGAACAACAGGGGGCGCACATTTCTTTCGCCTCGGCGGAACTGCTGTGGAAGACGCTTACGCGAAAGCGCTGGGAGTTGCTGAAGGCCATGACCGGCCAGGGCGCGATGTCGATCCGGGAAGCGGCTCGCCGCGTGGGCCGCGACGTGAAGGCGGTGCACGGCGATGTGCGCGCCTTGGTCGACGCGGGCGTGCTTGACCGGACGAGCGAAGGGTTCGTGTTTCCCTATGACGCGGTTCATGTGGATTTCACCCTGAAGACCGGGCCCAACACGATGAACACGCTGTCGCACGTAATTGACAGATTTAAGCGCAGCCATGAGGTCGATATTCATGCTGATCCTTTAGCCAACGGCTTCGATATTTCATTGGGCTCCACTTATGTCGGGTCGATCACTCTTATCGAGGGGCAAGCTCAATTCGATCCGCCCCAATCCAGCACCGCTCGAGCAGACGGTTTGGTGACCGAGGCTGACTTGAGGGTTTGGCTGCGCTGGAGCCCGGCCCATGCCGCCGCCGACAACGGATAGTGGGAATTGAAAAGCAACTACGCCGCCTGTCCAACCGCCACCCTAGCCGTCGCAGAATTCCGCGCTAAATATCACCCATGACCACCGCCTCCCGAATGCCCGTCCTGTTCGTCGGCCACGGATCGCCGATGAATGCGCTCGGCGACAACGTCTACACCCGCGCCTGGCGACAGATGGGCGAGCGCCTGCCGCGGCCCAGGGCGATCCTGTCGATCTCGGCCCATTGGGAGACCAAGGGCGTGCTGATCACGGCCGCCGACAAGCCGCGCACGATCCACGACTTCTACGGCTTCCCGCCCGAACTCTACGCCGTGGAGTACCCCGCTCCAGGCGATCCGGCGCTGGCGCGCAAGATCGCCGGCATGCTGGCGCCCCATGCACGCGCCGACCTGGACAGTTGGGGCCTGGATCACGGGACCTGGGGCGTGCTGCATTCCATGTATCCGGACGCGGATATCCCGGTGCTGCAGCTGAGCATGGACATCCGCCTGGGGCCGCAGGATCACTACCGCATCGGCCAGGCGCTTAGGCCCCTGCGCGACGAGGGCGTGCTGATCCTGGGCTCGGGCGACATCGTGCATAACCTTCGCCTGTTCGACCGCAGGCCCGGCGCGGTCACCCCGGACTGGGCGATCGGTTTCAACGACCTGGTCAAGGCCAAGGTATTGGCGGGCGACGATCAGGCCCTGATCGACTACCCCGCGCTGCCCAATGTGCGGCTGGCCTTTCCCGAGCCGGAGCACTTCCACCCCCTGCTCTATGTCCTGGGCGCGCGCGAGGCGGGCGAGCCGGTGGAGTTCCTCACCGACGATGTGCTAAGCGCCCTGTCGATGACCTCGGTGCTGATCGGAGCGCATTAACGCTCAGGCGCCACAATTCGGCGCCAGTATCGCGTAATTCCAGGATTTGGCGGAACCTGCGGGTGCGGCCGCACTTTGATCATGAGAGCGTCGGCTGTTCCCGACGCCGGAGTGAAGGGACTTGCGGTGAAAAGACTTCTCCTCGCCACTTCCGCAGCGGCATTGCTGGGCGCGGGGCCGGCCTTGGCCGATCCTTTGTCGCTGCTCTACGGATACAGCCTTAGCGCCACCTTCCAGGCGGCGGCGGCGCCCAGCTATCAGGGCAGTCACAAGTACTCGGTGTTCCCCAGCGGCAATGTGGCGGTCACGCACCCCTGGCAGTTCGACGACTATGGGGCGCCCGACGACGCCGCCAGCCTGGCCCTTTACACTGGAAAATTTGCCTCCTTCGGCCTCGCCGCCGCGATCATCGAGGACCGCGGCAACAGCCATGAACTGCAGGGCATGCGCAACATCGGCTGGGGCGGCGAAGGCGGCGGCTTCGTCAATGTGTGGCCCACGCCTTGGCTGCGCCTGAGGGTCGAGGCCCTGAAAGGCGTGTTCGCCGAAGACGGCCTGCTGGTGAACACCTCGGCCGACGTCGTGGCCCATAAGGGACCGTGGATGTTCTCCATCGGCCCGCGTTTCAGTTGGGCGGACGACCACTACAACGGCACATACTTCGGCATCACGCCGGGCGAAGCCCTGGCCAGCCGTCGCTACGCGCCCTACCAGGCCAATGCCGGCCCCCTCTTCGCCGGGCTTGAGGCGGCGACGGAAGTGAAGGTGACCTCGCGCTGGCGGCTGACCTTGAACGGGACCTATCACCGCCTGCTCAGCGAAGACGCCGCCAGCCCCCTGGTGCGCCAAGTCGGCACGGCGGACCAGTTCGCCATCGCCAGCGGCGTGCGCTTCCTGCTCAATTAGCCGGCTTGGCCGGCGCGGCAGCCGTGGTCGCCTTGGGCGGCGCATCGCGGAAATCCTTGCGCCAGCGGATCGAGAGGGTCGAGCCGGTCTGCACCACCGTGCCGGGCGTGGTGTTGGTGGTGGCCGCCGGCTGGACGTTGGCCAGCTTGGAAGCCAGGGACAGGTTGTGGGTGATGCGGTACTCCACCTCGGCGCTGGGCCCTTCCCTGCCGCCGCCCGCGACCTGCACATAGACCCGGTCGCCGATGTACTTGCCGCCGGCCACGCTGACGCCGGTGGTCCCGCCGCCGACCAGGGCCAGGCGGTCCAGCCGCGCGAAGCTGCGCAGGCCGCCCATCACGTCAAATCCGCCGCCGGACGCCAAGGCCGTGACCGCCGAGGCCAGCTGCGCGGCCTGCAAGGGCGACAGCTGCGAGGCGGAGGCGCCGAACAGCACCTGAGACAACACCTCGTCGTTAGGCAGCACAGGGGTGGAGCTCAGCGTGATCTGCGGCTTGGCCGCCGTGCCCTGGATATTGATCACCGCCGTCAAGCTGGGGTCTTCTCGGGTCGCGGTCAGGTCCAGACGGATCAGCTTGGGATCGTTGGACAGCTGCACGGTTCCGCGGTTGTCGAAGGCGAACCGCTGGCCGCCGAAGTCATAATCCCCGCGCACCACGCGCGCCACGCCGGTGAGGATCGGTTTGTCGCTGGTCCCGGTCACCTTGGCGTCCAAGGACATGTCGACGTTCAGGCCCCGGCCCTTGACCAGCAGCCCGCGGGCGGCGGTCAGGGCGATGTCCAGCCCCACGCCCGGCTGATTGGCGGGCGGCGGCTGCAACTGATCCTGCAGATTGAACGGCCGGTTGCGCTCGACCACCTCGATGGTCGGGATATCGGGATTGGTCTTGGCGGCCGCGTTGATTTCCCCGCTCACCAACTCCAGAGCGCCGGCGATCTTGGCTTTGCCGTCCGCGCCGCGCACGATGGTGACCGAACCGGTGGCGTTGGCCGTGGCCGTGTCGTTGTCGACCAGCCGAAAATTGTTGAGCTTGATCTGAAGGTCGCTGGCGCCCCCGCGCGCCAGGCTCACCTGGCCCTGGCCGGTGACCGAGCCCGTTTGATTGTCCGAGGCGCTGAATCTGTCCACGGCGATGGTGTCGGTGTTGAGCGCGGCGCCGATAGTGGCGTCACGCAGCTTCAGCCCGGTGGGATAGTCCTCGAACCGCCCTCCAGTCAGATCGGCGCGACCGGTGATCTTGGGGTCGGCCAGTGTGCCGGCGAAATCGGCCTTGGCCGACAGCATGCCGCCCAGGCTTCGCTCGCCGCCGAGGAACAGATCCCACAGGGGCTGGATTTCGCCGTCGGCTTCGAAATGGCCCTGCATGGGCCGATCACGCGCCAGCGCCAGATGGAAAGGCTCGGCCGACACATCGGCCGGCAGGGTGAAGTCGGCGCTGGAGGTCAGGCCCTGCCCGCCCTGCAGATTGCTCTGCACGCTGAGCCGATCGCCCTCCAGCTGGGCCTTGACCTGGCCGTCGATCGACAGCCCCGCCCGCGCGTCGCGGCTATGGGCGTTCTTGAGCGCGGCGGTCAAGGCGCCGCGCATGTCCTTGCCCCGGCCCACCAGCTGCAGGTCGGCGTCGAACTGGCCGGTGAAGTCCTCCGAAACGAAGGACAGATCCACGCCGGTCATCACGGCCTTGATATCGGCCACGCCGCCGCCCTGGCGCCCGTCAAATTCGGCCCGCCCGTCGCCCAGGGCCAGGCGCAGATGGGCGGAACGCTCGTTGTCCTGCACGCGCAAGAGCACCGGTTCCAGGGTGTGGAAATCGGACCGGCGAAGTTGGCCCGAGCCCTCGAAGCTGGCCTGAAAGCCGTGCGGATCGCTCGCGAACACGCCCGAGCCGTTGAGCTTCAAGGGCGCGTGGGCCACCGCGCCGTCCGCGCTGACCTGATAGGGCAGCCGGGCGAGCGGGCCCTTGGCCGTCAACCGGGCCGATCCCAGCGCCACAGCCTGGCCCCTAAGCACCGCGCCCGTGGCCTTAAGGTCCAGCTCGGCGCTGGCTGCGCCCTCGCCGCCCGCCACACGGACCCGGCCCTCCGCCCGGCCTTCCGACAGGACAGCGCCGGGCGCGACGGCGAGGGTAAGGTCGGCGGTCGACAGGCCCTCGTCCCGCAGGGCCAACTGGCCCTTTGCGCGCACCCCGCCGGCATCCACGTCCAGCCCCCTCAACTCCAAGCCGTGGGCCAGAAAGCGAAGGTCCGAGCGAGCCCGGGCAGGGCCGTATTCGCTTTCACCGGTCAGGCTCACCTGGCCGTCCGCGCCGTCAGCGGTCCGGGCGAAGTCGAGGTCCAGCTTCGCATTCTTGACCGACAGATTGGGCAGGTTGATCGACGCCAGCTGGGTGTGAAGGTCCAGCCTGGGCGCCCCGATCAGGCCGGTCAAGGCGCCCTGACCCGCGGCCTTGCCGTCGACCTCCAAGGGGCCCATGCCGAATGGACCGTCCGCCTGCCAGCCCAGGCCGAACTTAATCGTCCCGTCCAGCTTCCATTGACCCTGGGCGCTGGCCTGGGCCTTGGCGCCGATCAGCGACACCGTGTCGAAGGAAACGACATCGCCGACGAAACCGGCGTGTCCCGCCATGCGCGGTTCGGGCCCCAGCAACTCGTCCAGATCGCCGGCGCCCGTGGCGAAATGCTCGCCGTGGGCCTCCACGACGAAAGTCCATGGCGCGCCGGGCTCGGTGGTCTGGGTAGCCGACCAGCCACCCTGCAATGATCCCATTCCGCCCGGGCGCACGGCGGCCATGTCGGGCACGAGCATCTGGCCCTTGAAGGTCAGGCCGCCGCCCAGCAGGTTCCGGCCGCCGGCGCCGTCGATCTTCACGCCCTTGCCGACGATCGACATGGAGCGGATCAGGACGCGGCCGTCCGCCAAGCCGGAGATTTCGATCTTGCCGACGGGCGCCGGACCGCCCGCCGCCGCCACCACGCCCGAGCCTGAAGCGCCGTAGCCCACTGCGGACGCCTGGATGGTCATCTGCCGATTGCGCCAGCTCAGGCTCATCGGGCCGGCGGCGCGCGCCAGCCGGTAGTTCAGGAATTCGAAACCGGCGATCTGGGCCTGGCCGCTCATGCGGAAATCCCCCGCCGATCCCGACAGGACGCCGTTGAACTGGCCGCGACCCATAATCGGCTGGGGTACGACCTTCGCCAGGTTGTTGACGACCACACCGACATCCAGACCGCGTGTGGACGCCTTGGCCGTGTCCGCCGGCCCGTGGGCCGACACGCTCAGATTGTCGGTCTGCAGCCGCGCATCCACGTCGTACAGAGCCCTGCCGCGCTGTTGGGCGGACAGCGCGATCTGGGCCTGGGGCCCAAAGGCCTTGGCCCAGCCCCTTGTCCAACGCGATTGCAGCAACATCAGGCGTGCGTCCACTCTCCCCCCCGCCGAGGTCCATGCCCCCTGGGCCGTGAAGGGGGTGTCGGCGCCAGAGCGCGCCGCCGCGTTCAGCCGGCCGTTGGAGGTCACGCCGGACAAATGCGCGCTAAGGGAAAAAGGCTGATCGGCCGCCAGGCCAAGACTTCCGGCGATGCCGCCGCCCTTCACCTCCAGCGCCTCTGCGTCCAGCTTCAGGCTGTTCTTGCGGCCGAGGTCGAGATCGGCCGTGAGGAAGTCGCCTGGCCGCAGCACGCTGCGCATGTCGAGCGCGGCCACGATCCGGCCGCGGTCTCCCTGGTGGAACATGCCCGTCACGTCATAGACCGCGCGGGTCTGGCTGAAGGCCGGCTCGGTCTGCACCCGGGCCTTCAGCAGATCGAACCGGACCGTCACCTTCGGAGCTCGGCCGCCCTTGGGTTGATTGACGAGGATCGGCGGACGGAACAGCGTAAGTCGCCCCACTGTGAAAGACTGGACGTGCATGCGTTTGAACAGCAGTTCGCCCGGCCGCCAGCGCACGGCGACCTGCTCCGCCTCGATCCATACGCCTTTGGGATCGCTCACGGTCAGACGCTGAATGGTGAAGTTACTGAGCACGTCCCCGCGCACGCCCTGCAGCCTCAGCTTGCCGAAAGGTCCAAGTTGAAAGCCGTTGGCCTGGGACTCGATCAGCAGCCGCGCTTCGGTGGTCAAAGGACCGTAGCGCAGCACCACCAGGCCCAACCCCGCCACCAGCACCATCACCACCGCGGCCTCGGCGATCCAGCCGAGCGGCGTGTGGGGCTTGCGCCATTGACGCCAGAAGGAGGATTTCGGCGCCTTCTTCTGCGCGGGGGCCTCGGCCGGCGTTTGGGGAATGTCGGACGGCTCGGTCAAAAGCTTTGTCCGATGCTGACGTAGATTTGAAAGGCCGCGTCGCCCGCACGTTTCTCCAAGGGGACAGCGAAGTCGACCCGGAACGGCGCGAAGCCGAGATTATAGCGCACGCCGAAGCCGACGCCCGTCTCCGCCGCGGACAGATCAAAACTCTGGCGCGTGCCCAGCACCCCGGAATCCACGAAGGCCGCCACCGCCCAGGGTCCATAGACCTGCTGGCGCAACTCCGCCGTCGTCTCGAGCATCGACAGTCCGCCCTCCGGCGAATTGTTGGGAAAGCGTGGTCCGACCTGCTGATAAGCATAGCCCCGCACCGAGCCCCCGCCGCCTTCGTAGAAACGGCGGGAGGCCGGAACGCCGGGTATGCTCCCGGCCACGATCGAGCCGACGTGAATCCGCCCCGCCAGATCAGTAAACCCGTTGGGGTCGAACGGCCAATAGGCGCTGACCTGGGCCTGGGTCCGGACGTAATCGATGGGCCCGTCGCCGAAGCTGGCGGTGGGCTCGGCCGTGACCGACGCGCGCCACCCCCGTTTGGGATTGAGCAGATCGTCGGAGTGATCAAGCGTGGCCGACAGAAGGCCGGTCAGGGTGATCAGACGCCGGTACTGGGTCACCAGGACGTTGTTGACGACATTCGGCTCCTGGTCGCGGCTGACGTCCAGCGACAGGCCGATGTCGCCCAGGTCGCTCTTGCCGAAACGCCGCTGAAGATCCGTGGCGATGCGGGCGCCGTTCTCCAGATAGGCGCTGGTGTCGTCCTTGTAGACCGACCCCGAAAGCTTGAGCGTCTGGCCCGCGCGGCTGAAGTCCGGCAGGGCCAGATCGATCTCGCCCTTGCTGAGGATGTTGGCGACCTGGGCGTCGAAGGTGACGGTGTCGGCCAGACCTAGGCGGTTGTAGACGATCCAACGCCCGTCCACGCCGGAGCCTTCGGCGGTGGAGTAGCTGGCGCCCAGTTCCAGGGTGGACTTGGGCTTGTCGGTCAGGCTGACCACCACCGGGCGACGGCCATCCGGCAGCGCCTGCTCGGGCGGCGCCAGGGCCACCGACACCGCGTCATAAACCCCCGCGGCGCGCAGCCGGCGCTCCAATTCGGCCACATCCTCCGGATCATAGGTCGCGCCCGCGCGCCAGGGCAGGACCCGGTTGATGTAGGACAGCCGAGTGCGGCCCATGGAATTGAGCTTAACCCCGTCCATCTCCACCCGCGGTCCGGACCGAATGTGGAAGGTCGCCTGAACGGTGCGGCCGGCGTGATCGACCACCACCTCCCGCGGCTCGACCTTTGCGTCGGCGTAGCCGCGCTTGGCGATCGCTGCGACGATTCGTCCTTCGGCCGCCAGGACATCCGCGGCCCGGCCAGGCGCGCCGATCGTCAGGCCGATCGAGGAGGCGCCGGCCAGCATGGCTTCGCGTCCAGGCGGCGGTCCGTCCCACACGATCTGCGGCTCGGCCATGGTGAAGCGGGGACCGGTGGTGACCTTGACCACCGATTGCGGCTGGTCGCCCGTTCCGACGTCGGGCTCGACGGCGTACTCGTAATAGCCCTCCGATCGCAGCACGGCGACCACGTCATCAGCGGCGGACTCCGCGCGGCGGCGGGCCTCGAAGCGGCTTTGCGGCGCGGCCTTGGATGTGCCGACCGCCTGTTCGATCTGCTGACGAAGACGCCCATCCGACACGCCCTGCACCGTCACCTTGGGCGTATCGGCCCGCGCCGACGGCGCCGCGAAGGCGAGGACGAAGGCCGCCATGATCAGCGTCGCCAAGCCGAACGATCTCAAGCCTTTGTCCTCGCCGACAGGCCCCGATCCGATCTATAGGCATTAGTGCGGCCCGTCACGGGCGAACGGACCCCTTCGGGCTCCCGATCGTGTCCCGCCGGACCAGGGAACCTGCCTAAAGACTTAGCAGTTGCACATTCAATAGGCATCGATTTAGGCAGGCCGGTTTTGGGCAGGAAACGCCTCGGTCTTTGCGGGGCGGCGAATAAGCTGAAAATGACAAAAAGTCCTGAGCATTCGGATAACAGCCCCGTGTCGGCCCACACCTTGTCTTCCTCCGCAAAGCGTATGGACCTCGCCCTGTCCACGGCCCCGGCGCCGTCGGGCCAGGACGCCATATACGATGAGATGTTCCAGGCGGACGGCGAGGTCCGCCCGGCCTATGCACCGCTCAACGCCCACATCGCCAGGCTGTCCCCCGCCGAACTGGGCGACCGGCAAAAGACGTTGGAACGCTCGTTCCTGCTGCAAGGGATCACCTTCACCGTCTACGGCGCGGACAGTTCCACCGAGCGGATCATTCCAACCGACCTGTTTCCGCGAATTATTGACGCACCCACCTGGGACCGGATCGAACTGGGGCTGAAACAGCGCCTGCTGGCGCTGAACATGTTCCTGGCCGACCTTTACGGCGCCCAGAAGATTCTGATGGACGGCGTGGTTCCGCGCGATCTGGTCCTGGGCGCCCCGTCCTACCGCCGCGAGATGGTGGGCCTTTACGTACCCAATTCCGCCTACGCCAACGTCTGCGGCAGCGATCTGATCCGAGACGAGACCGGCCAGTTCATGGTGCTGGAGGACAATCTGCGCGTGCCCTCCGGCGTGTCCTACATGCTGGCCAATCGCGACGCCTCCAAGCGGACCTTCCCGGAGGCCTTCGGCGCCGCGCGGGTTCGGCCGATCGAGAACTATCCGGACCTGTTGCTGTCCACGCTCAAGAGCATGGCCGGCGAATGGCGCTCCAATCCCCAGGTCGTGGTGATGACGCCCGGCGTCTACAACTCCGCCTATTACGAGCACGCCTATCTGGCGCGCCTGATGGGAACGCCCCTGGTCGAGGGCCGCGACCTCGTCGTGCACGACAACATGGTCTATATGCGCACCACTCAGGGCCTGCGCCGGGTGGACGTGATCTATCGCCGGGTCGACGACGATTTCATCGATCCCTTGACCTTCCGGCGGGATTCGGCCCTGGGCGTGGCCGGGCTGTTCAACGCCTATCGCGCCGGCTCGGTGGTGATCGCCAATGCGCCGGGAACCGGGGTGGCCGATGACAAGGCCGTCTACGCCTATGTGCCGGACATCATCCAGTACTACCTGGACCAGGACCCGATCCTGCCCAACGTCGAGACCTTCCTGTGCCGCGATCCGTCCTCGTTGCAGCACGTCCTGACCAATCTGGACAAGCTGGTGGTCAAGGCGGTGGGCGCTTCGGGCGGCTACGGCATGCTGATCGGACCGCACGCCAGCCAGGCCCAGCGCGATGACTTCGCCGAAAAGCTCAAGGCCGATCCGGCCAACTACATCGCCCAGCCCACGCTCAAGCTATCCACCGCGCCCTGTCTGATCGACGGCCAGATTGAACCCCGCCACGTGGACCTGCGGCCCTTCATCCTGTCCGGGGCCAAGACGGTGGTCACGCCCGGCGCCCTGACGCGAGTGGCGCTCACGCGCGGGTCGCTGGTGGTGAATTCCAGTCAAGGGGGGAGGCTCCAAGGACACGTGGGTGTTGGCCGAAGGGGGGATGCGTTCCGCATGATGCTCGCCCGCGTCGCCGACAGCCTCTACTGGATCGGCCGCTACATCGAGCGGGCCGAGCATTTCTGCCGCTTGTCCGAAGTCATGCTCAGCTCGGTGGTGGACCAGACCGACAGCGCTCGCCAAGCCGCCCACATCGTGCTCAGCGCCATGGGCGAGGACGAGGTGGACGCCGACGCCGCCCTGCGCCACCCGATGAACGCGGTCCGCAACATCACCCTGGACCGCGAGGAGCCTGGGTCGATCGTCAACTCCCTATCGCACGCCCGTGAGAATGCGCGCCAGGTGCGCGACCAGATCACCACCGAGACGTGGGAGCGGCTGAACATGCTGTACCTGCGCATCACCTGGCCCCAAGCCGACATGGCGTTCTCGCAAAATCCGGGCGGCTATCTGCAAGAGATCATCTCCGACCTGCACCTGTTCAAGGGCGCGGCCGACGCCACCATGAGCCACGGCGAGGGTTGGCGGTTTTTGCAGCTGGGCGTCTATCTGGAGCGCGCCCAGTTGATGGCGCGTCTGCTGGACGTGTGCTTCGGCGACGCGGCCGGCGGCTATCACCTGGACGAGCACTTCGCCCAGCTGAGCGTGCTGCGCATGGCCTGCGCGCTGGAGCCCTATCTGCGGGTCTACGGCGCGGAGATCGAGCAGAAGCACATGATCAACTTCATCCTGTTCGATCCGGAATATCCCCGCTCGATCCGCTTCTCCGCCGCCCGTATCCAGGAACTGCTGACCGGCATCGGCAGCCAGATCGAACCTCTGGAAGGCCCCCGGCCCGAACGGTTGGCCGGTCGCCTGAGGGCGCGGGTGGAATTCGCCGATTTCGAGGAGTTTTCCAGGGCCGGCGCCAGCGCCTATCTCGCCACCGTGGTCGCCGAATGCGCGCGCATCCATGAGGCGGTTTACGAGACCTTCGTCGCCTATCCCCTGGAAGAGCGCCTCCCGGCCTAAGGAAACCCATGCTCCTGGAAGTGCGTCACGTCACCGAATATCACTACGCCGGCCCGGTTCGCGAAAGCGTGATGGAGCTGTGGATGCAGCCGCAGAAAAGCGGCTCCCAGCGACTGGTGAGCTTCGAGGTCGAGGTCGAGCCGCACGCCCGGCTGTTCTCCTACGCCGACCCCTTCGGCAACGCCGTCTATCACTTTGATGTGCCCCAGCCGCACAGCCAGCTGCGCATTGAAGCGCGCTCGGCGGTGGAAACCGCGACGCATCAGGAAATGCCGACCGCGTTGGACATGGGCGAATGGGACCGGCTGCGTTCGGCCTTCGTGGCGGCGGAGTGCTTCGAATTCCTGCGCCCGCACGGCTATGCGGTGGAAACCGAAGCTCTGCGGGCCTTCGTGGCCGAGCGCCAATTGGACGATCTGCGCTACCGCGATCCGCTTTCGGCGGTTCTGGCCCTGACCAAGGCCATCTATGACGCTTTCGACTATGAGGCGGGCGTGACCAACGCCGACAGCCCCATCGATCTGGCCTTGGCCTCCGGCCGAGGGGTCTGTCAGGACTTCACCCACATCATGCTGGCCATCTGCCGCTCCTGGGGCCTGCCGGCGCGCTACGTGTCCGGCTATCTGTTCACCGACCGCTCCGAGGGCGACCGCTCCGATCCGGACGCCACCCACGCCTGGGCCGAGGTGTTCCTGCCCTCCCTGCGCTGGGTCGGGTTCGATCCGACCAACAACGTCATCGCCGGCGAGCGCCATATCGCCGTGGCCGTGGGCCGCGACTATGGCGACGTGCCGCCCTCGCGCGGGGTCTACAAGGGCGAGCAGGACAGCCAGCTGGTGGTGGGCGTGGCGGTGCGCAAGGCCCGCGCCACCGCCGCCGAGCCGGAATTCATGCGTCTGGCCAAGCCGGTTTTTCCGGGCGCCGTGCGACGTCGTCAGGCCACCAGCATGCTGGAGCTGCATCGCGAGCAGATCCTGCAACAGCAGCAGCAACAACAGCAGTAGACGCTCCGGTCGGCCTGACCGCCGCCGGTTTACAGCCTCAGGTCACGCCTCTACGCTCAATGGGATTCCGCCGAAACAGGCGGGCGAACCTAGGGAGAAGACCGTGAACCTACGCCTGACCTTCCTGTCCGCCGCCGCCCTCGCCGTCCTTTCGCTGAGCTTCGCCGCTCACGCCCAGCCCGCCGCGGCGCCTCCGGCCGCCGCTCCCGCCTACGTCCCCATGCAGGTCAAGGCGGTGACGCCGGGGGTCTATATGATCACCGGAGGCGGCGGCAACGTCACCGTTCGCGTGGGCAAGGACGCGGTGATCCTGGTGGACACCAAGCTGCCCGGCGAGCCCATGCTGAGCGACCTTCAGGCCAAGCTGAAAAGCATCACGCCACTGCCGGTGAAGTACGTCTTCATTACCCACCATCACGCCGATCACGCGGGCAATGAAGGCGTCTTCCTGCCCACCGCCTCGGTCATCGCCAGCAGGGCCGAATACGACACCTTCCAGGCCTACACCCCGACCGGCGGCCACAAGCCGCCGCCGCCCAATGTGATCTATGCCGGGCCTTCTCTTCAGGTGAACATTGACGGCGCCTCGGCCATCGCCCACCACTTCGGCCCCGGCCACACCGCCGGCGACACGGTGGTCTATTTTCCCGATGTGAAGGTGATCTCGGTTGGCGATCTGGTGGCGGACACCACGCCTAACGTCGACTATCCGGGCGGCGCCAGCATCCTGGGTTGGCAGAAGTCGCTGGACGGCATTCTCGCCCTGGATTTCGACTATCTGATAACCGGCCACGGCGAGCAGGTGAAATCCCGCGCCGACGTGATCGCCTACAAGAAGAAGTGGGACACCTTCATCGCCCGCGCCCGCGCCTCGATCAAGGCGGGCGTGCCCAAGGACAAGCTAATGGCCTCGATCAAGACCGACGACATCGGCTGGGTGGTGACGAACCTCGGCTGGGTCAACCCCGAGCGGCTGGATGCGTTTTACGCGGAAATGTCGAAGTAGGACGACGCGCGGGCTCGCTTGCGAACTCGAAAAACATCACGCGCGCCGTGGCTCCGGGATTTTCGTCACTTCGATGTGGTCGGGCGGTAATCCGCCGGCGTAGCGCTCATGCGCCATCTCGTAGGCGCGCTCGATGTGGCGCGCAAATCGCTCGGCGTCGAACAGCGGCGTGGTCATTCGGTTCGCCGCCAGCCTCGCCCTGATGTCGCCCAGACGGACAGGATTTGTCGCCAATTGCAGCGCCAACTGCTCATAGGCGGCCGCGGTGTCGGTCGCCAGTTCCGACAACCCGATGGCGCCCAGCAGACTGCCGGCCACGCGCGCGGCGAAGCCCTCGCCCAACTTGCTGACGACGGGCAGTCCGGCCCACAGGGCGTCGCTGGCCGTGGTGTGGGCGTTGTAGTTGAAGGTATCCAAAAACAGGTCCGCGTTGCGGTGTCGCGCCAGATGCTCCGGCAAAGGCATTCGTTCCGCGAAGACCAGACGATCGGCGTCGACGCCCCGCGCCGCCGCTTCCCTACGCAAATTGGCCTCGGCCCACCGATTGTCGTTCATCAGCCACAAGACGCTGCCGTCGACCTGGGCGAGCAGACGCATCCAGATGTCGAATTCGCCGGGCGTGATCTTGTAGCTGTTGTTGAAGCAACAAAACACGAAGCCCTCGTCCGGCAATCCAAGCTCGGCCCTTTCGAATTCCTTTCCCGAAATTTCACGCGACCTGTCATTTACCTGATAGCTGTCTGGAAGAATTATAGTTTTCTCGGAGTAGTATTGGCGGCTTTGTTCAGGAATAATGGTCTCGTCGGCGATAATATAATCGATGAATTCGGCCCCCATCGAGCCGGGATAGCCAAGGTAATTGATCTGAATCGGCGCGGCTCGGTGTGCAAACACGCCGGATCTGCCGTCCTGCGTGTAGCCCTTCAGGTCTATCGCGATGTCGACGCCATGATCGCGGGCGAAGGCGGCGATGGCCGGGTCGGTCAGTCTGCTCACGTCGTGAAAATGGTCGACGGCGTCGATCAAGCGCCGGCGCATCCCGTCTTCCGACGGTCTGCCATAGGACAAGGCGTGGATTTCAAATCTACTTTTTTCATGGAGTTCAAACAGTTGCGCCATCAAATACATGGTCGCGTGATCATGGAAATCCGCCGAGAAATAGCCGATTTTCAGCTTCTCGCGCGTCGAGGCGGGCTCGAATTCAGCCCTTGGCGCATATGAGTATTTCTTGAGCGCCCAGTTTTTGGCGCGTTCGAGATGACCGGCCGGATCGTCTTCCATCGCCAGCATGAAGAACGGATCAATGGCCTCGCCTTGGATGCCGAACCTGGAAAGGTCGACGGTATTATGCTTTTCCCACCGGCAGATTTGCGCCTGCTGGAACATTAGCTGGCTCAGGATTTCCGCATTATCCGGTTTGAGCCGCAGCGCCTCCTCGAAGCTGGCGATCGCCTCGTCCAGCCGCTTCAAATCCGTCAACGCCACGCCGCGGTTGTTGTGGGCCTCGGCATAATCCGGCTGGAGCCGGATCGCCTCGTCATAGCTCACGAGCGCCTCTTCCAGCCGCTTCAGGTCCCGCAGGGCATTGCCGCGGTTGTAGTGGGCATTGGCGCTGTTCGGCTTGAGCCGGATCACCCGATCGTAGTCGGCGAGCGCCTCCGTCAATCGATACAGCTCGGTCAACACAATTCCGCGGTTGTTGTAGGCGTCGGCGTGATCGGGCCGCAGCCGGATCGCCTCGTTCAAGCCGGCGAGCGCGTCATCCAGGCGGCCGAGTCCCCTCAGGACAACGCCGCGGTTGTAGTGGGCGTCGGCATGGCCCGGCTGGAGCCGGATCGCCTCATCGAAGGCGGCGAGCGCTTCGTTCAGGCGCAGCATATCCGCCAAAGTCACGCCACGGGTGTTGTGGAGAGCGGGGGTATTCGGGCTGAGACTGATGGCCCGATCGAAGCCGGCGAGCGCCTCATCCAGCCGTTTCAGGTCCTTCAACACCATGCCGCGATTGAAGCGGGCGTCGGCGTAATCCGGCTGGATCCGGATCGCCTCCTCATAACCGGCGAGCGCCTCATCGAGCCGATTCAGCCCTTTCAAGGCATTGGCGCGGTTGTAATGGACGGCGGCGTGATCCAGCTTGAGGCGGATCGCCTCATCGAAGCAGGCGAGCGCCTCGTCCAGCCGACCCAGGCTCGCCAACACAATGCCCCGGTTGTTGTGGGCGGCGGCGTAATCGGGCCGGACCCGGATCGCCTTGTCGTAGCTCGCGAGCGCCTCGTCCAGCCGCTTCAGGTCGGTCAACACCATGGCGCGGTTGACGTAGGCGTCCGCGAAATCCGGCCTGATCCTGATCGCCCGATCGTAGCTGGCGAGCGCGTCGTCCAAACGCCTTAATCCCACATTCACGGCGCCGGCAATGTTGTGAAGAATCGGTATTTCCGGATAGCGCTGGATGAGCAGAGAAGAACACTCAAGCGCCTCCAACAATCTACCTTGATTGTACAAGTTTATTAGATGTTGAATTTCCTGATTTGGCGGACTTGCAGGGCTCGCCGAGCGCAGTTCCCTGAGAGCATCATGAATTCGTTTGTTTGCAGGAAATATTCTTAGCGCGTCTAAGTATATTTTTTCTGCATCAGCAATTTGTCCTTTTATTGCTAGATTGCGAGCCTTGCGGAGTGATTGCTCAATAGAGAGATTCATTTCGGAATAGATTGGCTATTGAACGGTCCGCGATTTTTTGTAGTCCCGCGATCGGAGCGGCGCAAGGCCGGGATCGGTCGCACGGGCGGCGCCGGCGCGTGGCGGCACAAGCGGACCGTCATTGCAGCGACACCACGACGCCGGGATCGGGAAAAGTGGCAGGAATCGGGTCACGCCGAACTGGATTGAAGAGCCCACAACTTATAGTAAGCGCGCCCCGCCTTCGCGAGCCGCCGCAATGTCCGAATCGGAACTGAAAGCTCTGGCAATCGATTTCACCGCCTTGCAAGCCGTTGTGCGCGCCCTGATCCGCGCCCAGTCCCGGCGATCTCAGGGCCACTTGTTGGATCTGATGGAATCCTTGCGGGTCGAGTTGGAACGGCTGGCGAGTTTCCCGTCGGACGACTTCGGCCATCGCGCCGCCCAGGGTTTGCTGGAGGCTTGGATCGACGAACTCAGGAACGAGCCCGTCGGGGACTAGGACCTATCAAACCGGCCAAGCCGCGCCGAAACCGTACTCAACTCCTGCACCGTGAACCGCGCAAATTCCAACAGATCGTCTCTGTTCAGCAAGCCGGAGCTGGTCCGCACACCGCCGTGGTCTCGCGTGAGCAGACCGGACTTCACCAACTGGTCGATGCGCCGGCGCACGGTTTCCCGCGGCAGTCCCGAGGCTTGCGCAACCGCCCGACCGCTCGTCGGCCGGTGAAGATGATCGGGCAGCGGCTCGTGGTCGACGTAATCGAGCACGGCTGGATCGCGAAGATGTCGGCTTGTACTCGCCGCCGCCACGGTCATGAACACGATAACGGTTTCAATGTCGTCGTCCGGAAAGCAATCGACGGCTTTCCGCAGGATTCTCAACATGACCTCGAATGCTGCGATCGTCTTGGCTCGTTCGCCGGCGCGCATCACGGCGTGACGCGTCGCGGTGTTGTCCGTCATCGACATCTCTCCTCACCGGATCGAATAGGCCAACAACACATTGCCCGGCGCGCCGTTGGCGATGGCGTAGCCCGAGCCGATGAACATCATGCCGCCGGCCACGGTCACCCCGCTGGAGATCAGTGAGCCGCCGTGGGCGGGGACCCGGTTGACCGTGTCGAAGGTCTTGGCGGTCTCAAGCGTCCATAGGCACCTGCCATCGCGCGGCGATAGGGCGGTGATGCGCCCGTCCGCGCCGCCCAACAGGACCGCGCCGGGAATGCCCGTGGCGGCCGCGCCCAGATTGGCTGTCCCGGCGCAGGGACCCGCGTCCAGGCCGTTGAACCAGACCCGCTCGCCGTCCGCCATGCGCACCGCCGCCGCGCCGCCGCCGTGCAGGCCGTAATAGACCGCCTCGCTCGTCGGCCGCACCGCCCCAACGGACGCCGCCGCCGCGCATGGGACCGTCGCCCACCGGCGGGCCGCCGCGGATGTTCATGCGCCAGACCAGGGCGCCCTGTCTGTCCGGGTCAAGCGCCAGGATGTCGCCGGGCTTGGTGCCGACCACGATCACCCGCTTGCCGCCCGGCAATCTCTTGAGGATCACCGAGGCCGGAATGTCCCAGTCCGGGCCCTGCACATCCGGGCAGTTGTCGGTGCGCTGCGCCGGGTCCTGGCAGCCGACCAGATAGCTGTCGCCATGCTGCACCGCATAGCTCCAGCGCACCGCGCCCGTCTTCATGTCCAGCGCCATGACGGAATCCGCTGTCGGCGCGGGGGAAAGGTGGTGGCGTCGCCGGTCCCGAAATATATCGCGCCCCGCTTGGGATCGATCGCGGGCGTGTTCCACACCGAGCCGCCGGCCGGAGCGTACTGCTGCACGCCGCGGCTGTTCTTGCGGGTGGGTTGCAGGGGCTGGCCGATGACGCGGGTCTTCCAGAGGATCTTGCCGCTCGCCGCCTCCACCGCCGCCACCGCGCCCACCGAGGTGCAGCAGCCGTAGTCCAGCGTCTTGGCCGAGAACTCCTCCCAGGAGGACAAGGGCACATAGAGCACGCCGCGATAAAGGCTCGCCCCCGCAGTCACGCGGCCGGTGAAGTTGGTCTCCAGCCTCGTTTTCCAAAGCTCGCGGCCTGTGCGGGCGTCGAGCGCATAGGCGTAGTCGCGAAGGTCCTGCACATAGACCGCCGGCCCGCCCTTCCCGGGCCCCACCACCGGCGCCACGCGCACCCCGGCCACGGCCCGATAGGACCAGTGGACGCAGCCGCTCGCGGCGTCGATGGCGTAGACATTGCCGGTGTCGGTCCCGATGAACACGCGCCCGCCGACCACGGTCGGCTGGCTGTAAGCGGACAGGGAGTTGGGCAGGCCGAAGGCCCATTTCAGCTTCAGTCGGGGCAGGTCCTTGGCGGTCAGACCGGCCTGCGTCCGCGTGCGAAAGCGGGTGTTTTGCAGGTCCCCACCCCAGCCGTTCCAGGCCGGGCCCTTGAGGCGCACCGGCGGGTTGCTCCCACAGCGGTTGGGCATGTCCCTGGCCTCGGCCCGCGCCGGCCGAGCCCAGGATGCGCCCGCCGACGGCGGCCGACACCATCTTCCGCTCGGTCTCGCTCAGCGTGTCGCCCACCGCCTTCATCGGCCCTGTCGTCAGGGCCTCATAGACCCGCTCCGGCCCCATGGACCGCAGCGCCTCGGGGCTCGGCGCGCCGGGCTCGACCGCGGCGTTGCCGTGGCAGCTGAAGCACTTCTGCTGAAACAGGGCGAAGCCCTCGTCGGTGTCCACCCGGGGCAAGGGCGTCGTGGTCGGCGTCTGGGCGGCGGCCAATCCGCCCGCCGCCAGCGCGCCCACTCCCCACGCCCACGCCCGCCTGTTCAAGGTTTCCGCCCCGGTTTGATTGTTTGGCGGCCATGGTGGGACAGGACGCCGCGCGCGTAAAGCGATGCGTCGCTCCCGCTTACCGCCCCTTCTTCGCCAGCGGATGCCCCTGCTCCACCACCGTGCGCAGTCGGTCCTCGGCCAGGTGAGTGTAGATCTGGGTGGTGGCGATGTCGGCGTGGCCGAGCAGGGTCTGCACGGCGCGCAGGTCGGCGCCGCCCTCCAGCAGGTGCGTGGCGAAGGCGTGGCGCAGGACGTGGGGGCTTACCCGCGCGGGGTCGACGCCCGCCGCGCTCGCCGCCTCGTCCAGCAGCTGGGCCATTCTGCGGGCCGTCAGCCGCCCGCCCGCCGCTCGCGAGGGAAACAGCCAGGGACTGTCCTTCAAGCCCTTGCGAAAGAACCCCGGCCGAACCGGCAGATAAGCCTTCACCGCCGTGCGCGCCGCGTCGTTGAGCGGCGCCAGGCGCTCCTTGCCGCCCTTGCCCTTGACGATCAGATAGGCCGGATCGCGTTGCAGGGCGGCGAGCGGCAACGCGAGCAACTCGGAAATCCGCAGG
The DNA here is from genome assembly GCA_963804105.1 of uncultured Alphaproteobacteria bacterium. Lineage (GTDB taxonomy): Bacteria > Pseudomonadota > Alphaproteobacteria > Caulobacterales > Caulobacteraceae > BOG-938. The sequence continues at coordinate 36,488 of CAWDPL010000065.1, forward strand.
CCCGAGGCATAGAGAATCTCGATCATGCAGGCCAGACGCAAGCCTCGGGCGCCGTCCCTGGCCGCCGCGGCGGCGATGATCGCCTCCACTTCCCGGCGCGACAGCACCTTGGGCAGAGGTCGGCCGGCTTTGGGCGCATCGACCCGGCGGGAGGGATCGTCCTTGCGCCAGCCTTCGCCCAGGGCGAAGCGATAGAACTGGCGCACGGCGGCGCGGCGGCGCGCGGCGCTGGCGGGCGCTAGACCCCGCGCGCCCAGCGCCTCGAAATAGGCCTCGATGTCCTCGGCCGCCGCCGTGTCCAGATCGCCTCCACGTCCGGCCAGAAAGCCGCGCGCATCGGCCAGGTCCCGGCCATAGGCGGTCAGGGTGTTCCTCGCCGCGGACCGTTCGACCGCCATCATCTCCAGGAAGGCGTCGACCCAGTCCGCGCCCTTGGTCACGGCTCGCGCCTGCGTGGGCGCGCCCTGGCGTGAACCGGTTCGGGCGGCGGCGTGATCAGGCCGATCAGGCCCTCCAGCGCCACCTTGCGCGCGTCCTGGACGAAACCGAAGGCGCGCAGGGCGCGCACGATCTGGGCTCGCTCCAGCACCGGCGGACCGGCCGGCCCCGCGTCGGCCGCCAGCCACAGCGACAGCAGGGCCGCGTCGCCGCGGTTGGCGGCGAACTCCAGCTCCAGCAGCCGCGCCTGAGAGGCGGTCGAACGACCCAGGTCGAACCCGGCGAACTCCGCGCGGGCCTGACCGCTCATGGCGACGCCGAGCGCGGCGTAGAGGGCGGCGGCCTGCTGCGCGCGCGCGCGATCTGGCGCCTCGCCCGCCGTTCCGCGCTCCACCAGCTGGTCCATCACCGTCTCGTCGACGCGCCCTTCGGCGGTCGTCAGCACGGCGTCGATCAGGGCCAGTTCCAGCACCGTGGCGCCGCTCGCATCGTCGCGTTCGATCTGCCCTCGGGCGGCGCGGGCGCTCTTCAGGTCGCCGGCCTCCAGCGGAATCATCACCGGCGCGGCCACCGTCGGGGGCTCGTCGGCGCTGCGCGACTTGAGCTTGGCCACAGCGGCGGCGCGAACGTCGTCCGGGTAGGTCGCCGTGGCCGCCATCTGCGCCAGGATAGGGTTCCACGCCGTGTCGACCGCCGGAGCAAGATCAAGTTTGAGCTGCTGGGACAGGGCCAGATCCAGGCCGTTGCGCAGGGAGGCGGCGCCGGGCGCCGTGCCCGACACGGCGGCGCTCATCAGGCGCTTGTAGACGGCGTCCTTGGACTGGGCGTCGGCCAGGTCGAAGGCCAGCTGGGCTGCGTCGGTGTCGCCTGCCCGCACCAGGCAGAAGGCGCGCAGACGGCGAAAGTAGGGCTGGTCCTTGCCTTGGGTCAGCGCATCGCCCGCCTGGCAGGCCTGATCCGCCTGACCCATCACCAGATCGGCCTCGGCCAGAACCTGCGACAGGGACGGGCTGGCCGTCACGCCGGGGGTGTGGTCGAGCATGGCGCGCGCGCCGGGCGCATCGCCTAGCGACAGCACGGCGGCGATCCGCGCGGCGGCGAGGTCGGCGTCCGCGCCCGCTCCGTCCGGCGCCTGACCGCCGGTCGCCATCAAGCGGGCGGCGAAACCGGCCAGAGCCGGGGTCAGGGGCCTTTGCGCCACAAGCGGAATGACCGCGCGGGCGAGATCGGCCGAGGCGCCGCGCCATAGGGTGTCGGGCAAGCCGGTGGGACCGGGCGTGGCGGCGAACAGGTCCGGCGCGCGCAGGCTCGCCGCCTTGACCGGCTCGGGCGCGGCGACGGTGGCCGTCGGCGGGGCTGGCGGCGCCGAATCCGCCGGAACGGGAGCGGGGGCCGGGGGGGTAACTGGAGCCGTTGCCGGAGCCGGCGCCGGGGCGGGCGGCGGCGTTGGCGCGGCGACGGGCGCCGCCGGTGTTTGCGCAAGCGCCGAGGCGGCGGCGAGCCAGATCAGGACCGTGAGGCCTACGGCGGGAGATCGGTTCATTCGGTGTACCGCGAGATCAGAGGCGGAGGATTAAACCACGAAGATCGCTCACCCGTTAAGCGATGAACCGCCGGAGGTTGTGCGACAAGGGTCGAAAGCCCGCGCGGCTTGGCGGCAAGCGGGCCCATCGTGTAAAGATCGCGGCCCTTATGAAACACACCTTGTCCCCCGATGCGGCGCTCAGCGGCCGAACGATTGTCCTGGTCGGCATGATGGGCGCGGGCAAGACCTCGGTGGGCAAGCGCCTGGCCGAAGCCCTGGGCCTGCCGTTTCACGACGCGGACGAGGAAATCGAGCGCGCGGCGGGCCGCAGCATCTCGGAAATCTTCGAGCAGCGCGGAGAGGCGGAGTTCCGCGACGGCGAGCGCCGGGTGATCGCGCGCCTTTTGGAGCAACCGCCGCACGTCCTGGCCACCGGCGGCGGCGCCTTCTGCAATCCGCAAACCCGCGAGATCGTCTCGCGCAAGGCGATCTCGGTGTGGCTGAAGGCCTCGCCGGAAGTGCTCGCCCGGCGCGTGGCGCGCAAGACCACCCGCCCCCTGCTGCGCGGCAAGGACCCGCGACGGGTGTTGGAGGAACTATTGGAAAAGCGCGAGGCCGCCTATGGCCAGGCCGATCTGATCATCGACAGCGGCGAGGGTCCGCATCAGGCGACCGTCGACGCCATCATCGACGCCCTCAAGCGGCGCCAGCTGACAGGAGCGGGCTGATGGCGAACGTGCGCGTGGGCCTGGGCGCCCGTTCCTATGGGGTGATGATCGACACGGGCCTTATCGCGCGGGCGGGCGAACTGATGAAGCCGCTGCTGGCGCGCGGGCGCACGGCGGTGGTGTGTGATTCCACGGTGCGAGCCCTGCATGGGGCCAGGCTCGAGGCGTCGCTGCGCGGCCAGAACATTCAAACCGACTGGATCGTCGTCGAGCCGGGCGAGCAGACAAAGAGCTGGGACGGCCTCTCGTCCGTTTGCGACCAGCTGCTGGCTCTGGGCCTGGACCGGGGCGATGTGATCACGGCCTTCGGCGGCGGAGTGGTGGGCGACCTCGCCGGGTTCGCGGCGGCGATCTACAAGCGTGGGATCGACTTCGTGCAGATTCCCACCACCCTGCTGGCCCAGGTGGATTCCTCGGTGGGCGGCAAGACCGCCATCGACACGTCGCGCGGCAAGAACCTGATCGGCGCCTTTCACCAGCCGCGTCTGGTGCTGGCCGACCTGGACGTGCTGGCCACCTTGCCCGGCCGCGAACTGCGCGCCGGCTACGCCGAGGTGATCAAATACGGCCTGCTGGGCGATTTCGGCTTCTTTGAGTGGCTGGAGACGTCCGGCGCCGATGTGCTGGCTCTGGAGCCGCAGGCCCTGGGCCGCGCGGTGACGCGCTGCGTGCAGATGAAGGCGCAGATCGTCGGCGAGGACGAGCGCGAGGCCGCCGCCCGCGCCCTGCTCAACCTCGGCCACACCTTCGGCCACGCCCTGGAGGCGGAGACCGGTTATGGCGAGGCCTTGCTGCACGGCGAGGGCGTGGCCCTGGGTTGCGCCCTGGCGTTCCGCTTCTCCGCCCGCCTGGGCCATTGCACCCTGCAGGATGCGCAACGCGTTGAGTTGGCTATCGCCGCGGCCGGACTGCCTACGCGACTGGAGCAAGCGCCGGGCGCGCCGTTCTCCGCCGATCGCCTGATCTCGCACATGGCTCAGGACAAGAAGGCGGAGGGCGGTCGCCTCACCTTCGTGCTCGCCAAGGGCATCGGCGAGGCGTTTGTCGCCAAGGGCGTGGACAGCGAGGCCGTTCGAGCGTTCCTTTTGGCCGAAGGCGCGACTCCTTAGAGCCCGCGCCATTTCAACTTGGGACTGCACATGAACGTCTCCTTGGCGCTATTCGGCCTGTTGGTCGTCGCCCTGTTGTTCGTCTCGGCCCTGTTCTCAGCCGCCGAAACCGCCCTGACCGGCGCCAGCCGCGGCCGCATGCACCAGCTTGAGCGCGACGGCGACGCCGCGGCCCGGAGGGTCAACAAGCTGTTCTCCGACCAGGAGACCATGATCGGCGCGGTGCTGCTCGGCTACAACGCCATCAACATCCTGACCTCGGCCCTGGCCACGGAGTTCATCACCAAGTCCGTCCCCGGCGCGTGGGGCGTGGCCCTGGCCACGGCGGTGATGACCACCCTGGTGTTGGTGTTCGCCGAGGTGCTGCCCAAGACCATCGCCATCGTTCGCGCCGACGACGTGGCTCGCGCCCTGTCTGGGCCGATGCTGGTCGTGGTCAAGCTGTTCGGCCCGGTGATCTTCGCCGTGCAATGGATCGTGCGTTGGACGCTCAAACCCTTCGGCATCAACCTGACCATGGAGCAGGACGTACTGGCGGCGCACGAGGAGATCCGGGGCGCGGTGGAATACCACCACGCGGAAGGCCTGGTGGAGAGCCGCGACCGGCGCATGCTGGGAGGGGTGCTGGACCTATCGGATATGGACGTGGCGCAGATCATGGTCCACCGCAAAAACATCGCTCTGCTGGACGCGGACCTCGACCCCCACGTCCTGGTGATGCAGGCCCTGGAGGCGCCCTACACGCGCATTCCGCTCTACCGAGAAGAGCCGGAGAACATCATCGGCGTGCTCCACGCCAAGGACCTGGCCCGCGCCTTGGCCTCGGCCGAAGGACAGGTGGACAAGCTCGACATCGCATCCATCGCCCGCGAGCCCTGGTTCATCCCCGACACCACCAATCTGAAGGACCAGCTCAACGCGTTTCTCAAGGCGCGCTCGCACTTCGCCCTGGTGGTGGATGAATACGGCGCCCTGCAGGGTCTGGTGACCCTGGAGGACATCCTTGAGGAGATCGTCGGCGACATCGAGGACGAGCACGATCCGACGCTTCAGGGCATCCGCCGCCAAGCCGACGGGTCGGTCAACGTGGATGGCTCGCTGACCATCCGCGATCTGAACCGGGCCATGGACTGGGACCTGCCTGACGAGGACGCGGTGACCGTGGCCGGGCTTGTGATCCACGAGGCCCAGACCATCCCCGAGGCGGGCCAGACCTTCATCTTCCACCACCATCGCTTCCAGGTCCTGCGCCGCCAGCGCAATCAGATCACCGCCCTAAGGGTGTCGCCGCGGCTGCCGGAGGAAATGGAGGAAGAGGGGGGCTGAGCTTACAGACCTCGTCTACGACCGCCTCGCGGCTTGTCGTCAGGCGCACCTTCGGCGTTCAGCTGAACGACATCTACTGATCCGAACCGCCCCGATCGACCTTATGGTCGGTGGAGCGTAGCCTGAACAATGAACGGCCTTTCTCGGGAGGGCCGTTTTGATTGCGCGACATGCAGCGAAAACGGATCAGTCCATCCGCTCCAGCGGCCAGACGTAGGCCGCCTCATCCACTGTCGCACCGCCGACGCGTATGGCGCGCCGGCCCGAAAAGCGCCCGCCGATCCGTTCGTAAAACCCGCGGTTGGGATTGTCGGCCAGCACCCAAACGATCAGGCTTTGATGGCCCCGGCCCGCCAGCCAGCCGCGGGCCGCCTCAATCAGCCTGCGGCCCAGACCCTGGCCCTGAAAGCCGTTCTGCACGTACAGCTCGTAAATCTCCGCGCCGCCGCCGGCCAAGCCGCCGCGCGCGGGGCCGGCGCTGGCGAAACCCACGGTCTCGCCGGTCGCGGCCTCTTCGGCCACGAAATGCGCCGTGTCGGCGTCGGCCATCATCCGCCGCCTTTGACTTTCATGGGCGGGCCGCCTCATGCGCGCCAGATAATCGCCCGGCAGAATGCCGCCGTAGGTCAGCTTCCAGGTGTCGACGCTGACCCGCGCCATGCCTTCAGCGTCCGCGACGGTCGCCATCCGCACCCGCGGCTCAAGGGCCGACGTCTCAGGGGCGAAGCTGGTCATGGCTAGCCCTGCTCGCGCGGCGCCAGGGTCTTGACCGACAGGGCGTGCACCGGACCGGCCAGTTCCTCGGCCAGGGCGGCGTAGACGCTGCGCTGGCGCTGCACGCGCGAGACGCCCTCGAAAAGAGCCGAGACGATCACTACATTGAAGTGGCTCTCACCGCCCTGGCGCGCTCCGGCATGGCCGGCGTGGCGGGCGGAGTCATCCACAACCTCCAGCCGCTGCGGCGAAAAGGCCTCAATCAGTTTTTTGCGGATGGTTTCGGCTACCTGTCCCATTCGCGCCGTCCGTCAATCCTTGAATGTCACAAACGCAATCGCATACTTCGGCTCATGAGCGGCGCATTTCAATATAAGCCCAAGTTCGTCGACATTCGTGTCCGCCCGCCCAAGGAGGGCGAGGCGGAAGCGCAGGCCGACGTGCACGCCTTAAAACCGGGCGAGCGGGCCTGCGATCATGTGGGCTGCCGCGCCCCCGCGTCCACCCGCGCGCCCAAGTCGCGTGAGATGATGAGCGAGCACTACTGGTTCTGTCAGCCGCACGCGGCTGAATACAACCGCAACTGGGACTTCTTCGCCGGCATGAGCGAGGCGCAGGTCCGCCAGGAACAGGAAAAGCGTCAGACCGGCGATCGGCCCACCTGGCAGTTCAAGGCCTCCCGCTTCGCCCGCGAAGCCGCCAGCTTCGCCCAGCGGGCCGGAACCGGAAAGGGCTACGTCGACCCCCTAGGCGTGATCGGCGGCAAGGGCCGGCGCGAGCCGGAGGCGCCCATGCGGCGCCTCGGCAAGCTCGAGCGAATCGCCCTGGCCGATCTGGACCTGGAAGAGGACGCCGACGTGGGCCTGATCCGGCGGCGCTACACCGAACTGGTCAAGCGCTGCCATCCGGACGCCAACGGCGGAGACCGCAGCGCGGAGTTGCGCCTGCAACGGGTGATCAAGGCCTATAAGACCCTGCAGAAGGCCAAGCTGGTTTAGACTTACTTCGGTTTGCCCTTGCCCTTGGCGGGGGCGTCGCTGTCGTCGCTGTCCGAGACGATCTTCACCGCCACGGCCGCCTGATGGTGGTCGTGATAGACGAACAGCAGCACATTGGCCCGCCCCGCTTTCTGGGCCGCAGCCACTTCCTGCGCCACGTCGGCGCCGTTGAAGACGGCCTTGTCGTTGACGCGGATCACCACATCGCCCGGCTTCAACCCCTTACCCGCGGCGTCTGACGTCGTGTCGATGTCCGTGATCAGGGCGCCCTTCAGATCGGTGGGCAAGCCGAGCTTGCGGCGCGCATCGGCGTCCAGCGGCGAAAGCACAAGGCCGAGCGCGCCTGTGTGGGCCGAGCCCCCTTCGCCCTGGCCCTCGCCGCCCTGCTCCATATTGCCCTGGGTCTTGGCCAGCTCCTCCTCGGAGGGCCGAAGGCCCGAGCGCACCTCGATCGTCAGGCTCTCGCCGCCGCGCAGAATGGACAGGCGCATGATGTCGCCGGTGTGCGACGAGGCGACCTGGCGGGTCAGTTCGGTGGCGCTGTGCACAGCCACGCCGTTGATCGACAGCACCACGTCGCCCGCCTGCACCCCGGACTTGGCGGCCGGACCGCCGGGAACCAACTCGTCCACCAGAGCGCCCTTCATGTCGGGCTTGCCCAGGCTCTCGGCGATCTCGGGCGAGATGTCCTGAATGGTGGCGCCCAGATAGCCGCGGGTGATCTTGCCACCCGCGATCAGTTGTTTGGTGATGGTGTCGGCCACGTCGGCGGGGATGGCGAAACCGATGCCGACCGACCCGCCCGAGGGTGAGAAGATGGCGGTGTTGATCCCGATCACCCGCCCGTAGATATCAAAGGTCGGACCGCCCGAGTTGCCCCGGTTGATGGGCGCGTCGATCTGGATGTAGTCGACGAACTTCTCGCCGATGTCGCGGCCGTAGGCCGAGATGATGCCCGCGGTGGCCGTGCCGCCCAGGCCGAAGGGATTGCCCACCGCGATCACCCAGTCGCCCACCCGCGGGCGCGCCGAATTCTCGAAGCTGACGTAGGGGAAATCCTTGCCCTCGACCTTGATCACCGCGAGGTCCGTGCCCTCGTCGCGGCCGATCACCTTGGCGGGCAGCTCGCGCTGGTCCTTGCCCGGCAGCACCACCTTGATGTCCTTGGCGTTCTCCACCACGTGGTTGTTGGTGACGATGTAGCCGTCGGGCGAGATGAAAAAGCCCGAGCCCGAGGCCATGGCCTGGGTGCTGTTGGGATCGTCGCCTCCGTTGGCCCCGCCTTGATCGTCCTGATCGTCCTGGTCGTCCTGATCGTCCTGGTCATCGCCCTTGCCCTTGGCGCCGGGTCCGCGCTTGGGCCGGCTGTCGTCGAAGCCCGGCAGGCCCAGGGCCCGGCGGTCGACCACGGCGGTCACATTGATGGACACCACCGCCGGGGAGACGCGATCGAAGATGTCGGCGAAGGAAAGGGGCGCGCCCGGCGGGGGCGCGAACTGGGCTTGTCCTGACGCCTGGGCGGCCCTGGCGGGCGCGGGGTCGGCGAGGGCGGCGGGCGGGCGCAGCCCGACGCCGATCATGACCGCGGCGGCCACGCCTGCGCCCGCGACGGCGCCCAGGATAAAACCGGTCTTGGTGGCGGCCATACTTCCCATTCCCTATGTCAGGCTGACTAATCCCCGAGGGCCAAAGCGCAAACTAGAAGCCCCGCCGACGGTGCGCCATCGCTTTCAGCGTGCGAGCCCAAATTTCCCCGCGATGACTAACCTTCCGAATGCGGCGCAACCTTGGCGTCCGCCTGGGCCTGAAGTCGGCGAAGGGCCTGCTCTTCGGCGGCCGTCAGGGCCGGCTCGTCCGGGCGCGCAGCACTTGAGCGCCGCCAGACATAGGCGCCGCCCGCCAGAACAAGGACGAGAGGGGTCAGCCACAACATCGCGTTGCCGGGCGACAGCGGCGGCTTGAGCAAGATGAACTGGCCGTATCGCTGCACCAGGAAGGCGCGCACCTGATCGTCGCTACGCCCCTGAGCGATCTGGGCGCGCACGATGCGGCGCAGGTCCTGGGCCAGATCGGCCTCCGAATCGTCGATGGACTCGTTCTGGCAGACCACGCAGCGCAGCTGCTGGAACAGGGCGCGGGCCCGCGCTTCCTCGGCGGGGTTCTTCAGTCGGTCGGAGGGATCGTCGGCCGCGCCGATCAGCATCACCGCGGCTGCGGCGGCGGCGAAAAAGCCGACCAGACCGCGTCTCATTCGGCGGGCTCCGCTTTCAGCTTGCCGGCCTTGGTCTTGGCCCGCTGCGGCAGGGAAAACCGCAGACGCCGGTCCGACAGGGAAATCAGCCCGCCGAGCGCCATCAGCATGGGGCCCATGAAGATGAACCGGGCCCAGGGATACCAGTAGGCGCGCACCACCCAGGCGTGGATGTCCTCAGGGTTCTGCTGGCCGTCGTCCAGGCCCACGTAGAGATCGCTGGCGCCCAGGACGCAGATGGATTTCTTGGAGGTGGTCTGACCGGCGGCGGCGGGATAGGTGCGCCGTTCAGGCGTGAGCGTGCAGATGGCCCGGCCGTTCTTGGAGGCGCTGATCACCGCGTGTTCCGCCGAATAGCCGGCGCCGTCTATAGGCGTCACGGAGTCCAGCTTCAGGCTGTAGGCGCCGATAGGCATGGACTGGCCCGGGCTCAGCGTCTGGGCGTTCTCCAGCTTCCAACTGGACTCAAAGCAGGCGCCCAGGACGAACACGCCCAGGCCCGCGTGCGCCAGTGTCGTGCCCCAGGCGCCGCGCGGCAGGGCGCTCAATCTGCGAAGGGATTCCTTGGCCGGGACACGGCCGGCGCGGCTGCGTTCGGCCAGCTCGGCCAGGGCCCCGAAGATCAGCCAGAAGCCCAGCGCCAGTCCGGCGCAGGACAGGGCCTGACGCGGCTGCATCACCGCCAGCGCCACAAGGCCGCACGCCAGCGCCAGGGCCGCGGAGAATCCTCAGCCGACGAGCGGCGGCCCGCAGGTCGCCGCGCTTCCAGGCCAAGAGCGGTCCGAACGGCACGATCAGCAGGGTGATGACCATCAGCGGGTTGAAGGTCAGGGCGAAGAACGGCGGACCCACCGAGACGGGATTGTTGGGAGTGAGGGCTTGTTTGATCAGGGGATAGAGGGTGCCCAGCAGCACCGTGGCGCAGGCGGTGGACAGGAACAGATTGTTGAGCACCAGGGCGCCTTCGCGGCTGATCGGCGAGAACAGGCCGCCGCCCGAGAGCTTGGAGGCCCGCCAGGCGAACAGGGCGAAGGCCGCGCCGACCGAGGCCGCCACGATGGTCAAAAGGATGGTCCCGCGCGTGGGGTCCACGGCGAAGGCGTGCACCGAGGTCAGCACCCCCGAGCGCACCAGGAAGGTCCCCAGCATGGACAGGGTGAAGGCGATCAGGGCGAGAAACACCGTCCATCCGACCAAGGTCCCGCGCTTTTCGGTGACGATGGCGGAGTGCAGCAGGGCGGCGCCGGCCAGCCAAGGCATGAAGCTGGCGTTCTCCACCGGGTCCCAGAACCACCAGCCGCCCCAGCCCTGGGTGTAGTAGGACCAGAAGGAGCCGAGCGTGATGCCGACGGTGAGGAAGCTCCAGGCGGTCAGGGCCCAGGGCCGCACCCAGCGCGCCCAGGCCGCGTCCACGCGCCCCTCGATCAGCGCCGCCACGGCCAGGGAGAACACCACCGAAAAGCCGACATAGCCGCAGTAGAGGAACGGCGGATGGATGGCGAAGGTCGGGTCCTGCAGAATTGGGTTGAGGGGATTGCCTTCCACCGGGGGATTGGCGAGGCGCGCAAAGGGGCTGGAGGCGAACACGGTATAGCCGATGAACAGGACGCCCAGCAGGCCCTGAACCATCACCGTCAGGGCCTTCAGCCCGCGCGGCAGGTTGTCGCCGAACAGCACGATCAGGGCGCCGAAGCCGGTGAGCACCAGATTCCACAAGAGGACCGAGCCCTCGTGGCTGCCCCACACGCCGGTCACCTTGTAGAACATGGCCTCGGTGGTGGTGGAGTTGTTGGCGACGTTGGCCACCGAGAAGTCCGAACGAATGAACGCGTCCATCAAGGCCAGGAACGCAATCAGCACCGCGATAAAGGCGCCGAGGGCCGCGCCCTCGCCCGCGCCCTGAAGCACCGCGGAACGGCGCAAACGGCCGGCGCCGGACAGCGCCGTCTGGCCCAGCGACAGGGCCAGGGCCAGCATGAGGGCGAAGGCGCCGAGTTCGGCGATCATACGCCCGAGCCTTTCGACGGCGCGGCGCTCTCGCGCCATTGTCCCGACTTCTTCAAGGCGTCGACCACTTCCTTGGGCATGTATTTCTCATCGTGCTTGGCGAGGATTTCGCGGGCCTGGAACACCCCTGCATCATCGAACGCGCCCTGGGCGACGACCCCTTGCCCCTCGCGGAACAGATCCGGCAGTTCGCCCTTATAGTGCGTGGAGACGGCGTGAACATTGTCTGTGATGTCGAAGCGGACCTCGCCGTTGGCGCCCTTGACCACGCTGCCCGTCTGAACCAGCCCGCCGATACGCACCAGCCGGCCCGCAGGCACGTGCTCGGCTTGGGCCTGGCTCGGCCCGTAGAAGAACACCACCGCGTCGCGCATGGCGTAGAGGGTCAGGCCGACCGCAAGCGCCAGGATCGGCGCCGCCACGGCCACGACCAACAGTCGCCGGCGGGCTTTTCTCGATTTCGGCAAAAAGGGCATTTGCAATGACGAACCAACCGGCGGGATCGTCAGCAAATAGGCGCGATCATTGCGGCAGGCCAGAGGCTTTGGACGACCTCGGCCCCTTTGTCGCGAGCGATGAAGAAAATTCGGCGGTCAGGCCGCCGCGGCGCGGCGGCGAATGATCTGGGCGGTCTGGTCGTCGTACACCAGGGCGGTAAGGTCCGCCGCCGTTTCCAGGTACTGCGCGGCGTTGTCCATATGTTCGTGGTCATTCGAACGCAGCGTCGCCAACAGCTCTTCCACGTAGCTGTCCAGGAAGTGCGCCACGTCCTCGCCCACCTTGGCCCGGGCCGTGCCGTAGCCGCCCTGCGCGGCGGCGGTCCGAACTTCGGCGAAAAAGGTCAGCACCGCCCGCGCTCGCTGCACGAGCGCCGTATTGGGCGGGGCGTCTAGGCGCGGCTCGCCCCGCACCGTGCGCCCGCCCACCCGGACCGGCTGCATGGGCAAGGCCTCAGCCACGGCCTTTTCGACCTTGCGCAGATGGGCTTCGGCCGCCGAGGCCAAACTCTGCTTCTGTTTGGCTAGTTTTAGTCCCCAGGGACCGTCACGGACCAGGGTCAGGGATTGTTCGAATTCCGCCGCGATGGTTACAGCCACCCTGAGCGTGCGCGCCGCTTCTTCGCCTGCGACCGCGCCGCCGTTGTAGTCGAAGCTCTTGAAGCGATCGATCCGGCGATCGATGTCGCGCAGCAGCCGCGCGCCGAAATCGGCCATTTCGGAACTGGCGGCGTAGCGGTCGTCAGGCTTGAGCATAACCGCCGACACGATCCGCAGTATGGTCCAGGGCTCGGCCAGATGGGCGAAGAGTATCTCCATCAGGCGCGGCCCGGCGTCTTCGGCCAGGGCCACGGCGTCCTTGTACATCAGACGGGCCGCGGCCTGCCGCTCGTCGGTCATCCGGACCAGCCATTCAGGCAGATGGCGAAGAGCCTCGCGCGCAACGGGGCAAAGATCCAGGCAGGCGACGAGTTCGCCCGCCGCGCCTGGCCGAAATCCGTCGACCAGTTCGGCCAAGGCCGCGAACTCGCCTTCCCGTTCGCGCAGGCGGCTCGCCGCCAATCGGCACAGTTCGTCGAAGATCAGCGGAGTCGCCTCGCCGTCGATCCGACGGACGGGCGCCGCGGCGGCGGCCGCGCATTCAGCGGGATGGGCTTCCTTCAACGCTCGCCAAAGCCGGCCGAACGCCGCGCGGGGGAACAGCATTTGCTCAAGGCCGTCGGGTCTCGGCGCGAACAAGGGCGTTATCGGATCGAACACGGTGTCGCGCACCGCACGGTCGTAGACCTCCATGTCCACGATCGACTTGACCGCCGCCAGAGATCCGCCGGCGATGTCGCCGCACAAGGCCGACTCCAGGCTGCGGATCGCCGAGTCCGGCGCCGCCTCGATCAGAGCGCGTACGATGCCGGCGCGATCTTTGGACAGTGCGGCCATGACGTTCCTTCGCAGCTCGAGCGCGAGATAGACGAGCCGGTCCCCAATTTGGGGGAAGACAGTTAACGTTTGGAAAAAAACGGCCTCGGTTTAAGAGTTCGACCCCAGGCAGCACCAGTTCGACCCTCAATCCGCCGAGGGCGGAATCGGCCAGTTGGATCGACCCGCCATAGGCCTTGGCCAGTTCCTCGACGATGGATAGGCCCAGCCCCGACCCCGGCGCCAATTCATCCAGCCGCGCGCCGCGCTGAAGCACTTCGCCGCGCCGCTCAGGCGGCAGGCCCGGTCCGTCGTCCTCGACCGTCACGCGCAGCTGCGCCGGACCCCCCGCCGCAGCCCGGACGAGCACCTTGCGCCGGCTCCATTTGGCGGCGTTCTCCATCACATTGCCGATCATTTCGAGCAGGTCCTGGCGCTCGCCGTGAAAAGCCAAGGCCTCGTCCACGTCCCAGTCGATGTGGAGTTTTCGATCCTGGAAGATCTTCGCCAAGGTGCGCGACAGCTCATCCACCACCGGCGCCACGGGCGTGCGTTCGCCCGGCCCCTGGGCGCGGGCGGCGGCCCTGGCTCGGCGCAGATGGTGATCCACCTGGCCGCGCATGATCTGGGCCTGGCGCATGACCAGTTCGGCCAGAGGGGTCTTGGCCCTTTCGGCCTCGGTCAGCATCACCGACAGAGGGGTCTTCAAGGCGTGGGCCAGGTTCCCGACGTGAGTGCGCTGGCGTTCGACCACCTCCTGATTGTGCGCCAGCAGGGCGTTTAGTTCCCCGGCCAGGGGCGCGAGCTCCACCGGATAATGCTCGTCCAGCCGTTCAGCGCGTCCCTTGCGCACCTCGGCCACGTCCCTGCGCAAGCGAAACAGCGGGCTCAGCCCGACCCGCACCTGGATCACCACGCCCGCGACCAGGCCTGCGCCGAGCAGAGCCAGGAATTCCATGGTGGTCAGGGCGAAGCGGCGTAAGTCCGCATCGATCGGCGCACGATCCTCGGCGGCGAGGAGCATCACCGGATCGTTCCAGCCGGGAATCGCCACGGCCCGGGCGACGGCGCGCAGCGGCTCGCCCACCGGGCCCACGGTGTCGTAGGACATGTGCTCGCCCGGCTTGAGCGCGGCCACGGCCTGCGGCGCCTTCAGGTCGCTGTCCCACAGCGACTGCGAGGGAACCAGCACGTGCAGGGCCCCGCCCGGCGCCGCTTCGGCGATCTCCCAGTAGCGACCGGAATAGACGCGCAGGGCGCGGGTGTCGGTAACCGCGGGGCCGTACATTTTCCCGTTTTGCACCGTGGCGCCGGCGTACAGCCCGTCGGTGATGTCGTAGAGCGATTGATCAAACCGGCTGAGCGTGGCGCTGCGGAAGAAGGCGGTGAGGGCCAGGCCCGCGCCCAGGATCACCAGCAGGCTCCAGCCCGCGGCCAGCCAAATCAGACGCCCGACCAATGAGGGCGCGCGCTTGGGACGCCCGGATCGGTTCTTGAGACGCCAGACGAGCATGGGCCAGGTCCAGCCCAGACCGGGAGACGTTGGGGGCTCGGCATCGGAAGATGCACTTCCAACGGATGGCCCCGCCCCGGCGCTCACGCGTCCGTCGCCTCGCCGGCCAGGGGCGCCAGCCGGTAGCCCAAGCCGCGAACCGTTTCGATACGGTCCTGGCCGATCTTCTTGCGCAGGCGTCCGACGAACACCTCGATGGTGTTGGAATCACGGTCGAAATCCTGATCGTACAGATGCTCGACCAGCTCGGTGCGGCTGATCACCCGGCCCTGGTGCATCATCAGATAGTGCAGCAGGCGATATTCCAGTGAGGTCAGGCGCAGGGGCTCCCCATTGACCGAGGCCCGGGCCGCGCGCGGATCCAGCCTCAAGGCGCCGCAGGCCAGGGCCGGGGCCGAATGGCCCGCCGCGCGCCGCAGCAAGGCCCGCAGTCGGGCCAAAAGTTCCTCGGTATGGAACGGCTTGGTCAGATAGTCGTCCGCGCCGGCGTCGAAACCGGCCACCTTCTCGCTCCAGGCCCCGCGCGCGGTCAGGATCAACACGGGGGTGGTTATGCCCGCCCGCCGCCACTGCTCCAGCACTGAGACGCCGTCGATCTTGGGCAGGCCCAGATCCAGCACGATGGCGTCGTAGGGCTCGCTCTCGCCCAGATATTGGCCTTCCTCACCGTCGGCCGCGTGGTCAACCGCGTAGCCCGCGTCGGCCAGCGACAGCTTGAGCTGGCGCGAGAGGTCCGGGTCATCCTCGACCACCAAAATCCGCATTTTGATCCCTATTCTGCGCCGCGGCCGATAATGGCCCCGGTCTCCGCGTCAATGATGAAATCGATGCGCCGGCCGCCCGCCGCGGCCCAGCGCACGCGATAGGCGGCCCGCCCGTCGGGTCCGGTCTCCAAACCCGCGTCGAGCACTCGACCGGGCCTCAGTCTCTGGAGATTCTGCACGACGCGCGACAAGGGGATGATGCGCCCCTGGCGCACGCCCATCCGCGCCTGATCCTGCTGTTGAGCCCACCGGGCGCCCAGGGAATTGGGGCGCGAGCGGTAGTACTCGGGCGCGAGCGGCGGCTCGTAGGGGGCCGGCGCGGGCCCGTAGTACCGGCCGCGCGGCCCGCCGTAAGGCTGGGTCGCCGGTCTGTCAGCGCCGCGGTCGGCGCGGCGTTCTCCGCCGCGACGTCCAGGCTGGGCATAGGCCGTCGTGACCGCAAAAACAGCCAGGGCCAAGATCGCCAATGACGTTGCGCGTCGCCTCATGCGGCTGGTTGTAGGCTCCCGCTGCTGAATGCGGCCTGAATAAAACGCCCCCGATGGGGACGGATCGATGGAAGCGCCGCTCCCAGGACCCGGTCAAGCCTTGCGGCGCGGACTATAAGGCCGGCTCTGGCGCCAGGATTCCGCAAATTTCTCCAGTTCCGCGTCCGGCTTGTCGGGCAAGGTAACCACCAGGCGGGCCAGAAGGTCGCCGCGTTTGGCGCCTGCGCCGCCGGCCAATCCCCGCCCCTTGAGGCGAAGGACGGCGCCGGAGTTGGAGCCCTTGGGCACGGTCAGCGTCACGGGGCCATCCGGCGTGGGCGCCTCGACCTTGCCGCCCAGCACGGCGTCCGGCACCGAAATCGGCACATCCATGGTCAGGGCGTCGCCTTCGCGGCGGAACACCGGGTGCGGCGCGATGCTCAGCTCGATCAGGGCGTCGCCCGGACCGGTCCGGCCGGGCGAGCCTTGGCCCTTGAGACGCAGCACCTGACCCTCAGCCGCGCCCTTGGGGATGGTCACCTCGATGGTGCGGCCGTCCGAAAAGGCGATGCGCCGACGCGCGCCCTTGACCGCATCCTCGATGCTGATCTCCACCTGGGCGCGCACGTCCTGGCCGCGCGAGGAAAACCCGCCGAAGCCGGCGCCCCGCGCGCCCCCGCCGCGCGCGCCGAACATCTCGCCGAGGATGTCGTTGAGGTCCACGCCCTCAAATTCCGCCCCTGCGCCAAAGCCGCCGAAGCCCGCGCCCGGACCTGGGCCTCCGCGCGGGCCGGCCCCGCCTGGCCGAAAACCGCGCATGGTCTCGTGCCCGTCGGCGTCGATCTCGCCCCGGTCGAACTTCTTGCGCTTCTCTTCGTCGCCGATCACGTCGAAGGCCGCGCTGATGCGCTTGAAGCGCTCTTCCGCCGCCTTGTCGCCGGGGTTCTGGTCCGGGTGGAGCTGCTTGGCCAGCTTCCTGAAAGCACGCCTGATCTCGTCCGCGCTGGCGGTGCGGGACACGCCCAGTTCCTGATACGGGTCTTGCGCCAAGTCAGTCCCTCTGCCGCCAATCCATACACTATGGATCAGTTATGTTAGTCGCCGACTAAAGCAAGAGCAGATGTGGCATTTCCGCCACATCTCGCGCCACATATCCGACACACTGCTTCGATCACTCGTTATTCCGACTTTTGGCCGCACCACGTCGATCTCGGCGGGTCCGGGGGCCGCGGGCTGAGGATGGACGACGTGAGCTGGGCGGGGCTGTTCCTGAGATCGCAGGGCCGCATCGGACGAGGCCGGTTCTGGCTGGGCTTCGCCGTGCTGGCCACGCTGCAGACCGGCGCCTGCCTGGTCCCCCACGCGGGCTGGTTCGCCTTCATGGTCTTGGCCTACGGCTGGATCTGCCTTTACGCCAAGCGCCTGCACGACATCGGCCGCAGCGGCTGGATGACTTTCTGGCCAATCCTGGCGAGTCTGCTGGCCTTGTCCGCGGCGGCGGCCTTTTGGCTGCGCACCTTTGACTCAAGGACGGACGGCCCGTCCCTGTTCTGGGTGTCCATCGGCTCCTTGGGCGCCGCGTGCCTGATCGACCTGATCTTCCTCGCCTGGGTCGGTCTCAGCCCCAGCGAGGCCGATGAGAACCCCTATGGTCCCGGATTGGTCGGGGCCGGGCTGGGCGAGGCGGGCGATTAAAACTCCCACTCCTCGCTCTTGTCGCGCAGCAGGTCATAGGCGGGGTAGTCGATCGCGTCTTCCGGATCGGCGAGCGTGGCTTCCGAGACGGTCTGGCCGCGCACGCTGACGCCCGCCCGGTGCACGCTCTCCGGGTCGCCCGTGATCAGCGGATGCCACAGGGGCAGAGGCTTGCCCTCGTGCAGCCGCCGATAGGCGCAGCTGGGCGGCATCCAAGGCAGATCCTCGATGTTGTACGGGGTCAGCTTGACGCAGTCCGAAACGTGGGACTTGCGGTCGGCGTAGTCCGAACAGCGGCAGGCGTCCCCGTCGAACAGGCGGCAGGCGACCCGCGTGGGAATGATCCGGCCGCTGTCTTCGTCCTCGAAACGAATGAGGCAGCACAGGCCGCAGCCGTCGCACAGGCTCTCCCATTCGCGGACGGTCATCTGCTCCAGGGACTTGGTCTGCCAAAAAGGCTTTTGCGCCGACATTGCGCCGTCCTAAACCCTGAATGCGCGCGCGACAAATCCGGGCCATGACAGACCGCTTCCCCGACAACTTTCCGCCTGAGCCGGACGACCAGCCTCCGCTGGAGACGTTTCGCGCGGACCGGCCGCGCCGGGGCGGCGGCAAGGGCGGCCATGGATGGCGCATCGCCGCAATCCTGCTGCTGCTTGTGCTCCTGAGCGGGGCGCTAACGGCCGCATGGGTTTGGAAGACCTACATCTCCACCACGCCGCCCATCCCCAGCCGAGAGGCCTTGTGGACGGTCGGCCGCACGCCCGGCATGACCTTTCTGGACCGAAACGGCAAGATTATCGCCACGCGCGGGGCGCGCCACGGCCAAAGGGTGACCCTGCAGTCCCTGCCGCCCTACGTCCCCCAGGCCTTCCTCGCGGCGGAAGATCGGCGCTTCTACAAGCACGGACCGGTGGACGCGGTCGGCATCCTGCGCGCGGCGCGAGCCAATCTGTCGGCCGGCTCGATCATCCAGGGTGGATCGACCCTGACCCAGCAGATCGCCAAGACCCTGTTCCTGGCGCCCGACCAGACTTTCAAGCGCAAGGTGCAGGAAATGCTGCTCGCCTGGCGTCTCGAAAAGATGCTGAGCAAGGACGAGATTCTTGAGCTGTACCTGAACCGAGTGTTCTTCGGCGCCAACGCCTATGGGGTGGACGCGGCGTCGCAGACCTATTTCGGCAAGCCCGCCGCTCAACTGAGCCTGTCGGAGGCCGCCTTGCTGGCGGCCCTGCCCAAGGCGCCCTCGCGCCTTTCGCCTTCGCGCGACCTACCCGGCGCCATCGCCCGCTCGCACCTGGTGCTAGCCCGGATGCGCCAGGAAGGCTGGATCAGCGCGAGCGACGAGGCGACCGCCCTGGCGAGCCCGCCAAAGCTGGCGCCAGAGGCGCCGGACGAGGGCGATTTCGGCTATGTGCTCGACCTGGCGGCGGCCGAGGCCCAGCCTCTGGCGGGCCAGTCCGCGCCGGACCTGATCCTGCACCTGAGCGTCGATCCCATGCTGCAGATCACCGCTGCGCAGATCGTGCGGCGAGTGATGGAGAGCGAGGGCAAGAAGGCCGGCGCCGAACAGGCTGCCGTGGTGCTGCTGGCGCCGGACGGGGCGATCCGCGCCCTGGTGGGCGGGGTGGAGCATCGCTACAGCCCCTTCGACCGCGCCTCCCAGGCCCGCCGCCAACCCGGCTCCAGCTTCAAGCCCTTCATCTACGCCGCCGCGCTGGAAATCGGGCTGAAACCCACCGACACCCGCGTGGACGCGCCGGTGCAACTGGGACCCTGGTCGCCGCAGAACTACGGCGGCGGCTATGTCGGGCCGGTGACCCTGGCCGAGGCCCTGGCGCGCTCGATCAACACCGTGGCCGTGCGCGTGGCGCAGGAGGTCGGCTCGCACAGGATCGGCGACCTGGCCGCCCGCTTCGGCCTGGCGGACATCCCCTCCGATCCGGACCTGTCGGTGGCGCTCGGCGCCTATGAGGTGAACCTGCTGGAGCTCACCTCCGGCTTTCAGGTGTTCCAGCAGGGAGGCCTGCGCGTTCCTTCCTACCTGATCGACGAAATCGACACGGCGAGCGGTCGTCTGCTGTATCGGCGCGCGCCCTCCGCCCCGATCCGGGTCTACGACGAGGGCCTGGACGGGACCATGATTCAGATGATGAAGGGCGTGATCGAGCACGGCACCGGCGTGCACGCCGCCTTCGGCCGTCCCGCGGCGGGCAAGACCGGCACCAGCCAGAACTGGCGCGACGCCTGGTTTGTCGGCTTCACGCCGGACTGGACCTGCGGGGTGTGGGTGGGCAACGACGACGATCGGCCGATGGACAAGGTCACCGGCGGGGACCTTCCGGCGCAAATCTGGCGGCGGCTGATGGTGGTGGCCCACCAGGGCCTGCCCGCGCGTGACTTCGCCTTCGCTCCCGGTGAGATCGAGGCGTCCGACGCGCCGGCCGCCTCAGACGAGGTCCCGCCGCCGCCCGCGCCGCCCGACGCCCAAGTCAATCCCCGCGCCGGATTTTACCGCGGCCTGGCCGAGGACTTCCACGCCGCCGCCGCAGCGCCGCCATCAGCGCCTGCGCCCCGCTGATGGACCTGTCTGATGAGCCCGCGCGCGCCGATCCTGGCGCTGAAGGATGTCAAGCTGGCGGACGGCCCGCGCATGCTGTTCGACGGCGCCGACCTGGCGCTGGAGCCGAGGGTGCGCGCATGCCTGGTCGGCGCCAACGGCGCGGGCAAGTCGACCCTGCTGCGCATCCTGGCAGGTCGGACCGAGCCGGACGGCGGCGAGCGTTTCGCCGCGCCCTCGGCCCGCATCGTCACCGTGGCGCAGGAGCCGCTGGTCACAGGCGCCAGCCTCCTTGACTACGCCCGTGAAGGCGGCGCGCAGCCGCACGAGGCCGCCGCGGCGCTGGAGGCCTTCGGCCTTTCGCCCGCCAAGGGGACGGACGGGCTGTCGGGCGGCGAAATCCGCCGGGCGGCCCTGGCGCGCGCCTTCGCCGAACACCCTGATGTCCTGCTGCTGGACGAGCCCACCAACCACCTGGACATCTTCGCCATCGAGACCCTTGAGCAGACGCTGGCGGACAGCAGCGCGGCGGCCCTGATCGTCAGCCACGACCGGGCGTTTCTGGAGCGGGTGACGCAGCGCTGCTTCTGGCTGGTGAACCGCAAGCTCTATCGCCTGGACAAGGGCTTTTCCGCCTTCGACGACTGGGCCGCCGGCATCGCCAACCAGGCCGCGGAAGAGGCCCGGCGGCTGGACAAGAGCCTTGAGCGCGAGCAGCGCTGGATGGAGCGTGGCGTCACCGCCCGGCGCGCGCGCAACGAAGGCCGCCGTCGCAAGCTGTTGGCCCTGCGCGCGCAGAAGGCCGAAAGCCTACGCGACTCAAAGGGCGCGATGAGCCTGGGCGTGAACTCCGGGGCCCTGTCCGGCCGGCGGGTGATCGAGGCTAAGGCGATCAGCAAGGCCTGGCCCGCGCCCGGCGGCGGCGAGCGCGTCCTGCTCAAGGACTTCTCCACCCGGATTCTGCGCGGCGACCGGGTGGCCGTGGTTGGGCCCAATGGCGCGGGCAAGACCACCCTGCTCAAGCTTTTGCTCGGTGAAATCCCGCCGGACTGCGGGACCGTGACCCTCGGCGCCAATCTCGCAGGTCGCCTATGTCGACCAGGCGCGCGCGTCCCTGTCGGGCGATGAAACCCTGTGGCAGGCCCTGACCCCGGCGGGCGGCGACCAGATCATGGTGCGCGGACCGTCCACGGCATGTGGCGGCTTACGCCAAGGATTTCCTGTTCCGCGACAGCCAGCTGCGCCAGCCCGTGGCCAGCCTGTCGGGCGGCGAGCGCAACCGCCTGCTGCTGGCCCGCGCCCTGGCGAGCGCGGCCAATCTCCTGGTGCTGGACGAGCCCACCAACGATCTGGACATGGACACGCTGGACCTGCTCGAGGAGCTGCTGGCCGACTACGACGGCACCTTGATCCTGGTCAGCCACGATCGGGATTTCATCGACCGGCTGGCCACCTCGACCATCGCCCTGAATGGGCGCGGCGGGGTGGTGGAGACGCCGGGCGGCTGGAGCGATTTCCAGCGCCAGAACCCGGACTTCCTGGATCATCCCAAGCCGGTGAAGGCCAAAGCCCAGGCCGCCCCGGCCAGACCTGCCGGATCCCGACCAAGGTCGCCAAGCTGACCTACAAGGAGGCTCGACGACTGGAGGAATTGGACGCGTTGATTCCCACGCTCGGCGAACGGATCAGGGCGCTGGAAGCCCGTCTGGAGGACCCGGCGCTGTTCACCCGCGATCGCGCGGGCTTTGATGCAATCATGGCCGATCTGGAAGGCGCGCGCGCTCAACTTTCAGTCAGTGAAGAGGAGTGGCTCACGCTGGAGGAGAAGAAGGAAACGCTCGGCGCGTGAACCTCACAACCTATTCGACGTTTTCTCTTGAAAATATGTCACAGTTCACACTGTCTGCGTGCTGACTAAAACAACGCCCTCGCCTTGACCTCCAAGGCAGAGGCGATCGGAGATATACATATGCAGAAACTGAGACCGTCCACCCTCGTCCTAGCCGCTCTTGCGGTCGGGGCCATCAGCCTCGGCGGATGCGCGACCGAAGACTTCGTCAACAAGCAAGTGAGCGCCGAAGACGCCAAGTCTCAGGCCGCGACCCAGGCCGCCGCCAGGCCGCCCAGGCGCAACTCGACGCCCACCGGCGCACCTTGGCCGTCTGGACAAGGCCACCCAGGAAGCGCTCGACCGCGCCACTGCCGCCGGCAAGCTGGCCGAGGGCAAGTTCCTCTATTCCATGGTTCTGTCCGACAATTCGGTGAAATTCCTGCCCGACAGCTCCAAGCTGTCGCCCGAGGCCCAGGCCCGGCTGCAGGACTTCGTACAGAAGCTGAAAACCGACAACCGCAACGTCTATATGGAAATCCAAGGCCACACCGACGCCACCGGCTCGGAAGCGGCCAATCAACGGCTCGGCGACGAACGCGCCGAAGCGGTTCGCCTGTTCATGAACCAGCAAGGCGTGGCGCTGAACCGGATGTCGACCATCTCCTATGGTTCAAAGTCGCCGGTCGCTCCAACAAGACCAAGGCCGGCCGGGCCCAGAACCGCCGCGTGGTGGTGATGCCGACGCGTTGGCCGACGGGAAGTTTTGGAGAATATTGGCGGCCACGGCTTGCTCCGGAGTTATTTGCGCCGTCTGCGTCGGGCAATATTGCGCCGCAATACCCGCAGACTGATAGCCCATTAAACCATCCGTCGTCGCCACGCCACCCCTTCAAAATGAAGGGCGCCGCGGATCGATCCGCGGCGCCCTCGCCTCATCGTCGTTGAACCGGTTTTCAGGCCTGCTGGATCGCCGAGAGCTCCCAGCTCGCGCCGCGCGGCCGCAGGAAGGTCCACACCTCGGTGACTTCGCCGGGTTGCTCGCTGCCCTCGACCAGCCGGCCCGAGGCGCGGTCGACGGTCTTGTCGACCAGCGAGAACCGCATCGCCACGCTGGCGAAATCGGTATCGCCTTCGCGCCAGGCTTCGGCGAGGTCGCCCTGCAACAGCTTGGTGCCGGAAACCTTGTTGATGACGTTGCGGGCCTTGTTCTTTTCGAGGTCGCCGGTGAAATACGACACCATTTCTGGGGTCGCCAGCGTATGCAGTTTGGCGACATCCTCGTTCGACCATGCGGTCTGGATGTCACCGAGCAGCCGCTCGAAGGCCTCGTAATCTGCGGGCAGTATTTCCGGCGGCGCGCCGGCGGATCCCAGTCCGAACCCGGTCGCGGTGCGGAAGCTCGGCTGTACGCCGGGGGCTGCGGCGGCACCGGCATAGGCGGAGGCCGTCTCGTGACGGCGCTGCCACCACGACATCGCCATTCGAACCACGATCACGACCAGGCCGATCTGCAGGATCAGGCCGAAGATCGACGACAATCCGCCGAGCCCGCCGAACATTCCGCCACCGAACAACATGCCAAACAGGCCGGCGCCGAGGAAGCCCGCGGCGAGGCCACCGAGCATGCTGCGGCCGGGGCTGTTGAAGAAGCCGCCGGATGCCGGCGCGCCGATCCCGGGCGTCGTGGACGGCGTCATGGTGCGGTTGAACGGTTGCGCCGTACCGGGCGCGGTCGAGGTGCTCGGCGGCGCGGAAAACGTCCGCGCGCCCCGCGACCCCGAACTCATGCCGCCGCCGATCCGCGCATCGGCCGACGGAATGGCCAACAGCAACGGCGCGCGAGCGATAGAACGACGGCAATCGCCTGGACGATGCCGCGGGCGCGTTGCGTGAATTTCATGTCAATTTCCCTAAAATCCCCGGCAGGGGGCAGCGCCCCTAACATGGGCAGCGCTGCCTGAAAGTGAAGCCGCTTGGGGCTTCCACGGCTGCGGCCCTCGGTCGCGGGGTGCGGCAATAGTGCCCATTGGAGCGGTCATTCCGGGCGATACCAACCATCGAACCACGATGTGCAATGGCATATCCGAGCTCAGGTGCTGACGCACCATCCTGGAATGACGAAAACCGCGCCCCTCACGATGGCGCCATGGTCTCCTTCACCTTCGCGACCAGCGCGCTGAGCGCGAACGGCTTGGGCAGGAAGGCAAACTGCTGGTTCTCCGGCAGGCTCTTCTCGAAGGCGTCTTCGGCGTAGCCCGAGACGAAGATGATCTTGAGGTCGGGA
>CAWDPL010000066.1:0-12257 GCA_963804105.1 uncultured Alphaproteobacteria bacterium
GATCGTACTGGATTAGAACATCACCGCCTCTCCTCGCTCGTTCCGCGAAAGCGGGAATCCAGGTCTTTTCCAGCGCTATAATTCCTGGACAGGACTGGGTACCCCTTTGGCGAGTGGTGTCGTGGGGGGTAAATTCAATTCGCCGGAGTTGGTCCCCAGGGCTGGCTCCGACTTTCTATCGGTCCGGAATCGCGGCGCTGGGCGTCAGCAGATCGGACCAGCGCCATTGGCCCGAGCCCAGGGCCAGACGCGTCACGCCGTCGTTCAGCATGAACAGGACCATGCCGCGCACCTGTTGCCGGCGACAGGCTTCCGGGGCGAATCCGACCTCCCACATGATGGACTCGCGCACGGCGGCCAGACCCTTGCCGTCCTGATCGCCGCTCCTGACCCAATCGCCGTTCCACACCAGAATGGCCTTGCCCGTGCGATGAGCGTCCAGCACCGCGGCCTGCACCATGGGATCGCGGCGCAGGGCGCGCTGGATGGCGCGCGCCATGTCGCACACGCCGCCGCCTCCGCCCCCGCCCGCCTCGCCCGCATTGGCGGCACCGGCGATCTGCGCGTCGGTCAGAAGGTCGGAGGTGTTGGGTTTGGGCGTTCTGGCCGCCTGCAGCGTCACCGGAGCTTCTTGCGGCGCGGGCGTGGGCCGCACGGCGCTGTGCTGACCGCCGGCCTGGGCCGGTGAAGGATCGGCCGGCGCCGGCGGCTGGGTCGGATCGGCTTGGGGCAGCGACACGAGACTAGCGGTGACGACGGGCGGTTCGGGCTCGGCCGGCGGCTCGGCGTGAACCCACAGCAGGCCCGTCAGCGCCAGGACGTGCGCGGTGATGCTGAACGTCCAAGCGAACAGGCGCGCGCGACCGGATCGTCGGCGCGGTCGACCGCGATCGCTCAAGAGAACCGGTGGGGTGGGGCCGCTGTCCATCGTCATTGTACAAGCCCAGCCTACACCCATCACGCCGCGGCGTCAGAATCGCGGCGCAACCAAGGCCCGCGCGATGCGAAGGCCATATTCCCTCGGAATGGGTCTGTAAGGGTGCGCCCGGTCGGGTTACAACTCGGCAAACGCCGGCCTGTCCGGCGGCAAAAGTCTAGGGAGCGCCTTGTTGCACAGATTTATCGCGTCGTTGATGGCCTTGGCGGTGCTGGCGTTCGCTCTGCCGCTCGCCTCCGCCCAGGCCCAGCCACAACCGCCGCCGCCCGCCAATGGGCCCCGTCCCCGCAAGGTTCCCATGCCGCTGCCCCCCGGGCCGGCGCCCAATTCGCAATATCGCCTGGGACCCGATTCCCTGCCCCAGGACGGCGTGCCCAAGGGTCAAATTCGCGGCCCGTTCGTCATCCAAAGCAAGGTGTTTCCCGGCACCCAGCACACTTATTGGGTCTATGTTCCGGCGCAATACGATCCGGCCAAGCCCGCCGACCTGATGATCTTCCAGGACGGGGCGATGATGATGGACCCGAACGGTGACGTGCGCGTCCCCAATGTCATGGACAACCTGATCTACCGTCGGGAGCTGCCGGTGATGATCGTGGTGTTCATCAATCCCGGCCGCCGGCCCGATCAGATCGAGCCCGGCCCGACAACCGGCGGCGGCGACGGCACCACCAACCGCGACGTGGAATACAACACGCCGGACGACCGCTATTCCCACGTCGTCACCGATGAGCTGCTGCCGATTATCTACAAGGACTACAACATCTCAAGGGACGCCAACGATCACGGCATCGGCGGGTCCAGCTCCGGCGCCATCGCCGGTTTCGGCGTGGCCTGGTTTCGGCCGGACGTGTTCAGCAAGGTGCTCAGCAACGTCGGCAGCTTCGTCAACATGCGCGGCGGCAATGTCTACGCCGACCGGGTCCTGGCGAGCGACAAGAAGCCCCTGCGCGTGTTCCTGGCCGACGGCCGCAACGACAATCGCGGTCCGCACCATGACGCCTGGGACGAGGAGCTGGACTGGTTCTACCAGAACGTCCGCCTGATGAAGGCTCTGACCCAGAAGGGCTATGACGTGAACTACTCCTGGAGCGTCAATACGCACGGGGGCAAGTACATGGGCGTGATCTTCCCCGACATGATGCGCTGGCTGTGGCGCGACGCGGTCCCGGTTTCCGTCGATCCCACCGACATGGCGGATAGGGGCCTGTTGCAGCCTGCGGCCGGAAAATAAGGCGCGCGCCATCCACCGAAACGGAATTGGGAGGTTCCTTGGTCATGAAGACAGCAATCCTTGCGCTGATCGCCGGTTTCGCCCTGGCCTGGGCCCAGCCGACCGCGTTCGCCCAGCAGCCCGCCGCCGCGCCGCCGGCCGGACATGAGGAGCCGCAGTGGATTTTGCCGTCGGGCCCCGACCCCAATTCGCAGTATCGCCTGGGCCCCGACTCCCTGCCCCAGCCCGGCGTGCCCAAGGGGCAAATCCGCGGGCCGTACGTGATCCAGAGCAAGGTGTTCCCCGGCACGCAGCACACCTTCTGGGTCTATGTCCCCGCCCAATACGATCCGGCCAAGCCCGCCGCCTTGATGGTGTTTCAGGACGGCCAGGGCTTCATGGACCCCAACGGCGACCTGCGCGCCCAGAACGTGATGGACAACCTGATCTATCGTCGGGAAATCCCGGTGATGATCGGCGTATTCATCAATCCCGGACGCCGGCCCGATCAGGTCGAGCCGCCCGGCCACCGGCTGGGGCGATGGCACCACCAACCGGGTCACCGAATACAACACGCCCAACGACAAATACGCGCGGGTGATCACCGAGGAGCTGATGCCGGTGCTGTACAAGGACTACAACATCTCCAAGGACCCCGAGATGCACGGCATCGGCGGCTCCAGCTCCGGCGCCATCGCCGCCTTCGGCGTGGCCTGGGCCCGACCCGACGCCTTCCGCAAGGTGCTGAGCAACGTCGGCAGTTTCATCAACATGCGCGGCGGCAACGCCTATGCCGTCTCGGTCCTGAAAGAGGGAAAAAAAGCCCCTGCGCGTGTTCCTGGCCGACGGCCGCAACGACCACCGCGGCCGGGTCGGCGCGCCCTATGACACCACGCGCGACTGGTTCTATCAGAACGTCGCGCCTGCTGAACGCCCTGACCAAGAAGGGCTACGACGTGAACTATTCCTGGAGCGTGGACCTGCACGGCCAGAAGTACGGCGGCGTGATCCTGCCCGCCATGATGCGCTGGCTGTGGCGCGACGCGATACCGGTGGACCCTTCGGAGGGCGACGTGGCGGAGCGGGGGCTGCTGCAACCGACGGTGAAGAATTAGGCGCGGGACGCATGAAACGCGGAGAATATTGCTCCTGTCCCATTATTCCCGATATCTCGATGCCGTGTTAAGCTAGCTTGAGCTAGCTTATAAGGGTCGCCATGCAAATCGGAGCCTTCGAGGCCAAGAACACGCTCGGCGCCCTGCTGGACAGAGTCGAGCAGGGCGAGGAGATCGTCATCACGCGCCACGGCAAGCCGGTGGCGCGCCTTGCGCCCTGTGCGACACCGGTTGACCGGGAGGGCGCCAAGGCCGTGCTCGCCCGATCCGGGCCAGAGCGCGCGCCGGGGCGCCGCCCCCATCCCCTGGGAGACCTTGAAAGCGGACCGGGACGCCGGACGGCCGTGAGCCTGGTGCTCGACAGCTCGGCGACCCTGGCCTGGGTGTACGGCGAGGAAACGACAGCAGCCGTCCGCGCGGTGTTTGAGGCCGTCGCGATCGGCGGCGCTTGGGTCCCCGCTCTGTGGCGGCTGGAGGTCGCCAACGTGCTGGAGATGGGCGTTCGACGCGACCGGCACGACGCCGCCTTTCGGGACGCCACGCTGGCCGACCTGGCTCTCCTGCCGATACGGCTCGACCCCGAGACGGATCAGCACGCCTGGGGTGCGACGGCGCGGCTGGCGGCCCGTCACGGCCTGACGCTCTATGACGCCGCCTATCTGGAACTCGCCCGCCGGAGCGACCTTCCGCTTGCAACCTTGGACCAGGCGCTTCGCGCCGCCGCCCTGGCCGAAGGCGTTCCCCTACTCGGATCGACGCCTGACGCCGACGAGATTTCGGATTACGGCGACCAGATCCATCCAGAACCTGTGGAAAACCCGCAACCGGCTGATTCCGCGCCCAGAACCCGCCCCTCAGTCCCCGCTTATCCACCGCTTTGTCACCGCCTTTGCACCGGTTCGAGCACAGGCTTGGCGGGCGGCCTGATTGCGCCCGCCCGCCACTGTGACATCCTGATTACGGAGCCAAGGCGAGCCACCGCTCCTGCCGGAAAATCCCTGCGCAATCAGGGGCTTAGACGGAAGGGACGGGCGATGGCCGAAGCCTCCGGCGGGCGGTCCCGGAACGCAAGTTCAGGGTGTCCCGACGGAAGCGGAGGCGGCGTCCGAGACCGCGTCAGCTATCGACCGCGCAAGCGGAAACGAGGCTCGGGGCGGGGCGATGGGGAGCTAGACGCTTCGTCCTTAACGGGACTGGCGAGAGGAAGCGGCCTTAGGCCGCAAACTGACGGCCGTTTCCTCTCGCGGCTCGGACCGGAGCGCTGAAAGCCGCTCGACGGTCATCCCCTTATCCCTTTCATCCCTCGATTCGGCCATCCCATGCGACGTGGCGCGTCCTTGAGGAGGATGACACCCGCCCGCAGCCGCCTTACACCTTGGCCTTGAGCATGAGGGACAGGCGCCGCGCATGAACCGATCGACGATCTTGGGCCTGGGCGCCGCGCTCATCGCCGCCCTTCTGGCCGGCTGCTCGCCTCATCAGACCAAGGCCCCGGCGGCCGGAACCGCGCTCATGCCCATCCGCTTCGCCACCGACTGGCACGCCGAGGCCGAGCACGGCGGCTTCTATGAGGCCCTGGCCACCGGCGAATACAGGAAGCGCGGGCTGGACGTGACTATCATCCAGGGCGGACCGGCGGTGAACGTGCCCCTGCTTTTGGCCTCGGGCGCCGTAGACATGGGCGTGGGCTCCAACAGCTTCATCGTGCTGAACCTCGCGCGGGAGCACGCGCCGGTGAAAGCCGTCGCCGCCTTCATGCAGAAAGACCCGCAGGTGCTGATCGCCCATCCGGATCAGGGAATCGCGTCCTTCGCCGACATGAAGGGGCGGCCGATCCTGATCTCGGACGCGGCCATCACCTCCTTCTGGCCCTGGCTGCGCGCCAAGTTCGGGTTCACCGACGACCAGATCCGCAAATACACCCACAGCAACGCCACCTTCCTGGGCGATCCGCGCGCGATCCAGGAGGGCTATCTGACCTCCGAGCCCTACACCATCGAGAAGGAGGGCCATATCCAGCCGGCGGTGTTCCTGCTGGCCGACGCGGGCTACCCCGGTTACGCGGCCATGGCCCTGGCCACCGACAGCCTGATCGCCGCCCATCCGGCAGGCCGTGAAGGCCTTCGTCGACGCCTCGGCGGCCGGCTGGAAGACCTACCTGTACGGCGATCCCCGGCCCGCCGACGCCTTGATCCTGCGGGACAACCCGGACATGACGCAGGATGTGCTGGATCAGGCGCGGGCCAAGATGCGCCAGAGGGGCATCATCGACGGAGGCGACGCCAAGACCGAAGGCGTCGGCGCCATGAGCGACCAGCGCTGGGCCCAGGTGTTCCAATTCGCCTCGGCGGCGGGAGTTTATCCCAAGGCGATGGACTATAAGGCCGGCTACACGCTGCAGTTCGTGGGATCCAAGCCGTGATGGGTCGACCTACTCCTCCCCTGCGCAGCGGGGAGGGGGACCGCCTGAAAGGCGGTGGTGGGGGCCGGCGGCAAGAAAGGCCCCATCCACCACGCTTCGCGTGGTCCCCCTTCCCCGTTCCGCTTCGCTGCACAGGGAAGGAGAGTGATGCCGCTCGCCGCCCTGAACGCCGTGGAGGTCGACTATCCGGGGCGCGGGCGCGCGCTGGGGCCGTTTTCGCTGGCGCTGGAGCCGGGGAGATCGTCGCCCTGGTGGGGCCGTCGGGCTGCGGCAAGAGCACGGCGCTGCGGCTACTGGCGGGGCTTGAACAACCGACGTCGGGACGGGTCGAACGCACGGCGGGGCGGGGCGAGACCTCGGTGGTGTTCCAGGCCGCCACCTTGATGCCCTGGGCCGGCGCCCTGGACAATGTGGCCCTGCCGCTGGAACTGGCCGGGTTGGAGCGCGCCCAGGCCAGAAGCGAGGCCGCGCAGGCCCTAGCGCGGGTCCGGCTGCAGGGCGCCGAAAGCGCCAAGCCGGCCCAGCTGTCCGGCGGCATGGCCATGCGGACATCGCTGGCGCGCGCGCTGGTCACGCAGCCGCGCCTGCTGCTGCTGGACGAGCCCTTCGCAGCGCTGGACGAAATCACCCGCCGCGCCTTGGCCGAAGACATCCACGCCCTGTGGGCGGAATCGCGCCCGGCCATCGTGTTCGTGACCCACAACGTCGAGGAGGCCGTGTTCATGGCCGGCCGGGTGCAGGTGATGACGCCCGGTCCCGGACGGCTGGCTTACGAGACGCGCATCGACGCGCCCCTGCCCCGCCCCGAACATTTCCGCACCAGCGCCCGGTTCCGCGAACAGGTTGAGGCGGTGTCCGCCGCCCTGCAGCAGGCCATGGCCGCATGAACCGTGTCCATCATTGGCTGGCGCCGCTTGTGCTGGTGGCCGTGATCCTGGCGGCGTGGGAGATCGCCGTGCGCGCCCTCGCCGTTCCCGCCTATCTGCTGCCCGCGCCTACGGCCATCGCCGCTGCCCTCATCGACAATGCTCCGATCCTGTTCGCCTCGGCGGGAACGACGCTCGGCATGGCCTTCGGCGCCCTCATCATCGCCAGCGTCGTCGCCCTGTCCCTGGCTCTAATCGTGGCGCTCAGCCCGCTGCTGGAAAGCGCGGTGCGGCCCCTGGCGGTGGTGCTGCAGGTCACGCCCATCGTCGCCATCGCGCCCCTGGTCAACATCTGGGCCGGGCTGGACCACCCGCAAAGGGCGGTCATTGGCCTGGCGGCCCTGGTGGCTTTCTTCCCGATCTTCTCCGGCGCCATCACCGGACTGAAGGCGATCGATCCGGATCTGGAGCGGCTGTTCCGGCTCTACGGCGCCACCCGCCTGCAGACCCTGCGCCGCCTCAGGCTCCCGTCCGCGCTGCCGTTCCTGCTGGAGGGCCACAAGGTGGCGGCGGGCCTGGCGGTGATCGGCGCGGTGGTGGCGGAGTTCGTGTCAGGCTCCGGCGGCTCGCAAGGCCTGGCTTGGCGTCTGCTGGAGGCGGCCAACCGGCTGCAGACGGCCAAGATGTTCGCCGCCCTGCTGCTGCTGGGCCTGATGGGCGCGGCCGCGCACGCCCTGTTCCAGGCGCTGGAGACCTGGGCGCTGAGGCGTTGGCGCGGGCGTTAGGGCGAGCCTCTTCACCCGTGGTTAATCGGGCGACCCTAAGGCTTTAGGCGGGGCGAGTTGTCATCGCCGGAGCGCTTGATGCGTCAGTCCGCCATCGCCATCGCGGTTCTCTCACTGGGCCTTGCGCCGCTGACCGCGCGCGCCCAGGCCATGCCGGACCGCTACGGCCCCACCGATCCCATGACGGTCGGCGGCCGGGGCGGGCGCGTCGGCCAGGTCTCCCTGCTCGGCTGGACCGGCAAGACCGATGCCTTGCGAGGATCGCAGAGCGAGTCGGATGGGCTGCGCGGCCCCGAACTGCTCGACACCAGCACCGGAGAGGCCGTGCGTTCGGCCAACAGCGGACGTCTTGCGTCCACACCGGTCGCCCCACAAACACAGCCGCCGCAGCGGCTGGACTCCGCGCCCCCCGCGCGACTGCCGACCAGCCTTTACGACAACGGCGGCGGCGTTCCTCATCGTCTCAGGCCCGCCCAACCCAGCCGGTTCAAAGTCCAGGCATTGCCGCCGGCCGCCTCGGCTCAAGCCGCGCCGCAGGCCCAAAGCGCCCTAGCCGAGCCTCAGTCCGCCTCGAGCGACGCCCAGACGCCGCGCTACTATTCGCTGCACAGGGAATACGGCCTGACGCCCGACCCGGTCCCTCAGGCGCAGTCTTCGGTGCTGGCGCTCAGCCCCGCCGTGGCCGAGGCCATGGCCACGCCGCCGGACAATTCGCCCACCATCGATCTGGCCGGGGAGGATCAAGCGGCCGTCGCCGCCGCCCCGCCTGCGCAATCCCACGACCGGCGCGACATCCCCGTCTTCGTCCACCTCATCGGGCGGATCGACAACGAGCACCTACACCTTCAATAATCCGTAAAGTCAGCCGGCCGCCGCGTGGGGGAGCGTAAGCCGATCCAGGCCCCGCGCGGCCTGGTCCGACAGCGAGCGCAGGCCGTGCTCGCCGAATACGTCCAGGGCCGCGCTGAGGGCCAGCACCGCCGAAGCCCGTTCGTCCCCGTGAGCGCCCGGCAATTGCGCCCGCGCCTCGTAAAGACGCGCCAGATTGAGCTGGGCCACCGCCCAGCCGACCGGATTGGCGCCGGCGCCAGCCCGCTCAATTCCCGCTTCAACGCGTCCACGGCCTCGTCCAGCAGGCCGACGTCGGCCGCGAGCTCGGCGCGGCGCGCCAAGCAACCGGCGCGATTGTGCGCCAGGGCGACGCGCAGGGTCAGGGCCGGTTGATCGCCGGTCGCCCACAGGGCGCGCTCATAGGCGCCCAGGGCGTGTTCGAAGGCGCGGTCCGTCTCGCTAGCTTCGCCTAGGGACTGCAGGCCGAAGGCCAGGGCCTGTTGCGTACGCGCCCAGTCCAGCGGGCTGTGATCGGGACCCGCGGCGTCCAGCCCTGGGTGATCAGCTCGATGCCCTGGGCGACGTCCTCGATTTGGCCGTGCAGCTCGCCGACCGCCGCGCGCGCGCCGCCGGACAGCTCGCGCACTCGGGCCCACGTCAGAGGCTCATAGGTGGGGTCCAGCCGTCCGGCGAGCTTGTCCAGGGCGCCGATGGCGTCGCGATAAAGGTGCGCGTCCTTCAGGCGCGCGCGCAGCCGATGCGGAACTCGGCGAGGTCGCAGCGCAGGCGGGCGACCTCGGTCTTGCCGACGGAGCGGGCGCGCAGATGGCCCTCCAAGGCCAGGATGGTGGTGTCGAAGGCGGCGATGGCGGCGAGCACCTCCTTCATGTCTGGCGAATCCAGGACCCGACGCGCCTCAAGCCGGGCCAGACGGCCCCGGCAATGGCGGCGACGGCGGTGGACGGCGCGGCTTTGCGCACCTCGCGCAGGGCGGTCTCGGCGGCGGCGTTCAGGCCGTCATCGCCGAACAGGTCGGCACTCAGCTGGCGGCCTCGGCCTGCTCCAGGCGGGCGGCGGCCCAGCCGCGCACGCGGCCCTCGCGCTTGAAGGCCTCGGCGGCTTTTTCGGCCGATTGCGCGGCGCGGCGAAGGGCGACCACATCGCCGGTGCGGCGGGCCAGCTCGCGCCAAATGCGCGCGGCATTTGCCAGACGCCTTGACTCGGATCACGGGCGCTGACGCGCCCGGCGGCGATGTCGCCGGCCTTGGTCTCGGCCCGCAACAGTCGCAAATCGAGAATTTCCAGCAGCGAGACATCGCCCCCGGTCAGGCCGTCACGCGGGCCGTCGGCGGCGAGCAAGCGCTTCAAATCTCGACTGAACTCAAACATCGCGGCAACTCCGCTCCTGGACCTTGTCCCGCATCGGGACGACCGAGGCGGGTTCATCGCCTACCGAGCAAAGGCGAAGCCGCAGCGGAGCGAAAAAGGTTAACGAATGTCAACCTTTTGCTGCGGCGGAAGGCGGCTTTGAACGCGGACGGTGCGCTCGCCGCCCGGGCGATCCTATATGCGGGCGCGGATCAGCAGTTCGGGGTGAGCATCATGGACGCGCAAAGCAAAACGCCGCCTGGCGGGGCGAGCGCCGTCACGCCCGCGACCGTCCAGACCACCACGGTCTTCAGCGTGATCTTCGCCATCGCCTTCTGCCACATGCTCAACGACATGATGCAGTCGCTGCTGCCGGCGATCTATCCGAACGCTGAAGGCCAGCCTCCACCTGAACTTCGCCCAGATCGGCCTGGTGACCCTGGCGTTCCAGATCACCGCGTCGCTGCTGCAGCCCCTGGTCGGGCCTTTACGCCGACAAGCGGCCGAGCCCGTTTTCCCTGCCGGGGGGACGGTGTTCACCCTGGCCGGGCTGACCGTGCTGTCCTTGGCGCAGCAACTATCCGGTGCTGCTCGTCGCCGCCTGCGCTGGTCGGCATGGGCTCCTCGGTGTTCCATCCGGAATCCTCGCGGGTGGCGCGGATGGCCTCGGGCGGCGCGGCACGGCCTGGCCCAGTCCTGTTCCAGGTGGGCGGCAACATCGGCTCGGCGCTGGGGCCGCTGCTCGGCGGCGTGGTGGTGGCCCTGGGGCCAGACCAGCATCGCCGTGTTCGCCCTGATGGCCCTGTCGGCGACCGTGCTGGGCGGGTGGGCGTCTGGTACAAGACACCACGGCCTGCGCCCGATCACGCCGCGCGGCGACGCGGCCGACCGGCCTTGCCGCGCGGCCGGTGGTGGCGGCATCGTGGTGCTGATGGTGCTGATCTTCTCCAAATACTTCTATCTGGCCAGCCTTTCGAGCTACTACACCTTCTACCTGATCCATCACTTCCACCTGTCGGTGCGCGACGCCCAGCTGCATCTGTTCGCTTTCCTGGCGGCGGTGGCGGTGGGCACGATGGCGGCGGCCCGATCGGCGACCGCTTCGGCCGCAAGTACGTGATCTGGTTCTCGATCCTGGGCACCCTGCCCTTCACCCTGATGCTGCCCTATGTTAGCCTGTTCTGGACCGGCCGCTCACGTCCTATCGGCCTGTTCCTGGCCTCGGCCTTCCCTGCCATCGTGGTCTTTCGCCAGGAGCTGGCCGGGGCAGGTCGGCATGGTCTCGGGCCTGTTCTTCGGGTTTTCGTTCGGCGTCGGCGGCCTGGGCGCGGCGGCGCTCGGGCGCGGTGGCGGACCAACGGGCATCGAGTTCGTCTATCGGCTGTGCGCGTTCCTGCCGGCGATCGGGCTGGCGGCGGCGTTGCTGCCGGAAATTGAGCGGAAGAGGGCGTGGCCCAGGACGCGCACCGCGACCTCCCCCTCTACGGGGGAGAGGACCGCGAAGTGGTGGAAGCGCCCGTGCCCTCAGGACGACGCGCTTGAGGCTGTGCCCGCCTCCAGCGCTCCGCGAGGCCGTCCCGCAACAGGGCATCCCGTGCCCTTCCCCATCGAAGAGGAATTCGTCTTTACCAGGAAAGCCTTACCACCCTTAAAGCCCATGGATGATCGTAGCTTCCAGGCCCAACCAACTCAAGGCCGGCCCTGCGGGCCGCCGCGTCGCGGTCGGCGAAGCCAGCCTTGACTTGGCTGGACCTGGAAGCAGGATCCTCGCCATGGACCTAAGGACGGGTCCGCCGGTTAGCGCCGAAACCGGACCTCTCCAACTTCAGCTCCGGGGATAACGGTCGTTGGCCCTAGCAGCACCGGGTGCTTCCGTTGCGCTCAAGCATACGATTGCTGTTCCGCCGGCAGAGGAGAAAGCGTGATCGAGAACCAAGATGGAAATCGGACTGATCGTGCCTCTAAGCGTCGCGTGTGCGAGTCGCCTCAAGAGGATGGGTCAATGCGCTTTTGGCGGATGAATCAGCTCTGGGAGTTGGCGGAAGGGCTGTCGGTCACAAAGGTCCGCATAAGTGATTTGGAAGGGTTTGACGAAGTCGGGTGGTTCGGGGGTCCGCTCAACATCAAGCCAACGCGCCGCGCCATTGCCGAACATGCCCAAGACATCGTCGCGGCCGACTTGAGCTATCCGATCACACTCTCACCAAGTGGAGAGGTGCTCTATGGCTGTACCGCATCTGCAAGGCATTTACCGAAGGGATGGGGGCAGCGACGACTTGTCCGATTGCCCTGATCTACCCACCCATGGCGAGTCTTGGCTACCGGCGAGGAAGTGGAGATCACAGAGGAAGTGGGGCCTGATTGAAAAGAAAACTGGCCTCGCGTCCAAGCAATTGGAGGCAATGCGGCCCTTCCCAACTTCCGCTATTGGGTTGAACACCGACCTCGGCCGCCTTACGATTTGGGGGGCGGCCTTGGCCGGGGTGAGCGGAGAATTGAGAGCAAAAATAAGATCGTCATCCTAGGGGCGGCCGAAGGCCGAGCCCGAGGTTCCAGCAGCGATGACATTGACGCGCGATTCAGGGCGCCCAGCTTCACCGTCGTGTTTGCTGGGTCCTCGGACAAACGCTGCGCGTTTTCCGAGGATGACGGGGTTTTTTCACCCTCGCTCCTTCGCCCTCAAAAACCGCACCTTTGGATACCGTTCCGCCGCGTAATTG
>CAWDPL010000067.1:0-10766 GCA_963804105.1 uncultured Alphaproteobacteria bacterium
CTACTTCTCGCCGTTCGATCAGTGGCGGCCTGTTCTCGCCACGCCCGGCGCGGTGTTCGTCAATCTGCAATACGGCGACAGCGGCGCGGAAACGGCGCAGGCGGCCCGCGAAATTGGGCGTGCAGCTGTGGCGACCGCCCGGCATCGACCTGAAGGATGACTTGGACGACCTGGCGGCCCTGACCCTGGCGTTGGATCTGGTGGTCGGCCCGGCCAACGCCACCACCAACATCGCCGCGGCCTGCGGCGGGCCGGTATGGCTCGATCTCCACGCCCGGCGCCTGGCCCAAGCTCGGAACCGAGCGCTACCCATGGTATCCCAG
Source organism: uncultured Alphaproteobacteria bacterium (assembly GCA_963804105.1). Classification (GTDB taxonomy): domain Bacteria; phylum Pseudomonadota; class Alphaproteobacteria; order Caulobacterales; family Caulobacteraceae; genus BOG-938. The sequence goes on from CAWDPL010000067.1 coordinate 324, forward strand.
CGTGCGGGTGTTCAATCCCCCGGCTTTCAACGACTGGGCGCCGGTGATGGAAGAGATCGCACGCGAACTGGTTGCGACCTTCCCAGTCGATGGAACACCAGTCACGCAGCCGGGTTAATTGGTCTCGACGCGCCAATGCGGGCGCAAGGGAGACTGACATGTCGGATGATGCTGACGGCGGCGACGAACAGGATATCGCCGAGGCTTTCGACGAAACCCATCGCGAGGGCGAGGACCCCAATCTGATCGACGCGGACGATGAGCTCGATCCGGACCTCGACGGCCGCGCCTACGATGTGACGCGCGCGGACGGCGACGAGGATGAGGATGAGCCCGAGGACTTCGACGACCTCGACGACGACGACGCGCTGGCCGAGGACGTTGAGGAGCAGGACGAGGAAGAGGACGTCGAGGCGCTCCGCGGCGAAGGCCTGGCCGCCGATGCGCCGGAGGCCGATGACCTGGTCCGATCCGATGAGCGCTCTCAGATCGTGGCCGGCGTCGACGAACCCGGCCTGACCCTGGCGGAGGATCTGGATACGGTCGCCGCTCCGCGCAACCGGCGAGCGGACAAGTTCGAATCCAACGGCCCGCTATCGGACGAACAGATCGCCGCGCTGGGCTACAACAATGAGGACGCGCGCCTCGATGAAGGCCTGGAGGAATCCTTCCCCGCATCGGACTCGCCTGCGGTGAGCAAGGCCGATTGAGCCGGCCGCCTCCCCGTCTTCAGTTGCGCGAGGATGAAACCGCTGCGTCCAGCCGCGCCGCCGTCAGCGGCGTATCCGTCGGGACGAGGATGGCCTTGATCGTCCCATCCGGGCCGATGACGTAGGTGACGGGCAAAGTCCGCGGGGAGCCGAAGCCGTTGGTCTTGGCGTCCGCCAGCAGGGCGGCGGGATAATGCAGTCCCTGCATGGCCTTGCGCACCTCGCCCAGGTCGCGATGGCGATCCGCGCTGAGGCCCACGAGTTGCAGTCCCTCGTCCCGATGCGCCAAGACGTAGGCGTCCAGCATCGGCATTTCCGCCCGGCAGGGCGGGCACCAGGTGGCCCACAGATTGACCACCACCACATGGCCGCGCAGTTGGCTCAGGTCGAGGGTCTGACCGTCGACGGTCTGGCCCACGAAGGCCGGCGCCGGCTGACCCACGCGCGGGGCGGCGAACGCCGTGACTGCGTTCAGCAGCACGGCGCCCGTCAGAGCGGCGGCGAGCGCGACAGATTTCACCGCCCGTCCTCCTAGAAGTTTCGGCTCACGATGACTTTGACGGCCTCCGGCGCCGCCAGCTGATCGCCGTTGTAATCCTGATAAACCGGGACCTCGACGTCGGCGTAGACGCTCCAGTCGCCCATGCCGAACTCCACGCCGGGCGAAAGGATGGCGCGGGTGTAGCCGCTGTCGGCGGGGTCGGCGTTCACGCCGCTGTCCCTTGCCCTTTGCGACACCAGAACCTGCAGCACAGGCGTGATCCTGACCTTGCCGCCATCGGCGGTGAAGCCGTTGTAGTGGGCGCCGATCGCTGCATCGATCTCATTGCCGGGCGTATAGCCGCCCTGGCTGGCCACCGGCTCGTCCCACTGGGCCTGGACGAAATAGCTGAAGGCGTTGTCCGCGGTCAGTGCGCCGCGATGGAAGCCGCCGACCAGGATGTCCGTGCTGCCTGTGCCGATCTGGGTGTCCCGATCGAAATTGGGGTTGCTGTAATCGCCGGTGGGCAGCTTCACCCCGAAGGTGATCCCCGTGGACATGTCGTGGGAGAAGCCAGTGTACATGCCCTTCAGCCGGATATCGCCCACCGCTGAGCCGTTAAAGGTGTCGATCACGCCCGTCCCGTCGTCGGTCTTGAAGGTGCGGGTCCAATAGGGCGCTTCGACCATCACGCCCCATTCGTGATTGAACATGTACTGGGCGCCGACGGTGAAGAAATTGGTGCGGATCTCCTTGTCGGAATTATCGGACGCGGGGGCGCTCGAAGGGCCGCTTCGGTTCTGGTTCTGATCCATGAAGTCGTATTCGAAGAAGGCTTGGCCGCCCGATCCAGATGGGAACAGCGAGCTCGTGCCCACGTCGAATACGCCGCAGCCGCAGGCGCAGGCCAGGGCTTGGCTGGAAGAAAAGGTGGAAAGGCCCGCCGCGCAGGCGAGCAGGGCCGCAAGGCGGCGCAGATTAGGACGGTTCACTTGAATGCTCCGATGATCGTGTCGCTCAAGGCGACGAAAGATGCTCACGCCGGGCGTGAGCTGCGGTTCGATCAAAGGATGGTAGGTGGTCCCTGTGAGGGCGGCGGCGGGGCGGCCAAGCCGCGGCCCGGCGCGAGATCGGAAGCGGCGACGACGACGGCGTTCCGGTAATTCGCAAATTCGGCCAGGCCGACAACGACAGAGGCCGGCGGCGCGGCGCCGACCCCGTGGCCGGCGAAGGCGCAGGGCATGTCGGATGACGGCTTGTGCGCGGGGGCGTGGCCCTGGTCGAGCTTGACAGCCACCGGACCTTGCGCGGTGCACAGGACAACCGCGAAGGGCTGAGCGGTTGCATTGTCCGCCAGCATATAGCCCGGCGGCGCCAGGACGTTGAACACAAGCGCGACGAAGGCGAGCGCGAACAACGCGCGCCTCGATGCTTTGCGCCAATGCGTTTGACCCCGGCCCATGTCGCTCATCTACCCGAGCCTACGGGACGCTTCAAACGAAGATCGCGGGCCTCGGCCCGGCTGAGCCAAAATGCCGCCTCGGCGGGCCTTTGCGCGCATTCGAGGCTGTCGACGCGCCTGTGTGATAATCTTGAAAATGTCGCCCATCCGGACGATCTGCTCTGAAGGAGCCGCTCATGTCGTTTCTGACCGAGTTTCTGGCCCGATTGATCGGGGTTTGTTGCGTGGTTACGGCTGTGTCCATGCTGATCAAGCGGCGCGAGACGATCGCCACCATCACCGCGATCTTGGAGGACCCGGGCGCGATCATACTGTCAGGCGTGATCGCGCTGGCGGTCGGCGTCGCCGTGGTCCTCGGCCACAATGTGTGGTCCGGCGGGGTCCTGCCGGTGGTGGTCACGCTGGTGGGCTGGACCGCCGCCATCAAAGGCGCCTGGCTGCTGGCGACTCCGTCGGCGATGCTGCGCAAGATGTACGCCGCCATGCACTATGAGCGGTTTTTCGTCGTCTACATGGCCGGGACCCTGGCGCTGGGCGCCTATTTGGTCTGGGCCGGCTTTCAGTCCTAGACCGGCGTCACCTCCGTCACCTTATAGGTCAGCATCCGTCGGTCCTCGTCGGTGATCGCCACATATTCGCCCACGGCGAAGCGGTGCTGGCCCAGCCGGTAGATCGGCTCGTCGTCGGCGTCGGCGACATCGCCGTAGTCGAAGAACCAGCGCTCGCCGCGACGGGCCAGCACCCCGTTGGTCGGTTCCTCGTCCGGCGCGAACCGCCGCACGGTGCATTGAGCGCGGGTCTTGACATAGGCGTGCTCGTCCAGGTGTCCGTCGGGCGTCAGGGGCGCCACCAAGGTGTAGCCCCGATGGTCGTCGCCGTCGGCGAATTCGGTGCCTGGATTGCGGGCCAGACGCATGACGATACGGGACAGACCCATGGGCTCGGATTCCTTTTTTGACTCTAGTGGGACAAGAACAGGGACGGGGCGTCGGCGTTCAGGAAGGTGCGCGTGGCGCCGCCGAAGATGAATTCCTGCAAGCGCGGGTGGCCATAGGCGCCGGCCACGAACAGGGACGCGCCAAGCTCCCGGGCGGTTTTGAGCAGAAGCGGCGCGGCCTCGCCTCCGCCGGAGATCATGCGCACCTGCGATTTCACGGCCCGCGCGGCCAGATAGGCCTGCAGATCGGCCGGATCGAAATCTCGCGGCGCGGCGGATTCCACGGCCACGATGGTGACCTGCGAGGCCTTCTGCAACAGGGGCAAGGCGGTGCGCACGGCGCGGGTGGCCTCCTTGCCGCCGTCCCACGCCAGGACCGCGTGGCCGGCCGGGTCCAGGCCGGGACGCGCGACCAGCACCGGACGCTGCTCGGCCGCAATGATCTGCTGAAAGGCCTGTCCCAGCGGTCCGCGACTGCGCGCCGCCTCGTTATCGAACACCACCACGTCCGACAGGCGGCTTTCCATGGACAGGGCCATCCACACCGGGGACTCGAGCGGCAGGAATGTCTTGGGCTCATAGGCCAGGCCGTCGAAGGAGTCGCGCGCTTCCTTCTGGCCCTCCAGCGCCGCTTCCTTCAGGCTTTCCACCGCGGCGCCCTGGACCCCGCCCATGAAGCCTTCGCCCATCCATGGCATGATGTCGGCCACGTCCGGCGGTGCGAACACGCCGAGGACCTCGGCCTTGAACGGCGCCGCGATCGCGGCCGCCGCACGCAGCACCGCCTTGTCGCTTTGGCCCCCCGCCAAGGGGGCCATGATCCTGGACCAGTTCATCGCCGTTCCGTTCATCTTGCTCCCCATTCCCCGCGGAGCCTCGGCAAGAGGCCCTTCAACCGAGGCCGCGGCCTTGATCTAGGTCACACAGCCCGGCCCCGGCGACCTGATCCTCCGATTCGCCACATCGCTTTGCAAGCGAGTCCGCGAACCTTCGGTTGCGACGCCGTTTGCAGCCGATTGCCGGCCGCCGCGGTTTTCGGGTTTGAATTGCGCGCGCGCGCCTGCGATCAAGGACCAACGCTGAAGCTCATGGTCAGGAAACGAACGGGTGGCGAAAAGGCTGCGTCAAACGCCGCAATCGGAGCCCCGGCCGCGCGCCTGGCAAAGAATGCTGTCCGGCCGCCGACTGGACCTGCTCGACCCCTCCCCGCTCGACATCGAACTGTCCGACATCGCCCACGGCCTGGCGCGGGTGGCGCGCTGGAACGGCCAGACCGTCGGCGAACACGCCTTCTCCGTCGCTCAGCATTGCCTTGTGGTGGAAGAGCTCGTCCGCCGGTTCGAGCCGTCGTTGGAGGCGCGCTGGAGGCTGGCCGCCCTGCTGCACGACGCGCCCGAATATGTGATCGGCGACATGATCTCGCCGTTCAAGGCGGCGCTGGGGCTGGACTACAAGACCTTCGAGGCGCGACTGGAGGCGGCCATCCACATCCGCTTCGGCCTGCCGCCGCATCCGCCCGCGGCGATCAAGGCGCTGATCAAGAAGGCCGACCGCGCCTCGGCCTTTTTCGAGGCCACACAGCTGGCCGGCTTTTCGCCGAGCGAAGCGGTCACGCTGTTCGGTCCGCCCCCACACGGGCGTCCCGTGGACGTGACCCCTTGGTCGACCACCCAGGCCGAGACAGGCTACCTGGAGCTCTGTCGGACCTGGCGGAGGCGATCAGCCCATGACGGTTTCGGTCGTCATCGGACTGTCGGCGGTGATCATGGCCGTGCGCGAAGGCGAAGGCGTTGTGCTGACCGCCCGCCCGCACGATCCGCTGACCAGCCGTCCTTCGGCCCTGAACGGCCTGCCCTTCGGCCCGTTCGATCCGCAGGGTCAGCGCACCTTCGAGCTGGCCCTGCGCGCCTTCGTGATGGCCCAGACCCAGTTCCAGCTGGGCTATGTGGAGCAGCTCTACACCTTCGGCGACAAGGGCCGCGACGCGCCCCTGGCCGACGTGGGCGCGGGCGCCGCGCGGGTCATCTCGGTCGGCTATCTGGCCCTGACGCCCGATCCGGCCGACACCGCCGCGCCCGACACCGCCTGGGCCCCGTGGCGGCGCTTCTTTCCGTGGGAGGACTGGCGCAAGGGGCGTCCGGGCCAGATCGACGAGGCCATCGTTCCCGCGCTGAAGACCTGGGCGCGCGGCGACGAAGCCCGTCTGTCGCGCCTGCGCCTGCTGTTCGCCCAGGACAGCGCGCCGTGGAACGAGGAGCGGGTGCTGGAGCGCTATGAGCTGCTCTATGAAGCGGGCCTGGCGCCGGAGGCCGCGCGCGACCGCGACCGGGCCCGGGGCGGCCCCGCGCCGGAACCGGAAAAGTTCGATCCGGCCTTCGGCGAGCCGATGATCTCAGACCACCGGCGCATTCTGGCCACGGGCCTGGGGCGACTGCGCGGCAAACTCAAGTACCGTCCCGTGGCCTTCGAGTTCATGCCGGCCGAGTTCACCCTTTCGCGCTTGCAGCGGGCGGTGGAGGCCGTGGCGGGCGTGGCCCTGCACAAGCAGAACTTCCGCCGCATGCTGGAGCGCACCGACCTCGTCGCCGGCCTCGGCCGCTTCGATGTCGACACCGGCGGCCGCCCCGCCGAACTGTTCCGCTTCCGGCGCGAACTGATGGGCGCCCGGCCGATTTCAGGGCTGGCGTTGCCGTTGCTGAGGGAGGGGTGATGCAAAAACCTGGCGGCTCGGCCCGCTAAGGATTGGGCCCCAGCCCCAACACCGACACCTTGGCCGTGGTGATCTCGGTGGGCCAGATGATCTCCGTCAGGCCTGTCGCGACGGCCACCTTTTGCGAGCCCCCCGCACGATAGGTAATGACGCCGCCGCCCACGGCGCCGCCGATCTTGCGGCCCCACAGCTTCTGGCCGTTCGTTGCGTCGAGCGCATAGAAATTGCCGCCCATGTCGCCGAAGAACACCACCCCGCCAGCCGTCGGCGTCACCCCGCTCTGGACCGGGTAGTTGGACCTGACCCGCCATTTCCAGGCGCCGGTGTCCGCGTCGCTGGCGTAGACCCAGCCGGCCCATTGGCCGAAGGGATCCTGTTTGCCCCAGGTGTTGTAAGGATTGATCGAGTCTTCGGCCGACCAGGGGGTCGCCATCTTGGTCTTCTGGATTTGCGCGGGCGTTTGTTGCTTGACGGTGGTGCACCACTCCACCTCGCCGACCACGATCAGGTTGGTGTCCGGATCGTAGGCCGGCCCGTTCCATTCCGCGCCGCCCACCGAGCCCGGGCAGAAGTGCACCGACTGTCCCGGTGAGAAGGTCTGGTCCGCGTTCTCCACGCGGGTCACCGGATTGCGGTAGAGCAGCGCGCCGATCCTCAGGTCGAAACCGTACAGATGACCGTCCTTGGGCGCGACCGATAGGATCGACTTGCCGCCGGCTGTGCGGATGATCGCCGGCGCGCTGGAGACGTCCCAGTCATGCCAGTCCACCGGCACCACCTTGATATCGTTTCGGTAGGCGCCGGTCTTGGCGTCCAGGACGACGACCGAACCCGAATAGAGGTTGGACCCCTGGCGCGGCCCGGTGGCGAAATCCGGCGCGGGGTTGCCGCCGGGCACATAAAGCAGACCCGTTTTCGGATCCAGTGTGTAAGAGGTCCAGGTCGCGCCGCCGGTGATAGGCGATCCGGGGGCGTTTTGCCATGTCGAGCCGTCCAGCGGGCTCGCGCCCTGCGGCCCGCGCGCGACATCGTCAGCCGACTTGGGCACGAGATAGAATTCCCACACGATCTTCCCGCTCTGGGCGTCCAGAGCGTACATCCGCCCCTTCACGCCCTTCACGTCGCCGCCGGCGTTGCCCACGAACACCAGGCCGTTCCAGGCGATCGGCGCCGCGGGCACGGATTCGCCCTTCATGGGATCGGCGATGGTGGTCGCCCACAGGCGGGCGCCGGTCTTGAAATCATAGGCCAGCACCCGGCCGTCCTGGGTCCCGCGGAACAGCCGCCCGTCCATATAGGCCGCGCCGCGATTGACGCCCTGGGGCGAGGCGGGCGTGTAGCTCTCGTGCGTGCGCCAATTGAGATGGCAGTTGGACGGATCGATCGAGAAGATGTCGTATTCGGTCACCGCGATCAGCGCGCCGTTCACCTCGATCAGGCCGGAGGTGAAGCCGGTGTATTGGCCGGTGTCATAGGTGCACAGAACCTTCATCGCGCCGACGTTCGTGCGGTTGATGTCCGCCAGGGGCGAGAAGCGGTTGGAGGTCAGCGTCCGGTTATAGCTGGGCCAACTGTCCGGCGAAGCGCCCGGCGTCTGATCGGCGACGAGCGCCATGGCAGGCGAATGGGTGGAGGGCGGCGAGGCTTGCGGCCCAGTGGAACCCTCCAGTTCGGTGGTCAGGGTTCCCGCGGGCGCGGACAGATAGCGCACATAGTTTATGCCCATCGCCACGATGGGCACGAGGCTGTCCTGGTAGACGTAAGCTGCTCTCGCCGCCACCGCGAGCACGACGACCGCACCGACTATGATCCAAGACGCCTTCATCGTTCGGTCTCCCTGATGGAGTTCACGTTGTCGGGCTGGGCGTCACGCCAACTCAAAACGCCCCGCCGAGTGAGCGAGGATGATCGTATGTGAAGACGAAAACGGGTCGGGAGGTTCCCCGTTACGCGCATTTCTTGAGGAAATCCTTCGTGCGAGCCTGACCCCGAGGTTAAGGCAGCCTCCTCCCCCCATCGGAAGGAGGAGGCTGTCAGGCCCTAGAGCCTTTCCGGCGGCGAAACCGGTATCCACTTTCGCCTGACGGGCTCTAGAACCGTCTCACATAGCTCAGCGACCAGACGTCGGCGCCGTCAGGGATGGACGTGCCGCCGATGTAGTCCCGGCGGGTGTAATCGGCGCGCACGCCGTCGTTGCTGGTCAGCCAATACTGGGCGCCCACGCCGAAGTTGGCGCTGTTGGTGACCCGGTCGGAACTGTAGCCGTTGAGGCTTTGATGCGTGGCGGTGGCGCCATAGCCCACGCGCGCGAGGAACTCGAGGTTGGGCATGGGCGATATCGGCAAATAGCCCACTAGATAGCCCGCGCCGGCAATCGGTTCATTGGTGTAGAGCGTGCCGGCCCCGACGCTTCGCTGATAATGGCTGACGCCTCCGCCGATTTCCCCTTCGACGCCCCAGCTCACGCCCCAGTTCTGGCCCATGCGCGCACCGATCCGGCCGGTGATTTCATCTATGCCGCCGCTGTAGCCGGGCGTCAGATAGCTGTCTCCGAGACTCGCGTAGACACTCGGATAGGCGGTGGAGGGCGCGGAGGACTGCGCCATGGCCGGGGCGCCGATCGAAAGCGCGGCCAGCGAGATAGATCCAACAATGATCGACTTCATTTCAACAACTCCACAATGCGGTACTAGACCGCCGAACCAACGCACGGATCGTTGGATGGTTTTGTGGAGTTTAACGGTGTGGACGACATAAGGTCGTCAGTGATGTTTTTCGGACACACTTATCTTGTTATCCGTTCACATCTGTGAACAAACCGAAACAATCTTGGCGCAACTGAGGCAGAATCAGGGCGTTACTTTGCTCTGATTTTGTCTGGCGCCTGGAGTGATTCGCGGCTCCCCGCCTGTCAGTCCTTCGCCACGCCCGCGGCCAAGGTCGCCTGGGCCGCGGCCAAACGCGCGATAGGCGTGCGGTAGGGGGAGCAGGACACATAGTCCAGGCCCACCGCCTCGCAGAAGGCGATGGAGGCGGGATCGCCGCCGTGCTCGCCGCAGATGCCCATCTTCATGCCCGGCCGCTGGGCCCGGCCGCGTTCGGCGGCGATGCGGATCAGGTCGCCCACCCCTTCCTGATCGAGCGAGACGAAGGGGTCCTTCTCGAAGATGCCCTTGTCGATATAGGCGCCGAGGAACCGGCCGGAATCATCCCGGCTGATGCCGAAGGTGGTCTGGGTCAGGTCGTTGGTGCCGAAGGAGAAGAACTCCGCGCTCGTGGCCAGGTCGCCCGCCCGGATCGCCGCGCGCGGCAACTCGATCATGGTGCCGACCTGATACTCCAGGCATGCGGCCCGCTCGGTCATCACCGCCTGGGCGACGCGGTCGGTCAGGGCGCGCAGATAGTTCATCTCTTCGCCCTTGCACACCAGGGGATGCATGATCTCCAGCTTGGGCGCCTCGGCATGCTTGGCCACGTCCAGCGCGGCCTCGACGATGGCCCGCACCTGCATCTCGTAGATCTCAGGATAGGACACGCCCAGGCGGCAGCCGCGGTGGCCGAGCATGGGATTGGTCTCGTGCAGCTCGCGCGCCCGGCGCAGCAGCTTGGCGGCGTCCAGGCCGTGGCCTCGGCCACCGCGCGCACGTCCTCGGCGTTATGCGGAAGGAACTCGTGCAGGGGTGGGTCGAGCAGGCGGATGGTCACCGGCAGGCCGGTCATGATGGTGAACAGCTGCACGAAGTCATCGCGCTGCATGGGCAGGATCTTGGCCAGCGGCTGCGCGGCGACCGGCCTCGTCGTCGGCCAGGATCATCTCGCGCACGGCGGCGATCAAATTGTCCGTATTGTGCAGGTCGTAAAGTTGCTGCTGATAATTGTTTGGCAGTCACACGTGCAGGTCGTAAAGTTGCTGCTGATAATTGTTTGGCAGTCACACGTGCAGGTCGTAAAGTTGCTGCTGATAATTGTTTGGCAGTCACACATCCGCATCTTGCAGAAGAATGGGATAAAGTAGACAACAAGCTACCTCTTATCAGTTCACCGCTGGTTCTAATTATAGAGCATCATGGATATGCACTAAAAGACCCGGCGCATAAATGGCAAGCAGTAATTAATAAGCGCACTAAACTGCAAGCGCAAGTA
>CAWDPL010000068.1:0-14845 GCA_963804105.1 uncultured Alphaproteobacteria bacterium
GACCCAGATGGGCGATAGGGCGAACACCGTCGCGGCCTTAGGTAAACATCCCCTCAAGATCGGGGTCGTCGAGATCGGCCCGCACCCACTGAACGGCGGCAGACCCGCCTTGGAGCGCCTTGCGGCTGAGCGCGAAGGTCTTCACGCCTAGGCTTTCCAGCCGAGGACGAGGAACCGGCCGATCAGGCTGGTCGCGCCCAGCACCAGGACCGGGGCGGCTATGCGGGACATGCGTGGCTTCACAACTCGAGTCCTATACTGAACCGTGATCGTTGCGTAAGAGCGCCCCGCTTGGACGTGGCGATCCGCGCGCGAACGTCGTAGGTGTGCGCGACCCAGGCGAGGAGCCCATGGCCTACCGATCTTTGCGCGACTTCATGGCGATGCTGGAAGCGGCCGGCGAACTGGTGCGGGTCAAGGAGCCCGTGTCCACCGTACTGGAAATGACCGAGATTCAGACCCGCCTCCTGGCCCGCGGCGGTCCGGCCGTGCTGTTCGAGAACCCCATCGGCGCGGACGGCCGGCCCTCGTCCATGCCCTGCCTGGCCAATCTGTTCGGCACAGTTGAGCGCGTGGCCATGGGCGTGACCTTAGGCGACAAGCCGCGCACCAGCGGCAAGGACCTGCGCGAGGTGGGCGAACTTCTCGCCTTCCTGCGTCAGCCCCAGCCGCCCAAGGGCCTGGGCGAGGCGCTGGAGTTGCTGCCCCTGGCCAAAACCGTCATGGCCATGCGGCCCAAGACGGTGAAATCCGCACCGGTGCAGGAAGTGGTGCTCACCGGCGCCGACATCGACCTTAACAACCTGCCGATCCAGACCTGCTGGCCGGGCGAGCCCGCGCCCCTGATCACCTGGCCCTTGGTGGTCACCAAGGGTCCGGGCCAGGACGCCGAGGACGACTACAACCTCGGCATCTACCGCATGCAGCTGCTGGGCCCGAACAGGACGGTCATGCGTTGGCTGGCCCATCGCGGCGGCGCGCAGCATCACCGACGCTGGAAGGCGGCCGGCAAGCGCGAGCCCCTGCCCGCCTGCGCGGTGCATGGGCGCCGATCCGGGGACCGTCCTGGCCGCCGTCACCCCGGTGCCCGACACCCTGTCGGAATACCAGTTCGCCGGCTTACTGCGCGGGGCCAAGGTCGAGCTGGTCAAGGCCAAGACCCAGCCCCTGCTGGTGCCGGCCGAGGCCGAGATCGTGCTGGAGGGCCTGGTGCATCTGGACGACTACGCCGACGAAGGGCCGTACGGCGACCACACCGGCTATTACAACTCGGTCGAGCGCTTTCCGGTGTTCGAGATCACCGCCATCACCATGCGGCGCGATCCCATCTATCTGACCACCTTCACCGGCCGTCCCCCAGACGAACCCTCCGTTCTTGGAGAGGCGCTCAACGAGGTGTTCATCCCCCTGCTGCGCCAACAGTTCCCCGAGATCGTCGATTTCTGGCTGCCGCCGGAGGGCTGCAGCTACCGCATCGCCGTGGTGTCGATGAAGAAGGCCTACCCCGGCCACGCCAAGCGGGTGATGCTGGGCGTGTGGTCCTATCTGCGCCAGTTCATGTACACCAAGTGGGTCATCGTGGTGGACGAGGACATCAATGCGCGCGACTGGAAAGAGGTGATGTGGGCCATCTCCACCCGCATGGACCCGGCCCGCGACATCACCGTGATCGAGAACACGCCGATCGACTATCTGGACTTCGCCTCCCCCGAGAGTCGGCCTGGGCTCCAAGATCGGCCTGGACGCCACCAACAAATGGCCGCCGGAAACCCACCGCGAATGGGGCGAGAAGATCGCCATGGACCCGGATGTGGTGCGCACGGTCAGCGAGAAGTGGGCGCGGCTGGGGCTGCCGGGAGACGGCAAGCCGATTTGGAAGTGATCCAGCCCGGCGCAACGGCCCTTCCGCCTCTTGCCGACCCCCGTCCCCGTGCCCCATATGCGCGCATGGATGAAAACCTGTTGCATGATCTAGTCGGCGCGGCCCTGAAGGCGGGCGCCGACGCCGCAGAGGCCGTATCGGCCGAACGTCAATCCCTCTCAGTCAGCGTGCGCCTGGGCGACCTGGAGGACGTCGAGCGCGAGGAGGCTCGCGACCTGGGCATCCGTGTGTTCATCGGCCAAAAACAGGCCAGCGTGTCCGGCTCAGACATATCGGCCGCCGGCCGCGCCAAGCTGGTGGAGCGGGTGCTCAACATGGCGCGCCTGGCGCCGGAGGACCCCTATGCGGGCCTGGCCCCACAGGACCGCCTGGCCAAGGGACCGTTCCCGGACCTTCAGCTGTTCGACGCCGCCGAGCCCTCGCCCGAGGACCTGGAGGCCCGCGCCCTGGCCGCCGAGGACGCCGCGCGCGCCGTGCCCGGCGTGACCAATTCGGACGGCGGAACAGGCTCATGGTCGTCCAGCCGCTATCTGATGGTCACGAGCGGCGGCTTTTGCGGCGAACACCGCGCCACCGGCTTTTCGATCTATGCCTCAGCCATCGCGGGCGATGACGACGGCATGGAGCGCGGGGGCGACGGCCGCTCCACCCGCTGGCAGGCCGACCTGCCGGCGCCCGAGGAAATCGGCGAGGAGGCCGGTCGCCGGGCGGTGCAGCGCCTGGGCGCGCGCAAGATCGACAGCCAAACCGCTCCGGTGATCTTCGAAAACCGCATCGCCATGTCGCTGATCTCGCCCATGCTGGGCGCGGTCTCCGGCCCGTCTATCGCCCGCGGCGCGTCCTTTCTGAAGACCAAGCTCGGCCAGTCGGTGTTCTCCCCCGCGATCGACATTGTCGACGAGCCGCATCGGTTGCGAGGGCTGGGCTCCAGCCCCTTCGATGACGAGGGCGTGGCCAACGGGACCACCAAGCTGATCGACAAAGGCGTGCTGACCACCTGGCTGCTCAACTGCGCCTCCGCCCGCCAACTGGGCCTTCAGACCACCGGCCACGCCTCGCGCGGCCTGGCCGGACCGCCCGGCGTGGGCGTGAACAACCTCACCGTCCTGCCCGGAAACGACGACCTGGCGGGACTGATGACCGGGGTCAAACAAGGCCTTCTGGTCACCTCCATGTTCGGGCCGTCCCTAAACGGCAACACCGGGGACTGGTCCACGGGCGTGTCGGGTTTCTGGTTCGAGGACGGCCAGATCGCCTATCCGGTCAATGAAATCACGGTGGCGGGCAATCTGATCGACATCTACGCCCGCGTGATCGCCGGCTCGGACCTGGAGCTTCGCGGCGCCGGCAACGCCCCCTCCTTGCTGGTGGAGGATATGGCCATCGCCGGACGTTGACCGCCACGCATTTGCGCGCGCGTCACGAGGTTCGATTGATTTTGTCCCGCCCGGCCCTTATCGAGCGGCCGACAACGCGGCGCCCGTCAGTGAGTCGCATCCGTAGGAGCTTGCGGTCCATGACCGACACCGACGTCAAACATCATCTGCACATCGTGCTGGGCGGCGAACTGAAAGCACTCGAGGGCCCGCCGCACTTTCGCGAGCCGTCGACGGTGGAATTCGTCGGCGCCTTCCCCAACTACGACGAGGCCTACAAGGCCTGGAAGGCCCGCGCCCAGGCCACCGTGGATAATGCCCACGCCCGTTATTTCATCATTGACGCGGACAAGCTGCTCGACCCGACGATGGATTGAACGGCAATCCGCTCTTAATCCACGGCCTTGGGGCCTTGACCGGAAATCGGCCCGCCGTTGACCATGGCTAGGCCTTCCGCAGTGATTTCCCAGCCCTCTCGCGTGCGCCTGGCCAGGCCCAGTTCGGTCAGCGCGCGCGCGTCGGCGATATTGATCCAATTGACGTCTTCGCCGGCCTGCTTGTCGGCCAGATTGTGCAGGGCGCACAACTCCTTGGGTGTAATGGTCATGGGCGTCGCCCCTCACTACCCCGCCAACCACGCCAGGGCGGATCGCACCCCGGCGATCAGCTGGGCATTGATGGCGAACAGCAAGAGGCCGGCCGGAACCAGCGCGAGCGGCCCTCGCCAGTGAACCCATCCCGCCATTTGACAGGCGAGGCTCGCCAGCCCTGCGAGGGCGGAAAGAACGATAAGCGTGGTCCAGAAATTCATTCGTCCAGTCGGACGACGCGCCTTGTGACTTTGCCAGTTGATCAGGCCGGGCTGTCCCAGACGGTGTTCCATGCCCATCGGGCCAAGGTCTCCTGAAATGCGCTCGAAGCGATATTCCGGCTCACGCAAAAATCCCGCGTGCGGCGTCGGCGTCGTTTTTGTGGAAGATCTCCGTCGACCCTACACCAAGGCACGGATTTTCGCTCTGAAATAAATGATTTGGCCTATTCGCGCCGGAACAGCCGCTCGGTCAGCAGCGCGCCCCACCATTTGGCGCGGAAATCCGCCTTCATCTTGGCCGGGTCGTAAGCGTCGCTGTCGACCCACTCGAGGAAACTGATCCCCTTGGGCTCGGCGTCGGCCAGGTAACGCTCGAAGACGTAGTCCAGCACCCCGGTCTTGCCCGCCTTCATGTGCAGGTATCGCAGGGAAAGATGCTCAATGGCCTCGCGGATCGGCTTGCCCAGGCGGAAATGGGCGTAAAGCACGCTCATGATCCCCGCCCGGTCCGCGCCGGACTTGCAGTGCATCAGGGCCGGGTATTCGATGCTGTCAAACAGGGCCTTGGCGCCGTGCACCTGCGCGCGCGAAGGGACCTCGCGCGAGGTCACGGTGAAGTCCACCAACTTCAGGCCCAGCGCGGCGCAGGCGTCTTTCTCCAGGGCGTAGAAGCTGGCGTCGAACCCCCCGCGCAGATTGATGACGGTCTTGACGCCCGCGTCGCGCCAGGCCTTGAGCTGAAACGGCCAGGGCTGGTTGGCGCGCACCAGTTCGTCGCTCACCCAGTGGGCGTTCTGAAAACGCAGGCGCAGGTAGGCGTGGTCGTTCCACAGATAGTGGAGATAGGTCGAGCGGCGCCCCTTGGGCGTGGAAAGATCGAATTCGGCCAACAAAATAGTCCCATCCGGCTGCGCTGGTCCTGATAACCTGAGCCGCAGTCAAAAAGAAGGCGTCCCGGCGACCTGTGGCGCGGCTCCGCCTGCACTTGACACCGCCTTGAAAAAAAAGCGACCGAACCGCATGAGTTCAAACCCGCCCTCCGCCGAAAAGCCCGCCTCGGGGGGCGCAACGGCCCGACGACTGTTCCTCACCTACTTGGCGCCCATTCGGGGGAGTTGGCTCTCTCGATGGTCTGCGCCGGACTGGTCGCCGGCTTGAGCGGGGTTACCGCTTGGCTGCTCGGGCCTGTGATCCAGGGCGTGTTGGTGGATAAACGGGCCGGCGACGCCCTGATCTATCCCTTGGCCCTGGCGGTCGTCGCCGTATTGCGGGCTCTGGCGGCCATTGGCCAAGCCGGCCTGATCAATCGCCTGGGCAATCAGATGGTCGGTCAAATTCAGGTCCAACTGTTCGGCCGGCTGGTGCGCGCCGATCTGGCTCAACTGCGCGAAGCCCATTCCGGCGCCCACCTGTCGTCAATTCTGTACGAAGCCGGTCTCGTGCGCGAAGCGGCCACCAATGGTCTGGTCAACTATGTCCAGAACACCCTGACCATCGCAGCCATGCTTTTGGTGATGGTTCGTCAGGATGTGGGCCTGACCCTGATGGTGCTTGTCGGCGGACCACTCGCCCTTGGCGTCATGCGGCGATACTCCAAGCGCACGCGCAAGGCCGCCAAGGGCGCCATGGACGAAACCTCGGCCCTGTCCACCGCCGTGATGGAGAGCCTGGACGGCGTCAAGATCGTCAAGATGGAAAATCGAGAGGCCTACGAGGAAAGCCGGGTGGCCGAAGTGGTTTCCCGCCGCGAGACCCATCTGATCAAGGGCGCCAACGCCCGGTCCGCCGCAGCCCCCGCCACCGAGGCGGTGATGACCCTGATCGCAGCCGGCATTATCGCCTACGCCGGCTGGCTTGCCCTGCACACCGGCTTCGGAGTTAAGGCTTTCACCTCGTTTCTGGCCGCCCTGCTGATGGTGTCTCCCGCGCTGCGTCAAGTCGCCAATCTGCAGACTGTAATGGGCGAGGGACTGACCGCCGCAAACCGGCTGTTCGCCGCCCTAGACACCATGCCCGAGATCACCGACGCGCCCGGCGCCCTGGCCCTGCCGCGCAGTGAAGGCCACATCGCCCTGACCAACGTCGGCTTCTCCTATGCGCCCGAAATCCCAGCCCTTCGCGGCGTGACGCTCGAGGCCAGGCGCGGCGAGACCATCGCCCTGGTGGGACCCTCGGGCGGCGGCAAGAGCACCATCCTGAACCTGGTCCCACGCTTCTACGACGTGCAGTCCGGCGTGGTCAGCATCGACGGCCACGACGTGCGCAACGTCACCTTGGCCTCCCTGCGCAGCCAGATCGCCCTGGTCACCCAGGAGCCGTTCCTGTTCGACGACACCATCCGCGGCAATATCGCCTACGCCAATCCCAACGCCTCGACCGCCGAAATTGAACGGGCCGCCCGGGCGGCGGCGGCGCATGAATTCATCCTGGCCCTGCCCCAGGGCTACGACACGCCGGTCGGCGAGCTGGGCTCGCGTCTTTCCGGCGGACAGCGTCAGAGGATCGCCATCGCCCGAGCCTTCCTGAAGGACGCGCCGCTGCTGCTGCTGGACGAGGCCACCAGTGCGCTGGACACCGAAAGCGAGGCCAAGGTGCAGGAGGCGCTGGAGCGGCTGATGGCCGGGCGCACCGCCATTCTCATCGCCCACCGCCTGTCCACCGTGCGCGGCGCCGACCGCATCTACGTGATCGACCGCGGCGAGGTGGTGGAAACGGGCCATCACGAGAGCCTGATGGCGCGCGGCGGGCTGTATGCCCGGTTGGCGCGCAGCCAGCAGTTGGATGAAGCCTCCCAGGATCCCGCCACGTGAAGGCCTTCCTCCGCTCCAGGCCGGTGCAGGCCGTGCTGGCCTTCCTGACCTGGGCCTATCTTTGGCTGGTGCTCAGGACGGTGCGCTGGACCCACATCGACCGCGCGATCGTCGATCACGAACTGGCGCTCGGACGCGGGGCGATCGGCTGCATCTGGCACGGGACGATCCCGCTCGTCATTGCGGCCAAACCCATGCTGGGCGAACGGCAGGCCAAGATTCTGATCTCCCTGTCGCCCGACGGCGAATTCATCACCCGCGCCGCCGCGCGGCTGGGCATTCCGGCCATACGCGGCTCTAAGGCCAAGGCCGGCGCCAAGTCCAAGGGCGGCGCGGCTGCCTTTCGCGAATGCCTGGACTGGCTGGCGGGAGGGGGTCTGCTGCTCCTGACGCCGGACGGCCCGCGCGGCCCGCGCGAGATCATGGCCATGGGCGTGGCGCGGATGGCCAAGCTGGCCCAGGCGCCGGTCTATCTGATCGGCCTGGCCGCCCGCCCCGCGGCGGAAATGAACAGCTGGGACCGGACTTGCCTGCCGCGCCCCTTCGGCCGGGGCGCGGTGGTGTGGCATGGCCCCTTCAGCCTGCCCGCCGATGCTACGGACGAGGATCTGGCGCGGGCCTGTCTGCAATGGGGCTCGGCCCTCACTGTCGCCTGCGCGCGGGCCAAGGCGGCGCTGGCGTGAGCGGCCTCGTGCTCAGGGCCTATCGCCTGGCCATGCGGGCGCTCGAACCCCTCGCGCCCGGCATCCTGCGCATGCGTGCGCGCGGCGGGCAAGGAAGACCCTGAACGGGTCGGCCGAGCGCCTGGGCCGCGCTTCCATGCCGCGCCCGCCGGCGAGCTGGTCTGGCTGCATGGCGCGAGCGTCGGCGAGACCCTGTCCCTGCTGCCGCTGGTGCGAGGCCCTGAAAGGCGAGCGCCCCGATTTGACCCTGCTGGTCACCTCCGGGAACGGTGACATCGGCCCAAATTCTCGGCCGCCGCTTGCCGCGCGGGGTGATCCACCAGTACCTGCCGCTCGACACGCCCGGGGCGGCCAAACGCTTCTTGGCGCACTGGCGGCCAGCCCTCGGCCGTGCTGGTGGAAAGCGAGCTGTGGCCAGGCATTCTGCTGCAAGCCAAGGCGGCCGGCACCCACCTCGTGCTGCTCGGCGCCCGGCTATCGGAGGGCAGCGCCAAAGGCTGGGCCAGGGCGCCCCGCTCCGCGCGCGCGGTTCTGGGCGCCTTCGATCTGATCCTGGCCCAGGACGGGCTCAGCCGCCTGCGGATCGAAGCCTTGGGCGGCCGGGTGGCCGGCGAGCTCGACCTGAAAAGGGCCGGCGCGCCCCTGGACTGCGGACGAGAGCGAATTGACACGCTTAAAGAGCGCCGTCGGCGAGCGCGCGGTGCTGGTCGCGGCCAGCACGCATCCGGGCGAGGACGAAGCCGTGGCTGAGACCCTCGCAGGGCCGTATCGGCGCCCTCGCCCCTGCTGATCCTCGTTCCGCGTCACCCCGAACGCGGCGGCGCTGTCGCCGCGAGCATGGCCCAACGCGGCCTGGCCGTCGCGCGCCGCAGCCTGCAACAGCCATTGAGCGAGGACGTGCAGGTCTATATCGCCGACACCCTGGGCGAACTGGGCCTGTTCTTCCGCCTGGCCGACCTGGTGATCATGGGCGGCAGCCTCACCGGCGGCGTGGGCGGACACAACCCCTGGAGCCCGCGCGCCTGGGCCTGGCCATCATCAGCGGCCCGGACACCGCCAATTTCCGTGAGCGCCTACGCGGGTCTTCTGATCGGCCCAAGGCGCGATGCAGCCGCGCAGGATCAGGCCGCGCTGAACCGCCTGGTCGAGCGACTTGATCGCCGATCCGGCGCATGGCGCGGGAGATGGGCCAGCGCGCCAAGGCCTACGCCGAGGGCGACGATCAGGCCCTGGACTGCGCGCTCGCGGCCCTGCGCCCGCTGCTGCCTCCGGCCGCGCCATGAGGCTGGCCACGCCGCGCTGGTGGTATTTGCGCCGGGGCGCGCCCGCGCCGGTAATCGCGCCCTGCTGCGGCCCGTCTCCTGGGTCTGGGCGGTCGTCACCGCCCGCAAGATCGCCCGCGCCAGGCCGTTCGATCCGGGCATTCCGGTGATCTGCGTGGGCAATCTGACCGTCGGCGGGACGGGCAAGACGCCGATCGTCCGTGAACTGATTGAACGACTGGTCCGACGCGGGGTGGCTCGCCCACGGCCTGGCGCGCGGCTACGGCGGGCGGCTGAAAGGACCGCTCAAGGTGGATCCCGCGCATCATACCGCCGCGGAGGTGGGCGATGAACCGCTCATGCTGCGCCGCGACCTGCCCGTGTGGATAAGCCGAGACCGGCGGCGGGCGCGCGCGCGGCGGAGCTGGCGGGGCGCAGGTCATCGTGATGGACGACGGTCACCAGAACCCCGGCCTGAAAAAGGCTCTGTCCCTGGTGGTGGTGGACGGCGAGACCCGCGAGGGCGAATGGCCTTTCGGCGACGGCGCTGTATTTCCTTCGGGCCCCATGCGCGAGCCCCTTCGGCCGCGGGCTTGAACGCGCCGACGCCGTGGTGCTGATGCTTCCGGCCGATGTGGCCGAGCCCGATCCGGAGCTCCTGGCTCTTTTCGCGCGCAAACCCGTACTGGTCGCGCGTCTTGAGCCGTCCGCGCCGCCGCCGCCCGGCCCCCAATTGGCCTTCGCCGGCGTGGGCAAGCCCTGGAAGGTCGAGCGCAGCCTCAGGGCGGCCGGCTGCGATCTGGTGGATTTCGCCGGATTTCCCGACCATGCAGAACTACAGCGAAGACACCCTCGAGGCGCTTGAGGCGCATGCGCAGGCCCATGGCGCGGGACTTGTCACCACCGAAAAGGACTGGGTGCGTCTGTCGCCGCCATGGCGCGCCAAGGTGCTCGCTTGGCCGGTGCGCGCTAGATTCCAGGACGAAGCGGCGCTGGACAGGCTGCTTGTCCGCCGTCGTCCCCTGAGCGCCCAGTGTTATTTGACCCGGTGCATTCGCCGTCATGGTCACTGGGGCGCCGCCGCCGCGCGGGACGCTCCTGACCAGCAAAGTCAGGGTGTCGCCTTTGCGTGACCCAGGTCAGATTTTCCAGATAAATATGGCCCGGATCGATAGCCACGAGCTTGCGATGGGACCAGGTGTCCTTGTCTTCATGTTCAGACAGATCCGCACCGAAATGCTTCTGGCTGAGCAGGACCGAGCCGCCGTCCGGCCGAAAAATCCACATCTCCTCCAGCCTGCGGGGCTGTCCCGCTGCTTAATTCAAGGTGGCCGACGATCTGATTGTCCGGCGTGGCGGTGAAGCCGGCAGCGGCCGTCGGACCGGCCCAATTGCCGAGCAACCCTTGAAGTCAGCCGAGGTCGCGGGTGCAGGCGATACGCCGGGACCCAGATCGCGCACCTCCTGGGCCTTGGCCGATCCGGCCGCGAGCGCAAACGCAACGAGCGCCGCGGGTGCGAACTTGAACATGACGATCCTCCCAGTTTTGTCAGTGGCGGCACTATGGGGCGAGATGTCTCGCGGCGTCGAGTGGCCCGCATCAGCTCAATGCGCGCCAGCCGATGTCGCGCCGATAGAAGCCGCCGGGCCAGTCTATGGCGTCCGCCGCCGCATAGGCCCGCTCGCGCGCCTCTTTGAGCGTCTTGCCGCGTGCGCACACATTAAGCACCCGCCCGCCCGCCGCCGTGAGGGCGCCATCCAGATCCGCACGGCGCCTGCCTGGAACACCACAACGCCTTCGCCGAAATCGGCCTCCGCGCCCTTGATGGTCGGTGCCCAACACCGGCGCTTCCGGATAGCCCTTGGCCGCCATCACCACGCAGATGGCCGCTTCATCGAACCACTCCGGTTCAGGCAGTTCCGAAAGCCGCCGACGGCGCAGGCCAGCAGATAGGGGACAAGGTCGCTCTTGAGGCGCAGCATCAGCACCTGGCATTCCGGATCGCCGAAACGGGCGTTGAACTCCACCAGCTTGGGCCCCTCGTCGGTCAGCATCAGGCCGGCGTAAAGCACGCCCCGATAGGGCCGTCCCTCCGCCGCCATTCCCGCGACGGCCGGATCGATCAAGGTGGTCTGGGCCTGCAAGGTCAGCATCGGCGTCAGCACCGGCGGCGGGGAATAGGTCCCCATGCCGCCGGTGTTGGGGCCCTTGTCGCCATCGTAGGCGCGCTTGTGGTCCTGCGCCGCGCCGAACAACATCGCCGTGCGTCCGTCGCTCAGGGCGAACAGCGAGGCCTCTTCGCCGGCCATGAACTCCTCGATCACCACCCGCCCGCCCGCCGCGCCGAACACACGCCCGGACAACATGTCGTCGATGGCCTTCTCGGCCTCGGCCCGGGTGTGGGCGATGATGACGCCCTTGCCCGCGGCCAGTCCGTCGGCCTTGATCACATAGGGCGGCGAGAACGGTCCAGGGCCGCCTTGGCCTTGCTCGCGTCGTGAAAGGCGCCGAAGGCCGCCGTCGGCAGGCCGTGACGTTCGGCGAAGCCCTTGGAGAAGGCCTTGGAGGTCTCCAGCTTGGCCGCGCGTTCGCTCGGTCCGAAACAGGGAATCGCCAGGTCAGCCAGCCGATCCGCCAGGCCCAGCTCCAGGGCGCTTTCCGGTCCGACCACCACAAGGTCCGCCGCGATCTCCTGGCCAGGTCACCAGCCCGGACACATCCGTGGCCTTGACCGGGCGGGTTTCGCAGAGGGCCTCCATGCCTGGATTACCCGGCGCCGCCACCAGACGGGTCAGGCGCGGGCTTTGCGCGATCTTCCAGGCCAGGGCGTGCTCGCGCCCGCCTGATCCGACGAGGAGAATATTCATGGCCCGCCTGTGGCGCGCCGGCGGGTCCAGGTCAAGCGCCCTGCCCGAACTCGCCGCGAACGCCTATGTTGACGCCATGAGCGATGTCGAAATCACCGCCGGTCCGCCGACCGCCGCGCCGGGCGGCAACGCCGAGCCCTATTCCGTCTCCGAACTGGCCTTCGCCCTCAAGCGCACCCTGGAAAGCGCCTACGGGTTCGTGCGGCTGCGCGGGGAGCTGAGCAAGGTCACCCATCACGCCTCCGGCCACGTCTATCTGACCCTGAAGGACGACAAGGCGGCCATCGACGGGGTGGTGTGGAAAGGCCAGGTGCGTGGTCTGCAATGCCGCCCCGAACAGGGGCTTGAGGTGATCGTCACCGGGCGGATCACCACCTATCCGGCGTCGTCCAAATACCAGATCGTCGTGGAGACGCATGGAGCCGGCCGGCGTGGGCGCCCTGCTGGCCCAGCTCGAGCGGCTGAAGGCGCGACTGGCCGAGGAGGGCCTGTTCGACCCGGCGCGCAAGAAGCCCCTGCCCGCCATGCCGACGGTGATCGGCGTGATCACCAGCCCCACCGGCGCGGTGATCCGCGACATCCTGCACCGCATCCGCGACCGCTGGCCCTGCCAGGTGATCGTCTGGCCGGTGGTGGTGCAGGGCGAGGCGGCGGCCGTACAGGTGGTCAAGGCGATCGAAGGCTTCAACGCCCTGACGCCGGGCGGACCTGTCCCTCGGCCGGACGTGCTGATCGTGGCCCGCGGCGGCGGTTCGGTGGAGGACCTTTGGCCCTTCAACGACGAGGCCTTGGCGCGCGCGGTGGTCGCCGGCGACATCCCGCTGATCTCGGCGGTGGGCCACGAGACCGACACCACCTTGATCGACTTCGTCTCCGATCGACGCGCGCCCACCCCCACGGCGGCGGCGGAAATGGCCACGCCTGTGCTGGCCGAGCTGAAGGCCGCCCTGGCCGACCAGCAGCGCCGCCTGCTCCAATGCGGCGGCCGGATGATCGAGGAGCGCCGCAGTCGGCTGAACGCAACCGCGCGCGGCCTGCCCGTCCCGCCGACGTGCTGGCCCTGGCGTCCCAGCGGTTCGACATCGTCGCCGGCCGCCTGGCCGCCGCCTTGTCGCGCAACACCGAGGTCCACGCCCAGGCCTTTACCCGCACCGCCGCGCGGTTCGCGCCGCCCTGTTGGAGCGGCCCCGCCTGCTCAAGGCCCAGCGTCTGGACGAGTTGTCGCGCCGTTTTATCCTGGCGGCGCGGCGCGGTCCTCGAGCGCGCGGCCGAGAACGCCCGCCTGCCCGTGCTCGGTCAAAGGCTGACGAGCGCGCTGGACGCAGCCTGAAGGGCGCTCAGGACCGCCTGATCCAGCTGGACAAGCTGCGCCTGTCGCTTGACCCCAATCGCCCCCTGGCCCTGGGTTTCGCCCTGGTGCGTCGGCCGGACGGCGCCATCGTGCGCCGGGGCGGCGAACTGAGGGCCGGCGAGACGGTCGCCCTGCAGTTCGCCGACGCCCGTCGCGGGGCTGTGATCGAAGGCGCGCCGCCAAGACGCCGGCGCGCGCGCGTCTGCGGCAAAGCCGCCCTCAGGCGGTCAGGGCGATTTGTTTTGACACGATTGCGCATACAATCGCCTCGAATGCACATGACCGCTCCATGCCGGGCCCCCGGTCCGAAGAGGCCAAGCTGCACTACGGCGACGGCGAATACGCCATCATGAAGCCCGGCCGTTACGTGCATCTGCGCCGTGTCCGGCGTAGCAATCCCGCTGGAAGCGCTGCGCTATTGGAACCCGGTGCTGCAGGAGGCCTACGCCGGCCCCAAGGAGGCCTTGCAGCGGTGGCGAGCTGAATCCCAAAGCCTGAAGTCCTCACCGCCGCTTCGTCCTGGCGGGCGGCGCGGCCGCCGCAGCCGCCGTCCTGCCCACTCGCGCCATGGCGCGGTCCGCCTGCAGTGTCCGGCCGCTATGAACAAGCGGTACGCCATCGGCCGCACCGCGCCTCGCGCCGCCATCCTCGGTCAATGACAAGCCGGTCGGGCAGGCGTCCGCCGCCGGCCTGTTCGTGATCGGCTTCGACCGCGATGAACCCGCGACGCCAAGCTGACCGTGGTTCTGGACGACGCCTCGGCCGAGCATCTGATCGCCGTGGCCCCGTTGGACTACGACGTCCAGCGCATCGACGGCCTGCCGCAGGACCAGGTCACCCCGTCCGATCCCGCCCTGTTGCCCGCATGCCGAGGAGGCCAACGCAAGGCCGCAGGATTCGCCAGCAATATCGACGCGGACTATTTCCGCACCGGCTTTATCATGCCGGTGGACGGCGCGCGTCGGTCGGCCAGATTCGGCGGCCAGCGCATCCTGAACGGCGTCCCCGAGCGGCCGCACTATGGCTCGGACCTGGCTGCGCCCATCGGAACGCCGGTCCACGCGCCGTGCCGGGCGCTGGTGTGTTTCGCCGAGACAGGATGCATTACGAGGGCGGGCTGATCCTGCTCGACCATGGCCAGGGCCTGATCAGCGCCTATCTGCACCTGTCGAAGGTCGGGGTCGGCCAAGGCCAAATGGTGGACAAGGCGAAAAGATCGGCGAGGTCGGCAGGGAAGGCCGCGCCACAGGGCCGCACCTGTGCTGGCGCATGAAGTGGCGCGGTCGTTACATGGACCCGCTGCTGATGATCGGCGCTCACGCGCCAATGCCGGCCTAAACCGGCGTAAGTATGGGGAAGGATGCTTGAACAGTCGGCTAATGACGATTGCCCGCGGATTAAACGTATTTGCGAATACGTCGCAAATTCAGATCAACACCCTTGTCCGGCTAGGCTCGGCGATGCTAGTCAGCCCGCGCCAATAACACTTTTGTCAGGGTTTCGGATGCAGCCTTCGGTTCGATCACCATCAATTTCCAGGGCAACGAAGGCTGAACATGAGCGGCCAGCTCTCAGCTTTGAAACTCCTGGTGGCGGACGACAACGCTGCATCTGCGCGCCATCGTGGTATCGATCCTCGACGGCATCGGCATCACAGAAGATCGAGGAATGCGCTGACGGGGCAAGGCGTTCGCCTGCCTGCGCGACTGGACGCCCGACATCGCCATCGTCGATTTCCCATGAACCGGTGGACGGCGTGGAATTCACCCAGCTGGTCCGCAATTCACCCGAAAGTCCAAATC